>JAVRCH010000169.1:0-134711 GCA_034530795.1 Nostoc sp. DedQUE12a
CCGACCCACTATCACGCTCATGGCGTATTCCAGATAAGACTGCGACATTTCGTTTCGCAAGTCTGTCGGGATAATCCTCTCCTGTGAGGTTGTCATAACCTAAAAATCTCCAAAAATCGTAGATTTTAGCTTTTTTACTCGACACAGCGCAAAATTATTCTAAATTGCTCTTGAATAATTGCCATAATCTGATATAATTCTAGCATGTGTTGTCTATTCCTGCCCGAATAGCTCATTCAAGTATCTAATCATAAATCAGTAAATAAATATACTAAGCTAAAATCCAATCTTTGAAATATAAGGCGATATACAAGAGTTTAATTAAGTAAATTAACTGTATTACAATATATCAATGTAAAATAATTTACAAGTTTTAAGTAGTTGAGTTATTTACAGAAACTACTTAATTTCAAATGTTATTAATTAGACTTTATTATTTAAAACATCCTCTTAATTGCCAATTAGTATAAATAGCAATTTAAGCCCCAAGGTAGTGTATGCCTTGCAACTAAAAAATTTAAGCTTGGCGTATGAGTTTAGGGAAATAACTATGAATAAGGAAACAGTTCCTAGTCAAGCTGAAAAGATGAATCCAGAAGGCGATCCATCACAATTAAGTCCGGAGGTACTTGACAAAATCAAACACCCTCCGAAAATGGACGATGTGATTCGCGAGCAATCACCGGAAGAACGCAAAGCTAACCCAGCTTTAGCACCCGAAATGCTGGAGCAACCAATCGAGGAATTATAGCAGGCAAGAGGTAATAGGCAACAGGCAACAGGATGAAAGTCCTTTGGTGTCAAGGTTTTATCATCAGTTTATGTCCTATACTATGCTTCGACTGCTATAACTTAAACTTCTTCCAAATTGAGAACTGGAGTTTTTCAAGAGGAAACAGGGAAGGGATTTTGAAAAAACTAGGGTTTGAAAGTAGACGTGGTTTAATTACCTAATTTTCTATAATTTTTTCAATTTGGCACCCAATCCCTAATCCCCAGTCCCCAGTCCCTTACTACAAATACTTCTGCAACAATAACCCTAACTTTTCTTTCGTTGCTGCTGGTGCTTTATCCAATTGAGTCAAAATCGCATATTTCAAAGCCGAATGCGCTTCACTTGGTGGTGGATTTTCACTTAATCGCCGCACAGTTTCTTGAATAACCTTTTGAGCATTCACCGCATTCCGCAGCAAATTGCCAATTACCATCTCCACCGTCACGCTGTCATGGTCTGGATGCCAACAATCGTAATCTGTCACCAATGCTAAAGTTGCATAGGCGATTTCCGCTTCTCTAGCCAACTTCGCCTCTGGTAAATTCGTCATTCCAATGACTGTTGCACCCCAACTGCGATAAAGATTTGATTCTGCTTTGGTGGAAAAAGCCGGCCCTTCTATGCATACATAAGTACCACCGCGATGGAGAGTGACTTCTGGTAAATTAAGAGAAGCGATCGCATCTGCCAACACGGCAGCTAAATTCTGGCAAATCGGATCGCCAAAGGCAATGTGAGCCACAATTCCTTCACCAAAAAACGTTGAAATACGATTTTTGGTTCTGTCAATAAACTGATCTGGCACCACCATATCTAATGGTTTCGCCTCTGCTTTCAACGAACCCACAGCACTAGCAGAAATTAAATACTCCACACCCAATTGCTTCATCGCATAGATATTAGCGCGAAACGGTAACTCAGAAGGTAAAAGCGTGTGATTGCGGCCATGACGCGCCAAAAAAGCTACCCGCGTCCCATCCAAAGTTCCTAGAATCAAAGCATCAGATGGCGAACCAAAGGGAGTCTGAACTTGCACTTCTTCAATATCTTTGAGCGCATCCATTTTATACAGACCGCTGCCACCAATAATCCCAATACTAGCTTGAGGCATGATACTGAACCTTTCCTTGCTGAGTTGCTAAGTTATTTTACTAGATGGGGAAAGAGGTAATGATATCAGCTTCAAGCAAGGGCTATTCAGAATTCTGTTTTAAATTTTTACTTTTGCCTTGTTTGGCGATTTCTGAATTAACGAAGCTGTCAACTGATGATTGCGATTAAATAGAGCAAAGAAAGCTAAAATAATAACGCCGATGATGGCGATCGCTGTTCCTGATGCCTGTGCAAAAATAATCACAATTTGGTAGCGTATGGCATCAGTAGGATTTGCCCCAGCGAGAATTTGACCAGTCATCATTCCTGGTAAACTAACCAGTCCCATCACCATCATTGAATTAATAGTCGGAATCATTCCTGTTCTCAAGGCTTCTTTGATAGTTTGATGCGCGGCTTCCCAACGGGTTGCACCCAGACTCAGTAGCGCCTCTATTTCCCCCCGACGATTGGTCAAGTCTTCCATAAACCGATCTAAACTCAAGGATGTACCCGTGAGCGCATTACCCAACACCATACCCAAAAAGGGAATGAGATACTGAGGTTCGTACCAAGGTTGTACGCGCAGAATACCGCTAACTACTATTCCCGTGACTAAAAACGAACCACTCAAAAGCGAAATAAAATTATTCCAATAAATACTAGTAAATCGTCTACGCGTGCGATTAACACTGGATATACCAGCAATAACCGTCATGCCCAAAGCTAAAAGTATGATTAACACAGGGTTGCTGAGAGTGAACACCCACTGCAATATGTATCCCACCATCAACAGCTGCACTACCATCCGTAAGGAAGCGATCGCTAGACTTTGTTCAAGCCCCAACCGCAGACCAAAAGAAAGCCCCACATTGATTAGAATAAACAAACTTGCTAAAGACAATTGTCCATAACTAATCTGGATATACTTGGTTTCCATCACTCTCTTTCCTTTAACAAAGCACTAATATATCAGTGGCGCGTCAATCTCCTACTTCATTAAATTCTGAATTCTGAATTCTGAATTCTGACTTCTGACTTCTCTTTTAAGGTTATTTGACGGTTGGTAATACGTTCCAATTGGTTAGGGTCATGACTTGTCCAGAGATATGCACGTTGTGGGTGTTCGTGTTGCCAAGCTGTAACTAAAGCCTCTAAACTTTGAGCAGTTCCAGCATCTAGTGAGGCAGTAGGTTCATCTAGTAGCAGTATCGAAGGTGAGAGTTGCAAAGCTCTCAAAAAAGCAACTATCTGCGCTTCTCCACCAGAAAGAGCGCTAACCGGACGCTGCAAAAAGTCAGGTGTTTTATGCAAAAGATGTAGATAGTTTAAAATTAGCTCGCGGTTGTAAATTAGATGGCGGTGAACAGCTAATCGATAAACTTGCTGGAGATTTTCCTCCACAGTTCCTTCCCAAAGGGCTGGGCGTTGTTGCAAATAGATAATTTGGGAACGATAGCTGGGCATAAAGTGGGAATTTATCGCCTGTCCCTGAAAAATAATTTGTCCTGCTTGTACGGGATCGAGGCCAGCTAATGCTCGTAGGAGTAAACTTTTACCAGAGCCAGAAGCACCTATTACGGCGATTCGCTCCCCTGGAAATACTTGAAAACTAAGGTGACTCCAAATCCAGCGTTCCTCAACTCTTCGCCCTAAATCTTGTACTAAAAGAATAGGGTTGCTGGGAAACAATTCTGGCTCAGTAGTTTGGTTTTTGGTCAGTCGATCTTTCATCCTTAGACCTGGGTTGAAAATGGGGAGTAGGGGACAAGGGAGACAAGGGAGACAAGGGAGACAAGGGAGACAAGGGAGACAAGGGAGACAAGGGAGACAAATCAATTCAAAATTCTTGCATTAAAGAACTTCTGCCTCCTGCGTTCTGCCTCCTGCGTTCTGCCTCCTGGCTTCTGCCTCCTACCTCCAATGCCCCATCTCGATCTAGAATACTTTTCGTGCTTCCAGATGAGCAAGGATATCAGAGCGATCGCGCCACACAGGACGCAATTTTTTCTTGGCGAACATGTCTAACTGATCGCCAATATGTGGCGATCCCGGTTGAGTTGCATTGCCGTAGCTGGTGAGTGCCATTGCTCGTACAGGGTTAGAAAATTCAATTGCCGCAACGTAGGAATCGCCACCTTCAGATTTGAATTTTCCATCCGCCTGCGGCGATGCATACAAGTTTCGGAAGATCCCCAGGGGATCTGTACCACCATTGGCAGGTAAATCTACATTGCCATAACGTAGTCGAAAAACATCTCCCCATGCGACATCTATAGTTCCATAGGTTTTTTCGATTTCTGCTGCCACTGCTTCAAGTGTTGCAACTGCACTTTCTGGATTAGCTAAACCATCGGGTGTGGTACGTGGGGAACTTTCACTCCAAGGTTGACTAAATGTCTTATCTAAGTCAAGCTTTTGAACCCAAAAGGCAAATAGTACCGCCCCTCGACTATCTGCATTGGCTTGGCGATCCCAGGTTTCTAGAACATTAGCTGCTTTTTGTCCTAAGTCCTTACCATACTTGCGGGCAGCAGGAATTAAATCATCCAAAAGGCGATCGGCCATTTCCATGCGGGTCGAGTGCTTGTATGCAATCATTTCATCAAAAGAGATTTTGTCATCTTCAGCCAACATCCTCACAGAACGTTGCGAGCGGAAATCCATGAAACGAGGTGCCATGTAAGCCGGGTAATCATCTGCTTTAATCGCAGTTGGGAAGGTAGTTGTCCAAGGTGGATCGTTAGCATTTTGCAACCAACCACTTTTAGGATCGACTATGCGGGGTAAATCCTGGTATGGATGGATTTTTGTCCATAAAGTTTTAGATGTATCCCCAGGAATCACGCCTCGCCAATATGCAAAATCTCCTTGTTGACGTACCGGCACTTGGCCGTTGAATAGGTGCATAATATGTCCTTCTCTATCGGCATACATCACCGTAAACATCGATAGTTGCAGGCGTTTGAGTGCGGTTTCAAATTGGTTGAGGTTTTTTGCTCGTGCCATATCCCACCACTGTTGGAGTACACCTGGTCGGTCAAGACCGGCAACTCTCAGTGCTATGGCTTTACTATCTTTCTCAACTACCACAGGCCCGTGGATGGAACTCTTGACTACTAATGGTTGTTCTTGTAAAGAGCCATCTTTCTGCTTCACCTTCAAAGGCAAGGTTTTGGAAACGAATTTGCGAACTGTGCCATCAAAGAGGTAGCCATTATTTGCCAGTTTAAGTTCATACAAATCCCAACCGTCATAGGTGTTAACGGTGTGAGTCCAACCTAAATTGTTGTTGAAAGCGATCGCCAATACGGGAATACCCACAAGTGTCGCTCCATAAGCATCTATTCCCGGTGCCTTGATTTGGGCTTCGTACCACAAAAATAAATCCGACCAAGGTAGATGGGGATTGGCTAGTAACATTGCTTTCCCACTAGCAGAATGCGAAGGTGCGATCGCCCAACCATTAGATCCTGCTTGCAATTTTTCTTTGCTCAAATCAAATACTGGCCCTGGATCGACCACAAAGGTGAAATTGAGTACCCGATGTAAATGAGCCATGACATCTTCACCCTTGACTGGTAGCACTACTTCAACGCCATCGTCAATCGAGTTTCGATTTTGGGAAGCATAAGCATTGATCCCAGCGGCAAAAGCATCTATATACTTGCGAAAACTTGGATTCTGTGCTTGATACCAAGCACGAGCGCGTTCTGGTACTCCCATACTCAGCACCCAACGATCTGAGTCTAGATATTCTTCCCCCCAATATTCAGCTGCACGTCCCCGTGACTGACCATAAAGACGCAAAAGCAAATCTCCATGACTTTGCATTTGCGCCCAACCAAAGGCATAAAAGGCACTCTGGTTATCTTTACCGTATATATGCGGTACTCCATAGGTATCCCATAATATCTCTGTGGATTTTGTTGGTGTAGCTATAGTCTGGCTACCTATAAACAAAACCATTATTAGGCTGAGTATTAAGGGTAAAATGCGTATTGCTTTTCTTCTGTAAGTTTTGGGTAAAATATCAAACCTCATTAACACCACCATGTGTTAGGTATAACGTACTGGGAATGGGGCATGGGAAAAGAGGAGGCAGGAGGCAGAAGTTCTTTAATGCAAGAATGCAAGAATTTTGAATTGATTTGTCCCCACATCTCCCCACTCCCTTTTTCAAGTTAGATTTCGGTTCATCTAAACAATACCAGTTTGTTGAGAAAGTATATCAAAACTTTCTGGCTATCTTTTTCGTTTTAAAAATGGGGAAATCGTTGCATGATAGTGTAATCTATATATTTATCAAGAAAGATTATCAATTTAATGACTAGAAAGCTGCTAAATATTGAAAGCGGGAATTTACAGACTTTTTCATCTAGTGCAGTTTGCTGTAGGGGTACATCTGTCCCTACAGACGGTTTAAGGGACTTCCAAATAAAAAAATATCCCATCGTTTTAAAGGCAGGGGGGCAGGGGGCAGGGAGCAGGGGGAGGGAAAGTCGTAGTGAAGTTTAGAAATTTGGATAATTTATTTTTTGGAGTTTCCTAATTAGCCGAAAATAGCTGTAAAAAACACATCACCATCAGAGCGTAATATTTTCAACTGACGGCAGGATAATGATAAAAGCCACCATAGTGTCATTAAAAGGATTGAAAAAGCGGCAAATGTCGGGTTTTTTTGGTCTGGTTTTGGGACTTTGTATGCTGCTAATTTGCTTGGTGTGCAGTGTGATGTTAGGTGTAGCAGAAATACCTATAGATCGGATTTTGTCATCTTTTATAGTCTTTGATGGTTCCTACGATCGCTTAATTATTCAGACTGTGAGATTACCGCGATCGCTCATTGCTATTCTTGTAGGATCGGCCTTGGCAGTGTCCGGAGCGTTAATGCAAGGTTTAACGCGCAACCCTCTAGCAGATCCAGGAATTTTGGGTATTGAGTCGGGTGCAGCAGTAGCAGTAGTTGTGGCAACTTTTATATTTGGCAGCGCATCCCCAGACGTTTACACGATTGTGGCATTTCTGGGGGCAGGAACCACGGCAATATTAGTTTATTTTCTGGGTTCTTTAGGGCGGGGAGGAGCTACTCCGTTAAATTTGACGGTAGCAGGTGCGGCTTTAACTGCTCTGATCTCTTCTGTTACCACTGCTACTCTAATTGTCAGCCAACGCACCCTAGAAGAAATTAGATTTTGGTTAGCTGGTTCGTTAGCTGGCCGGGATATGGATATGTTTTTCCAAGCATTACCCTTCGTCCTCATTGGATTGATCGTAGCTTTTGCCCTTGGCAGACAAATTACTACTATGAGTTTGGGTGAAGATGTAGCTAAAGGGTTAGGTCAACAAACAGCCTGGGTCAAAATCATGACTGCTATCAGCGTAGTTTTACTGGCTGGAAGTTCCGTTGCCTTGGCAGGGCCAATCGGCTTTATTGGTTTAGTCGTTCCCCATATAGTGAGATTTTATATTAAAGCCGATTACCGTTGGATATTACCTCATTGTGCAGTTTTGGGGGCTATTTTACTTTTGGTTGCAGATATTGGCGCTCGTGTGTTGCTCAAACCACAGGAGTTACCTGTAGGTGTGATGACAGCACTTGTTGGTGCGCCCTTTTTTGTCTACCTGGCTAAGTCAAAGGTGAAAAAATGAAAGTTGATTGGCTAGTCATTCGCTCCCAAGCGATATCCTTTCGTATAGACAGACGCGTACCAATCATGGTGCTATGTTTGGCACTAGCGATTGTAGTGGCAATGGTGATGAATTTGGGGCGGGGTGAATATCCGATTTCACCTGGGGATATTGTGAAAACTTTACTCGGTTTCGATACGGGAAACCCAGACCATGCATTCGTGATTTACAATTTGCGTCTACCCCGTACCCTTGTAGCTTTGATGGTGGGGGTGGCGCTGGCAATTTCTGGGACTATCTTTCAAGGGCTGACACGCAATCCATTGGCCGATCCCGGTATTATTGGCATTAATGCCGGGGCGAGTTTGGCGGCAGTTACCGTAATTGTTTTATTTCCGGCAGCACCAATTTACACCTTGCCGCTATCGGCTTTTGCTGGTGCTTTGCTGATGGCGGTTTTGATTTACTCGCTGGCTTGGAATAACGGTAGTTCCCCGATTCTATTAATTTTAATGGGTGTGGGTTTATCTGCGATCGCCAGTGCCATAACCAGCTTAATGATTACCTTTGGCCAAATTTCTGATGTTAGCAATGCTTTGGTTTGGTTAGCTGGAAGTGTCTACGGGCGCACGAATGAGCAAGTATTTTCTCTATTACCTTGGCTAGTTATTTTTGTCCCAATGGCTTTGACATTAGCAAGACATTTGAATGCTCTTAATTTGGGAGATGATGTTGCCAAAAGTCTAGGTAGTAGGGTGGAATGGCAACGTGGTTTACTGGTGCTGGTGGGGGTAGCCTTAGCAGGTGCAGGAGTCGCTACCGCCGGTAATATTGGTTTTGTGGGTTTAATTGCACCCCATTTAGGACGACAGTTAGTAGGTACAACCCACGAAGCCTTGATTCCTACTTCCGCACTTTTAGGAGGAGTAATTGTTGTCATGGCAGACTTCTTAGGCAGAACGTTGTTTGCACCTATCGAACTTCCTTGTGGGGTAGTAACTGCTGCCATTGGCGCTCCTTATTTTCTCTATTTATTAATTCGTAATCGGAAGAAATGAGGGACTGGGGACTGGGTAAGAAGGATATTTTATTAACTAAAAAATCACGTTTTTATAAATCTAAAATCCAAAATGGTTCCTCTTATGAAAGGATTGTCAACCAAAAGTTTGTCTTTAGCTTACGATGGCGCTACGATTATCCGTGACTTAAATTTAGCAATTCCTGGCGGACAAATTAGTGCTTTAGTTGGTGCTAATGGTTGTGGTAAATCAACTTTGTTAAGAGGCTTGGCAAGATTACTCAAACCCCGTGGCGGTATAGTATATCTTGATGGGACTTCTATTTTGAATCTTTCCACCAAAGAAGTAGCACAACAGTTAGGTATTTTGCCCCAAGGGCCAGTAGCACCAGAAGGATTAACAGTACGAGATTTAGTAGCACAAGGACGTTATCCTTATCAAAATTGGTTACAACAATGGTCGGCAAAAGATGAAAAAATCGTACAACAGGCGCTAGAGATTACAGATTTATTGAAGTTGGCAGATAGAGCATTAGATACTTTGTCTGGTGGACAACGACAAAGAGCTTGGATTGCTATGGCACTGGCTCAAGATACAGATATTTTACTTTTAGATGAACCGACTACTTTTTTGGATTTGGCGCACCAAATAGAGATTTTGGATTTATTGTATGATTTGAACCAAACTCAAGGACGAACAATTGTAATGGTGCTGCATGATTTAAATCAGGCATGTCGTTATGCAGATTATTTAGTTGCTGTGAAAGATGGTCGCATTTTTGCTGCTGGCGAACCAAAGTTAGTGATGACTAAAGAAATGGTTCAGGAGGTTTTTGGATTGGAGTGTCGTATCATTCTCGATCCTGTTGTGGGCACTCCTATGTGTGTACCAATAGGACGCAAAGGAAAAATAAATCATCAGCCAATCGAATAAAATTCCTTATGCAATGTCTAATCAAATTATTTAAATACAAAAAATAAACAGTTGTGACAAGAGTATCTCAAAAGCCTAAAAATTCAGGTTATCCTCTAAAACGCTTGCTCAATTATGGCAGCCAATATCGCCTACAAATTTGGCAGGCAACATTATTTAGTATCATCAATACGATTTTAGATTTAGCACCCCCGTGGTTAATTGGTGTTGCGGTAGATATTCTCGTAGAGCAGCAAAATTCCTTCATTGCTAAATTAGGTTTCAAAGATATAATTTGGCAGTTTTTCTTGCTTGCAATTGCTACCATCATTATCTGGATACTAGAATCAGCTTCTGAGTACGCATATACTAGACTATGGCGTAATTTAGCCCAAAATATTCAGCATGATTTACGTGTAGATACTTATAACCACGTACAACAATTAGATTCAGCTTACTTTGAAGAAAGTACTATCGGCGGTTTGATGTCAATTTTGAATGATGATATCAACAGATTGGAAGATTTTTTGAATTTTGTAGCTAGTGAAATTATCCAAATTACTACTTCAGTTATTATTTTAACTTGTGGTGCTTTCTGGATTTTACCCCCTTCGATTACTTTGGCAACATTGTTGCCCATGCCTTTTATTCTTTGGGGTTCTTTTACTTATCAAAAGCTGTTAGAAGAACGTTACGCCGAAGTGCGAGAAAGAGTAGGTTTTCTCAACTCAAGATTGGAAAATAATTTGAGTGGAATTACCACAATTAAAAGTTTCACTGCTGAAGCTTATGAAAGTGCTAGATTTGCTGGGGAAAGCGAAGCATATAGGAAAAGTAACACCAAAGCAATTAAACTTTCTGCCGCATTTACTCCTTTAATTAGAATGCTAATTTTAATAGGGTTTACATCCTTATTATTTTGGGGAGGTATGGCAACATACAATGGAAAGATATCTATTGGTAATTACAGTGTTTTACTGGTTTTAGTACAGAGATTGTTGTGGCCATTAGTAACATTAGGAGAAATATTTGACAAATATCAAAGGTCAATGGCTTCTACTAATCGCATCATGAATTTATTAGATACCCCCATCAATATCGTTCCAGGAAAAGAATCTTTACCAGTTGAACAAGCACGCGGTGAAATTGATTTCAAAGAAGTCACTTTTGCCTATGCTAATAGAGAGCCAGTAATTAAAAATTTATCTTTACATATACCCGCAGGTAAAACGATCGCCATTGTTGGTTCTACAGGTTCTGGTAAAAGTACTTTAGTAAAATTATTATTGCGATTGTATGAAATTTCTGCTGGAAGAATCACTATTGATGGTATTGATATTCAAGAATTAAATTTAGATGATTTGCGTCGCAGTATTGGCTTGGTGAGTCAGGATGTATTCTTATTTCATGGTACCGTTGCTGAAAATATCGCCTATGGTACTTTTGATGCTAGAGATGAAGAAATCATTGCTGCTGGTAAAATTGCCGAAGCCCATGATTTTATTATGCGGCTACCCGAAGGTTATGAGACAATAGTCGGGGAACGAGGACAAAAATTATCTGGTGGACAACGCCAAAGAATTGCCATCGCCAGGGCTATTTTGAAGAATCCACCAATTCTAATTTTAGATGAAGCCACCTCAGCGGTGGATAATGAAACGGAAGCTGCTATTCAGCGTTCTTTAGAACGGATTACTGCCAATCGAACTACAATAGCGATCGCTCATCGTCTTTCCACTATCCGCAATGCCGATTGCATTTATGTCATGGAATTTGGGAAGCTGGTTGAATCGGGAACCCATGAAGAATTGTTGGATAAAAATGGCATTTATGCTGGTTTATGGCAAGTACAATCGGGGGTGAAATGATTGAGTTGAAAAAGTAAATTTGGTAGAATTATTTATGCGGCGAGACTCTATTTTCTACAAACTTTTTCAACAATACCCCACTTTGCTATTTGAACTTTTGACAAATCCCCCGACAAATGCGGATGCTTACCGATTTGATTCGGTAGCGGTCAAAGAACCCAAATTTGAAATTGATGGGGTATTTCTTCCTCCAGAAAACGAAGGTGTAGGAGTTGTATATTTCTGTGAAGTACAGTTTCAGAAAGATGAACAACTTTACGAAAGAATATTTGCAGAATCTTCGTTATATTTCTATCGCAATCGTGACAGATTCAGCGATTGGAAAGCAGTGATAATTTATCCATCTCGGAGTGTTGAACAAAGCGATACTAATCCCCATCGTTCATTGCTCAATGGCGAACAAGTACATCGAGTTTATTTGGATGAATTGGGCGATATTCGCCAATTACCTCTATGGGTAGCATTGATGGTGTTAACCACTGTAGAAGAAGAACAAGCACCACAAGAAGCTAGATATTTACTGGAGCGATCGCGCCACGAACAACCTCAACCGTCAACTAGCGTCATAATAGAGTTAGTCACGACGATAATGGTGTACAGGTTTGAACAATTAAGCCGAACAGAGGTAGAGTCTATGCTAGGAATCACGCTCAAGGAAACTAGGGTTTACCGCGAAATTAAGGAAGAAGGAAGGGAAGAAGGACGACAAGAAGGACGACAAGAAGAGGCTGCTAATCTAATTATCCGACTCTTAACTAAGCGGTTTGGAAAACTTCCAAAAGAAATGCGTTCCTCAATTTTTGATTTATCTTTACCTATTTTGGAAGATTTGAGCGAGGCATTGTTAGATTTTACTAGCTTGGCTGATTTAGAAGCTTGGTTACTAACAAAATAAATGAAATTATTACTAGGTGCGTTAGCGTACTCCTGCCGAAAACCAACCTATACGTAGCGTCCCGCTCTAGAAAGTATCGCCATACTGCAAATAATTTACAGCTATGATTTTACAGGTGGAATTTGCGCGAAAATAGCAGACTGTAAAAGTTCAGGGAGCTTTTCCCAAGCTATGGCTCCCTTGCGGCTTTTGATATACAGTTGCATAAATTCTACTAACGCTGCTGCGCTTTTTTCTAAGCCAAGATTCACAAACAGATAGGTGGGTTTTTCCTCACTCAATACAGCTACAACACAGCCTTGACTGCAAGCCCACAAACACGCAACTGACTGAATTTCAATTTCGTCAGAGGTAAATTTTTTACTGCATAAAGTGTTTACCTCGTCAAGTAAAAAATCGCCATCAAAAGGAGGATTTTCTGGCCGTTCTTCAGATGAGCGGTGACAGGATTTACAGACGAATATAGTGTGTTTTGGCATAGATTCAGGGTGTATTAACTAGATATTTGAACAGGTCATCAATTACAGTTTCCGCAGCAATCAAATTCGATCCCCTCCAGATTGATAAGTCTACTAAATAAATATGATTTTGTTGAACAGCTTTGAGGGTTTTCCAGAGTGGTTTTTGTTTCAGTTCTTGAAGATAATTTTTCTTGTCATTTCTATAAATTCCTATAAATATAATATCACCATCTATCTGCGATAGTTCTTCTTCAGGAATGAAAAGATATCCGGTTGGAGTCACAACATCTTGTAATTTCGTGCGTTGGAGTCCAGCGTCATTCAGTATTGAGCCAGCGAACACATTTTTCAGTTCGCTGAGCAATATCGGTTGATTAAGACTGGGAAGATAGACATAAGAAATTTTTTGATTTTGATAGCGATCGCCCAACGCAGTTTGAAATTCTTGAATTCGGCGATCGTAATGATTCCACGCCTTTTGATAACTGTTTTCTCTCCCTAATACTTTAGCGACAAAGCTAAAATGTTCTTCCCACTGACGAGGACTTTCCCAACTAGTTTGTACAGTTGGAGCAATTTTTGAAAGTAGAGGATAAATACTTGTATTATCACTCAAATTTATAATCAAATCCGGTTTTAATTTCAATATTTTTTCTAGATTCGGCTGATCGTCGCTACCTACAGATTCGATTCCATCCATCTTGCTTTTAAGATATTTAGGAAACTCACTTTTTTGAAATTCAGTTGTACTTCCAATTGGTTTAACACCAAGAGCAAGTAAGTTACCCAAGGTAGCTGAATGCAACGTGATAATCCGCTGAGGATTTTTAGGAACGCAAGTTTTTCCCATCAAATGTTTAATTATCCTACAGCCAGTGGGCTGAGATAATTCATTGAAATTGATTGCATTTTTAGTTAATTTTTGATTGCAGGCAGAAAACAGAAAAGTTATTAGGCTAGCAAGTATAAATATGATTATTATACGACTGACTTTTTTCATCAAATTAACTATGGCAGAATTTACAGACGAACAGTATGTGCTTGCGTTTGAGTATAAATTCAAGGTGTGTTAACTAAATACTTAAATAAATCATCAATTACGGCATCAATCGCAAGCATATTTGTTCCAGCCCACGAGTTAAAATCAACATGATAAACATGATTGTTTTTGACAGCTTTGAGGTTTTTCCAAAGTGGATTTCGTTTAATTTCTTCCGGAAAGCCTTTGCCATTTTTGGAAAAATTTGCTACAAATAAAATATCACCATCTACTTTTTTTAAATCCTCTAAAGAAACAGGAAACGATCCATAAGGTGAATCGAGATTTTGTGACGGTGGACGCTGCAAAAGAGCATCGCTAAGAATAGACCCAGCGAATGAGTTTGTAGCGTCAATTGATATTCGAGAATTCCAAACATATATAAATGATATTTTTTTATTTTGATAGCGAGTTCCTAATGCTAGTTTTAACTGTTCCATTCGCTGATAGTATCGATTCCAAAGTGCTTTTTGAGCTTCTTGCTTTCCTAATGCTTCCGCCACAAAACTAAAATGCTCTTCCCAATTAGGATAATCAATTTTACCCAGTACCGTGGGGGCAATTTTAGATAGTAGAGGATAAATTGGCTTGAACCAATCTACACCGACAATCAAATCTGGTTTAAGTAGTAATGTTGCTTCTAAATTTGGTTGAGAAATTCCGACTAGTTTGATTTCTTCTGTTTTACTTTGAACGGATGTTAGAGAGTTTTCCTCTTGGTAAATTTCGTTGGTTGTTCCGATAGGTTGAATACCAAGTGCAAGGACATTGCCTAAAGTACATGAAGATAAAGTGACAACACGCTGGGGGTGAATGGGAACACAAGTTTCCCCCATTGTGTGTTTAACCATGCGACATTCTGTGGTTGGTAGCTTTAGGGGAGAGGATATATTT
Source organism: Nostoc sp. DedQUE12a (assembly GCA_034530795.1). Taxonomy (GTDB): domain Bacteria; phylum Cyanobacteriota; class Cyanobacteriia; order Cyanobacteriales; family Nostocaceae; genus Nostoc. The sequence continues at coordinate 14,587 of JAVRCH010000169.1, forward strand.
TGAGATGTGTGATGATTGCAAGCTGTAACTAGAGTAAATCCCAAGATGCCTAATATTAGCCAACAGAGAAAATGTCGCATGATTGTATTAATGATTAAAAAGAAGAATTCAGAATTCAGGAGTCAAAATTCAGGAATCAGAATTCAGGAGTCAAAATTCAGGAGTCAAAATTCAGGAATCATTCTGAATTCTGAGTCCTGACTCCTGAGTTCTGTTTTTAAAATTGCCAAGAAACTGTTCCTTGAACTGTAAAAGGCTGTCCATAGCCAACACGACCGCCAAAATAGGTATTTTCAAAATACTCTGTGTCAAATAAGTTTTTGAAGTTGAGTCCGATTCTAAACCTTTCTCTGTTGTAGAAAATCGCTGCATCAGTCCGCAGATAACTCGGTACATCATAAGTATTATCCAAATCTCCAGCGCGATCGCCTACAAAAAATAAACCTAAACCAAATCCTAACCCTTGTAAGTTACCTTGTTGAATTTCGTAGGTTGTCCACACGTTGAAAGCATGGTCAGCGGTATTGGGTAAACGATTTCCAACTTCAAAAGTAGCATCCTCCGTAATACGTGCATCTGTATAAGCATACCCACCAAAAATATTCCAACCCGGCAAAATTTCACCTGTTACACTTAGTTCAATCCCTTGGCTATTTTGCTCACCCGTTTGGATTTGAAAACCTGTAGTGGGATCGTCTACTAAAACATTGGTACGAGTCAAATCATAGAAAGCCAATGTTGCTGAAAGTCGGTCGTTGAAATCTGCTTTCACACCAACCTCATACTGTCTACCCCGTTCTGGGTCAAAAGCAGCCTGCAATCTACCACCAAAAAGAAATGTGCCTTGTGCTGGAGTGAATGAACTGATATAACTCGCATACAGCGAAATAGCCGGGATGGGTTGATAGACAATTCCAAACCGAGGACTCACAGCGCTATCTGATTTGGTGGTTTCTATGCTATTAAGCAAATCTTCAGATGTCTGATTAAAAGTATCAAACCGCGCACCTACCAACACTTTAAAATTTTCTGTGATGGCGATTTGATCTTGAAGAAAAATTCCTAATGAATCTGTTGTTGCTGAATTAATAGCTTCAAAATCCAACTCTCCTCTTGGCTGACCGTAAACAGGATTAAATATATTAATGGATGCAGCACCAAAAGATGCAAATCTTGGTGTTGCATTGAGATAACGATTCAGATCGACCCCAAATAAAAGCTGATGCTCAATTGAACCAGTGGAAAACTTACCAACAACATTTGTTGTGAAAGTGTAATTCGTAAAATATTGGTCATATATTGAGAAAGAACGGCTAATAGTTCGGTTGTCTGCCTCTAAAGTTCCAGGTCTTGTTTGTGTGAGATAGTAACTATTAAACCCGTACCGAAAAGCGTTTCTCAAAGACCAATTGTCGCTAAATTTATGTTCTAGCTCATATCCAATTCTTGTAGTTGTTCCGTTTGCTTCATCGGTCGGTTCAGTCAGGTTGCGATTACGCGGTATTTTCCCGTTAGGATTTGGTAATATAGTGCCAATAATCGGTACACCAAATCCTTGTCCAGAATCTCTAGTCTCAATGTAGTCTGCACTTAAATTCAGCTTCGTTCTCTCACCAATTGCCAGACTGAACGCAGGTGATATATTGAAGTTTTCGCTAGTGTAGAAATCGAGAAAACTACCTGAATTTCTGTAAGCTGTATTCAAGCGATACAAGAAGCTTTTCGAGTCATTTAACGGCCCAGAAATATCGAACGCACCTCTGTAGAAACTATAGCTGCCAACAGTTGCATCAATAGCATAAAAAGGTTCACTTAAGGGACGTTTAGTGACGATATTGATGCTTCCCCCCGGATTACCCAAGCCAAATAGCACCGATGCTGGCCCTCTGAGGACTTCGACTCGCTCAACGTTGGCAAGTTCAACCGTATCTCCCACCCCAGGATCGGGTAACCCATCCCTGAGCAAATTATTATTCGATGCCTCAAATCCGCGAATTCTATAGTAAACACCCGCACCACTAGTAAATTCTGGAGTTACACCGGCAACATTTCTGAGTGCATCATCTAAACGATTAATTTGCTGGTCGCGCAATACTTGTTGTGGTACTACCTGAATTGATTGAGGAATATCTCTTAAAGGCGTATCGGTTCTTGTTCCAGTTGTAGTATCTGATACGCGATATTTATCTTGCTCTCCCGTCACCACCAATTCAATCGGCTCATCCTGCTGTGCTGCTGGTTCATCTTCGGATGTTTCACTTGGTGGTTGTGCTTCGGTTGGCGGTGTTTCTGGTGGTTGCATCGCTGTTGCAGCAGAAGTTATACCAAAAACTAACCCGGCATTATCATCAAATAACTCAACCGTCGGCAAAGCATTCTCACCTACCACCGTCACTCGAACAGTGTTTGCGTCAAGATTCGTAGCTGTGATTTCACTAATTCCTGCGATCGGTTTTTCCGAACGAAAAGTGAATGTATCGTCGTTAGGTAATCGCAACTGAGCATTAGGAATATCCGCAATAAAATTATTAACAGTACTGCGATTTGTAACTTGTAGTTGTTCTCCTTGGGTTGTCTCTAAAATCACTTCGACACCTTTGTCAGTAGGAATTGCCTTGACTCCTGTAATTGCTACAGGCGACTGAGTATCGGGAGTTGGTGATTGAGTAAGTAAATCTTTGACGCTAGTAGGAGAAAATTCTATTTCACTGAGTGTTTTAATATTTGTGCCAACTGTATACTGGTGGTTTTTTGATGCTAATGCTCGTCCAGGTTGAGCAAATATACCACCCATGATTCCTACTAGACTCACTACCAACCAAAGATAAATGTCGAGCGATCGCCAACTTTTCATACCACTCTCTACACAAATAAACAATATCTCTTATTGCACATATTTCCTAATTGCAATAAATCAGAGTCTAGAAGAGTAGAGTCAATGGAGTCTATCCCGAAACAGTCTTATAATCCCGAAACAAGCTTTTTGCCCAAAAAACATTCTCGTGGTGTCATACCAAACTTGCGCTTAAAGGCTGCTGCAAAGTGTCCTAAGTGAGCATAGCCTACGATGTTAGCAACTTCAGCAACTGTTAAATTACGATTTTGTAATAGCTGATGCGCTTGTTCCATGCGCTGATTTGTCAAATAACCAAACACAGTTGTGCCGAATTGCACCTGAAATCCTCTTTGCAGGGTACTTTCACTTAGATCCACCTGTTGTGCTAACTCCGACAATAACGGTGGATTTTCCAGATGTACTTGTAAAATCTCTTTGGCATGATGAATTTTGGCAATAGTTTCTCTTTTTAATCGTGGTGGTAATTGCGATCGCGCACGATCTTCTAAAAAAGGAGCTAACTGCAAAGCCATCAATTCTATGATTTTACCTTGCAAATACATCCGCTTGGCTATTCCTTGATAAGGACAGCGAATAATTTGCAGCACAACACTTTGGATAGCTGGATTAGTTTTAGGGTAAAGTAATGTTTGCCAATCGCTTTGTTTGTCTAAAAATTTCAACTGAGGTAGCATTTCTCCATCTTTTCCAGGGAAAAAAGTCCTCAGCAATTGAGGTGGCATTTCAATAGAAATACCTACAATTCTGTGGTATTGCTGAAAGAATGAATCAATTTTGTTTTGAATTCCGCCACCTGAAATCACTGTATTTCCTCCCCCTAGCTGCCCACAAGTTTCTTTGTACATCCCTAAAGCTAAAACACTAAACTGGAGAGGATGATTACTCAGTGGCGCTTTCATTAAAATATCGTGATGATACTCTTTATCGAAAATAGATAACCACAGTTCAGGATACACTTCAATTTCTCGACAGTGGCCTCTACCAAGATGTTTGGGCATTTCATCAAGATATTCACCTGGTTCTAAAACTGAGTTACAGGTACTATTTTCTTTGTTTATCTTCCACAGTTCATCGTAGTCTTTGATTGTTAAAGTAATTGTCATCGCTGGCAATTGTAAAAATTTAAGACATTTTTAGATTCAGCAAAATCATACCAAAAGCCAAAAGAATAGGAGAAATTTATTTTTTTATACCGATTTTGTTTCAAATAGGCTGTACCAATGTCTAAAGCTGTTTTGAATTTCTTGAATCGTTGATAATCAAGTATTTATAGAGGTCATCGATTACTGCATCAGCCGCAAGTAAATTGCTTCCTCTCCAAGTCAGGTAATTTATCGGGTAAACATGATTTTGTTGAACGGCTCGAAGATGTTTCCAAAGAGGTTTTTGTTTGAGTTGTTCGAGAAACTTTTGGCTATCATCATTCAAGGTTCCCACAAACATAATATCACCGTCAGCTTTCTCTAATTCTTCTAGAGAAAAGTAAAGTTGTGTAAAAGGTACGATAACATTTTGTGCTTTGGAGCGTTGCAACCCCACATCTTGAAGAATAGAATCGGGAAACGAATTTTTCGCTTCAGTAAAGATTACGCCGGGAGCCAAGAAGACAAGAGAAATTTCTTTATTTTTATAGCGATCGCCTAAAGCTGCTTTGAGTTTTTCTACTCGTTGATTATAATTTTCCCATGCTTGCTGTGCAGCTGCTTGTTTTCCTAAAACCTGAGTCACAAAATCAAATAAATTTCGCCAATTTTTATCTTGTCGCGACTCATATAATACAGTCGGAGCAATTTTTGTAAGTAGAGGATACAACTGTTTTTCTGCGCTCCAACCTATAATCAGGTCAGGCTTAACTAGTAAAATGTTTTCCAAATTAGGCGGAAAAATCCCTAGCGATTTTATACCATCTACTTTCCCCTCTAAATATGTATGTTCATTCAACATATCAATGTAGGTACTTGCCAGGGGTTTAACTCCAAGGACAAGGGCATCACCTAAAGTCGGTAAAGAAAAAGTGACAATACGCTGGGGGTTGATAGGAACGCAGGTTTCTCCCATTGTGTGTTGAACCATGCGGCAATTTTCACTCGCCAAATCAGTAGGAGAAACTGTGTTTTTAACTTTTTGACTGCTACAAGCTGTAATCAGTCCAAAAATCAAAAACAATAATGCTAAACAACTTATCCAGTAGCGCATTGTCACTATTTTCATCGCTTCAGTCAGCTTTCAAAATTCCCACAAAATTATCTCCTAGATCAAACCTAAATTGAACCCCTAACTAGGAACCAACAAAGAATTGATATTAAAACTCTACTGAAACCGATCCGGTAATTGCAAAAGGTGAACCTTGAGTAATGTTTGCTCGATTGTTTGAACCGGCAGCATAACGAATATCAAAGAGGTTTTCAATACCTAACCTAAAAGTCAGGTTATTAATTTTGTAAGCAGCACCTAAATCTACTCGCACGTAGCCAGGAAGCTCAAAAGTATTTTCATTATCTCCTTCTCTTTCACCTACATAAACTAAACCTGTACCTAAACTCAAGCCCCTTAGCGAACCTTCTGTAAAGTCGTACTTTCCATACAGCCCCACGCTGTGTTCTGGAGTATTAATCGGGCGGTTACCTTCTTGCCCAGGGACGACACTTGTGGTAATTTCTGTATCTAGGTAGGTATAAGCTGCAATCAGGCTAAAATTCTCGGTTACTTTTCCTGTGACATCTAATTCAAATCCACGGCTACGAATATCGCCTACAAGGATGCTGAAATCAGGGTTGCTGGGATCGCTTTCTGCAATGTTTGTTTGTTCCAACTGAAACAGTGCAGCCGTGACACTCAGCCTATCATTTAACAGATTTACTTTAGCACCAACTTCATATTGAGTAGCTTTTCTGGGTTCAGCAAAACCACCATCTGAAAGTAAACCAGATTGTGGCTCTGTCGATTGACTAAAGCTAGCATAAACTGAAGCTGAATCTGTCAGGCTATAAACTAACCCGACGCTTGGAGAAATGTAATTATCTTCTTGTTGAGTTACGCCACCATTTATATTCTCAAATCCGCCGTAACGCAAACCTGCTAGTAAACGAAATTGTCCAAATTTGATGAAATCTTGAATGTAAACACCCCAATTGCTGTCACTAAAATCAACTGTCCTATTAGTAAGTCCGGTGGGGATAGGAACATCAAAAGTAGGGTTAGCAACGTCAATACTACCAAAAAAACCAGCATTAACACCATTAAACCTTGAGCTGTACTTGTTGTACTCAACCCCTGCTAGTAACTTATGTTCTGTGGCTCCAATATTGAAGTTTCCTCTGATTTCACCTCGCAGATTGTATTGATTATAGTCATCAAAAATTGTTCGGTAAAAACGTGTTAGAGTATCGCCTTCAAAACCAAGTGCGACAAAGATCGGATTAGCTTCTCTTTGTGTATTAAAATACTGACCGCTGAGATTAAGCGACCAATCCTTACTAATTGGCTGATCTAAATAAGCTGCAATCCGATAGTGATCGTAAATTTGGCTATTGCGCGGGTCTGTATAACTGCGGTCATAGAAAAACTGACCATTAAAGAATTTAGCTCCAGTATTAAAGTCTTTATCTTGTCGGTAATACTCCCCTTCAATTGTTAAAGAACCACCTTCACCCGTTGAGAACGTCAATGAAGGAGCAACAAAAATGCGATTATCTTCAACGTTATCTACAAAATAATCTGAATCTTGATAGGCCAGAATCAGGCGATAGAGTACATTCTTGTCGTCAGTTAACGGCCCTGTTAAATCAATTTCACCACGATAAAAATTAAAGCTACCGATATCGGCTGAAAATTTATAACCAGGCGTAGCTTGCGGTTTCTTTGTAATGTAGTTAACGACTCCACCAGGTGAACCTGTTCCGTAAAGTAAGGAAGAGAAACCTTTCAAGATTTCAATGCGTTCGATATTAGCAAAGTCTCTGACCAGAGAGCGGAAATTATCTCGTAACCCATTGACATAAACTTGGCTACCTGTACTAAATCCACGAATTTGAAAGTCAGTGAACAGTCCGCCCTGTCCAACGTTTCCTGCTGTCACTCCACTAATGTAAGGAGCTAAGTCTTCTACTCGTCGGGGTGCCTTATCCTCAATGAATTCCTCTGTAATTACCCCAATTGACGCAGGTGTTTCTATTAGTGGAATATCCAGGCGACTTCCAGTGGTAGCATCTGGTACACGATATCCATCTTCTTCCCCTGTCACCACTAACTCTATTGCATCATCATCCGATTGCGTCGTTGGTTGTTCTGGCGGTGACTGGTTTGCTGGAGCTTGTTCTGCTGGTTGTTCTTGTGGTGGCTGGTTTGCTGGAGCTTGTTCGGCTTGTGGGGTTTGCGGCTCTTGTGTTGCTGGTGGCTGCATAGCAGTTGCAGTGGAATTTATACCAAAAACCAGCCCTGCATTGTCATCAAATAACTCGACTGTCGGTAAAGCGTTCTCACCTACCACCGTCACCCGCACAGTATTGGCATCAGCATTGATAACTGTTATTTCGGTAATTCCCGCTGCTGGTTTTTCCGAACGGAAGTTGAAAGCATTGCCATTGGGTAAACGCAACTGAGCGTTAGGGATATCAGCAATAAAAGTATTATCTGCACTGCGATTCGTAACTTGTAGTTGTTCTCCAAGAGGTGTCTCTAAAATTATTTCCACACCTTTCTCGCCAGAAGTTGCCTTAACTGCCGCGATTGGGATGATTTGCTCCTCAGTTGTTTGTTCTGGGTTAGGAGGGTTGGTTGGTGTTGGTGACTGTACCAACATTTGGGCGCTAGTAGGATCTGTAACTGCAACCTTCTCATCTAATGTAGATTTCCTTATCGTCTGAGTAGAAGATTCGCCTTGAACATCCTCTGTTAGTTCCCCACTTTGAGCAGGAGCACTTACACAAACAACAACCGCACCTGTCAGCAGCAGGCTTTGAAAAAATCTATCTAACTTCATTTATCCGCTTTCACTCGATCGCACTACTTGACCACACCTGAACATACAATGACGAACTTTGAAAAAGATTGTCATTTAAGTTAGTTGAATCATATTATGAAGCGATACAAGACACAAGATAATTCATAATTTTTTTTGTTTACTTTGGGCATCAATCAATAATTATTTTTAAACATTTATTTGCTTGACATTTAATTAAGTACACCATTAGTGCTTAAAATTACATTTATTGAAAATATCTTTAAAAGGCAAAATAGCTAGCTTAATTAAGGATTTGCGCCAAATTAGGCGCTGTTGAGCATCAGTATACAGTGGACAATAGATCGAGATTTCTATCCCCAAATTGCGGGCAAATAGCTTGTAATTGATTGTTATCAGTTCAAAACAAATGTGTGTCTGAGCAAAGGAAAAAATCATAAATAAAACTGATGATTTAATCATGATTAAAAATTAATATCTATAGTTATACTCTTGCTAAAGCAACTCATTCTCGTTAGTGTAATCAAGGATAAATAAAAATTACTTGCATTAATCTCGATATTTATCCAGGTAAATCACTATTATTTAGCGTTGACACAATCCCAAGTGGTTAGCTGAACTAATGACAGTAAATTGCAAGTTTGTGAGGTTCAGTGTTTTGGCTTACAAGCCAGATAAAAATTCTTTTTCGCTCTTGAGTTGTGGATTCTGGTGAAGAATTAGACAGGCGATCGCGTCAAATAGTCACTCAATTACAAATATTAAATTTCCCTCGAAAAAACGCTGATTAGACACGTCTGGAATATTCATTATGAGTTAGAAACAAGACGTTGGCTAATAAAATACTTCGGGCGTTTATCAATAAAAATTAACATGTATTGTATGTAGTAATAATAAAACCAAGATGTTGGAGTTTTTATGAAAGTTGAAGCTAGTGAATCAATTCTCAGAATCAAAAATCTCAGTAAAAAAGAATTTTCCGAAATAGCGAAACAATATCAGCCCTTTATTATTGAAGATGTTGCTAAAACTTGGGACGCTTATAAGCATTGGTCAAATGATTATCTGATAAAGAAGTGTGGAAATAATTTAGTTCCAGTCCGCTTTTTTAAACAAAATTTTTGGAATGATTATAAGAATTTTTCTTATGAAGATGGTTATGAAACTCCAAAAGAAATGAAATTGGAGGAATATATAAATAATTATATAGAAGATAGACTTAATAAAAATAAGAATAATTATCAATTAGAATGTTATTTAAATCAGGCATATTTTGAAGAGGTTTTTCCTGAACTTGTTGAAGATGTAATTTATCCAACATACTTCAATAGGAAGGCATTTGTGATGTTGTGGTTTGGCTTATCAAGTAAACATTTCTCCTCAAAGAGTCCTCTGCACTTTGACTCAGCACATAATATCTTTGCTCAAATCAGAGGTAGAAAAAGAGTAATTTTATTTCCGCCTTCAGATTATTTGTCATTCTATCCACCTCTTGAGTCTCCTTCTGGTGCAGCATATGACAGTAAGGTTAATCTAGATTCTTTAGATTTGAAATCATTTCCCAAGTTTCCCTGGCAAGACAAAATAGAATTTATACTTCAACCGGGAGAAATACTCTATCTACCACCTTTTTGGTGGCATCGTATGACCGCAGTAGATGATAATATCTCATTATCATTTTGGTACGATGTTAAACTTCAAGATTTTTTCTGGCAGAAAAAGATAGTACCACTTTTGTTCCACACAGCACCTCATTATTTATATCATTCCATCTCTGCTGGAAATTTTAGGGATTTTGAATTTTTTAAGACGATGTTTTTTGGCGATCGCGTCAAATAGCTGCTGAATTACAAACATTAGGTTGTACTGGAAAAAACGCCTTATTAGACATGTCTGTAATATTCATTATCAGTAGAAAATAAAATGTTTAACAAGCTGCTTCGAGCGTTGATAGATGAAATAAAAACTACATTCATTTTAGGTGGCGATAGTAAAACAAAACACCGTCAAAGTTCGATTGATAACAAGTAAATATATCGAAAATTTTATGAAAGTTCAAGCTACTGAATCAATTTTAAGAATCAAAAGTCCTAGTAAAAAGGAATTTTCAGAGATAGCGAAAAAATATCAGCCTTTTATAATTGAAGATGTTGCTAAATATTGGGATGCTTATAAGCACTGGTCAAATGATTATCTGATAAAAAAATGCGGAAATAATCTAGTTCCAGTACGTTTTTTTAAACAAAATTTTTGGAATGATTATAATAACTTTGCTTATGAACGTAGTTACGAGCCTCATAAAGAAATCAGATTGGAGGAGTATATAAATAACGATCGCAGTTTAGTATGTTATTTAAATGAGGCAGTTTTTGAAGAGTATTTTCCAGAAATTGTTGGAGATGTCAATTATCCCGAATACTTCAAAAGAGAGGCATTTGTTAGGTTGTGGTTTGGTTTAGCGAGTAAAGATTTTTCCTCAAGTAGTAGCCTGCACTTTGACGCAGAACATAATATTTTTGCTCAAATTCGAGGGAGAAAAAGAATAATTTTATATCCACCTATAGATTATTTGTCATTCTATCCACCTCTTGAGGATGCTTCTAGCGCACTATATGGTAGTAAGGTAAACCCAGATTCTGTAGATTTGGAATTATTTCCGAAATTCCCTTGGCAAGAAAAAATAGAATTTGTACTTCAACCGGGAGAAATACTCTACATTCCTCCTTTTTGGTGGCATCATGTTACAGCAGTAGATGATAATATATCATTATCATTTTGGTATCATGTTAAACTTGAAGATTTTTTCTGGCAAAAAAAGATGTTATCAGTCTTTTTTCACACTGCACCTCATTATTTATATCATTCAATATTTGCTGGAAATTTCAAAGATTTTAAGTTTTTTAAAATGATGCTTGGAGGCGATCGCGTTAAATAATCGCTCAATTATTAACATTATATTCTACTTGAACAAACATCCTAATTAAAGATGTAGCTATAAAACAGCGTCAAACCTCCAGTGTAACTAAGTAATAATTTTGGAGCTTTTATGAAAGTTCAAGTCAGGGGATCAATTTTAAGGATAAAAAATCCTCTAATGGAAAAATTTTCTGCAATCTGGAAACAACATCAGCCTCTCATAATTGAAGATGTTGCTAGCCATTGGAATGCTTTTAAAAAGATGCTTGATTGATGTTTTGGCAAAAATAGTAAGTTGTACAGGGTGTTGGGTTTCACGTAAAAATGAATAAATCTTCTCATAGCTTATTTAATTCTTTGGACGACTTGTGTACAGTTGTCGAATTACTGCGCTTTAGAAGCTCTACGCAGCCAGATAAAAATGCTTTTACCTTTTTATTAGATGGGGAAACAGAAAAAGCGACACTAACCTATCAAGAATTAGATAGGCGATCGCGTCGAATAGCGGCTCAATTACAAGCATTAGGCTTGAGTGGGGAACGTGCTTTACTGCTTTATCCTCAGGGACTAGATTTTTTAGTTGCTTTTTTCGGTTGCTTGTATGCGGGAGTTGTGGCTGTAACTGCATATCCGCCGCGAAACGAGCGCAACACACCGAGAATCAAGGCGATTTCCCAAGATGCACAAGCAGCGATCGCGCTGACGACAACAGAAATCCTGCCGACAGTGCAATCTTTGATGACACAAAAGGCCGACTTAGAATCTTTGCAGTGGTTAACTACAGATAATCTGCCACAGGGAATAGAAGATTCTTGGCAACAACCATCTATTCATCGAGATACCTTAGCTTTTTTACAATACACCTCTGGTTCTACAGGTACACCCAAGGGTGTAATGATTAGTCATCGGAACCTACTACACAATGCTGCTACGACTTACCAATTCATGGAACATTCTCCAGAAAGTAAGTTCGTGACGTGGTTACCGATGTACCACGATATGGGCCTGATTGGAGGAATATTGCAACCTTTGTATGGAGGTTTTCCTTGCATCATTATGCCTCCAGTTTCTTTTCTCCAGCGTCCATATCGTTGGTTGCAAGCTATCTCTGAGTACCGAGGGACAACCAGTGGCGGCCCTAACTTTGCCTATGAATTATGTACTCAAAAAATTACTCCCGAACAAAAACAAACACTTGATTTGAGTAGTTGGAGTGTGGCGTTTAACGGTGCTGAACCGATTCGTCATGATACTTTAGAACGGTTTGCTGCGGCTTTCGCTGAGTGTGGCTTCCGTAAAGAAGCATTCTATCCTTGCTATGGAATGGCTGAAACAACTCTCATGGTTTCTGGTGTAGATAAAGCAACAGCACCCACAATCAAAACAGTCCAGAAGTCTGCATTAGAATCCAATCGAGTAGTTGAATCATACTTAAAAGATGAGAATATTTGTCATTTTGTCAGTTGCGGTCGAGTCATACCAGAACAAGAGGTAGTAATTGCCAATCCAGAAATACTCAATAGTTGTCAACCTGATGAAGTTGGGGAAATTTGGGTATCTGGGCCGAGTGTAGGTCAAGGTTATTGGAATCGTTTGCAAGAGACAGAAGAAACCTTCCGTGCTTATTTATCAGACACAGGTAAAGGCCCATTCTTACGAACTGGAGATTTAGGTTTTTTAAACAATCAAGAGCTTTTCATCACAGGTAGAGCCAAAGATTTAATTATTATTCGCGGTCGCAATATTTATCCGCAAGATATAGAATTAACCGCCCAACGCAGCCATGCATCATTACGTTCTGGCGCTAATGCAGCATTTACAGTAGAAGTTAATAACGAAGAAAGGTTAATAGTTGTACAAGAATTAGAGTTTCGCGCCAAGCCAAATTTAGAAGAAGTCACTAGTGCAATTCGGCAAGCGATTACTGAAGAACATGAAGTTCAAGTCTATGGCGTAGTTTTAATTAAACCGGGTAGTATTCCCAAAACTTCTAGCGGTAAAATTCAACGTCGTGCAACTCGCGCTCAGTTTGAAAATGGCGAACTGAATATAGTTGCAAGTAACATTCTCAAGATTAGTGCAATTACCAGAAACGAAACTCGATTACAGCGTTCTGAACTGTTGGCGCTTTCTCCAAAGGAATGTCAACCGATTCTAGAAAATTATTTAGTTGAACTGTTAGCAGGAGTACTTTCAATTGTAGCAGATAATATTAACCCACAAGAACCATTAAGTACGCTAGGACTTGATTCTTTAAAAGTATTTGAATTAAAAAATCGGCTTGAGGTTGATTTAGAAATAGAAGTATCAGTAGCAGATTTCTTTGAAGGGATGAGTACGCGATCGCTTGTCACAAAGCTACTAGCTCAAATGGCAACACAGGCAATACCGTCAATATCTTTTACCCAAGAAGAAAAAAATACATCAATTCATCCTCTATCTTTTGCCCAGCAGGGATTGTGGTTTATTAATCAGCTAACTCCCGATACTCCCACATATAATATTCCTATAATTATTAGCTTCCAAGGTTGCGTAAACTTAACAGCCTTACAAGATAGTCTTAACGAAATTATTAGACGACACGAAGTCTTACGCACAAGCTTTACATTGGTTGATGGACAACCCGTCCAAGTTATCAATCAAGCTGTACCTGTAACTTTGGACGTTGAAGATTTGCGTTCCCTATCAGACAGCAAACGCATTCAACAAGCGCAACGTTTGGCTAGAGAATTCGCACAGCAGCCATTTGATTTATCTGCTCAATTCCTTGTGCGTGCTAAAATTTTACATTTAAATGATAAAAATTATCAATTGTTGGTCACTCTGCATCATATAATTGCAGATGGCTGGTCTATCAGTCTTCTGATTAAAGAACTAGCTGCACTATACGAAGCATTTTCTCTTGGCAAACTCTCACCATTTGCTGAATTACCCATTCAGTATAGAGATTTTGTCAATTGGCAGCGAAAATGGCTTGATGGCGAGAGCGCTACGCGCACGCTACGCGAACGCATTCAACACCTATTGACTTATTGGAAACAAAAGTTGAGTGGCGAACTAACTGTATTACAACTGCCTACAGATCGTCCGCGTTCCCCAGTTCAAACATTCAACGGTGCCCAAGCCAAATTAGTTTTTTCTCAAACTCTGACAACAAAACTGAAGAATTTGAGCCGTCAGCAGGGAGTAACACTATTTATGACCTTGCTTGCAGCCTTTAAAACCTTGCTGTATCGTTACACCGGTCAGACTGACATTTTAGTAGGTTCGCCAATTGCCAGCCGTAACAGAGCGGAAATTGAATCATTAATCGGATTTTTTGTCAATGTTTTAGTAATGCGTACAGACCTGGCTGGCGAACTTAGTTTTGAAGATTTGTTAACACGGGTGAAGTCAACAGCTTTAGAAGCATACATTCATCAAGACTTACCTTTTGAAAAGTTGGTAGAGGAGCTAAAACCAAGTAGAGACCTGAGTTATAACCCATTATTTCAGGTGATGTTCGTTCTCCAGAATGTGCCGAAACCCAACTTAAGCCTGTCGGATGTATCAATTACTTATGAAGAAGGTTACAACGGGACATCTAAGTTTGATTTGACGTTGTTTATGGAGGATTCCGAGCAAGGTTTGATTGCAACTTGCGAGTACAACACACATTTATTCAATGCGGATACCATTACCCGGATGTTGGGGCACTTCGAGACTTTGTTAGAAAGCATAGTTAGCGACCCCAAACAACACATAGCAGATTTACAATTACTGACTCCATCGGAAATCCGACAATTATTAGTTGAGTGGAATAATACCAACACAGATTATCCGCAAGACAAGTGTATTCATCAATTGTTTGAAGCACAAGTAGAAAAAACACCAAATGCTGTTGCAGTCGTATTTGGAAATCAGCAATTAACCTATAGAGAGTTAAACAATCGAGCAAATCAGCTAGCACACTACCTAAAAAAACTGGGTGTCAAGCCAGAGATTTTGGTGGGGATTTGTATAGAGCGATCGCTCTTAATGGTAGTTGCAGTTTTAGGTATTCTCAAAGCTGGCGGAGCCTATTTGCCCTTAGATCCTGCACATCCCAAAGAGCGTTTAAGTTTCATTTTAGAAGACACCAACAGTCCAGTCCTACTAACTCAGGAGAGCTTAATAGAGAAACTACCAACTGATAACATCAAGGTAGTTTGTCTAGATTTCCATTGGGAAAAAATCGCTCAAGAGTTTTCTGAAAACCCCGTTTGCAAGACAGATGCTGCCAACCTAGCCTATGTTATCTACACTTCTGGTTCCACTGGTAAACCGAAAGGAACATTAATTCCTCATCAGGGATTACTCAATTATTTAAGTTGGTGTACTCAAGCATATACAGTTGAGCGAGGCAAAGGAACTACCGTTCATTCTTCTCTTGCTTTTGATTTAACTATCACTAGTTTGTTCTCACCATTATTAGTTGGGCGTCAAGTAGAATTTATTCCTGAAAACCACAGTATAGAGTCTTTGGGGAATGCACTTCGTCAAGAGTCAAACTTGAGTCTCGTTAAAATTACACCAGCCGAATTATTATTACTCTCTGGGCAATTATCATCAACAGAAGTAGCAGGTATAACTAGAGCTTTCATCATCGGAGGAGAAAATCTATTGACAGAGAGCATCAGCTTCTGGAAGAGATTTGCACCTAACACGATGCTGGTAAATGAATATGGCCCAACAGAAACTGTAGTGGGTTGTTGTATTTATCGAGTACCCAAGGATGAAATTGAGTCAAGCTCAGTTCCTATTGGTCAGCCAATAGCTAACACTCAGCTATACGTATTAGACGAATACCACCAGCCAGTGGCCATTGGAGTTCCAGGCGAACTTTATATTGGCGGTGCTGGGTTAGCGCGGGGTTATCTAAATCGACCAGAACTTACGGCTGTTAAATTTATTCCCCACCCTTTTAGTCACGAACCGGGAGCGCGATTGTATAAGACTGGCGACTTGGCTCGTTATCGTGCGGATGGAAATTTAGAATTTTTGGGGCGCATCGATCATCAGGTAAAAGTGCGTGGTTATCGTATTGAACTCGGAGAGATTGAGGGTTTACTGGAACAACACCCTAAAGTTAAAGAAGCACTTGTCTTGATGCGGGAAGATATACCAAAAAATCAGCGTCTTGTTGCTTATTTTGTTGCTAATTCTGAGACAGCGCCTACAACTGGCGGGCTGCGAAACTTCCTCAAAGAGCAACTACCAGAATATATGCTGCCATCGGTGTTTGTACAGCTAAAGGCGCTACCGTTAACGACGAATGGCAAAGTAGACCGTCGGGCATTGCCAATACCAGATGGCGATCGCCCAGAGTTAGAAGAGGTTTATGTGGCTCCTCGTTCTAAGATGGAGCAAGCGATCGCCAAAGTGTGGCAAGAGGTATTGCAGCTAGAAGATGTGGGTATAAATGATAATTTCTTCGACCTTGGTGGTCATTCTTTGCTGATAGTTCAGGTTAATAATCAACTGCGTGCTATTTTTCAGCAAGATATTCCAGTAGTCACGATGTTTCAGAACCCTACTATTCATTCATTGGCAGGGTATTTAAGCCAAAACACAGATGAACAATCTGTTTTTGAACCAATGCGCGATCGCGTAGAAAAACAAAAACAAGCACTTCATAAACAAAAACAATTATTTATGAACCAACCTAGAAATAATTCTCGTTGATTGGAGTTTATTGTGTAATAGCATAAGAATTATTTTAACCAGCTTCATAAGTTGAGTATTTCACAAAATATGTCTGGAGTTAATCATTAGCATAAGTGTGTACTAGGTATGATAAATCTGGATAATTCAGTCGAAGGAATAGCTATTATAGGAATGGCAGGACGTTTTCCAGGAGCTAAAAATATAAATGATTTTTGGCAGAATTTACAAGATGGCGTAGAGTCAATATCTTTATTTACGGATGATGAATTAATAGCTAGTGGTGTGAGTTTGACTTACCTAAATGATAGTAATTATGTCCAAGCTAGCGGTATATTAGAAAATATAGATTTATTTGATGCTGCATTTTTTGACATTAATCCAAAAGACGCAGAAATTACAGATCCTCAACACCGTCTATTTTTAGAATGTGCTTGTGAGGCGCTACAAAATGCTGGATATGACTCCACTAAATGTGAAAGTCGTATTGGAGTTTATGCTGGTACTGGCTTAAATAACTACTTATCTATTGATTTGCAAGATGACCAATTAGGGTCAGCGCAGTTATATCAAAAAGTAATTGGTAATGATAAAGATTTTATTTCTACACGGGTTTCTTATAAATTAAATCTGAAAGGGCCGAGTATTACAGTTCAAACAGCTTGTTCCACATCATTAGTTGCTACGACTTTGGCTTATCAAAGTTTGCAAAGTTATCAATGTGATATAGCTTTGGCAGGGGGGGTTTCTATTCGAGTCCCGCAAAAAACTGGTTATTTGTATCAACAAGGAGGGACGCTTTCTCCTGATGGCCATTGTCGAGCCTTTGATGCTAAAGCACAGGGAACAACTATTGGTAATGGCGTGGGGGTTGTTGTCCTCAAGCGGTTGGAAGATGCGATCGCAGATCGCGACCACATCTATGCAGTCATCAAAGGTGCAGCAATCAATAATGATGGTGCTGTGAAAGTGGGTTTTACAGCACCTAGTGTAGATGGTCAAGCACAAGCGATCGCAGAAGCAATTATGCTCGCAGAAGTAGAGCCTGAGACAATTAGCTATATTGAAGCTCACGGTACTGGCACAGCTTTGGGCGATCCCATTGAAATTGCAGCATTGACAAAAGCTTTCCGTGGTAGTACTGAAAAGAAAGGTTTTTGTGCCATCGGTTCAGTCAAAACAAATATTGGTCATTTAGATGCAGCCGCTGGAGTTGCAGGATTAATCAAAACTGCCCTCGCCTTGAAACATCAGTTAATTCCACCCAGCCTGAACTTTGAACAACCCAATCCGGAAATTGATTTTGCTAATAGTCCCTTTTTCGTCAATACAAAACTGACGCAATGGCAAACAGATTCTACCCCACGTCGTGCTGGTGTGAGTTCTTTAGGAATGGGGGGAACCAATGCACATGTAGTTTTGGAAGAAGCTCCAATACTTCCGGCTTCTAGTGGTTCTCGTTCTTGGCAACTATTATTGCTCTCTGCTAAAACCGAGTCTGCACTGGAAACTGCTACCCAAAATCTTGCCCAACATCTGATGTTGCATCCCGATGAAAACTTGGCAGATGTAGCTTATACATTGCAAGTGGGGCGCAGAGACTTCAATTATCGGCGAATGCTGGTTTGCTGTGATATCCAAGATGGCATTAATGAACTCAACGAACAGGCTTCAAAACGAGTTTTTACACAATTTCAAGAGCCAAACGAGAACCGCTTTATCGCTTTCATGTTTCCTGGACAGGGTTCTCAATATGTAGACATGGGTAAAGAACTCTACGAAACTGAGCCGGTATTTCGCGAACAAGTAGACCGATGCTGTCAGATATTAACACCTCATTTAGGGTTAGATTTGCGTTCGCTCATTTATCCCAACGAGACTGAAAAAGCAGTCGCAGCAGAGAAACTCAAACAAACCTGTTTTACTCAAAGCGCGTTATTCGTCGTTGAGTATGCCCTCAGCCAGTTGTGGATATCGTGGGGCATTTCTCCTCAAGCAGCGATCGGACATAGTGTAGGAGAATATGTAGCTGCTTGCCTTGCCGGAGTTATGTCTCTTGAAGACGCTTTAGCTTTAGTTGCCATACGTGGCAAATTAATGCAGCAATTACCCTCTGGGAAGATGCTTTCTGTACCTTTAAAAGAAGCAGAAATTGAATCTCTTCTTAATGAAAATTTATCTCTAGCTGCTTGCAATGCACCGAATTCATGTGTAGTTTCCGGAAGTAATGAAGCTATAGATGCACTTAAAGAACAGCTAGCAAATCAAGGTGTAGAATGTCAGCTTTTACATACTTCCCATGCCTTCCATTCGCAAATGATGGAACCTATTTTAGAACCATTCATTGCAGCAGTTAAAAAAGTTAAACTTAGTTCTGCCCAGATTCCTTTTATCTCCAACTTGACTGGAACTTGGATAACAACGGAAGAGGCAACAAACCCAACTTATTGGGCAAGGCATTTACGGGAAACCGTGAGGTTTACAGCAGGTATATCTACATTATTAGAACAGCCAAATCTTATCTTACTGGAAGTCGGCCCAGGGCGTACTTTGTGTACTTTTGCCAAAAAGCATATACAAAATCAAGAGCAGCAAATTATACTTTCTTCCTTACGCCATCCTAAAGAAGAACAAGCTGATATTGCTTTTTTGCTCAATACTCTTGGTCGTTTATGGCTAGCTGGAATTAGTGTTGATTGGGCAAATTTTTATACTAATGAACGACGCGATCGCCTGCCTTTACCGACCTATCCATTTGAGCGAGAAAGATATTGGATTGAATCCCACAGAACATCGAAAAATTCTTTAGTAACAAACCACAAAAAGCTAGATATTGCAGACTGGTTTTATATTCCAGTTTGGAAGCAATCTATCGCTCCTCAAAGTATTAAATCTAGAAAAAAAGTACTAATTTTTACAGATAATTGTGGTATTGGAAAAGAAATAGCGGACAATTTGGCAAGTAGTGGATGTGATGTTATTTCTGTAAATATAGGACAGCAGTTTATCCAAAATAACCATCATACATACACCATAAATACTCAATCACCTGAAGATTACGATGCCTTAATTGCCAATTTGCAAGCACTGGATCGAATCCCAGATGTAATATTACATTTATGGAGCATTATACCAAACAAACATATAGAATCAGGAATTGATTTATTTGCAAATTCTCAATATCTGGGTTTCTACAGTCTCTTATTCTTAACAAAATCTCTTGATAAAAATGGTGTTACTCAACCTATAGATATTTTGGTTACCACCAATGATTTATACGATGTCATAGGTACTGAAAGTTTAAACCCTGAAAAAGCTACTGTTGTAGGGATGTGTAAAGTTATTCCTCAAGAGTATCCAAATATTACCTGTCGCAGTATTGATATTGTAAATCCCGCTTCTCAGAATTTCTTAAAAAACCAACTCATACAGCAACTGCTAACGGAATTAAATACAAAATCTACTGATGTTACTGTTGCATATCGCGGGCATCATCGCTGGGTACAAAGCTATGAATCATTGCGCTATGAAACCGCTACATCTCCATTGCGGGAAGAAGGGGTGTATTTAATTACTGGTGGTTTAGGAGGTATTGGACTTGAACTTGCGGAATATTTAGCTAAAACAATACGAGCAAAATTAGTACTGACAACCCACTCAATTTTTCCCGCAGCAGAAACATGGGATGAGTGGTTAAGTACCCATGAAGAAGGAGATAAATACAGCCGTAAAATCCTCAAGCTGCGTTCTCTTGAACAACTTGGTGCAGAACTTTTAATATTGAACGCTGATGTTGCAAATGAATCACAAATGCAAGCTGCGATCGATGAAACTTTGCAGCGATTTATTCAGATTAACGGAGTCATCCATGCAGCCGGAATTAGATTATTCAAAACAATTGCTGAAATAATTCCGAGTGAATGCGAACAGCAACTAAAAGCAAATGGGCATGGGCTTTTTGTATTAGAAAAAGTATTGCAGGGAATAAAAATTGATTTTTGTGTATTGATATCTTCGTTATCATCTGTTGTTGGTGTTTTGGGAATGGCGGCTTATCCAGCAGCACATCATTTTGCAGATGCCTTTATTTACAAACATAATCAGAGGAATACTATTCCGTGGGTAAGTGTCAACTGGGATAACTGGTTAACCAGTGAACTAGCTGTGGAATTAGCAACAAAGCCAGAGATTTCCACTGATTCATTCATAACTAACAAAAAAGGAATAGAGGCTTTTGAACGTATTTTATCTATACCAAAGGTTAATCAAATAATAATTTCGGCAACAGATTTACAAGCTAGAATTAAACTATGGATTAAAGACAAAGAAGTTTTCCAAGAAAAAAGTAATCAACCACTTCATCTGCGACAAAATTCAAGCAATAATTATGCTGCTCCTCGAAGCGAAATTGAACAAAAGATAGCCGATATTTGGCAGGAGATTCTTGGCATTGAAAATATAGGGATCTACGACAACTTTTTGGAAATAGGAGGTGATTCTCTCTTAAGTATTCAGATTATTGCTAGAGCGAATAAAGAAGGCTTACGGTTTACTAATCAGCATTTATTTGAATATCCAACGATCGCACAATTAGCAGAAATCGTAAATAACACAAACTCTGTAATTGCAGAACAGGGATTAGTTCAAGGTGAAATAGCTCTAACACCTATTCAAAAATGGTTTTTTGAGCAAAATATTCTTGACTCTCATTATTGGAACCAAGCTATTTTGTTGGAGGAGCAACAACCTATTGACCTTGTGCTTTTACAGCAGGTAATACAACATTTGTTAGCACAGCATGACGCTCTACGTCTGTGTTTTGAACTCTTAGAATCTAACTGGAAACAGATTAATACAGATATCAAAATAGTAACGATTTCACAGATAGATTTATCAACACTTGCACCACAGTTGCAAGAAAGCGCATTTGAAGCATCTGCTAACGAGTTACAAGGAAGTTTAAATCTATCAGATGGAACAATTGTCAAAGTTGCTTATTTTGACATGGGAAGACATCAACCAAATCGTTTATTATTTATAATCCATCATTTGGCTGTAGATATTGGTTCTTGGCGGATTTTGTTAGATGATTTCCAAACAGCATATCAGCAACTAAGCCAAGGGCAAACTATTAAGTTACCTTTAAAAACGACATCATTTAAGCAGTGGTCACAACGGTTAATTGAATACGCTCAATCAATTGAGTTAGAACAGGAGCAAGCTTATTGGTTGGCGTCACCTCGCGAACGAGTATTACCCTTACCAAAAGATTATCCAAATGGTGTTAATGATGTTAAATCTTCTCAAACTATCTCAATCACGCTAAGTGTTGAAGAAACTAACATACTACAGGATGAAATTACAGCAGATCATCGATTGACAATGGATAATGTATTGCTGACAGCTTTGACTCAAACTCTCACCAAATGGGCTGGAACTTCATCATTATTGATTGACTTAGAAGGTAACAGTAGAGAAGTAATTTTTGATGATGTAGATTTATCAAGAACAGTAGGCTGGTTTACTAGTATTGCTCCTATTTTATTAGAAATAGGAGATGTTTCTGAACCTGTAGAAGCGCTCAAGCTAGTTAAGGAGGAACTCCGAAACTTTCCCAAACAAGGACTTGGTTATGGCGTTCTAAAGTATCTAAATAATGATATGGTAATTAAAGAGAGATTGCGATCGCTACAGCCAGCAGAAGTAATTTTCCTCTACCTTGGTAATCTTGAGCAAACCTTACCTCAATCTTCTTTATTTAAGTTATCTCAAAAATCAAGCGGTTCATCCCGAAGTTTGCGTGGACAGCGAAGCCATTTATTAGAAATTAATGCTTTAGTTATTCAAGGCCAATTAAAAGTCGATTGGATATATAGTAAAAATGTGCATCGACAAGCAACTATTGAGCAGTTGGCTAATGATTTTCTAGCAGCGCTTCGGTCAATAATTAAAGGTTACGAGTTGTCTTCAGTTGAAAAATTTACTCCTTCTGACTTTGCTGAATTTAAATCTAGCCAATGGAATAAAGATGATATTGATAATATCCTGTCATCTGTCAACTATTAAACTTTGAATATCGCAAAACTTTGCAGCGTCATGAAAAATAGCGCCCCCAAAAATATCGAAGATTTTTATCCGCTTTCACCGATGCAGCAGGGCATACTATTTCATAGTCTTTATGCCCCAGATTCAGCAGTATATTGTGAAGTGTTTAGTTGCAGAATTGAGGGAGAACTAAATATTTCAGCATTCCAAAAAGCTTGGCAAAAATTACTAGAACGGCATCCAATTTTGCGAACCTCCTTTGTTTGGAAAGGTTTAAAAGAACCTGCTCAAATTGTGCATAAACAAATTAAATTACCTTGGGAGCAGCAAGATTGGCGTGGAATAGAAAGTATTACACAACAAGAGCGTATAGAAGCTTTTTTAGTTGCAGAGCAACAGCAAAGCTTTGAAATTTCTCAAGCTCCCTTGATGCGTTTCATTCTAATCGAACTAGAAGGAAATAATTACCAATTTGTTTGGAGCCGGCATCACTTACTATTAGATGGATGGTCTTCATCTTTGTTAATAAATGAAGTTTTTTCATTTTATCAAGTATTTAGCCAAGACAAAGATTTATCTTTGAAACAACCTCGTCCTTACCGAGATTACATAGCTTGGCAGCAACAGCAAAACCTTGGCCATAGCGAGAGTTTTTGGCGAAAGTATTTGCAAAAATTTACTGCAACTACTTCTTTAAGCGTTGGCTCTACCTCCAATCATTTGTCTGATGAAAGCAAAGACTATAAACAACAACAAATTAAGTTATCAACAGCAGAAACAGAAGCATTACAGTTTTTTGCAAGACAGCAACAGCTAACTTTAAATACTTTAATACAAGGTGCATGGGCTATTCTTTTAAGCCGTTACAGTACTGAAAATGATGTTGTTTTTGGAGCTGTTGTTTCTGGCCGAGGCGGTTTAACTGAAAGTGAGTCAATGGTGGGAGTGTTAATTAACACTGTGCCAGTACGAGTGTATATCAATCCAGAAGAGTTTGTAATTCCTTGGTTAAAACAACTGCAAGTACAGCAAAATCAAACGCGCCAGTACGAGCAATGTCCCTTAATAAAAATTCAAAAGTGGAGTGATATTCCGGTTGGGCAGCCTTTATTTGAAAGTATAGTTAATTTTCAGAATTATCCAACAGATTTTTCTAAATTAGAGCAAGTCAGCAACTTAAAAATATCTAATATTTATAGTTTTATGCATCCTCATTATCCACTCACTCTATCAGTGAAGGCGGATTCAGAATTATTATTAGAAATTTTCTATGAAAGCCATCGTTTTGAGTCAAATACAATTACTCGAATATTGGGGCATTTTCGTACATTATTATTAGGTATGACAGCCAACCAGCAACAGCGTCTTAAGGACTTGCCATTGCTGAGTGCACAAGAACATCGCCAATTGTTGGTAGATTGGAATAATACCCAAGTTGATTATCCTCAAAAGTGCATTTATGAGTTATTTGAAGCGCAAGTAGAGAAAACACCTGATGCCGTAGCAGCAGTATTTGAAAATGAGCAATTAACCTATCACGAACTGAACGCCAGAGCGAATCAATTAGCGCATTACTTACAAAAACTGGGAGTAAAACCAGAAGTTTTAGTGGGGATTTGTGTAGAACGTTCCCTGAATATGCTTATCGGATTATTAGCCATACTCAAAGCAGGTGGAGCATACATTCCACTAGATCCAAGTTATCCAAAAGAGCGATTAGCATTTATTTTAGAAGATGCTCAAGTCCCAGTATTGCTAACTCAAACGTCACTTTTAGAAGTACTACCGCAATACAAAAATCAAGTTGTTTGTTTAGATGCACATTGGCAGAAAATTACACAACAAAGTCAGGAGAATTTATTTTCTGAACTAACTAATGATAACCTAGCTTATATTATTTATACATCTGGTTCTACAGGGAAACCAAAAGGCGTACAAATTCCCCACAGCGCTTTGAGCAACTTTTTGTACTCCATGCAGCAAAGGCCAGGATTAACCCAAAATGATACTTTACTGGCAGTTACGACTTATTCTTTTGATATTGCTGCTTTAGAACTTTTTCTACCAATTATAGTTGGTGGGTGTTTGGTAATTGCTAGTCGGGAAATAGCCTCGGATGGAATGCAATTGTCAGCAAAACTAACAGACTCCAAAGCAACAGTTATGCAAGCGACACCAGCAACTTGGCAATTACTTTTAACAGCAGGCTGGAGTGGGAATCATCAATTAAAAATTCTCTGTGGTGGAGAAGCTTTACCTGGGTATTTAGCTAATAAATTATTGCATCGCTGTGCTTCTTTATCGAATATGTACGGCCCTACAGAAACTACGATTTGGTCAGCAGCATCTGAGGTAAAAACTGATAGCAAAATTGTACCAATTAGTAATGCGATCGCTAATACACAATTTTACATTTTAGACCAATATAACCAGTTAGTTCCTGTGGGTGTAGCAGGAGAATTGCATATCGGTGGCGATGGACTTGCACGAGGTTATTTCAATCGTCCCGACTTGACAGCAGAGAAATTTATACCAAATCCATTTAGTGAAAAAGCTACGCGTTTGTATAAAACAGGAGATTTAGCCCGCTATTTATCAAATGGAGAAATCGAATATATTGGTCGCATTGACAACCAAGTAAAAGTCCGTGGTTTTCGTATCGAATTAGGAGAAATTGAAGCACTCCTTACCCAACATTCCGCAGTGCGAGAAGCTGTAGCTGTAGTACGTAAAGATTTATTAGATTCTCAAAGAATAGTCGCTTATTTAGTTCCTCAAAACCAACAAACATTAACAATTTCTGAACTGCGTAGCTTTTTGGATTCAAAATTACCAAGCTACATGATGCCAACAAATTTTGTAATATTAGAGGCACTTCCACTAACACCTAATGGTAAGGTTGACCGTAAGGCGCTACCTGCACTTGATAAAGTACTTCCAGAATTTGAGGAAAAGTTTGTTGCACCTCAAACGGCTATGGAAAAACAATTAGCAGCGATTTGGATGGAAGTACTTGGATTAGAAAAATTAGGAATAAGCGATAACTTTTTTGAATTGGGAGGACACTCACTTTTAGCAACCCAAGTGATATCCCGTATTAATAAAAATCTTGATGTCGAGCTGCCAATACGGCGAATTTTTGAACTGCCAACAATAGCAAAATTAGCCAAAAGTATTGAGGAAAAGCAGCTAGGTATTAAGCCACTACCACCAATTGAAAGAGTTTCACGAGACAAAGAACTACCATTATCTTTTGCTCAAAAAAGATTGTGGTTTCTAGAACAATTGGAAAGAGGAAGTTTTACATATAATATGCCAGCTGCCGTTTACCTGAACGGACGTTTAGATATAGATGTTTTAGAACAAACTTTTCGAGAACTCTTACAACGTCAAGAAGTATTACGCACTAGCTTTAAAAAAGTAAATGGAAATCCTATACAAATAATCGCTTCATATGTTGCTATTTCTGTGCCAATTATAGATTTAAGTGAAATTTCAGCAGAAAAACAATTTGTTAAGGTGCAGCAGTCAATTTTGGAAGAAGCTCAACGACCTTTTGACTTAACCAAAAGTCCATTACTGCGAGTTAATTTATTGCGTTTAGCTGAAGAGTCTTATGTATTGGTGTTAGTAATGCACCACATTATTTCTGATGGTTGGTCAATTGGTGTACTTATTCGTGAATTATCTGCGCTTTATGGAGCTTTCAGCAAAAAACAACCATCACCTTTAGCAGAATTACCAATTCAATATGCAGACTTCGCCTATTGGCAAAATCAGTGGCTGCAAGGTGAAGCGATGGAGAAACATTTATCTTATTGGAAACAGCAACTTGCAAACTTACCTGTACTGGAATTGCCTACCGACTATCCGCGTCCTGAAATCCAAACTTTTCGCGGTAGTAGACAACATATAGAATTCTCAAAAGAACTTTGTGCAGAAATTAAAGCATTAAGCCGTAGAGAAGGAGTCACTATGTTTATGACTCTGTTGGCAGCATTTAAAACCTTAATGCATTACTACACAAAGCAAGATGATATTGTTGTCGGTACTGATGTTGCTAACCGGAATTTTACCGAAATAGAGAATATTATTGGTTTTTTTGTTAATCAGCTAGTATTACGTACTAACTTGGGAGGAAATCCAACTTTTCAGGAATTATTGAAACGCGTTCGTGAGGTGACCTTAGCTGCTTACGAACATCAAGATATGCCATTTGACCAGTTAGTATTAGCCTTGAAACCAGTACGAGATTTGAGTCGTACACCTCTGTTTCAATCGAAGTTTGTTCTCCAAAATGCCCCAACACTTCCACTAGAACTCGAAGGCTTGAAGTTGAAAATTGTCGAAGATATTGACAATGGCACAGCTAAGTTTGATTTATTACTTACTATGTGGGAAAATCAACAAGGGTTGAGTGGTAGTTTGGAATATAGTACAGACTTATTTAAGACTACTGCGATCGCTAAATTTATTAAAGATTATGAAATAATTTTACGTGCCGTTGTTGCTCAACCTAATATTAAATTTACAAGCATCAAAGAAATACTGGCAGCAGCAGACAAACAAAGGCAAGATGCAAAACAAGAAGAATTTAAACAAGCCCGTAGCCAAAAATTTAAAGCATTTAAATCGCAACCCAAGCCTAAAGTAATTAACTTATCCCCGCAAGAATTAATTACAGAGTCTTTTTTACAAACTGGAGATAAAATACCTTTAGTTCTTTCACCAAAATTCAGCGATTTAAATTTACCAAATTGGGCTGAGAAGAATCAAGAATTTATCATCAATAACTTATTGAAATATGGAGGAATTTTATTTAGAGGTTTTGCTATTAATCAAAAAGAGGATTTTGAGCAATTTGTTAGCGGCGTATGTCCTCAATTAATGCCTTACATAGAATCTTCCACACCTCGTACTAAATTAAGCGAAAAAGTTTACACATCTACCGAATTTCCTGCTGACCAAACTATTGCCTTACATAATGAATCATCCTATGCCAATACCTACCCGATGAAGATATGGTTTTGTTGTATAGAACCTGCAAGTCAAGGAGGAGAAACTCC
This sequence comes from Nostoc sp. DedQUE12a, assembly GCA_034530795.1. Classification (GTDB taxonomy): domain Bacteria; phylum Cyanobacteriota; class Cyanobacteriia; order Cyanobacteriales; family Nostocaceae; genus Nostoc. The sequence goes on from JAVRCH010000169.1 coordinate 42,113, forward strand.
AATTGCTGATGTGAGAAAAGTATTTCAACGTATTGATACTCGCATTAGAGAACGCTTTCAAGAAAAAGGATGGATGTTAGTTCGCAACTATGGAAATGGATTTGGTTTACCTTGGCAAAAAGTCTATCACACAACAGACAAAGCTGTGATGGAAGAATATTGTCGTAATGCTTGTATTGAAGTTGAGTGGAAAGATAACAACCGCTTAAGAACTCGTCAAGTTCGTCCAGCCATAGCAAAACATCCAAAAACGGGTGAAATGGTTTGGTTTAATCATGTTGTTTTTTGGCATGTATCGAGTTTGCAAACACAATTTCGAGAAAAATTCTTCAGCGAGTTTACAGAAGAAGATTTACCATATAACACTTTTTATGGCGATGGTTCTCCCATTGAAGACTCAGTTATTGCAGAAATTCGTGAAGCTTATCAACAAGAAATGATTGTTTATCCTTGGCAGAAAGGCGATATATTAATGCTCGATAATATGTTAACAGCCCACGCACGTAATCCCTACTCTGGTTCGAGAAAAATTCTAACTGCAATGGGTGAACCTTTTCAGCATTATTTTTAAATAATTATTCACTCATAAAATCCATAGACTAAACAATTTCTCTCCCCTCTCTGTGTCCTCAGCGTCTCTGCGGTTCGTTATCATGAATAATCAAGTAATTCACGGTTTTCAAATTTCACCACAACAAAAACATCTATGGTTATTACAGCAAGCTAACAATAACCTTGCCTATTATTCATTTAGTGCGGTGGAAATTACAGGTAATTTAAAGATAGAGACGCTTAAGACTGCCTTAAAAAGTATTGTCAATAGACATGAAATACTTTGCACTAGTTTTCGCTGCTTACCAGGAATGAATATTCCACTACAAGTAATTGAAAACAACAGCGATTTGTTAATAAAAGAACATGATTTTAGTTCGATTCCACCTGAAAAACAAAATAATACTGTTGAATTATTAATTGAATCTATTAAAGAGCAAAAATTCGATTTAGAGAAATCATCATTACAGATATCTCTAGTTATCCTGTCAGAATCTAAATATTTATTACTCTTAAACTTACCTGCTTTATACGTAGATAGAACTTCACTGAATAATTTATTAACAGAAATAACTCATGCTTACACTGGCAATTTATATGATGATGAACCAGTGCAATACATCGTTTTTTCAGACTGGCAGAATGAATTATTAGAATCAGAAGAGGCAGAAATTGGTAGAAAATATTGGCGAGAAAAAGATATTAACCATATTTTCAACTTGAAATTACCAAATGAAAATCTATTGTCTGGTAAAACTGAATTTAAACCACAAATTTTTACTCAGATAATTCCGCCTCAACTGACAGCCAAAATAAATGCGATCGCCGAAAAATTCAATACTACTGAATCATCATTATTACTAACATGTTGGCAAACACTACTATGGCGTTTAACCAATGTATCAAATATGATTGTTGGTACTCACTGCGATGGTAGATCGGAAGAAGAACTCCAAGAAATGCTGGGACTACTTGCCAAATATGTACCAGTAGATTGCCATCTCCAAGCTAATTTGAAATTTAGCGAAGCTTTAGAGCAAATTACTTTAGCTCAAAATCAAGCTTATGAATGGCAAGATTGTTTTAATTGGGAATTACTTTCAGGATTAGATGATATACCTTTCTTACCCTTTTGTTTCGAGTTTATAGAGCAAAGTCGGGAAATTTTGTCTACAAGTACAGTTAAATTTTCTCTACTACACCAATATGTTTGTTTTGATAAATTCAAAGTTAAATTATCGTTTATTTGTGCAGAAAACTCTCTTAAAGCTGAATGGCACTATGATTCAGAATTATTCTTACCAGAAGATATCGAACGCTTATCTGGACAATTTTCTACTCTTTTGGAAAATGTAATTAACTATCCAGATGCACTGCTAAGTGAATTAGAAATACTCAGCGACATTGAACGACAAAAACTTTTAGTTGAGTTTAATAATACACAAACCGCTTTCCCAGCAAATAAATGTTTTCATCAACTTTTTGCAGAACAAGTAGAACGCACACCAGACAACATTGCTGTTGTTTATAAAAATCAGCAATTTACCTATCAAAAATTAAATAATCGTGCTAACCAGCTAGCTCATTACCTACAAAAATTAGGTGTGAAACCTGATGTAATGGTAGGGATTTGTGTAGAGCGGTCGCCTTTAATGTTGATTGCACTTTTAGGTATCTTAAAAGCGGGTGGTGCTTATGTACCAATTGACCCCAACTATCCCTTAGAAAGAAAGACTTTTATTATAAACGATTCTCAAATGCCAGTGCTATTGACTCAACAGCATTTAATGGCAGATTTAGCTACAAATGAAATTAAAGTAATTCTTCTTGATAGTGATTGGGAAACTATAAGTCAGCAAGAAATTAAGAATCCAATTACTACGACAATTGCATTAAATTTAGCTTATGTTATTTACACTTCTGGTTCCACTGGTAAACCTAAAGGAACTCTCATCTCCCATCAAGGATTAGTTAATTATCTCAGTTGGGCTACTCAAACATATGCAGTAGAACAAGGAGTAGGAACTGTAGTTCACTCACCTCTGGGCTTTGACTTAACAATCACCAGTCTGTTATCACCTTTATTAGTTGGGCGCACAGCAGAGTTATTATCAGAAGAACAAGGAATTGAAACACTTTCTCAAGCTTTAAAGAAAAGCTCGAATTTAAGTTTGGTGAAAATAACCCCCGCGCACTTAGATTTATTGAAACAACAGTTATCTAAAGAAGAGATAGCAAATAAAACGAGAGCTTTTATTATTGGTGGGGAAAATTTATTAGCTGAAAGCATTACTTTCTGGCAAGATGTAGCACCAGATACGATATTAGTCAATGAATACGGCCCTACAGAAACAGTGGTAGGTTGCTGTATTTATCAAGTTCCAATAGGAAAACATACTTCAGGTTCCATACCCATTGGTAAGCCGATCGCTAATACTCAGTTGTACATTTTAGACCAATATTTGCAACCAGTACCAACGGGTGTAGCGGGTGAATTGCACATTGGCGGACTGGGATTAGCTAGGGGTTATTTAAATCAACCTGAATTAACTGCGCTGAAATTTATTCCCAATCCTTTTAGTAAACAACAAGGCGATCGCCTTTATAAAACAGGCGATCTAGTTCGCTTTTTACCGAGTGGAGATATTGAGTATATCGGTAGAATTGATAACCAAATAAAAATCCGGGGTTTCCGTGTTGAATTAGGAGAAATTGAAGCCGTTATCAATCAACACCCATCAGTATCTGCAAGTGTAGCGATCGTTCGGGAGGATAAACCAGGAAATCAAAATTTAACAGCCTATATAACTCTTCATCCAGACAAAACACTAACAATTTCTGAACTGCGGCGCTTCTTACAAAATAAATTGCTTGACCATATGGTACCAACAGCCTTTATGATATTAGAAACATTTCCACTAACATCTAATGGCAAAGTAGACCGTCGAGCATTGCCAATGCCAGATGCTCTACGCCCAGAATTAGAAGTTGCTTATGTGGTGCCACAAACTGAAGTAGAAAAAACAATAGCTTCAGTTTGGCAGAAAGCTTTAAATCTTGAAAAAATAGGTATTCACGATAATTTCTTTGAAATTGGCGGTCATTCATTACTTTTAGTTACAGTTCACAGCCAATTGCAGAAAATATTAAATAATGCAGAACTCTCAACCCTTGATTTATTTAGATATCCCACCATCAATTCTTTAGCAGAGTATTTACGCTCATCTGCAAATCAAACAGTATCTTTACAGAAAACTGAAATCCAAACAGAGAAAATTTCAGCTGGTAAAGCGCAACAAAGAAAACGGTTGCAAAAACTTAAATCAGTTGAAAATAATTAAGGAATTTATGAATTATGAATATTCCAAGCGAAATATATTCTAATAACGGTTCAGAAATCGCAATTATCGGATTGACAGGAAGATTTCCTGGGGCGAAAAATCTTGAAGAATTTTGGCAGAATCTCCAAAATGGTGTAGAGTCAATTTCTTTTTTCAGTGACGAAGAATTGTTAGCATCAGGAGTAGACCCAGCACTTATTAGTAATCCCAATTATGTGAAAGCTAATGCTGTCTTAGAAGATGCAGAACTTTTTGACGCTGCCTTTTTTGGTTTTAATCCCAGAGATGCAGAAATGACCGATCCCCAACACCGGATTTTTTTAGAGTGTGCTTGGGAAGCGTTGGAAAACGCAGGATATAATTCTGAAACCTATAATGGCTCTATAGGTGTTTTTGCTGGTTCTAACTTAAGCGGTTATTTACTAAACATTTATTTTAATCAAAATATTAGAAACTCAATAGACGAACATCAGTTAACAATTGCTGCTGATAAAGATTACCTAGCTACACGTACTTCTTATAAACTTAATTTAACTGGCCCTAGTTATGCAGTTCAAACAGCTTGTTCGAGTTCATTAGTAGCAGTACATTTAGCCTGTCAAAGTTTGCTCAACGGTGAATGTGATATTGCTTTGGTTGGTGGCGTTTCTATCAGTGCATCAAGAAAATCTGGCTATCTATATAAAGAGGGAGGTATTAAATCTCCTGACGGACATTGCCGTGCCTTTGATGCTAAAGCACAGGGAACTGTAAGCGGAGAAGGTGTCGGAATCGTTGTATTAAAAAGATTAGAAGATACATTAAATGATGGCGATTTTATTCATGCTGTGATTAAAGGTTCTGCCATTAATAACGACGGTTCAAACAAAGTTAGCTACACAGCACCCCGGATAGAAGGTCAAGCCAAAGTTATTAAAACGGCTCAAGTTGTTGCAGAAGTAGAACCAGAAACAATCACTTATATTGAAGCTCATGGAACAGGAACTTCTTTAGGAGATCCGATTGAAATTGCTGCACTAACGCAAGCATTTCAAAGCAGTACAAAAAATCAAAATTTCTGTGCGATTGGTTCTTTAAAAACAAATATTGGGCACTTAGATGCAGCCGCTGGCATTGCAGGTTTAATTAAAACAGTTTTAGCTCTCAAACACAAACAAATTCCTCCCAGCTTGCATTTTGAGGAACCAAATCCTCAAATCGATTTCGCCAACAGTCCTTTTTATGTCAACAATAAACTTTCGGAATGGAAAGCAGACAAATATCCTAGACGGGCGGGGGTTAGTTCTTTTGGTATTGGCGGTACTAATGCCCATGTAATATTAGAAGAAGCTCCATTTTTTGCAACCAAAGAAAGTATTTATCGTCCCTGGCATTTATTGGCTATCTCTGCCAAAACTCCAACAGCATTGGAATCTGCTACAACTAATCTTGCTAATTATTTGGCACAGCATCCTCAAATTAATCTTGCCGATGTAGCTTATACTTTGCAAGTTGGTCGCCGTAATTTTAACCATCGTCGAGTATTGTTGTGTCAGAATATTCCAGATACAATAAAAACACTAACAGCGCCAGATAAACAAGGAGTTTTTAGCAATTGTTCAGAAACCCGTAACCATCCAATTGTATTTATGTTTCCCGGACAGGGAGCGCAGTATGTCAACATGGGACGGGAATTATATGAAACAGAATTGATATTTAGGCAACAAATTGATGATTGTTGTGAATTTTTGCAATCGCATTTCAATTTAAATTTTAAAGATATACTTTATCCCATAACATTAGGAACTACAGAAGAAAAACTTCAACAAACTTCCTTAACCCAATCTGCATTATTTGTAATTGAATATGCTCTGGCTAAACTTTGGATGTCGTGGGGCGTACATCCACAAGCGATGATTGGTCACAGCATTGGCGAGTATGTAGCAGCTTGCATTTCCGGTGTTTTTTCTTTAGAAGAGGCACTGACTTTAGTCGCAATTCGCGGACAATTAATGCAAAATTTAGAAGCTGGGTCGATGCTTTCTGTTTCTATTTCTGCTCAAGAAATACAATCAATGTTGGGTTCAGAACTTTCTTTAGCAGCTAGTAATGCACCATCTCTTTGTGTGGTTTCTGGTGTTACAAATGCCATAGAAACATTACAAAATAAATTGACAAATCAAGGTATAGATTGTCGTCGTCTGCATACATCTCATGCTTTCCATTCTCAGATGATGGAGCCGATTTTAGAGCCATTTGTACGACACGTTAGAAAAGTCAATCTGAAAAAACCTCAAATTCCTTTTGTTTCTAATGTTACTGGAACTTGGATTACGGCAGAGCAAGCAACCGATCCTGACTACTGGACTAAACATTTACGACAAGCGGTATTGTTTAACGAGGGAATTGCTGAACTGCTGCAACAACCAGAGCGAATATTTTTAGAAGTCGGCCCAGGACGCACATTAACTACCCTAGCTAAACGACAGTTAGCTTCACAAACTATAGTGCTAACTTCGCTGCGACATCCCCAAGAGCAAGTTTCTGATGTGGCATTTTTGCTTAATACTCTCTCTAGACTTTGGTTAACAGGATTGCCGATAAGTTGGGCAGGTTTTTATGCTCACGAACAACGCAGACATATTCCTTTACCTACCTATCCTTTTGAGCGTCAACGTTATTGGATTGAGGCTAGTTCTGAGACTGCGTTATCAACAATATCGCCAAAATCATTAGGTAAAAAGCCAAATATTGCTGATTGGTTTTATATCCCAAGCTGGAAACAATCTATACCAATTGAATTGCTCAAACCAACTGAAAAAAATACCCGCTGGTTAATTTTTATAGATGACTATGGAGTTAGTGACGCAGTTGTTAAACAACTCGAGCAGCAAAGCCAAAATGTAATTACAGTTAGAGTTGCTGATAAATTTACTCAGAGCAACAAATATATATATAGTATTAATCCACAGGAAAAAAATGATTATGATGCTTTGTTTGAGGAACTACAAAAGCACAGTTTGATTCCAAATGCGATCGCTCATTTTTGGAGCATTACACCAAATGATACTTTACCTACTTTTGAAAATTGCCAGAAGCTCGGCTTTTGGAGTTTGTTGTATTTGACGCAGGCATTAGGAAAGCAAAATATCAGTGATTCTCTGAAGTTAAAAATTGTAACTAATAATCTATATAATGTTATCGGCGATGAAAAGTTATGCCCAGAGAAAGCAACGATATTGGGTGCTTGTAAGGTAATTCCCAAGGAATATCCAAATATTCATTGCTCTCTTATTGATGTAATAATCCCTACTGCTCAAATTTCCCATAAATTTGCCAAGTATCTGATTAGAGAAGTAACAACGCAGCAAACCGAAAATATAGTTGCTTATCGGGGACACTATCGCTGGATTCCAACCTTTGAAAATGCGCGTTTAGATGAAAATATCCCAGGTAAAACTAAGTTAAAAAAAGCAGGAGTTTACTTAATTACTGGTGGACTTGGGGGTATAGGTTTGGTGCTGGCGGAACATTTAGCGAAGACAGTACAAGCTAAGTTAATCTTAATTGGTAGAAAGGGATTACCAGAGCGATCGCAATGGCAACAATGGCTAGAAACTCACGACCGTCAAGATTCTGTTAGCCGCAAGATCCAAAAAATGCTGGCACTTGAAAAATTAGGATCGGAAGTTGAGATTAAAAGTGCCGATGTCGCTAGCTACGAAGAAATGCAAGTAGCTATTAGTGAAGCTTTAGAAAAATTTGGCCAAATTAATGGTGTCATCCATGCAGCGGGTATTGCTGGCGGTGGAATGATTCAACTCAAAACAGAGGATGTAGCAAACAGTGTTTTGGCACCAAAAGTCAAGGGCACATTAGTATTAGAACAAATTTTAAAGTTCAAGGATATTACTTTAGATTTCTTGGTGCTTTGTTCATCCCAAAGTTCTATCTTGAGTGAATTTGGACAGGTAGATTATTGTGCTGCCAATGCATTTCTAGATGTTTATGCAAATTATCGTGCTTCTGAATGCGATCAATTCACAGTGTCAATCAACTGGGATACTTGGCAAGAAGTAGGGATGGCAGTAGAGACAACACTACCAGAACAATTAAAGCTGCAACGTGAAGAAGAAATTAAAAAAGGAATACTACCTCAAGAAGGTGCTGAAGCTTTTAATCGTATTTTATTAAGTGGTTTGCCTCGTGTTGTTGTCTCAACCCAAGACTTTCAGCAAGTAATTGAACAGAATAATTCTTTCAATTATCTAAACCAAGATTTAGGACTTTTATCAGAGACATCAAAAACAAATATTGCCCAACTCAGCCATCCGCGTCCCAACTTGGCAAATGCTTATGTTGCCCCTCGTAATGAAGTTGAGCAGACCCTAGCTAATATTTGGCAACAATTCCTGGGAATTGAAAAAGTAGGTATTCACGACAACTTTTTTGAGTTGGCAGGAGATTCTATTATTACAATTCAAATTGTTGCCAAAGCTAACCAATTAGGTCTCAAGTTAACTTCTCAACAAATGTTTCTGCACCAAACTATTGCTGAATTAGTAATAGCAGCAAATTTAAATGAGACTAAGCAAAACTATTCCAAAGATGGAGAGGTTGATCTTACACCCACTCAGCATCCCGAGTGTCAGCCATTATCAGCAGAAAAATATACACCCTCTGATTTTCCCAGAGCTAACTTGAGCCAACAAGACTTAGACAAATTGTTCGCAAAAATCAACCGATTAAGTGAGAAAAAAGCATAATGAAACCAGAAAATGTAGAAGATATATATGAACTTACACCAGTTCAAAAGGGGATGCTATTCCATTGTTTGTATGCGAAAGAATCAGCGCTATATTTCTTCCACCACACTTTAACTTTACACGGCCATCCAAATATAGAGGCTTTTGAACAAGCATGGCAGCAAGTAGTAGATAGACATACTATTTTGCGTACAGGATTTTATTGGGAAGACATTGATAATCCATTGCAAGTTGTCTACAAACAAGTAAAAATTAGATTAAATCAATATGATTGGCGTGGTATTGAGCAAGCAGAACAACAAAAGAAATTGAAGTTATTTTTAGAGAGCGATCGCCAATTATGTTTTGACTTTTCCCAACCATGTTTAATGCGTCTCTCTCTAATTCGTCTTGCTGATAATTGCTATGAATTTATTTGGAGCAATCACCATATAATTATAGATGGCTGGACAACTCCGATAATATTAGAAGAATGCCTACAAATTTACGCAGCACTTTGTGAATCTAAACAAGCTAACTTACCGCCAGCGCGTCCTTTTAGGAATTATATCGACTGGTTACAGCAACAGAACATAGCTAAGACCGAAAGTTATTGGCGGCAAGCACTACAAGGAGTAAAAGCGCCAACTCCCTTAACTTATATAGAAAATAATCAACTACCTGACCAAAAAGAAAGGTACGACGAAGAAAAAATTCAATTATCAGAAGCAACTACAAAAACGCTGCTATCTTTTGCTACAAAAAATCGTCTAACTCTTGCCACATTAGTTCATGGAATTTGGTCTATTCTTCTAAGCCGTTACACTTGTCGTGACAACATCATGTATGGATGTACTGTTACAGGAAGACCAGTAGACTTAGCCGACGTACATTCAATGGTTGGTATGTTTATAAATACCTTACCAATTAATGTCAAGTTAAATCCTAATCAACAAGTATTGTCATGGCTACAAGATTTTCAGACCCAATTAGTAGAAGCACGTCATCATGAATATACTCCTCTAACACAAATTCAAGGCTGGAGTGAAGTACCCCGAAATTTACCTTTGTTTGAAACAATTGTTGTAGTTGAGAACCTCCCAGTTAGCCAATTTGTCAGAAATTGGAAAGGCGATATAGAATTTGAACCGACTGGAACCTATTACAGAAACAACTATCCTCTGAATTTAGTTATCTATCCCGAATCAGAAATTATAGTAGCAATTTCATACAATACTTCTAGATTTGATATTACTACAATTACTGGGATAATTAGAGATTTCCAAGTACTTCTCCAAGAAATCATCAATAATCCTGATGTTCCAATCAAAGAACTATCACTTTCGACACCACAACAACAGCAAATATTAACTGCTTTAGAAAAAGAAGCATCATTTGATTGGGAATTAGCTGCAACATTTTAAGGTATTAAAGCATGATTATTTCCTCTGCAATAGAAAGAAGATATAAGCTATCAAGTGATGAATTCAGAAAAAGTTATGTTGAACTAAGTAAACCAGTCATAATTTCTGGAGTAATTTCCAATTGGAGTGGGTTTGATAATTGGTCTTTAAAATACTTAAAAAACATATCCCCATCTCTAAATATTTATGCCAAGAGATTTAGCAATAAGGAAATCGAAATATGTCGTTTGACAATGAAAAAATATATAGAGCTAATAGAAAGCTATGAAAAAGATCCTGAAAATCATCCTTTGCCACCATATTGCCATGACTTACCTTTATTTAGCTTAATTCCTTCACTAATAGAGGACGTTCAACCATTTCCTTTTGAATATTTGCCAGAATGGTATTGGTACAAATGGTGGCGTTACTGCCAGTTTTTCTTAGGCTCTTCTAACAGTATTACACCGCTACATTTTGATTGTCTTCTCACTAACAATATTTTTTTCCAAATTGCCGGACGCAAACAATTTACCATCTTATTACCTGAAGACGCCAAATATTGTTATCGCCAAGGCTGGAGATGGTTTGGTGTTAATCCAGAAAATCCAGATTTTAATAAATATCCTGATTACAAAAACGCCAGACCGATTACATTTATTGTCAATCCTGGGGAGATTTTATATATGCCTCCTGGAACGCTGCATCATGTTAGAAGTTTAGATATGTCAATTTCTTTTAATATCGATTGGCATACTCAAAAAAGTTCACTTACTGCTATAGCAGCTATTAAAAAAGGAATGCCAGTTCAAAATGTATATTATAACTGGTTATTAACTATGGGCTTAGTATTTAAAATACCTCCTCAGATAATTTTTAAATTTTATAAATCTTATCTCAATTATGTTTCTTAAAAAGTACACGCTCGGTTTGTAATTCAAATTAAAGAATCTCATGAACATATTTGAAAAGCGTGAATCTAACGTCAGAAGCTATTGCCATAATTTCCCGGATATCTTTCATAGGGCTAAAGGTTCTATCATTTATTCGGAATCAGGGAAAGAATATATTGATTTTTTCGCTGGAGCAGGAGCTTTAAATTATGGACATAACCATGATTATATAAAACAAAGGGTTATTTCATATTTAGATGCTGATGGAATTGCACATGGTCTAGATATGTATACTTCGGCTAAAGAAAAGTTTTTAGCGAAGTTTGATGAAGTAGTACTCAGTTCAAAAAAGTTAGATTATCGGATTCAATTTTGTGGACCAACAGGAACAAATGCAGTAGAAGCGGCTTTAAAATTGGCCAGGAAAGTTAAAAAAAGACCGGGTATTTTCTCCTTCATGGGAGGATATCATGGAATGACTTTAGGTAGTTTATCAATTAGTGGTAATGTCGGAATTCGAGCAGGCGCAATTGGTACATCAAGTAATGTAACATTTATGCCTTATCCTTATGGATTCATGGAGAGTTTTGACACAATAGAATATATACAATCGGTTTTAAATGACGTTAATTCTGGAATTGAAAAACCGGCAGCAATAATCTTTGAAACTGTGCAAGCCGAAGGTGGAGTTATCGTAGCTCCCATTGACTGGATGCAAAGATTAAGAAAGTTGTGTGATGAGAATGATATTTTATTAATCTGCGATGATATTCAAGTCGGCTGTGGTCGAACTGGGTCTTTCTTTTCTTTTGAAAGAGCAAATATTGTTCCGGACATGGTAGTACTCTCTAAATCAATTAGCGGGTATGGGTTCCCCATGTCGCTATTATTAATCAAGCCAGAGTTGGATATCTGGGAACCTGGCGAACATAATGGTACTTTTAGAGGAAATCAATTAGCATTTATTGGGGCAACTGCGGCTCTAGAGTATCGAGAAAGTTATGATTTTGAACAAGATGTGAAAGCCAAAGAGCTTTTTTTGAAAAACTTTCTCAATCAGGAAATAGCACCAATTAGTGAAAAGATTTCAATCCGCGGGATTGGAATGATTTGGGGAATTGATGTAAAAGATTTTAGCGATCGCACTTTATCTCAACGTATCACCTCGCGTTGTTTTGAACTAGGATTAATCATTGAAAAAGCAGGTAGAAATGATAGCGTAATTAAAATTCTGCCACCTCTAATAATTGATATGTCCAGCTTAGAAAAGGGTTGTTCAATTATCAAAGCGGCCTTTGATGATTGTATATCAAATTAGATTTACGTAGTAGTTAATTCGTCAAGCAATTGATTATCAGGAAAAGATTATGGGTTTACATTTACACTTGCATGACACATTCTCTGAAAAAATTTATTGGATAAATAAACTATCAGGAGAATTGCCAGAAACAAATTTAATGCTGGACTATGTAAGACCTTTATTCCCTAACGGTAGCAAAAAATCTCTGACCTTTGATTTATCAAATGATTTATCTCATGCGATCGTTAAACTTGGAAAAGATTCTTATTTTTCAATTTATTTAATACTTTTATCTGCCTTTAAAATATTGCTACCAAAATATACGCGAAACAATGATGTTATCGTTGGCATCCCAGTATATGAAAAAATTGGAACAGATGACATAAATAGCAAAGTGATTCCTTTGCGTACCCAAGTTAGACCTCAGCTTTCATTCCAAGATTTTGTTTTGCAAGTTAAAAATGCTACCATAGGTGCTTATAGTCATCAAAACTATGATTTTAATGAATTAATTAGATTATTAGAAATACCGACGATTACTAATCGATCTCCAATTTTTGATATAGTAGTTTTACTAGAAAACATCCATCAGAAAAGCCAGTTAAACCAACTCAATAATGACATTACAATTTCTTTTACGGTTAATGGTGAAAGTATTAGTGTTGATATAGAATATAGTGAACATCTGTTTGAAGATGAAAATATTAAATTGATGAGCAGATGTTATGTCAATGTTCTAGAAAGTTGCCTGAATAAAGTTGATATTAAAATTTCTGATGTTGTTTTATTAAAAGACTCTGATAGATACAAACTGTTACAGGACTACAACAACAATACTAAAGAGTACCCAGTCGAACAGACAATAAACCAATTATTTGAAAAGCAAGTATCTCAAACTCAAAATAATATAGCTGTAGTTCATGAAGAAACTCAATTAACTTATCAAGAGCTAAATCATAAAGCTAATCAGGTAGCGAGATTATTAAGGAAATTAGGACTTAATCAAGGAGAGTTTGTAGGGATTTTCAAAGACCGCGATATTAATTTCCTCATTGCTATCCTTGCTATCTACAAGGCAGGTGGAGCTTACGTACCTATTGATAGTACTTACCCGGCGAATCGAATTAAATATATGCTAGCTAATAGCGAAGTAAAATTTTTATTTACAGATACTTCGTTATTGAATGCTTTATCAGACTTAGCAGAAGATTGTTCGCAGCTATCATCTATTATTTGTTTAGATAGCTTGGTTAACGGTCAGGCATTAATTGGCGATCGCCCAGGATTAAAGATATATAATAAGTTAGATTTTGAACATCTGTCTCATGATAATATAGAAGCTATCAATGATGCTGCTGACCCAGCTTATATGCTCTATACTTCTGGGTCTACAGGATTACCAAAAGGAGCAATTGTTAGGCATGATGGTGCAATTAATCATATTTATGCCCAATTCGATGAATTGCAGTTAACAGAAGAATTTTCTTTTCTCCAAAGCGCTCCTTCATCAACAGATATTTCCGTATGGCAATTTTTGGCACCGCTTTTAATTGGTGGTAGGACAGTAATAGTAGATGTAGAAACTGTTGCAATTCCTGATAAACTATTTAAGGCACTAAAATCAGAAAAAATTACAGTTGTTGAATTAGTACCTGCATTATTTGGTGGTTTACTTGAATATACTTCCCAACTTGGAATTCATGAAAGAGAATTACCCGATTTGAAATGGGTGATGGTTGTGGGAGAACCAGTATCGGTAAGTTGGGTAAATAAGTGGCTCCAAATATATCCTGAAATCAAAATTGTTAACGCTTACGGGCCTACCGAAGCTGCTGACGATATTACTCAATTTATTGTTAACCAGCCTTTTGGTGAAAATCAGCGCACAGTACCAATTGGTAAACCATTAGCCAACTTGAATATCTACGTTCTAGATGAGCAAATGCAACTATTACCTATTGGCGCTCCGGGAGAGATTTGTGTATCGGGAATTGGTGTCGGTGCGGGGTATTGGAAAAATGAAGAAAAAACTAATTTAAGTTTTGTGCCTAACCCGTATCCAGATAATAGGAAGAAGTTACCACCAAATCGCCAGGATTTAATCTATAAAACTGGAGATTTAGGCAGATGGCTGGCTGATGGAAATATAGAATTTCTTGGACGCATTGATCATCAAGTAAAAATTCGTGGTTTCCGGGTTGAACTTGGGGAAATTGAAACATTTTTAAATCAGCACCCCAATGTACGTGAAAATGTCGTCATAGTTCAAGAAGACCAACCAGGTAACTTATTAATTGTTGCCTATGTAGTTGCCAAAATCTCGCCAGTTCCTAGTATTAGTGAATTGCGTACTTTCTTAAAAGAAAAGTTACCTGACCACATGTTACCTTCTGCCTTTGTGATGCTAGAAAATCTGCCTCTAGCACCTAGTGGTAAGGTAGACCGGAAAGCTCTACCAAAACCATATAATCTTCGCCCAGTACTAGAAACAGCTTACGTATTGCCGCGAAATGAGATGGAACGCACAATTGCCGATATTTGGCAAAAAATTCTCAAGGTGGAGAAAGTTGGCATTCAAGATAACTTTTTTGACCTTGGTGGTCATTCCCTAAATGTGCTTCAGGTTTACAGTAAACTCCGAGAGCTTTTTAAACCAGACTTAGCAATAACTGACCTATTTAAATATCCAACAATCAGTTCTATATCTCGATACTTAAGCCAAGAAGAAGATGATAGTTTTGAAAATCAAAGCAATGAATTAAACGAACAGCTAGAAGCTGGTAAAGCCAGATTAAAGCAACGTTTTTTACAAAAAAGACAACAGAATGTATAACGGTTAACAGCCAACTTAATTATGGAAGATTCAGGATATTTCAATAATACGACTGGTTTGGAAATAGCTATTATTGGCATGAGTGGCTGTTTTCCACAAGCTCAAAATATAAAGCAATTTTGGCAAAATCTCCGAGACGGAGTGGAGTCGATTCATAAATTTACCGACCAAGAATTAAAAGACTTAGGTGTAGATGCCACCTTACTAAATGACCCGAATTATGTGAAAGCAGAAGGTAGAGTCGAAGGTATAGATTTGTTTGATGCTGCATTCTTTGACTTTAGTCCTAGAGAAGCTGAAGTTATGGATCCTTCACTGCGCTTTTTCTTAGAGTATTCATGGAAAGCTCTTGAGGATGCTGGTTATAGTTCGCAGATATATAAAAAACCTATTGGAGTTTACGCTGGTACGAGTTTTGGCAGTTATCTACTGAATATTTATTCTAATTACGATTTGATAGCTTCTGTGGGCGATAAGCAAATAGAAAAAGCAACTTCTCCAGATTACGTTACTACACTTGTTTCTTATAAATTAAATTTGCAGGGGCCAAGTTATGCAGTTCAAACTACTTGTTCGAGTTCATTGGTTGCCGTACATTTAGCTTGTCAAAGTTTGCTCAGTGGTGAATGCGATATTGCTTTAGCAGGAGGAGTTTCAATCTCCACAGCAGACGGTTATTTATATCAAGAAGGAGGAATTGAATCTCCTGATGGACATTGCCGTGCTTTTGATGCTAAGGCTGCGGGAACCGTAAAAGGAAGAGGTTTAGGTCTTGTAGTTTTGAAACGATTAGAGGAAGCGATCGCAGATGGAGATTGCATCCATGCTATTATCAAAGGCTCTGCTATTAATAATGACGGGTCAGATAAAGTTAGCTACACCGCACCCAGCGTCAATGGTCAAGCGAAAGTAATTCGAGCCGCTCAGGTGATGGCTGAAGTCGAACCTGAAACTATTAGCTATATTGAAGCACATGGAACCGGAACTTCTTTAGGTGACCCCGTTGAAATCGCTGCCTTAACACAAGCTTTTCGTACTAAAACTCAGAAAAAAGGATTTTGTGCCATTGGTTCTGTAAAAACCAATATTGGGCATTTAGATTCAACTGCCGGTGTAGCAGGTTTGATTAAAACTGTTTTAGCCCTAAAACATAAACAAATCCCTCCTAGTTTGAACTTTGAAAACCCATCGCCTCAAATTGATTTTGCTAACAGCCCCTTTTATGTAAATAATCAATTATCAGAGTGGAAAACAAACGGTACTCCTCGCCGTGCAGGTGTTAGTTCCTTTGGTTTTGGTGGAACAAATGCCCATGTAATTTTAGAAGAAGCTCCAACGCAGCAGGGGAGCAAGGGAGCAGAGGAGCAGGGGAGAAATTATCAATTGCTGGTTCTTTCAGCTAAGACCAATACAGCATTAGAAACTGCTACAGAAAATCTGGCTAATCATCTACAAAAGTATCCAGATTTAAATCTCGCTGATGTTGCTCATACTTTACAAGTGGGTCGCTGGGCTTTCAACCATCGCCGCATGGTAGTTTGTCAAAATCAAGAAGATGCAATTAACGCATTGCAAGACCCGCAAAGAACTTTTACTTCTTATCAAGAACCTTGTAATCGTTCGGTTGTGTTTATGTTTTCCGGACAAGGTTCGCAATATGTAAATATGGGTCGAGAATTATATGAAAATGAAAGCGTATTTAGAGAACAAGTTGATTACTGCTGCGAACTACTAAAACCTCACTTGGAAATAGACTTACGTACAGTTCTTTATCCCAGGGAAGAAAAAATTCCAGAAGCAACACAAAAATTACAACAAACAGCAATTACTCAACCAGCATTGTTTGTAATTGAATATGCTATGTCCAAGTTGTGGATGGCTTGGGGTGTGCGTCCTGAGGTGATGATTGGTCATAGCATTGGAGAGTATGTAGCTGCAACTCTAGCCGGAGTTTTCGTTTTAGAAGATGCCTTAGAAATAGTAGCAACGCGAGGAAAACTCATGCAAGAGTTACCCGGCGGTGCTATGCTTTCAGTTCAGCTTCCAGAACAAAAAATACAACAATTTATAGAAAAAGAAATCTCTTTAGCTGCGATTAATGCACCTTCTTCTTGCGTAGTGTCTGGTTCAGACACAGCAATAGAACAATTACAAGAAAAACTACGACAAATAGGTGTAAATTGTAAGCCTTTGCATACATCTCACGCCTTTCATTCTGAAATGATGTCACCCATCATTGAGACCTTCACTCAGTCATTAGAAAAAGTAAAATTTAATCCTCCAAA
The DNA here is from genome assembly GCA_034530795.1 of Nostoc sp. DedQUE12a. Lineage (GTDB taxonomy): Bacteria > Cyanobacteriota > Cyanobacteriia > Cyanobacteriales > Nostocaceae > Nostoc. The sequence goes on from JAVRCH010000169.1 coordinate 59,444, forward strand.
GATTTCTTTTCTTTCCAATGTTAGTGGAAGTTGGATTACTGCAACTGAAGCAACAGATCCTAAATATTGGGCTAGGCATTTAAGGGAACCGGTACGCTTTAGCTTAGGAATTTCTGAGTTATTGAAACAACCAGAACAAGTATTATTGGAAGTCGGGCCGGGACGGACGTTAAGTAGTTTAGCGAAACAACATCAAACAGATCTAATCACACTAACCTCTATACGGCATCCTCAAGAGCAACAATCAGATATAGAATTTTTACTTAATACCTTGGGTAGGCTTTGGTTAGTAGGAATTCAAATTGATTGGTCTGGTTTTTATGTAAATGAAAAGCGTCATCGCTTACCTTTACCTACTTATCCATTTGAGCGCCAGCGTTATTGGATTGAGGTAAATCGAAATGCCACTTTGGCAATGATCTCGTCAAAAAAATCAGATAAAAAGCCAGATATTGCTGACTGGTTTTATGTTCCTCGGTGGAAAGAGTCTACACCAGTTGAGCTTATTCAACAGGAGAAATTGCTAGAAGAAAAGTCATCTTGGTTAATCTTTGTTGATAACTATGGAGTGGGAATAGAAATTGCTGACCGACTCAAACAACAAAATCAAGATGTAATTTTTGTGAGGGTTGGAGATAAATTTGCTAAATTTGATGAATGTAATTATGTAATTAATCCCCAACAAAGAGATGATTATGATACTTTATTTAAAGTACTGCAAGAAAAAAATTGGATTAACGAAGGTAGGCAAATCGCGCATTTTTGGAGCGTCACTCCTAACGATATTTTACCTAATCATAAGCTAGACCCAGAGACACAATATCAGTTTTTTGATCATTGCCAAAATCTCGGTTTTGATAGTCTGCTGTTTCTAGCACAAGCCTTAGCAAAACAAAATATCATTGACCCAATAAAGTTGATGGTTGTTACCAGCAATCTACATGATGTTACTGGTAGCGAGAGTTTATGTCCTGAGAAAACAACTATATTGGGCCCATGCAATGTAATTCCACAAGAATATCTCAACATAACTTGCTGCTGCTTTGATATCATACTTACAGACTCTAGAACTAAGCCATCACCAACACTAATAAACTCGCTACTGACAGAATTTACAGCACCAATAACTGATAACTTAATTGCTTATCGTGGCAATCATCGCTGGATTAAAACTTATGAAGCTATACGTTTAGATGAGAGTATTACCAGCAAAACCAAGTTAAAAAAAGGAGGTGTTTATCTAATCACCGGCGGGCTTGGTCGCATTGGTTTAGCAATGTCAGAATACTTAGCAAAAACAGTACAAGCTAAACTAATTTTAATCAGCAGAAAAGGCTTACCAGAAAGACATCAATGGTCTAAATGGCTGCTAAATAATGATGCATCAAATGAAGTTAGCCAAAAGCTGAAAAAAGTGATGATGCTTGAGGAATTAGGTGCTGAGGTTGAAGCGATTAGTGCTGATGTAGCTAACGAACAACAAATGCAAAAAGCTATAGAATTAGCTAAAGAACGCTTTGGTAAAATTCATGGTGTTATCCATACCGCTGGAATTAATGACGATGCGTATTACACTATTGAAGAAAGTTCTAAAGCTCAAAGCCAAGCACAATTTAGTCCTAAAGTATATGGGCTATTCGTCTTAGAAAAAGTTTTGCAAGGTCAAAAGCTAGATTTTTGTTTATTCACATCTTCCTCATCATCTGTCTTAGGAGGTTTAGGGTTAACTTCCTATTCTGCTGCTAACATTTTTATGGATGCTTATGCTCACAAGCAGAACCAAAAAAATTTGTTTCCTTGTATTAGCGTGAACTGGGATACTTGGCAATCTGAAGAAGGCGATATCCAAGACATGACTGTGGGAGTAGCCTTAGAAAAATTACGCATGACATGGAAAGAAGGTATAGATGTCTTTAGGCGTGTATTACGTTTAACTAAAACTCCTCAGATTGTTGTTTCTGCGGGAGAATTACAACCCAGAATTGAGCAATGGATAAAACGACAGTTTTTACAAAATAATACAGATACTTTATCGCTTCATTCCAGAGGAAATTTACAAAACGAGTACGTTCCAGCTAGTAATCAGGTAGAGCAAATAGTTGCAAAAGCTTGGGAAAAAGTTTTAGGAATTGAAAAGATTGGTATTTATGATAACTTCTTTGATTTGGGAGGGAGTTCTTTAATCGGTGTTGAGGTTATCTCTCAATTGCAAAAAGAATTAAATACCCATATTCCGATAATCAGCATTTATGAAAGACCAACTATTAGTTCCCTTGCCGAGTTTTTAACTAGCGATGAAGAAGCTGTTTCGCAAAAAGATTCTTACCGTCCTCAAGTAAGGTCTGCTTCAATTAAGCGCCGCAAAGAAGCCAGACAAAATCATCGCCGAGCTAGTCAAAAGTAAAAAGTAAAAAGCATAAATCCTTTGTGGGGTATAAAATGGCATTAAGTCAGCAAAGACAAGAAAAGAATCAGCAAAATCTCTTTTTGGAGAATGAGCTAACACCACACTATGCAGTTGCCAATGAAGTGATGCAATTATTTGCACCATCCAATAGCTTAGTCTGTACAGAAGCTAAGATGACTGTTGACACTGATGTGTTGATTGATAATTTCTTAAATGCCGTTAAGACTAATTCAAGTATTGAATTTAGTTCATTAATAGAAACCTTTGCTGATAGCCAAGTTCCCACTAATCCTGCTGATTTTGATAGTTACCTGGAATATTTAGCAAATAATGTTATTAATCATTCAATACATACATCTTCACCCCGATTTATAGGTCACATGACCTCTGCGCTGCCTTGTTTTGTACGACCTCTGGCAAAACTGATGACAGCAATGAATCAAAATGTTGTCAAAATAGAAACAGCCAAAGCTTTTAGTCCTTATGAACGTCAGGCTTTGGCAATGATTCATAGATTAATCTATAACTTTTCTGACGAATTTTATAGCGAGCATGTACAGAATAGTCAAAGTACTTTAGGCATATTAGTTTCTGGAGGTACCGCAGCCAACATCATCGCGTTATGGTGCGCTCGTAATAAATCTTTGGGTGCAAAAAATAGCTTTCCAGGTGTAGAAAAGGCAGGTTTAACAGCAGCTTTGGATTACTACGGTTATCAAGGAGCAGTAATAATTGGCTCTGAGTTGATGCATTTTTCTTTTGAAAAGGCAGCAGATTTATTAGGCATAGGTACGCATAGTTTGATTAAAATTCCTACTAATAGGGACAACCAAGTGGACTTAGAAGCCTTACGTCAGGCTGTTGCAGATTGTCAATCCAAAAATTTGCATATTATTGCGATCGCTGGCGTTGCCGGTACTACAGATTCTGGTAATATAGACTCACTTTCAGATATTGCAGATATCGCCGAAGCTGCAAATGTTCATTTTCATGTAGATGCAGCTTGGGGTGGGCCATTAATTTTTTCCGAACAACATCGACAAAAACTTGCTGGTATCGAACGCGCTGATTCAGTCACAATTGATGGACATAAACAGCTGTACTTACCTATGGGTATTGGCATGGTATTTATGCGCGAACCACACCTAGCTTCAGCTATTGAAAAAAATGCTAGCTATACCATGCGTAAAGGTTCATTCGATTTAGGAAAACGCGCTTTAGAAGGTTCTCGTCCCGGTATGGCGTTATTTTTACATGCTGGGCTACATCTGATAGGTTTAAAAGGTTATGAATTTCTGATTGATGCCGGAATCGAGAAGACACAATATATGGCCGATTGTATCAATGCCATGCCGGAATTTGAGTTACTATCGGAACCGGATATCAATCTACTTCTTTATCGTTACATTCCGCAGTCTTTAAGAGAAGTTACAGCTAAAAAGCAATTAACAGAAAGCGAAAATAAACAAATTAATATATTTAATGAGCGCCTGCAAAAAAGTCAGCGTCAAGCTGGTCGTACTTTTATTTCGCGGACAACAAAAAGAATTAATTGTTTAGATCGAGAAATTTCTGTAACTGCGTTGCGTGCGGTAATTGCTAACCCGCTGACAACTAAAGATGATATTGATGCAGTTTTAAATGACCAAATTCAAATTGCTTTGGATTTGGAGATATCAGATTGTTGAGAAGCTTGTCAGAGTAATATTTTTTATCTCACGCAGAGACGCAGAGGCGCAGAGAGGAACGCAAGAGGATGTGTAGTTAGGTAGTTTTTCTATGAATAATTCTCAAGAATTTGAAAATTTTGATGATAGTGATGAAATAGCTATTATTGGTATAACTGGTAGATTTCCAGGGGCAAATAATGTTGAGAAGTTTTGGGAAAATTTGCGAGATGGAGTAGAATCAATTTCGCGTTTTACAGATGAAGAACTCTTAGCTGCTGGTGTAGAGGCAACTGTACTCAATGACGCAAATTATGTGAAAGTAGGCAGCATAATAGATGGTATTGAGTTATTTGATGCTGCATTTTTTGGATATACTCCTAGAGAAGCTGAAATCACAGATCCCCAGCATCGTATGTTTTTAGAGTCTGCCTGGGAAGCTCTAGAATCTGCGGGCTATGATTCCGAATCTTACAAAGGTAAGATTGGGGTTTATGCTGGCGTAACTAACAGTAATTATTTATTTACAAATTTAGTTTCCAATAAAGAATTAATCGAGTCGATAGATGCTTTAAATATTTTTATTGGTAATGAAAAAGATAACTTAAGTACGCAAACTTCTTATAAATTAAATCTTACTGGCCCAAGTATAAATGTTCAGAATAACTGTTCTACATCATTAATAGCCGTACACTTAGCCTGCCAAAGTTTGCTCAACGGAGAAAGTGATATAGCTTTGGCTGGTGGTGTTTCTATAGCCAAGCTGCCTCAAAAATCTGGCTATCACTATCAAGAGGGAGTTCTTCATTCTCCTGACGGACATTGCCGGACTTTTGATGCTAACGCTAAAGGAACAGTGTTTGGCGATGGTTTAGGAATTGTTGTGTTAAAAAGATTGGAGGATGCTATTGCTGATGGAGATTTTATTCATGCTGTAATTAAAGGTTCGGCTATCAATAATGACGGCTCTTTAAAAGTTGGTTTTACAGCACCTAGCGTTCACGGTCAAAGAGAAGTAATTTCAGAAGCACTTGCTTTAGCTGGTGTTGAAGCGGATACTATTTCTTATGTTGAAGCTCATGGAACTGCGACTCCCTTGGGAGATCCGATTGAAATTAAGGCTCTCACACAAGCTTTTCGTGCTAGCACAAATCAAAAAGGTTTCTGCGCTATTGGTTCAGTAAAAACTAATATTGGACATCTAGATACAGCAGCAGGTGTGACAGGTTTAATTAAAACAGTTCTGGCATTAAAACATCAACAAATACCCCCTAGTTTACACTTTGAAAAAGCAAATCCAGAAATAGATTTTGCTAACAGTCCTTTCTATGTTAATACCAAATTATCAGAGTGGAAAACTACCGGGTTACCTCGTAGAGCAGGTGTAAGCTCTTTTGGTGTTGGCGGAACTAACGCCCACGTAATATTAGAAGAAGCTCCATTAATTGAAGAGTCGAGTGCTTCCCGCTCTTGGAAATTAATATTATTATCAGCTAAAACTAGCACAGCCTTAGAAACTGCCACAGCAAATTTAGCTACTTACCTCCAGCAAAATCCTGATATTAATTTAGCTGATGTAGCCTACACTCTAAAAGTAGGTCGCCGAGCTTTTGACCATCGGCGTATGATAGTTTGCCAAGACTTGAATGACGCTGTGAAATTACTTCAAAATCATGACCAAGAAGGAGTTTTTGACTATCATTTTCAGCCATCTCGTTGTCCTGTAATTTTCATGTTTTGTGGACAACCATCGCCAAATTACAACATCACCAAAGAATTATACGAAGTTGAAACATTATATCGCAAACATGTAGATAACTGCGCCGAAATTCTGCAATCTCACATCGGTTTTGATATTCGTGATTTACTGTTTTCAAACTCAGATAAAATTGCCGCACTTAACCTTACTGATGTAGCATTATTTGTAATTGAGTATGCCCTGGCTGAGTTATGGATGTCATGGGGTGTACTACCAGAAGCAATGATTGGTGAGGGTATTGGCGAATATGTTGCAGCTGCGATCGCAGGTGTATTTTCTTTAGAAGATGCCTTAGTAATTGTAACAAACAAGGGAAAAAAAGTTAAACTCAACCCGCCACGGATTCGTTTTATTTCCAATGTAACTGGTAGTTGGATTACAGACGTACAAGCAACAAATCCCAACTATTGGAGCCAAAGTTTACAACAAAGTGTGAAATTTTCTGATAGTATATCTCAACTGTTAGAGCAGTTTGAAGGTGTTTTTCTAGAGGTAGGGCCGGGACGAAATTTAAGCAGATTAACTCAAGAACATTTAAATATCAATGCCAAACAACACGTACTGACTTCGTTACCTCACAATGAACAATCAGATGTTAGCTTTTTGTTGCAGACATTAGGGCAGTTATGGCTTTTTGGTGTAAATATAGATTGGTCAGAATTTTATAGCGAAGAAAAGCGCCATCGTTTACCTTTACCTACCTATCCTTTTGAACGGCAAAGGTATTGGATTGAGGCGAAAAAGCCACAACAAGATAATAATCATAGTTCAGTCTCACTCGTTAAAAAAACTGATATAGCCGACTGGTTTTATATTCCTTTTTGGAAGCCTTCTTTACCTCCAGTCAAACTAGATACTGAAGAATTAGTAACTGAAAAATCTAGTACTTTGGTGTTTCTCGATGAGTGCGGCTTAGGTATCAATTTAGTAAAAGAACTAGAGAAACAAAGCCAACATATAGTTACAGTGAAAGTAGGTGACAACTTCACCATACTAGGTAAGTCTGAATATACTATTAATCCCGAAAGTCATGATGATTATGATGTTTTATTTGAAGAATTAATCAGACAAAGTAAGTTACCAAGAAAAATACTTCATTTATGGAGTGTTACACCTATTATTGACCAAGAATTAGAAACAGCCAAAATAAAGGGATTTTATAGTTTATTATTTATTGCACAAGTTTTAGGGAGACTAAACACAACTAATGATTTTGAAATCACAGTTATTTCTAACAACCTACAGTCAGTAACGGGAACTGAGGTACTTTCTCCAGAGAAAGCAACTTTGCTCGGCCCAGTTAAAGTTATTTCTCAAGAATATGCAAATATTAATTGCCGTAGTATTGATGTTATCCTTCCTCCCAATGGTAGTTGGCAAAAAGAAAAACTAATAGAAAATTTACTGGCAGAACTGACACTTGATAAACCGGAAAAGTTAATTGCTTATCGAGGTTTGAATCGTTGGGTGCAGAGTTTTGAGCCAGTACGTTTTGAGAGGACTAAAACTGAAAAACCTCGATTACGGGAAAAAGGAGTCTATTTAATTACAGGTGGATTCGGAGGTATTGGACTTGTTTTAGCAGAATATTTAGCTCGAACTGTACAAGCAAAGTTACTGTTAGTAGGACGTTCTGCTTTACCTCAAAAAAATGAGTGGTCTCGATGGCTATCTACTCATGATGAAACTGATAGTACTAGCTGTAAGATTCGCAAAGTTCAAGAACTTGAAGATTTGGGTGCAGAAGTTTTGGCGATCGCTGCTGATGTTTGTAATATAGAACAAATGCAAAATGCGATCGCTCAAGCTCAACAACAATTTGGCCAACTCAATGGTGTTATCCACGCCGCCGGAATTCCTGGAGGCGGTGCAATTCAACGAAAAACTCCAAAAGAAGCAGAAAGAATTCTGGCTCCTAAGGTAAAGGGAACAATAGTTATTGATACAATTCTCAAAAATATTGAATTAGATTTTTTTGTTTTAGTCTCATCAAATAGCTCAATCGTAGCGGAATTTGGACAGGTAGATTATTGTGCCGCAAATGCTTTTTTGGATGCTTATGCTCACTGCTATGCTGGAAAACAAAACCGATTTATTACAAGCATTAATTGGGATACTTGGCAAGAAGTTGGGATGGCGGTAAACACAGAATTACCACAACGACTCCAAGAATTGCGGCTAGAAAATCTTAAGCAAGGTATTTTACCCCATGAAGGTGTAGATGTATTTCACCGGATTTTAGAAAATACAATGCCTCAAGTTGTAATATCTACCTCTGACTTATTAGATGTACTCAAATATTATAATTCTGACAACAACGCGCCAGGACTAGATTTTTTAGAAACTGTCAATTCATCCAAATTAAAATATCCCAGACCGGAACTTAGTAATGATTACGTTGCACCGCGCAATCAAAATGAGCAAAAACTAGTTGATATTTGGCAAGAAGTTATTGGAATTGAAAAGATAGGAATTTATGATAACTTCTTTGAGCTTGGTGGTGATTCACTCATAGGTATTCAGCTCATCGCTATTTTAAATAAGCAATTTGACTCCAACCTATCTGTTGCCAAACTGTATGAATGTCCAAATATCAGCTCTATGACAAATATTTTTGCTCCTGAGGAATCTCAGAAAAACGCTTTTGAAGAAAGGTTAAGTAGAGGACAAAGAAGAAGACAGATAAAAATGCAAACTCACTAAAACACAAAATTAATTTATCTGGTTAATAAAGTCATGGAAGAATCAACAGTAAATCTAGATATAGCAATCGTGGGAATGTCCGGTCGTTTCCCTGGTGCGAACAATATCGAGGAATTTTGGCAAAATATCCAAAATAAAGTTGAGTCTATTTCATTTTTATCGAATGGTGACTTAGCAGATTTAAATTTAGAAGCGGAAGTTTTAAACGACCCAAATTATGTTAAAGCAGCACCTATACTACCAGATATCGAACATTTTGATGCCAGATTCTTTGGCTACAGTCCAAAAGAAGCCGAATTAATTGACCCCCAACATCGCCTATTTATAGAATGTGCTTGGGAAGCTCTTGAAAACGCTGGATACGACCCAGAAACATACAATGGTTTGATTGGAGTTTATGGTGGTGTCAGCACAAATACTTACTTTTTTAATAATATATATAATAATGTTAATTCCAGAGTTATTTCTAACAACTATACTTTTAATAAAGATTTTTTAACCACAAATGTTTCATATAAATTAAACTTAAAAGGGCCAAGTATAGGAGTCCAAACTTACTGCTCTACTTCATTAGTTGCGTTACACTTAGCCTGTAAAAGTCTGCTCGATCAAGAGTGTGATATTGCATTAGCTGGTGGAGTTACAATTATTGTTCCCCAAAAGTCCGGTTATTACTATGAACAGGATGGAATTTTATCTCCTGATGGTCATTGTAGAGCCTTTGATGCTAAAGCACAGGGTACTGTTTTTGGCAGTGGACTGGGAATAGTTGTATTAAAAAGATTACAAGATGCCATAGCGGATAGAGATTATATTCATGCGGTTGTTAAAGGTTCAGCAATTAATAATGATGGCTCTTTAAAAGTTAGTTATACTGCACCTAGTGTAAATGGTCAGGCTGAAGTTATTGTGGAAGCTTTGGCAAATGCTGGAATAGATGCTGATGATATTTCTTATATAGAAACTCATGGAACTGGAACGGCTGCTGGAGATCCAGTAGAAATTGCAGCGTTGACTAAGGCTTTTCGTGCTTTTACACCAAGAAATGGCTTCTGTGCTATCGGTTCAGTCAAACCGAATATTGGACATTTAGATATAGCTGCTGGTATAGCAAGCTTAATCAAAACTGTACAAGCATTAAAATATAAAAAAATTCCTCCTAGCATCAATTTTGAAGTTCCCAATCCAGAGATTGATTTTGAGAATAGCCCTTTTTATGTTAATACTAAACTGACAGATTGGAAAACTAACAATACTCCTCGGAGAGCAGGAATTAGTTCCTTAGGTTTTGGTGGAACTAATGCCCATGTAATTCTAGAAGAAGCACCGGAAGTTACATATTCTGATAAATCTAGGCCTTGGCAATTAATATTATTATCAGCTAAAACTACCACAGCCTTAGAAACTGCAACTGAAAATTTATTAGCGTATTTTAAACAAAATTCAGAAGTAAACTTAGCTAATATCGCTCATACTTTACAAGTTGGTCGTAGAGCTTTCAACCATCGCCGAATTTTGGTGTGCCAAAATGTTGAAGATGCTGTTACTGTATTAGAAACACAGCAGCAAGAACGGACTTTTACTGTATATCAAGAGCATAGAGAACAGCCTGTCATTTTCATGTTTTCTGGACAGGGGTCGCAATATGCAAACATGGGTCGGGAACTCTACGAAGTCGAACCAACATTTCGCAGACATGTAGATATTTGCGCTGAGATTTTGCAACCTCACCTCGGTCTTGATATCCGCGATCTACTTTTTCCAAAATTAGAAGAAATTAGCGCCGCTAACCAAAAATTGCAACAAACAGCCTTCACCCAGCCAGCATTATTTGTAATTGAGTATGCTTTGGCTAAGTTATTGATGTCATGGGGTGTGCAACCTGCGGCGATGATTGGTCACAGCATTGGCGAATATGTTGCAGCTGCCATCGCAGGTGTATTTTCTCTTGAAGATGTGCTATTCATCGTGGCAAAAAGGGGACAACTGATGCAACAGTTACCCCCAGGGAGTATGCTAGCAATTCGGCTTGGTGAAGAAGAAGTGCGATCGCTAATTTCCAACTCTGTAGAAATCGCAGCCATTAACAGCCACACTTCATGCGTAGTCTCTGGAACAAAAGAAGCGATCGCCACGCTGGAAAATCAATTATCATCTCAAGAAATTGAATGTCGTTTATTGCATACATCCCATGCATTCCATTCTCAAATGATGTCGCCAATCTTAGAGGAATTTGGGCGATCGTTCCAAAGAATTAAACTGAATCCACCACGTATACCCTTTATTTCCAATGTAACTGGTAATTGGATTACAGATGTACAAGTTAGAAATCCTAACTATTGGAGCCAACATTTACAGCAAACTGTGAAATTTTCTCATGGTATAGCTCAACTATTAAAGCAGTTTGAAGGCGTTTTTTTAGAAGTCGGCCCGGGACGAACTTTAAGTACATTAACTAAACAACATTTAGATATCAATGCTAAACAAAATGTCCTGACTTCTTTACCTCATGTGCAAGAGCAAAAATCCGATGTGAGCTTTTTGTTAGAAACATTAGGTAAGTTATGGCTTTTTGGTGTAAATATAGATTGGTCAGGATTTTATACCTACGAGCAGCGTCATCGCTTACCCTTACCTACCTATCCCTTTGAACGACAAAGATACTGGATTGATGCGAAATCTTCACAGACTTCTTTAAATACTAAATTAGCAACATTAGATTTCACCCAAGAGCCAAAACCCTTAGAACAAGTAGACAAAATAGAATTAGGCGTTACTCCAACAGAAGCTATAGAACTATTTCAAAAAATATTATCTCTAGAACAACCAACTCAAATTGTTGTTTCTACAGTAGACAATAAAGGTAGGCAAAACTATGTATTTCATCTTGATTATTTAGCAAATTCAAACTCTGCTAACCAATTAGATTCATCCCCACGCTATTCTAGACCACAACTGAGTAATTCCTATTTTGCTCCTACAAATGAGTTAGAAAAACAAATTACAGAAATCTGGCAAGAGGTACTTGGAATAACAGAAGTTGGTATTTATGACAACTTTTATGAATTAGGAGGAGACTCCCTCATTGCAACTCAATTGGTTTCTCGATTGCGGGCAAAATTTCCTATAGATTTACCACTGCGCGACCTTTTATCGCAAGCCACGATCCCAGCCAAACAAGCAGAAATGATAGAAGAACTTTTGTTAGAAAAAATAGAAGAATTATCTGAAGAAGAAGTAGAAGCTCTTTTAACTAACAAATAAATCTTTATCTTTTTTCTCCGTGTCCTCTGGGCCTCTGCGGTTCGTTTTTTGATTATAAACCTTCATTCACCAACAGAAAAAATAGCCTATGTCTTTACTAAACACTCTTCCTAACTATGAACCCATCGCTCGGTTACAGAACGAATTCAAGAACACACCCGAAGATTTAGCAAAAGGTATAATCCCTGCTTTAGACCAAATATTATTATCACAACTTCCTGGGGGAACCCACATTCTTGAACTTGGCTGCGGTTCTGGATATTTAGCGCAACAACTCAACATTAGAGGCTATAAAGTTACTGGGATAGATGCTTCTAAAGGGCTGCTAAACTACGCTAGAAAAAATGCGCCTGAAAGCGAATTTATCCTTAGTGATATACGTCAGTTTGATTTACCACCCACCTTTGATGCAGCTTTGGCAAACGATGTTCTTCATTTTATCCAAAATAATGAAGATTTAAAAACAGTATTCAAAAACGTATATGCTGCACTTAAAGATGGTGGAGTGCTTGTGTTCAACATACCAATAACAGACTGGCTACATGAAGCTGCTCAGAAAAACAATTTTAATATTATCAACATCAATGATGAATGCTCATTAATAGAATTATTTTATTATAAACCAGAACAAAGAATGTGGGAAATCAAAGTAACAGGATTTGAATTAATAGATAAAAATTGGCAGCGTTCAGATACCGTTTGGTTAAGAAAAGATCACTTTCTAGAAGAAGTTCAGTTCGCCTTAAAAGATGCTGGCTTTACAGAATTTAATTACTATAACACCAGAGACTTTGGAGAAAGTGAAGATATAGCTTGCTTTGTTTGTCAAAAAGCCTCTCTTAATACAGGGAGTGGGGAGTAGGGAGTAGGGAGTGGGGAAAAAAATTTCTCCTCTCCCTCCTCTCTGCGCCTCCGCGTCTCTGCGTGCAATTAAATATCTTTTAGCTTTCATTAAATATTACCAATGGATAAACATCTTTCTAATTTATCACCAGCTAAAAAAGCCCTCTTAGAAAAATGGAAAGGAGGTAAATTTCAAGCTGATACTATTCCCAAACGCCAAATATCTAACAATATTCCCTTATCTTTCTCCCAACAAAGACTATGGTTTATTGACCAACTTTACTGCGGGAGTTCCTTCTACAATATTCCTATTGTATTTCATATCAAAGGACAGCTAAATACTACCGTGCTTGGTCAAAGTCTAAATGCAATCCTCAAGCGTCACGAAATTTGGCGTACAACATTTAAACTTATAAATGGAGAGCCAGTACAGGAAATTACACCTGATTTAACTTGGCATTTACCCATCATTAATCTTGAGCATTTATCTAATGAAAATTGGGAATCTGAAGTTAAACAGCTTGTAGCTAAAGAAGCAACAAAACCCTTTAATTTAGCTAAAGGACTTTTAGTCAGAGCAACTTTACTACGTTTAAATCAAGAAGAACACGTTTTGCTTGTGACCATGCATCACATTATCACCGATGGATGGTCTTGTGGTGTGTTTTTGCGCGAGTTGTCAACCTTGTATGCAGCTTTCTCGACAAATCAACCTTCTCCTTTAACTGAACTCCCAATTCAGTATGCAGATTTCGCAATTTGGCAACGCGATCGCATTCAAGGAGAATTCCTCGCAACCAAGTTAAAATACTGGAAGCAACAACTAAGCGGCGAACTTCCTGTACTCCAACTACCCGCAGACCGTCCGCGACCTAGCGTCACAACTTTTGCAGGTGCCAAGCAATATTTTACATTCTCCACAACATTAACTAATGCACTCAAACAATTAAGCAAGCGAGAAGATGCCACTTTATTTATGAGCTTGCTGGCAGCTTTCAACATATTATTATATCGCTACACCCACCAAGAAGATATCTTAATTGGCTCTCCAATTGCCAACCGCAACCGAGCCGAATTAGAAGGAATGTTGGGTTTATTTGTTAATACTTTAGTCTTGCGTAATAACCTCACTGGTAACCCCACCTTCCGCGAACTTCTATACCGAGTTCGTCAGGTGACTCTCGATGCTTATGCACATCAAGATTTACCTTTTGAGATGCTTGTAGAAGAATTGCAACCCGAACGCGACTTAAGTCGAAATCCACTTTATGAAGTCATGTTCGTTTTGCAAAATACTCCAACAAATGTGCAGGAAGTATCTGGATTAACCTTGCGTACTTTAGACTTTGATAGCGGTACATCTCAACTAGATATTTTTCTTTCTATGTTTGAGTCCCAAGATGGCTTAACAGGGTGCTTGGAGTACAATACAGATATTTTTGATGCAACAACTATTAGCCAATTTATCAATAACTACCAAACTTTATTAGAAAATATCCTTGCTAATCCAGAGCAACGTATCTGTGAATTATCGCTACTAACTGCTGCTGAACAAGAGCAACTATTATTTAATTTTAATCAAACTAGTAGAGAATATAAAAATTTATCTCTCAACCAACTATTTGAACAGCAAGTTGAATTAACGCCTGATTCTCTAGCATTAATTTATGAGTCTGAAGAACTAACTTATAGTCAGCTTAATTATCAAGCTAATCAACTTGCAAATTATTTACAAAAACATGGTGTAACAAAAGAAACCTTAGTTGCTATATGTCTCGAACGTTCAATAGACATGGTAGTGGGAATTTTAGCCATCCTCAAAGCTGGTGGTACATACATTCCTCTAGATCCAAGTTATCCAGTTGAGCGTTTAAATTTTATGCTCTTAGATTCTCAAGCATCGATATTAATTAGTCAACAAAAAATATTAGAAAAACTATCATTATCATCATCTAAAATCGTTTGTCTGGATATCCAAAAAGATGAAATTGCTCAACAAAATCCAGAAAACCCCATTAATATTTCAAAACCCGAACATCTCGCATATATCATCTATACTTCTGGTTCAACCGGAACACCAAAAGGCGTTCTTGGCACTCATCGCGGTACAGTGAATGGCTTACACTGGCTATGGAAAACTTATCCCTTCAGCCCAGAAGAAGTTTGTTGTCAAAAAACAGCTATTAGTTTCGTAGATTCTGTTTGGGAAATTTTTTCTCCTTTACTTCAAGGAATTCCTACAGTCATTATTAGCAATGCAACTTTACTAGACCCGCAGTTATTTATAGAAGCTTTAGCGCATCACAAAGTTACTCGTCTTATACTTGTACCCTCATTACTACGTTTACTTCTAGATAATTATCATCATCTGACCAAGAAATTATCACAGCTAAAACTATGGATAACTAGCGGCGAAGCACTATCTATTAATTTGGCTAAAACTTTCCGAGAATTAATGCCATTCGCAAAATTAATCAACCTTTACGGTTCGTCGGAAGTTTCCGCTAACGCCACTTACTACGACACCAGTTTATTACAAGACCAAGCAAACACCGTCCCTATCGGTCGTTCTATCAATAATACTCAAGCTTATGTATTAAATCGCAATTTACAACCAACACCTCTAGGAGTTGTAGGCGAACTTTATATTGGTGGTGACGGCTTAGCGAAGGGATATTTACATCGCCCAGAATTAACTCAAGAACGATTTATCGATAACCCCTTTATTCACGGAACAAAGCTTTACAAAACAGGCGATTTAGTGCGTTATTTATCTGATGGTAATCTTGAATACTTGGGTCGTGATGACGAACAAATAAAAATCAGAGGCTTTCGAGTAGAATTGGGTGAAATTGCCGCTGTGATTACACAACATCCAGATGTGCAAGATTCTGTTGTAATTGCGGTTAATGATGCTGAAGAAAATCAACGTTTGATTGCTTATGTGGTCACAGATAAACAGCACATAGCTACACAACTGTTGCCATATCTACAACAAAAATTACCTAATTATATGCTTCCGTCTGCCTTTGTGGTATTAGATGCACTACCGCTTACGCCTAATGGCAAAGTAGATAAGCGTTCTCTTCCTACTGATGAAGTTCTTCGACCAAATACTGCTAAAACTTTAATTGGTCCCCGCAATTTTACAGAATTATCATTAGTAAAACTCTGGGAAAATCTCCTGAATACTAGCTCTATCGGGGTAACAGATAACTTCTTTAACTTGGGTGGTCATTCATTTTTAGCTGTACGTTTAATGGCTCAAATTCAAGATAGATTTGGTCATAATCTTAGTTTATCGACTCTTTTTGAAAATCCGACAATTGAGAAGCTAGCTGCAATTGTTAGTCAGCCATTCCGCGAGAGTTCTGATTCTCCTATGGTAGCTATTAATTCTTCTGATTCCAAGCTACCTTTCTTTTGTATACATGGCGCTGGTGGAGGTATTAATCATTATATTAATTTCTCCCGAAGGCTCGGTGAAGATTATCCATTTTATGCTTTAGAACATAACCCTGATACAGAAGAACCTGAAATAATTTCAGTAGAAGAAACTGCAAGTTACTACCTGCAAGAAATTCGTAAAATACAGCAAAATGGGCCTTATCTTTTAGGTGGTCATTGTTACGGTGGGGTACTTGCTTTTGAGGTGGCGCAGCAATTACAAAGACAGGGAGAAAGAGTGGATTTGTTAGTTGTAATCGATGCCATACTTTCAGAAACACGCATCGAATCTACAAAAGATGATGATGCCAAATTTCTACTCCGCATGGCTGAATCAATTAAAACTGATAATAATATAGATTTTTCAGTTTCTTTTGAAGAATTGCGAGATTTATCACTCAACGACCAACTTGATTTGATTAATCAAAAAGCAAACTTCATCTTTACTGATACGGAGATTAAAGATTTTATTCGTTATTACAAACTCTTCAAAGTTCATGTCCAAGCAATGCGAGATTATGTGCCACTCGTTTATCCTCATTCCATGACTCTATTTAGAGCTAAGGAAGAGATTATTCATGATTTTGAAAGCCCGGAATTTCATACTAATGACCCCTTACTAGGTTGGGGTAAATATTCTAGTCAACCTATTAAAGTTATAGAAGTTCCTGGGGATCATTTTTCAATTTTCATTGAACCTCATATTCAAGAATTAGCTAAAAGTTTGAGAGTTTGTATTGATAATGCTGTGTGCAATTTAAATAATGGGAGTAAAACCAACTGATGAAACTACCCCCAGGCCCGAAAACACCATTTTGGGTGTTAGGTATACAATTTGAGTCTAATCCTTTTGACTATTTGGATGCTATTTCCCAACGTTATGGTGATATTGTCACTATCATGTCTGGTTCTACACCAATTGTTTACATCAGCAATCCTTTAGGCATAAAAGAAATTTTCACAAATACCAAAGAAATTATAGCTAGGGGTGCATTAAACGAAGACTTTGCCTTTATCACAGGAAATCAAGGAGTTTTACAACTTGATGGTTTAATTCATAAAAATCGGCGTAAACTTTTAATGCAAGCTTTTCATGGAGCGCGGATGCAAGCCTGCGGGCGAGGTATCTGCGAACTCACAGAAAAGATGATGAATAAACAAGTAATTGGAAAACCTTTTGTTGCATACCCGGTCATTGAAGATATTACTTTTAAAGTGGGTATAGAGCGGGTAATTGGTTTAAATGAAGGAGAACGTTACAACAAAATAAAAGATTTATTTGCATCTTTGCTTAAACTCGATCGCCAGTCTCTTATAGTTAAAATTATTAGCAAGCTTTTTGGAGAAAAAGATTTAGGTCGATGGAGTCCACAAGGATACCTCCTTCACCTACGGCGAGAACTTTTTGAATTACTATCGACTGAGGTTGAAGAACGTCGCCAGCAAGCAGATTGTTCACGTACTGATATACTTAGCGATTTAATATTAGCTCGTGATGAAACAGGTGAAGCATTAACCAATAAAGAAGTACGTGACCTTTTAATATCACCTATATTTGCATCTGGTGATGCTTCTGGAACTGCTATTAGTTGGGCTTTGTATTGGATTCATCGTTTAAAAAGTGTTAGAGAAAAATTATTAGCAGAACTTGACGATCTTGGCCCAAATCCAGACCCAATGAGCATTGTTGCACTACCATATTTAAATGCTGTATGTAATGAAGTTTTGCGGATTTACCCGACTCAATTGTTTACATTTCCCAGGTTAGTAGAATCCACCGTTGAAATAATGGGTTACGAAATGCATCCAGGTACGATACTTATTGGTAATATTTATTCGACCCATCAACGTGAAGATTTATATCCAAATCCAAAAGAATTTCAGCCAGAACGCTTTTTAGAAAAACAATTTTCTCCTTACGAATTTTTGCCATTTGGCGGTGGCTCTCGTGTCTGTATTGGTGCAAATTTTGCCCTATTTGAAATGAAACTTATATTAGCAACGATTCTCTCAGGCTATGAATTAGAGTTAGTCAGCAAGCGCCCAGAACGTCCAAAATTTGCAGGTTTGATTTGCTCTCCTGCAAGTGGTGTGAAAATGGTTATATGTAGTCGCCGTCAAAAAGAAGCAGAGGATATGGAGAGCGCAGGAGAAACAAGAACGCCTACTTTCTTGCAAGGGATGAATTGATTTTAATATATTTCTGAATTTGTTTTTCTAGTATCAATCAAAGTCAAAATTAGTTGTTTTTAGTTGTTCATTCAGTTGATATATCTTGCATTTCTCAACTAATAATTTTGTTGCATAAAAATACATTACATTTGGGGAAAAATTGGTATGAATCAGAGTCATAAGGGCGCAGTCGTTATCACAGGAACATCCACAGGTTTAGGTCGAGCAACTGCTCTTTTATTAGCCAAACAAGGGTATCGTGTTTTTGCTGGAGTCCGCACTGAGAAAGATGCACAGTCGCTGAAGGAAGCTGCATCTGGTAATTTAACACCAATTATTATGGATTTGACAAAAGCTGAAGAAATTAAATCTGCTACCGATTTTGTTTCGCTAGCAGTTGGAGATGAAGGATTATTCGCATTAATTAATAATGCAGTTACAGCGGTAGATGGGCCTTTAGAATGTATTCCAATAGATGATGTAAGATTTAATTTTGAAGTCAATGTTGTTGGTCAAATTGCTGTCACACAAGCATTTTTACCGTTGGTTAGACAAGCTAAAGGCCGAATTATTAATATCAGTGCAATTTGTGGTAGATTGGCTCTACCTTATAGAAGCCTTTTATCTGCTTCAAAATTTGCGATTGAAGCAATTACAGATTCTTTACGAATGGAATTATTTTCTACTGGAGTTGATGTTATTTCCATATTACCAGCAGGAATAGTAACTCCAGAACAGGCTGACAAAGTAGAAGCTAGTTATCAGCAAACGTTGGCGAATATGTCACCGGAAATTAAAGCGATATATGGCAATAATTACAAAATATATATGCAAGGATCCGTACAAGATAATCGTAGTGGGGGTTTACCAGCTGAAAAAGTGGCAAATAAGATTTTTCAGGCATTGGAAGCTCGCAAACCTAAAAGACAATATTTTGTAGTGCAATCATACTGGCGTCTTACTTTGTATGCTTTGTATAAAAGGTTAGTCCCCCACCAATATTTTTATGACAATTTTTATCAGGATATGCGAAAAGGAATGGGACTTGATTAGTAATTTATCGCTATAGGAATTTGCTTTGATTTTAAACTGATTTGTGTAATCAAAAAAACAAGCTTTTAAAGTTGTGCTAAGTTTTTTCAAAAATCCAAAATGACTCTCATGCAAAATTATTTTTAAATAAAAAATAATAATACACATAGTAAATATGCCAACTCAACATGTTAAAGAACTACTGGCAAGAGACTGTCGTTTTTGTTCTTTGGTTTCTAAAGCTAATGGAGAAGATTTAATTGGGACAGCAGGTACTTGTGAACATTGGTTGATTATGGAAGTTCCGCAACCTTGGCCGCAAGAAATATTTGAACAAAATCCAATTATTAAGCCAGTAATAGGTTTATTTCAAGAGTTGATTTTTCAGCATGGGGTTAATTTAAAACCAATACTAATTGCCCCTGACCGCGAATATTCTCATCCTGGTTTTACCCGCATTTTCTACTATTATCGCCCTGCAAAACTGTTTTCTCAGTTTGAGAAACAAGAGTTTGTCGTTCCAGAAAGTAAAGCTGCTGATTTGTTGACAGCAATATTTCAGCAATTGATACAACAACCCAACAATTTATCTCAATTTCAGCAATATCAACAACAAACAAGTGACATTCGTGAACTGATGGTTTGCACTCATGCTCAAGTTGACCTTGCTTGTGGAAGATTTGGGACTCCCATATATCGACAATTACGTAAAGAATACGCTCCTGTTTCTAATGAAAAATTACGCGTTTGGCAAACAACTCACTTTGGTGGGCATCAGTTTGCTCCTACATTAATTGATTTACCTCAAGGCTGTTTGTGGGGACATTTAGAGCCAGATGTATTGGATTTATTAGTGCAACAAAATGGTTCAGTTTATGGTTTGCGTCAATATTACCGAGGATGGACTGGTTTAAGCAAATTTGAGCAAATTGCTGAGCGCGAAATTTGGATGCAGTCTGGTTGGAATTGGCTAAATTACTTGAAAGCAGGCAAAGTATTAGCGATGGAAAAAGATGGTAACTGGGCAGAAGTTAGGATTAATTTTGCCCTTCCAGATGGTAGTACTTCAGGTGCTTATGAAGCCAGAATAGAAGTTTTTGGTGAGGTGATGAGTGCATTTAACTCAGCAAAAGAGATGGAGTTAGAAGCAGTGAAGCAATATCGTGTTAGTCGTTTGGTTAAGGTTGAGTAAATAGGGAATCCAAAAACTAAAAAATGACTTCACAAAAACAATCTCAAATCACCAATGAAATTCTTGATGGTAATCTTGTTCAACTAATGTTGAAGTTATCAATCCCTAGTACTTTAGGGATATTGATGCTGAGTTTAAATACTTTTATTGATGCTTTATTTGCAGGAAGATTTATTGGTGAAAGTGCTTTGGCTGGCATTTCGCTGGCGCTGCCAATTATAGCTATAATAAATGGATTTGCTTTTTGTATCGGGGTGGGTTCTGCTTCTGTTCTGAGTCGAGCTATTGGTTCAGGAGATGTTAAAACTCAGTCCAAAATCTTTGGTAATTTAATAGTTATTACTGCTGTAACTTCACTCTTAATTACTATTATTGGTTATAGTCTTGGCGGAAAATTAATTTTATTAATGGGAGGAACTGGTGCAGTTGCTTTAGAAGGCACAAAATATTTTAATACTTATATAATAGGTTCAGTATTTTTGATTTTAGCGGAAGGTTGTAGCAAGCTGATAAAATCAGAAGGAGAGATTAAATTAACTTCAATATTTGATTGGCTTTTTGTTATTGTTAATATTGCCTTAAATTATATATTTATTAGTGTGTTTAATTGGGGAACTCAAGGTATTGCTATCGCTACAGTTATGGCAATGGTTGTTTATAGCATTGCTAATTTAGGTTATTTTATTGTTGGGAAAAGTTCTATCCCAGTTAATTTTAAAAAAATGGCGATCGCCATAGACTTAATCCCCCAAATTTTGTCAGTTGGAATCTCCGAACTATTTTATCCATTTACCATATTGCTACAAGATTTCGTAATTTTTAATTCAATTTCTCACTATGGAACAAATACTGATATCGCTTTCTTTGGAGCAGCAGGAAAAGTAATTTCAATTGTACTTATTCCTATTATTGGTTTTTCACACGCGTTACAACCTATAATTGGGATAAATTATGGCGCACAAAATTACGGAAGAATCAAAAAAGCATATTTAACTTTTGCAATCGTAGGAACTTTTTTATTAATATTAATTTGGCTGCCTTTACAATTATTTCCAAAGACTTTTTTAGAAATACTTCTGCCAGATGTTAAATTTATGAATGACGACCTGTTAAATTTTAGAATTATGAATGTATTAATGCCGATATGGCCTTTAGCATACTTTAGTAACACTCTTTTTCTATCTATAGGCAAAGGTAAAACTGTGTTAGTAGTAGTTTTGATAAAAAGTATAATCTTAACTGTGCCAACAGTTATGTTATTTGCAAAAATTGCAGGTGTAAGGGGCATATATTATGGTATAATTTTTGCAGATATTTTATTTATGATAATTGTATTAATATTAACAATTTTAGAGTTTAAATCTTTAAGTTTTCTTAAAGTCAAAACAACAAAATACAAACAGTTGTAGGTTTAAAAATGACAATCTTAAGAGAAAACCTGAATAAGATTTTATACTCTTAATTTTCTTTTATTCTGTAGCTCATTGATTAAATCCCACTATTTAATTAACATCAACAGGTCAATTATGTATCAAGATGAAAAAGAAGACACAACAATTTACAAAGTTGTAGTTAATCACGAAGAACAATATTCCATTTGGCCATCTGACCGCGAAAATCCTATTGGTTGGAAAGATGTTGGTAAAAATGGTTTGAAGCAAGAGTGTCTGAATTACATTAAAGAAGTTTGGACTGATATGAGGCCGCTTAGTCTGCGGAAAAAGATGCAGGAAACATTTGGCAACATTTAATAAGCAGATGTGGAGTTAAAGAAAAATTGAGAATTCAGTAGCCATCAGAAATTCAAACCTGCAACTAATTATTTTGGTATGGTAGTTCACCATTTATAAATACCCTAGTCAGACAAAATTCAATTTTGAATTCTGTCTGACTTACTCTTGAATTCTTTTGCTAAAAATGGAGAGTTTTATGGTTACATCCTCAAGTATTGAAAGACGAGTATGGTTGATTACTGGTAGCTCAAAAGGTTTGGGTCGAGCATTAGCAGAAACGGTGTTAGAGCAGGGTGACACTGTAGTGCTAACTGCAAGGAATCCAGAATTAATACAAGATTTAGCAGCAAGTTTTCCAGAACATACATTGGCGGTGCAACTTGATGTTACTAAACCTGAAGAGGTACAAGAAGCAGTAAAACAAGCAATTACCAAATTTGGACGCATTGATGTACTTGTTAATAATGCCGGATATGGGATTTTAGGAGCAATAGAAGAAGTCAGCAATGAAGGAGTTCGCCGTCAGTTTGAAACCAACTTTTTTGGTGTTTTAGAAGTGCTGCGGAATGTACTACCTTATATGCGACACCAAGCTAGTGGACACATAGTTAATATTTCATCGGTGGGTGGCTTTGTTGGCTATGCGGGTACGGGAATTTATAATGGTACAAAATTTGCCCTAGAAGGAATTTCTGAAGCATTGGCTCAGGAAGTTACACCTCTGGGTATCAAAATCACAATTGTCGAACCTGGTGCTTTTCGTACAGAATTTGTCACGGGTTCTCTCGTTATAGCTGATAATGAAATTCAGGACTATGAAACAGCGATTGGTGAAATGCGTCAAGGGGCGCGAGATATATTAGATAATAAATTGGAATTTAAGGAACCAGGCGATCCTAAAAAAGCAGCTTTGGCAATTATTAAAGCAGTTTATAGTAAGAATCCGCCACTGAGATTGGTGTTAGGAGAAGATGCTATTTCTGCTATTAATGCCAAACTGGAGTCGGTGAAAACAGAACTAGATGCTTGGAAAGAAGTGTCCGTAAACACTGCTTTTGATGAAGTTGTGAGTAGCTCGACTTAATTATAAGGCAGACAAATCAATTCAAAATTCTTGCATTAAAGAACTTTTCCCTCCTGCCTCCAATGCCCAAACGCCATTTGCGTTCACGCAACTTGAAAGGTAAAGCTTAGACTTGCCCAATTATTTACATCCAAAATATATGAGTCAGTTGCTGTGCCGTTCATTTCGGTTTTGATGAAGCTGGCGTTATGTAAATCTTGGAGTAAGGCTTGGGCAACATCTAACGGTTTCGATAATGGGACAATTGGATGCTGGTCGGGTGTGGGATAGTTTGCAGTGTTTAAGGCGGCGAGAGTTGCACTCAACGGAGCAATACTAAAAATTAGTTGTTGTTCCGAAAAGAAGGCTGGCGCTGGAATTACCCACTCAGAACCAGCATTATTTTTGGGCAAGGTAAGGGTTTCACCTGGGGCGATGATAACTTCTTGGAAAAGAGGTTTATTGTCTGTAGTGTTTGGTTCTTGTGGAGTTTCCCAAGAGTAGAAGGCAGTTGCTGTCTGATTATTTTTTAAACCTAACAAAATTAAGTATACTGGGCGATCGCTCTCATTTTCCAGCCGATATTGCATTCGACTACCGATAGGGACAATGGGAGTGGGGAATGTTGACTGCTGAGTGTTGACTGATGAGTGTTGAATTCGCTGTGTTTGGCGCTGCGTTAACGCTTGGAGTGATTTATCACTAATTATCTCTAGGGTTGCTTTGATGGGTAGGCGGGAAGAACCTTCATTTTCTGTGAGTCGCCATAATTTGGCTGCTAGTAAAGTCGATAGCTTCGGTGCTAACCGTAGTACTGCAACTTTTACGGCTTCGCCAACAACGCCTGCGGTGTCGGGAATTAACTCGCCATCGAGAGTAAATAGTCCATAGCGACTAGGGGTTTGCTGGAGCTTACCAAATATATAATCAGCTGGTTGTTCTCCTGCTACTACGGTGGACACATGAGTAGTTGCGGCAAAGCCACTTGTGGCATCTACTCGTTCAATTCTTTCGAGCTGAGTATCCAGAGCAATTATTAAATTAATATTTTTTGGTAAAACGCGGACTGCTTCTTGGACAAATTGCCCGACTTGCGCCGGAGTTGCACCTTCAATTTTGAAAAATTGCGCTTTTGCTGTTAATCCAGTACGCGATCGCAATACCAATTGCTCTGTTGTTGGTAGAGTCAATCGAGAATTCACTCCGTAGTATAGCAGCACTTGAGGCGGTAATCCTGCCAACCACAGATGCACTGTTTTGCCGTCTTCTTCAACGGCTCTCACCACGCCCTCTCCACCAATGTTACTGTCTGGCAGTAGAGACGTTACATGTAACGTCTCTACATTTTGATTTTTCTGCGTGCTTAATAAATCTGGTTGCTGTTTGCTACCTAATTTGTACAGAGAATTTTCCACATGAGAAAGAGCGACTTGAATTTTAGCGCTTGGTGTAATTTCCCACAAATACTGAGTCAAGGCGTAAGTAAATAACCCCGCACTAAAACCAGAAAAGACTGCTTCCCTCGCTGACTCCTTGGAACTTGAAGTAGCATTTAACACAACAGGAGTGCTGCGTGATTTTTGAGTTTTCAGTTCTTTGAGAAAATCCAGTTCCTCTGCTACCAGCTTGGCTTCTGGTGACTCTTGGAGGGCGCGAATTTTTAATCCGATGGCTGAGTTAGGAGCAGAATAACTAGTATCTAATACTGCTGTGACTCGGTTTGTGGGGAGCGATCGCAATAATAATAGTAAACTTTCTTCTAATAAATAATTGACTATTTTTTCATTTTGTGTATCTTGGCTTTCATTAGCTGGCACCAGAGCATTTTGCATTGCATCTGAAGATGTTTCCAATTTGACACGGCTACCATAGCCGCTAAAATGGAACACCACCACATCATCAGCTTGAGCTTGCTTGCCCAGGTGGTCTACAAAAGCCGTCTCAATGAATTCCCTGCTAGCTTGTTCCTCAGTTAAGGTTAGAATATCTGACCTTTGGAAGCCAAAGCGATGAATCAAAAGTTCTCTTTGCAGTTCCACATCAGTGAGACAACCACTGAGAGGCGGAATTTTGGGGTATTGGTTAATACCGATTAATAATGCCAACTTGCGCGGACTGGGTTGTGCCAAAGCATAGTAGTAGCGGTTTCCCAAAGTCAACCACTCAGCTTCAGTTAGCCCCAATACAGCAAGTATTGAGCCAATTCTGTTTAAAAACGTGCGCCGTTTCATAATTAGCTACCAGTTCTCAGCCTACCAGCTAGCAGCTTAAAGGTTTGAGGTCTGTAGTGTAAAGGGGGAGTGGGGAGCTCTTGAGCCAGGGGAAAAGGTTAAAGGGAAAAGGGAAAAGGAATAAATTTAATCTTTCCCCTTTCCCCATTCCTATGCCTCATTCCCTAAACCGACACCTCTATCCGCATTGCCCGCGCTAACTCGGCGGCGACTTCTGGGCGGGAAAATTCTGGTGGAGGTAATTCACCGCGTCGCAGCATTTCCCTGACTTTGGTGCCGGAGAGGTGAACGCGTTCTTCTGGTTTGCTGGGACTGGTTTTAGTTGTCGCCATCTGTTTGGTACGGGTGCAGTAGAAGGCGTGTTCAAATTTCATGGGCACGATGCCTAATTCCCCTGGCTCAAATTCATCAAAGATGTATTGAGCATCATAAGTGCCATAATAATTACCAACGCCAGCATGGTCGCGGCCAACGATAAAGTGAGTGCAGCCGTAGTTTTTGCGGACTAGGGCATGGAATATGGCTTCGCGAGGGCCAGCATAACGCATTGCGGCGGGATTAATTGCTAAAATTACTCTGTCGTGGGGATAGTAGTGTTCCAGCAAAATTTCATAACAGCGCATCCGCACGTCGGCGGGAATGTCATCATCTTTGGTTGCGCCGACTAATGGATGTAAAAATAGAGCATCCACTGTTTCTAAGGCGCACTTTTGGATGTATTCATGGGCGCGGTGAATGGGGTTGCGAGTTTGGAAACCCACAATAGTTTTCCAGCCATTTTCGCGGAACATTTGCCGTGAGGCTGCGGGATCGATTTGGTAAGTGGGAAACTGGGGATGGGGTTCCCGTTGCAATAGCCAGATGTCACCAGCCAGATGTACTGAGCCTTGGTTATAGATTACCTGCACCCCAGGATGATTGGCATCATCAGTGCGGTAGACATTAATTGCCTCGCGGGTTTTGTCGTAGTGATATTTTTGGGTGAGTTGCAAAACTCCAATAAACCGCCCTGCGGGGTTATCTAGGCGAATTAAACCACCTTCTTGGAGAGGGGAAGCTACTTCTTCGGCTACCGACAGTGTAATTGGTATTGACCACACAACACCGTTAGCTAGTCGCATTTCTGTTACAGTGCGATCGTAGTCCTCTTGGTTCATAAAACCTGTCAGTGGACTAAAAGCACCGATCGCTATCATTTCTAAATCAGAAACGGCGCGATCGTCAAGCTGCACTCGCGGCAAAAAGTCAGCTTTTGAGAGAAATTCCTCTCTTTGTTCTGGTGTGGCGATACGGTTAACTAACTGTCCACCGTGGGGGGCAATGGCATCTGGATGGTGACTCAACGTAATCCCCTCTTGCGATAACTGCTATTGTTTCAGACTATGTACTAACTTACCAAATGGTGGGACAAAAGGGATGGGGGATTGGGCAGGGGGCATGGGGCATGGGGCATTGGGCATTGGGCATTATTTTTAGAGGACTTACGCAATAAGTCTATTGATAAAATTATGCTTTTATTGATGAAACACATGCTTTTATTAATGAAACACATGCTTTTATTGATGAAACTCATAATTTTGGCGACAATACGGGATCGTCGCTGCTGGAAGCTGCCGCAATACGGTTCGGTTAAGGAAGGAGACGCGATAAATCGCCGTCTCTACAATAATTTATTTTTTGTAGAGACGGCGATTTATCGCGTCTTTGGGATGTAGAATTTCGATCAAAAAACCTTAACTCATCAGGCAATAGGCAATAGGCAATGCCCAATGCCCAATGAAAATTAAACTTGAATTGCCATGCCTTTATCTTCATTCTTGGGCTGCGAACTCAATAGATCTAAAATTTCTAAAACTTCTTGTTCAAAAGCAACTTGGGCGCGATTAGTTTTACCACCGACATACAAAAAATCCCCTTTTTGTAATGCCCAAATTTGCGAGTGAGAAAAGTAACTCATTACCACACCCAACATTAATAAAGCAAATCCTGAATAAACAATTGGTATGCCTGGATCGGCTTTAATTTGTAAACCAGTACTACCTATCACCTCTATTATTTTCAATTTCACGCCATTGACTTCGGCAGACATGCCAGCGCGTATAGTATTGATTAGCTTGCCAGTGGCATCATAAATTAATACCATTCCTTGCAAATCTTTGGCTAGCACCGAGACACCCTCGCTCAAATCTGGTTTAATAGGAATCCAAGTACCCCAAATTGCACCTTGACCGTTGGTGTTCAGCTTGACCATTGGTAGCTGGAAAATTGGGCTGTTATTAAATTGGACGCGAACAGCTGCAATTCCCCAATCAGTTTGGTAGAAAGTTACGCCATGATAGCGCAGAGGTTGGTTGACGAAAATCTTTTTGTGGTCAACTTCTTGTCCCTGATTATTTAAAACAGACAAATCTGAATAAAATTGATCGATGCTTCCAGTTGGGGTGTAATCAATCCAAAAGCGATTAACGCGCACAGACCAATCTTTTGGCACTTGCTTCGCTGCCAAAGGGCCAGCATCTATAACATTTTTCACCTGAAATGTATCGCCACTAGCAACCATTTCCTGGGCAAGAAATCCAGTCATTGCCCCCCAAATTCCCCCTAACAAAATAGTGACGATGCCAATATGAACAATAATTGGCCCGATACGTCCGACTATTCCCTTACGAGCATATAAAACATTTTCTTTTTCTGGTTCTGAAAAAATTTTATAGCGGCGTTTCTGCAATATTTCGTTTAGAGAATTCAAAGAACCAGTATCTAATTCCGCACTTAAAGCTAGTTTTTTAAATTGCCGTGGTTCCTCGTAATATTTCCAGCGTTGGGCTGCTTTTAGGGCTGGTAACTGACGGGTAAAAGAACAAGCAGTTAAGCTAGTACCAAATAAAATTAGTAATGCTAAAAACCACCAAGTACGATATACATGGTCTAAGCCAACTACTTGAATTACTTTCCAACTTAAGAAACCAAACAATGCTGGATGTTCTGGATAGTTAGCTTGGTAAAATGCTGGAGACTGGCCTTGCTCGATTACAGTACCCGTAGCGCTAAAGATGGCAATCAATAGTAATAGTGCGATCGCCAATCGTAAATCTGTCAGTACAGGCAAAAACTCTTGGCGTAAATACTGCCCAGATACAGCCCACCAACTCATTTTTTTGGAAGTCGAATCTTCTAATGTCACGTCGCTTCGCTCCGAATTCAAAATTCAAAATTCAAAATTCAAAATTAATAATCCCCACAAATCAATTTCGGGGGTTGCATCCTTTTCCTTTTCGGTCATTACTCACACGGGTTAACAGTGTAGAATCTCCTGAATTCTGAATTGTGTTAGCGCAGCGGTTTTTTCTCATTCTGAATTCTTACTTAAAGACTGCCAAGGGGAATTCGAGAAATTAAAGAAAATACACCGAATCCTACTAATAGTGCCCCACTCACTGGGTTAATCCAACCAGACCAGCGGCGTAGTTCTAGCAACTTTTTAATTGAAGCAGTGAAAGTCCCTGCTAAAATCAATGGTGCTACATAGCCGGCTGTATAAGAAAGTAATAAAACAGCGCCTAAAATTAAGTCTTGTGTATTAGCAATCCAACCAAGCAAGCTAGCTAAAACAGGCGTGCTGCAAGGAGATGCAACTAACCCGAAAGTCAGTCCCAGCAAATAGGAACGCAACCCTGCGGGCAAATCTTGGGAAATCCAATTAGTTTCGCCCAAGGATGGAAATTGCAGAGGTAGTGCTTCTAATAAGTTCAGCCCCATGAGAATGGCGATAATGCTGACAATGATTGGTAAACCAATTCCTACTTGACCGTAGACTTTTCCCACTAAACCTGCTACGATACCCAATCCTGCAAGAGTAGTTGCTAATCCCAGAGCAAACCAAGTTGATTGGGCAACGCCTTGGAGACGGCTTTTAGCTTCATAACCGCCGATATAGCCAATGGTAATTGGCAGCATAGAAAGCGTACAAGGCGTTAGGCTGGTGAGCAAGCCAGCTGCAAAGATGACAGCAACACTCACCACGCTAATGTGCGTCAATTGATAAGAAACAAGGGTGTTGGCAAATTGTTCTAGTTCGTAAAGTCGCGTTTCCAAAGTCTCAAGCATGGAGTATTCCTAAGCGTGAAATGCTTACTCTGCTTGAATTTTAGCTTAACTTTAGCTATTGCGTTGCCAATGAAGGGGCAGGGGGCAAGGGGCAGGAGGCAGGAGGCAGGAGGCAGGAGGCAGGAGGCAGGAGGCAGGAGGCAGGAGGCAGAAGTTCTTTAATGCAAGAATGCAAGAATTTTGAATTGATTTGTCCCCCATCTCCCTATCTCCCTACCTCCCCATCTCCCCTGCGTCTTCCCAGTCCCCAGTCCCTAGTCCCCAGTCCCTCTTATGGCTTCTTTCATCTCGCGGACTGCTCGTTCTATACCTACTAAGGCTGCCCGACTGATGATGGTATGACCGATGTTCAGTTCTTCCATGCCACTAAGGGCAGCCACGGGGTAGACGTTCCAGTAGGTGAGTCCATGTCCAGCATTGACTCGCAGTCCGGCTTGAATTGCTTGTTCGCACCCTTTTGCTAAGACGGCTAATTCTCGGTGGCGATTTGTTTCGTCTTTAGCCTCAGCGTATTGTCCGGTGTGCAATTCAATAAATTTAGCCTGCACCTTGACAGATGCTTCGATTTGTGCTGGCTCGGCGTCGATAAATAAACTAACTGGAATGCCAGCGCCTTGCAATTTATCAACGATCTCACCTATTCTAGCAATTTGCCCAACGATATCTAGTCCGCCTTCTGTTGTGACTTCTTCGCGTTTTTCGGGGACTAAAGTTACATAATCTGGTTTGATGTCGAGAGCGATCGCTAACATTTCATCTGTAGCGGCCATCTCTAAATTTAAGTGAGTTCTCACTGTTTGTCTTAGGATTCGCACATCCCGGTCTTGGATATGCCGTCTATCTTCCCGCAGATGCACTGTAATTCCATCTGCACCTCCTAATTCTGCCAGCACCGCCGCTGCTACGGGGTCTGGTTCCACTGTCCGCCGTGCTTGCCGGATGGTGGCAATGTGGTCAATGTTAACGCCAAGTGTGGGCACCCCAAAATTCTCCCAAATTACAGTCCTCAAAAATTGATTTTACCGGAAATAACGGGAGTTTAGCCTTTTGGCTATGGATGCCAGAGATGATAAATGCCATGTATAGGACGAACTACGCCTACGCTCAAAATCAAACTGAGTTTATTTCTTAAGAAATTCGAGATTATTCTGCATTTCTTCAGCGGACTTTGTTCCTATGAGTTCTAGCAATTGTCTCATCTGCTCGCCAATTGAGTAACGTTGTTGATAGGCAAGGATGATTCCGGCATGAGTTTTGCCTTCTGTGAGATATTTTATGTGTAAACGATAGAAATCTCCCTTGTTAAAAGAGTATAAAACGCGCCCAAGACTGGTTGCATAGTCCAAGTGATCTGTATCGCTGTACCCAAGCATTCCTGCATCGCTGGCTGTAATCACATCTACTCCCCGCGATCGCAGTGCAGTCACCAGATCCCGATCCATCGAGTCCTCATCTAGATAGAGCAGGAGCATGATTACTTAGTAAGTTGAGATTTACAATGCTCTTGTTCAAACAATTTTGTCTCAGCTTCTTCCGCTGCAATATCTAATTCAATTTCCTCGCGGTTGGCATGATAATAAGTGAGAGCAGCGTAAATATGTGCCAAAGTTAACAATGGATGCCCAATGCGATTGAGGATTTCTTCTGGCATCAGACCGAGTTTATACCAAAGGATGATACGCCGCACCGTTAGTCCTGTCCCAGTAATGATTGGTCTGCCACCCCGAATGTCAGCAGAGGAGGTAATTAGAGTACCAATATCAACCGTTGTGGTCATATTTGTTTTGTTCAACCTCTTGAAGATAATTTGTAGTGGCTATTTAAACTGTCCTCAGAACTTGATTTTACCGGAAATAAGGGGAGATGGGCATGGGAGCTACATATACTAGGCGTGTAAAATGCCATGTCTTCCATTGGCTACGCACACCCAAAATCAAACTGAGTTAGCTAAACCTTATATTTGGGCAAACTAGTTGAAATAAATAGCTGATTTCAAGAGACTCTATCAAGTATGAATACAGCAGTTAAACATATATCTCAGCTTCTAAACTATCAAATTACTGAGCAACTTTATACGAGCTTTAGAACGTTGGTTTACCGTGGAATTCGAGAAGACGATCGAGTTCCGGTGATTATCAAACTGCTTCATCAGGAGTATCCTACCTTCAGCGAATTACTCCAGTTTCGCAATCAGTATACTATTGCCAAAAATCTCGACCTCCCAAGTATTGTTCGTCCCTACAGTTTAGAACCCTACGGCAACAGCTATGCTTTGGTAATGGAGGATTTCGGCGGTATTTCTCTGAGGGAATGGATGAAAACAGCAATGGAGAGTAATCCAAATTACTTGGAAGAGTTTTTAGATATTGCAATCGCTTTGAGTGAAATTCTCGACGGACTTTATCGGCATCGGGTGATCCACAAAGACATTAAGCCTGCCAACATTCTCATTAATCCGCAAACTAAGCAAGTTAAGTTAATAGATTTTAGCATTGCTTCGCTTTTGCCCAAAGAAACCCAGGAAATTCAGAATCCCAATGTCTTAGAAGGTACTCTTGTCTACCTTTCCCCCGAACAAACTGGACGGATGAATCGCTCAATTGACTACCGCAGCGATTACTACTCCCTGGGAATTACATTTTATGAATTACTGACTGGACAGTTACCTTTTGAGTCTAACGATGCGATGGAGTTGGTTCACTGTCACATTGCTAAGCAGCCGCCAAGTTTCGGCAGGGGGCAGGGGGGAGAGATTCCGCAAGTTATTTGTAATATTGTGATGAAATTGATGGCGAAGAATGCTGAAGAACGCTATCAGAGTGCATTAGGGCTGAAATATGATTTAGAAGTTTGTCGGCGTCAACTGCAAGAAACTGGGCAGATTGAGAGATTTGAATTAGGTAAACGGGACATATGCGATCGCTTTATCATCCCTGAAAAACTCTACGGTCGCCAAGCTGAAGTAGAAACTTTATTGGATGCATTTGAGAGGGTCAGCGGGGGAAGCACTGAAATTATGTTAGTAGCAGGCTTCTCTGGAATTGGCAAAACTGCTGTGGTTAACGAAGTCCACAAGCCAATTGTCCGACAACGCGGTTATTTTATTAAAGGTAAATTTGACCAATTCCAGCGCAATATTCCTTTCTCTGCGTTTGTGCAAGCCTTTCGAGATTTGATGACACAACTGCTCAGTGAAAGTGACGCTCAACTAGAACAGTGGAAGTTTAAGGTTCTTAAAGCTTTGGGTGAAAACGGACAAGTGATGATTGAGGTGATTCCAGAGTTGGAAAGTCTCATTGGTAAACAGCCTCCTGCGCCAGAACTTTCACCAAGTGCAGCACAAAATCGCTTCAATTTGCTGTTCTTGAAGTTCACTCAAGTGTTCACTGCACCAGAACATCCCTTGGTAATCTTCATTGATGATTTGCAGTGGGCGGATTCGGCTTCATTAAAGTTAATGCACTTGTTAATGAGTGAAGCTGATATCGGTTATCTACTGTTAATTGGTGCCTACCGCGATAACGAAGTCAACCCAGTACATCCACTGGTACTGACTTTAGATGAAATTCAGAAGTTAGGCGCTAGAGTCAATACGATTACTTTAGCTCCTCTAGATAACATGTCTGTCAATCATTTGGTCGCAGACACATTGAGTTGTTCTTGGGAATTAGCAGCACCGTTAACAGGCTTGGTATTGAGCAAAACCAAAGGTAATCCTTTTTTCTGCACCCAATTTCTCAAAGCACTACATCAAGATCGACTAATTACATTTAATTTTGAGGGTGGCTATTGGGAATGCGATCTCGCCGAGGTGCGATCGCTCTCTCTCACTGATGATGTAGTAGAATTCATGGCAATTCAAATCCAAAAGTTGCCAACACAGACTCAAGAAGTTTTGAAATTAGCGGCTTGTGTAGGTAACCAATTTGATTTGACAACATTGGCAATTGTCCATGAAAAATCTCAGGTAGAAACAGCAGCAGACTTTTGGAAAGCCGTACAGGATGGGCTAATTATTCCCATAAATGATGTCTACAAGTTTTATCAAGAGGAGTCAGAATTACAAATTACGAATTCCGAATTTGAACGCCACAATTTTACCGACTATTGTTCCTACAAATTTCTTCACGATCGCGTCCAGCAAGCAGCGTATTCACTGATTCCTGAATCTCAAAAGCAAGCTACTCATTTAAAAATTGGGCAATTACTCTTCAAAAGTACTCCGCCTGAAGCAATTGAAGCCAGCATTTTTGATATTGTCAATCAGTTCAATGAGGGAATTGACATAATTGAGGAACAATCCCAAAGATATGAATTGGCTCAACTCAATTTAATGGCTGGCAAGAAGGCAAAAGCTTCTACTGCTTATAAAGCCGCTGTCAGATATTTCACGTTGGGCAGAGAATTACTAATAGAAGATAGTTGGCAAACTCACTACAAACTCACGTTTCAATTATATAAAGAATCCGGAGAATGTGAATATCTAATTGGCAATTTTGAGCAGACGGAGGAACTGTTTGATATTGCTTTAAATCGCAGTCAAGATAAATTCGATCAAGCAGAGATTTATGGCATTCAAATGTACCTGAAAATGACTCAGGGTGAAAATATAGAAGCTGGTTTTGCTTGTGGACTCAAAGGGTTGAGCATTATGGGGATGAATCTCCCTGTGACTGCACAAGAACAGGAAGCTGCTATTGACGCTGAAGTTAAAGAATTAAAAGCAAAACTCTTAGCAATTCGTCCAGCAGATTTGTTTGATTTGCCTGAGATGACAGATCCGGTAAAAAAAGTTTGTATGAGCCTTTTGGCTGACCTTTGGGCCGCTGCTTATATGGGGGGAGATCAAAACCTGAGTTGTTTGATTCCTCTATTAATGATTAATCTATCTTTGAGTTATGGCAATGCCGAAAGCTCTGGTTTTGCTTATTGTTTGTATGGAATGAGTCTGGCAAACCAAGGAAATTATCAAACTGCCTATGAATTCGGAAAGTTAGCACTAAAACTCGATCGCCATTTCAATAGCACCCAATTTATTTTTAAAACGAATAACATTTTTGCCCACACAATTAACCCGTATAATCAACATTTAAAAACGAATTTGCAGCTTTCCCAACAATCTTTTCAAGTTTGTCAAGAAACTGGAAATTTAGTATTTGGTGTTTGGGCAGTTTCCTTTTACATTTGGGCAATGTTAATTAAAGGCGATCGCCTATCAGATATCTATGCCGAAACTGAGAAATATCTGGGCTATGTACAACAAGTAAATGATGCAAATATGCTGTATGCATTTACTTTACAAAGGCAGTTTACCCTCAACTTACAAGGCATCTCGAACAATACTGATTTATTGGATAATCAAAATGACCAAGATATTCCCTACATAGAAGTTTGGAGACAAAAGCAAAACTTTGAGCATGGAATTAACTGGTACTGTTTTCTCAAAATCCAATTATCCTACCTTTATGGCCGCTATACAGATGGAATTCAAGCGGCAGAAGAAGCTAAGAAAACCTTGCCTGCTAACTCTGGTTTCTTTCCAATTATTCAATATCATTTCTATTATCCACTGACCTTGGCAGCAGTTTATCCCAATGTGACATCAAATGAGAAAAAGCAGTATTGGGAAATTATGCAAGAACATCAACAAATCCAGAAAAACTGGGCGCATAATTGCCCGAAAAACTTTCTGCATCGATATCTATTGTTATCTGCGGAAATGGCAAGAATTTCTGGCAAGTATATGAACGCCATCGAATTATACGATCGCGCCATTGCCAAAGCTAAGAAAAATGAATATCTCAACGAAGAAGCACTTGCCAATGAACTCGCAGCCAAGTTTTATTTAGAATGGGGCAAAGAACGCATTGCCCAAGAGTATTTGATTAATGCCTACTATTGCTACGCTCGTTGGGATGCCAAAGCGAAAATTGATGATTTAGAACAGCGCTATCCGCAACTGCTAGCTCCGATTTTACAACAAACGCGTTCGCCACTAACACCCAATGACACCATCGCAAACAATGATAACTTTGCTACTTTGCATCCCACCCTCAGCAAATCACTAACTTCTAGCAGCAATGTCTCATTGATGCTAGATATGACATCCATTCTCAAAGCCTCTCAGACTCTCTCCAGTGAAATTCAACTAGAAAAATTACTTAGCAAACTTCTTTCAGTAGTAATTGAAAATGCAGGGGCAGACAAGTGTGTGTTGCTACTGCTCAAAAAAGATAGATTAGTCGTTGAGGCCACTGCTGAAGTTGGGCAGCAATCAACCGTCCTGCAATCGATCCCGATTGATGATAGCACAGAGGTTCCCCGTAGCCTAATTTACGCCGTCAAACGCAATCTACAACCTAGTGTCATTATCGATACAGCAATGTATCCGGTGCTAATCGCCGATCCTTATATCATACGTCAGCAGCCCAAAAGCCTGCTGTGTATACCGATTCTTCACCAAGGCAAACTATTGGGGATTTTGTATTTAGAGAATAATCTGATTACTGGGGCATTTACGACCGATCGCGTAGAAATCCTGAATCTATTATGTACTCAAGTTGCAATCTCCCTGGAAAATGCTCGATTGTATCAACAGGCACAAGAAACATTAAAAAACCTTGGGCGAACTGAAGAATTTTTGCGGTTAATTATTGACAATATTCCCCAGTCTGTTTTCTGGAAAGATCGCAATAGCGTTTATTTAGGCTGTAACCGCAAATTTGCTGAAACTACGGGTCTAGAATTGCCAGAAAATATAGTTGGTAAAACTGACTATGAGCTTCCCTGGCCTGATGAAGATTCAAACTGGTATGTAGAATGCGATCGCCGCATCATGGAATCTGGACAAGCTGAACTCAACATTATCGAAGGATTGCTGCAAGCAGACGGAAAACAAATCTGGTCGAATACAAACAAAATTCCGCTACGCGATAAAGAGGGAAACGTTTTTGGCATCCTTGGCACATGTGAAGATATCACCGAACGCCAGGAAGCAGAACAATTGCTACAACAGCAAAAGCAACAATTAGAACAAGCATTTCAAGAACTCCAAACAATGCAATTGCAATTAGTTCAAAGTGAAAAAATGTCTGCTTTGGGAAATTTGGTAGCGGGTGTTGCTCATGAAATCAACAATCCTATTGGCTTTATTGCCGGTAACATTGAACCAGCTAAAGATTATGTTAAAGATTTGTTTGGGCTAATTAAGCTTTACCAAGAAAAATTTCCCCGCCCTGGTTCAGAGATTGAAGACGAAATTGATGCGATGGATTTAAATTATTTACGAGAAGATTTACCGAAATTACTAGACTCGATGAAATTAGGTGTTAGCCGTATCCGCAGTATCAGTAATAGTCTGCGAACTTTCTCTAGAGCCGATCGCGATTATAAAGTTCCCTTTGATGTTCACGAAGGCATTGATAGCACTATTTTGATTCTCAGACATCGGTTAAAAGCTAACGAAAATCATCCGGGAATTGAAATAGTCAAAGATTATGGTCAATTACCTTTAGTGGAGTGTTTTGCTGGGCAACTCAATCAAGTGTTTATGAATTTGTTAGCAAATGCCATTGATGCACTTGAAGAATATAATACAGAGCGCAGTTTAGAAGAGATTCTAGCTAATCCCAATCGCATTACCATTCAAACACGTGTAGCAGATTCAAGTAATCAGGTTGTGATTAAGATTGCTGACAATGGTGTGGGGATGTCACCAGAAGTTAAACAAAAAGTATTTGACCATCTTTTTACTACTAAACCTGTAGGTAAAGGTACAGGTTTGGGATTAGCGATCGCTCGTCAAATTATAGTAGAAGCACATGGTGGTTCCCTCTCCTGCACTTCCGAAATTGGACGAGGGACAGAGTTTGTGATTAAAATTTCTACTCAGCAAAGTTAAAAACTCAAAAACTATCTTTATTTTACATTTTTACCGTAAAATAAAGCGTTTTAAAGTCCTATGTCTAGCCGTAACATCAGTTTCACATGGGGATTTAAACTCCATTTGAAACTGGCTTTAATTTTAAATTGTTAATTGTTAATTTGGCGTTTTATTTTAAACTTGGAGGCATCAATGATGATACTTAAATTATTCAAAGCCTGGTTAAAAATCAATCCGCAAAAGTTTGGCAAAAATGACAAAAGCTATTTTTCATTGAAATGGCGATCGCGTAATTTACTATTATTATCACTTGTGGTAATGTTGTCTATTAGTATTAGCGCCACCGCCATTACTAGTTACAACTTTGTTAAAGGATTATTGCTCGACAGTCTCAAGCAGCAAGCACTGTTAAAAGCACAACAAGGTGAGGATGATATTGATAGTTGGTTAGCTATTCGTAAGACAGAAATTAAGACTTTGGCAAATTCCGTTGTGGTGCGATCGCTTGATTGGTCATTGATGGAACCTTACTTGCAATCGGAGTTAAAGCGGCTGCAAACGTTTTTGCTCATGGCCTTCGTGAAACCGGATGGTCAATTGATGAATACTCCAGGAAATCGTATCAATGTTGGAGACCGAGAATTTTTTCAGCGGAGTATGGCGGGTGAAACGGTAGCAGCCGATCCAATTATTGGACGCACAACTAAACAGTTACAAATTCAAATTAGTTCCCCAATTCCTGCCAAAACAGGCACAAAACCAGCAGGTGTGTTAATGGGAGGAATTCAGATTAACCGAGTAATTGAGGTAGTCAATAATTTGCATCAAGGCAAGGGTAGCTATGCCTTTGCGCTCAATTCTCAAGGAGTTCCCATCGTTCATCCCAACACGCGACTAATTGGCACACCGGAAAGAGCCGCCCAGAGTTTCCTCAACTCTCCCAATCCCCAGTTAGTTGCAATTGCCAAAAAAATGGTAGCTAAACGTACAAATATTGAATTAGCTCAAGTAGATGGTAAATGGAACTATGTTGCTTACACGCCCCTGAGAGAGGCAAATTGGTCGATCGCTTTGATTGTGCCACAAGAAAATATTGAATCACCATTGCAAGCGTTGAATATCTTGGCTACG
The DNA here is from genome assembly GCA_034530795.1 of Nostoc sp. DedQUE12a. Lineage (GTDB taxonomy): Bacteria > Cyanobacteriota > Cyanobacteriia > Cyanobacteriales > Nostocaceae > Nostoc. The sequence goes on from JAVRCH010000169.1 coordinate 98,077, forward strand.
GTTTTGGGAGGATTGCTAGTGGTTGGATTGATTGGTGCATGGCGACAGGTGCAACTATATGAAGAGATTCGGGAGCGTGCCTTGATTTCCAGCCAGCAGGCGCAGCAACTGGGCAAAACCCTCAGAGAATTACAAAATACCCAAGCTCAACTCATCCACACCGAAAAAATGTCTAGCTTGGGACAACTAGTTGCTGGGGTGGCACACGAAATCAATAATCCCGCCAATTTTATTCATGCTAACCTCAACCACGCCAGTGAATACACTGAAAGTATCCTCGATTTGCTAAAGCTTTACGAACAAAGCTATCCAAATCCGACACCAGAAATTCGCGAACTCGCACAAGAGCTTGATATTGAGTTTCTGGCAGATGATTTACCCAAGCTAATGACTTCAATGCAAGTGGGAACTAAACGCATTCGTCAAATTGTCCTGTCTCTGCGTAACTTCTCCCGCCTCGATGAAGCAGACATGAAAATGGTAGATATTCACGAAGGATTAGACAACACGCTGATGATTCTCAACCATCGCCTGGCAGCTACACCCGAACGCCCAGAAATTCAAATTATTAAGAAATACGGCGATTTACCCCAAGTAGAATGTTATGCAGGGCAACTGAATCAGGTATTTATGAATGTTTTGGTGAATGCCATCGACGCGCTAGAAGCAGCCAGCGAAGAACGCAATGTTGAGGTTCTTAAAACCAACCCCAATCATATTAGAATTCAAACCCAACTTGACAAGTTAACTCAGAACGCCATCGTTCAGATTTATGATAATGGTATTGGGATGTGCGAGGAGGTCAAGCAACGGGTATTTGACCACATGTTTACTACTAAACCTGTAGGTAAAGGAATTGGATTAGGAATGGCGATCGCCTATCAAATTGTCGTAGAAAAACATGCAGGAAGTATTGAAATTGATTCAACTCCCGGACGTGAGACAGAGTTTACTATCCGTATTCCTATAACAAGTAATATCAAGTTCGGATGATTAGTTATGATTGCAGTTCTCATGTTACCCCTCCCCAACCCTCTCCAAGCTTCGGGGAGGGTGCCGTAAGGCGGGTGGGGTGTTTCAGGATTTATAAGTAATTAAGCGAACTTGATATAAGAAGTATAGCAGGAGGCAGCTATGCTGGAGGCAGCTATGCTGGAGGTAAAAGTCTTACTATGCCTAGCATTCAAGTTTTTAAAATGTCCTAACCTATGTGACTACTGCTATAATTTGTAAGAATTCCAAATTCAGTACTTGGAATTTATTAAAAAACTAGGGTTTCAATAAATACCAAATACTCTAAGTTTTGCAGAAATTACAAATATAAAAAAGCTGGGATTTAGCAGAACTCGTTAACAAAAATTTCTTCAGTTTGCAAATACACCTTCTAAGAAAGGTATTATTTCAGCCCAAGCAGAGGTGGTGGCAGCAGAATCGTAGCGATAACCGTCGTCGCGCATGAAGGTATGTTCTGCTTCATACAAGAGAACTTTATGGGGTACATTACCATTCTCTAGAGCTTTAATTATGATTTGTCGGTCAGAGTCTGGAATATGAGGGTCAAGTGTACCGAACACCATTAGCATCTGGGCTTTGATTTCATTAACTCGATGAATTGTATCGGCTACACCTTGCCCCAGTTTGCCACTGGGAATGCCAGTAGGATAGCAACAGACACAAGCTTCAATTTCGCTGTTAAATGCTGCACGAAAAGCTAAGTGTCCTCCAATACAAAAGCCCAGAGTGCCTATCTTGCCTGGAGAAACTGCGCTTTCTGTCTCGAGGAATTCGATTGTAGCACGGCAATCATCATCATAATGTGCGATCGCTGTTCGACGAGCGTCATCATTACCACGCATCCGACCAAGATCATTTGGTTCAATAACTTGCCCAATTGGCTCAAGGCGATGAAAAATTTCAGGTGCCGCCACTACATAGCCATATCCTGCCAAGTAGTTAGCTAAACGAATTATCGGCTCGCCTAACTGATAAATATCACTATAAAATACAATACCTGGGTAAAGTCCTGGTGTTTTAGGAGATGCTACATAGACGCGCATCAAACTGTCATCGACTCTTAACTCGACATTCCGTTTAGTGATTTGCACTGTTTTATCTCCGTTTCATGTCTGCTTTCATTAGCTTTTATACAAGTGAATTAAGAGTCACAGTAGCTGAGTGCCATAACAAGGACGTATCCTCTTATTATTTCCCTTTGTAGTGAAACTGGGGAGTTATTCAGGAACAATTTTTTCAATTTCGTCTTCAGATTGAAATTTTACCAAGTCTTCGCTAGAGTCTGTCATCAAAAAAGACTTGTAAAAAGCACGACAACGTAAGTCACAACTATTTGAGGTAATATAGGAATCATATTTGATTTTTGAAAAAAATTAGGTACTGTAGGATGCGCTAGGATAAAATCCTAACGCATCCTTGGTAAGGACTTGGTAGTAATTAGAATTTTTAGAGAACACAGAAATAAGACTAAAAAAGCAGCAGATGTCGCTGCTAAATCAAAAGATTTAGTAAAAGAGATTTTAGAATACTTGAGTACGTCTGTAGAAATACAATAACTGAAGAATACACAGGACTTAGGCAAGATGTGACCGAAAACCTTATTCTTGCGTAGCGGTAATTCATGTAGACGCGGAGCGGCTTCCCGCAGGGTATTACCGCTACTTTCGTTATCTTTTGCGTAAGTCCTGAATACAATGAAAAGGCGATCGCGCTAAATTACGCTAAATTATTTATGAAACCTGTAAAACTAACCTTATGAAGTCTCTGCAAGACTATACCACGGTTATCCGTCCTGATGACAATGGTACATTTGTTGCTTATGTACCAGCAATTGCTGGTTGTCATGCTTGGGGACAAACACCAGATGAAGCCCGTAGTGAACTTGTCTCTGTTTTTGAAATGATTGAAGAAGAGTACGAAGAAAAAGGGTGTTCTTTACCTGAAGATGTCGAACTGGTGATTGTAAATGCCAGCTAAAGCTAGTGAATTAGAAAGGGCTGCTAAAAAACTAGGATTTGAAAAAGTTCGACAAAAAGGTAGTCATGCTCGTTGGCAACATCCAGATGGACGAGCAACTACAATTCCCATTCATGGTAAGACTGAAATTGGTAGTTGGTTATTTTATGAAATTCTTAAACAGTTGGGTATTACAGAAGAAGATTTTAACCAGCTAAAGTAATTAAGGCGATGGCACGTTGATAAACATTACCGCGAAAATCGCTATAAAATCACGTCCACCCGCCTATTTCAGTGTCAGTTAAAGGCTTCTCTAATTTGGTATATTCTGTTTGAGCAGCCCGCAATACGTGTTTCATCTGCACGGGTTCGCCGGCATCGGCAGCAAGAAAAGCTGCATTTAAGGCTATATTACGGATATTACCGCCAGCTACATTTAGCCGCGCCAATTGCAGAGGATCTAAGTCTGCGGTTGGTGTGTTGGGCGGAAAGACGCGTCGCCAAATCTCGGCTCGTTGTGCTGTGTCGGGGAAGGGGAACTGCACCACGAAACGAATCCGCCGTAGGAAGGCTGTATCAATTGCACTCTTGAGGTTAGTAGTAAGAACTGCTAAGCCTGGGTAGCTTTCCATACGTTGCAACAAGTAGCTAACTTCGATGTTGGCATAGCGATCGCGTGCATCTTTGACTTCAGAGCGTTTGCCAAATAAGGCGTCTGCTTCATCAAACAACAAAATTACTCCACCTTGTTCGGCGGTATCAAATACCCGTCGCAGATTCTTTTCTGTCTCGCCAATATACTTACTAACTACGGATGATAAATCAATACGATACAGATCCAGGCGCAATCTATGTGCCAGTACTTCTGCCCCCAAGGTTTTACCTGTGCCGCTACTACCCGCAAATAAGGCGCTGATTCCCAATCCCCGCCCGCCTTTGCCAGCAAAACCCCAATTGTTATATACAGTACTCCGCTGCCGCACGTGGGCCGCAATTTCACGGAGAATTTGTTTCTGTGGTTCTGGTAATATCAAGTCGTCCCAATCACCAGACGGCTCAATTCGTTGGGCGAGTTCATCCAAGCGCGGACGTGCTTGCACGCGACAAGCATCCCATAAAATCTCACCAATATCGTTTTCTGGTTTTTGTGCTAGTTGCCCTGCGGCTTCTGCACAAGCAGCGCGGATAGTTGCAGCACTCAAATTAAACTGATCTACCAAGGTTTTGACTTGCCCGTTCATTTGCGGTGCAATCCCCGCTAATGCATCTTGCCAAACTACACCTTGTTCTTTGATTGTTGGTTGATGTACGTCAAAACTAACTACCAAGCGTTGGGATAGGCGCATTCGTTCCCGGCTGGTAATGATTAAAAAGCCGTTGATGCGTTCGATGAAATGAGCGATCGCATTCAGCCGCGCTGTATCATTGCTATCGAGTTCGTTGCAATCTAGAAGTAAAGCACACCTACTCAAAATCGTCTCACGAGTCCACAACCGAATCAGATTATCTAACTCGCTTGGTGCTTGGGGAATAACTTGTGCGGGCATTACCCACAAACTCAAACCTTGGAGTTGACAAATTCTAGCAGCGATCGCCCGTTTACTGCTAGTTTCATTACCACATAACTGCACGATTGGCAAGCTATTTATTTTATGAGCTTGCGACCACACCGCTGCAACTCGCTCTGCTAGCTCTTGGTGGGAAGGTACTAAATCGCTGACTTCTTGTAATGGTTCAATGATGCCAGCTAAGCGTTCGTCAAGGTATTGGATACCTGTGAGATAATGCAAAATTCGCTCGTCAATCCTCAGGGGACTGAGGGTTAGGGCATGGGCATCACCAATTTGAATTAACCGCCAGTGACGTAAGGGAGCATTTGGGGCGATGGCGTCCCAGTGGACATGAGGTAAAGTTGCTAAAGCTAAACTTAAAGTTGGGTAAGCTCGCTGTGCATCGCCGTGTATTTTCGCACATAATTTGCCAAAATCTCCATTCAATTCCATACCTGCACACAACAACAGCAAATCCCTCTCAAAGGATGAAAGCCTAAACATTTTACAGACTCTATCCAATGCCGATGGTGCAGGCATAGCATCAGCAGCTTCTTGGAGTGCTTGCTGTAAATTTTCGTGGTTTTTCGCCTCAGATTGATTTTGCGTCGCAGTGCGATCTTCTAAAATCCCCCGGACTATGGCTAGGGCTGCTGATAGGTAGCGGTAGTTTGCCCGATCCCAATCGATAGTTGTAGCGTTCATGAAATACTCACCTGTGGCGAATCATATTCTCCAGACTGATTTTTGTGCAATGGACTTTCGGCGCCATCTACCCGCACCCGCACAATATAAGTTCCGGGCTTCACATTTTGAACAGGAATTGTAATTGCATCAGTATCTTCAGTGCGTGATGCAACTAAGAAAGAGTAAGCTACCAAACTTTGGGCTGACACATCACTGAGCAACAAAACTATGCGCTGTGCTTTGCCAACTTTGGGATGGAATTTAACAGTAATTGCTGCTGAGCGTAAATTCTCACCAATTTTTTCCACTTCACCAACGAATGCCGTAATTGTTGGATGGAGGACAAAAGCTGCAACATTTGATTCAACTATCCCATCCGTTTGTCCTGTGTAGCCCATTGGCAAATGTACCACTTGGATACTTTGCACGCTTGGGTACAAATCTGCTGGCACTAACAAGCTGATTTGCGTTTCTTTAACATCTTGAGGTACTAGTAATGTCTGTGTGTTACCCAATCGGATTCTGGTGATATCACCGCGTAACCGCTTCCCACGAATCATTAATGTTGCGCCAGCAACAATCATTTGCTGATGTTCAGTTTTTTCCAGAGGTATCACTTGCTCAATATTCGGTTGAGACAAGGGCATCATGTAGAAGCCTTCAAGATTCTCAGATTTACTACTCTCAATCAATACCATTGATGCTAGGTAGGTAGCTGAAGGCCGATAGTGGGTTTGTAAAGCAGACCATAACTTAGAAGTTTCTTCCATATTAAAAAACTCTGGAGTCAGTTTGATTTGCCCAATTGCTTGTGCTAAATCAGATACAGACACCCCAGCCACAGCCTGAGAAAAAGCACTTGAAGTATTAGTAGTAGATGCATTTATCAGGGTATTTTCAATAATCTCCGTTGTAATACATGGCGTTTTATGTAACAAATGCATTGCGTAGCCTAATAAAAGCTCTGTCTGAAAATCCTTGGCTCCGTAGGCTGTTAATAAATAATGGAGATCGAGAGCTAGTGGTGGAGTCGTAGAAGGCAAATTTCCATTCAGACGTGAGTGCCTGCTACGAAATTCCTGAGATACCCAATCGACATTGCGATTCTGCGTCACTTGATAGAGAAAGAGGTTGAGTTGAGCTCGCTCGTCAGCTTCAACTGAAATTCGATCGGGCGGTAGGGCAGTTACAATTACATCACCAACACTAGCAGCAATGGGATCGCTGACTAAACCGTTTTCCAGCAAAACTTTTAGTACTGCTGTCACTGCGGCTATAGAGAGTACGTTACTCATCCTCGTTCCTCATGGCAATAGCACATTTTAATCATGTACGCCAGGACACATTCACAGAAGATATTTTGCAAAACTTTAAATATAAGGACTGGGAACTGGGTACTACGAATATACTTCCAGTTCTCAATCGCTAATTCCCGATCCTAATCCCCTATTTTTAGTCCGTAGCTCAGTATTTATCAGGAACCAACTTTAGCGATCGCAAGTCCTAAATTTAAGCATTTTATCAAATTATTCTCATTATTTTAAGTTCCCAATATGCTAAGCTGAGTATAACTAAACAAATATAAGTAATATAAATTACTAAGACTTTACATAATAAACATCAAATAAACAAAAAATTTGTAATACTGTAAGAAATGAGGAGCGTAGTCAAGATACTTTGTTCCCAACCTCTGAATTATTACGTAATACTATAGGATTTAGGATTCCTATTTGATTTTTGAAAAAACTCCGTACTACTGGCACTGATTCCTGTTTATTTACTCTCTACTCCTTACCTAAGTTGTAGGAATTCAAAAATCAAAGTGGATTGCTATAGTCCTATCTCTAACTAAACTTAACACCTTAAAATAACTTAGGATGGGTTCCCCCTGATGAAATCCCCACCTTCTTCAAATTCTTGGAATGGTCGCTTCGTAGGTGATAACCAGCGGTATCGTTTAGACCGACGGTTAGGCGGAGGTGGCATGGGAGAAGTCTTCCTGGCAATGGACACCCGTGTAGGTCAGCAGGTAGCATTGAAGTTGCTCAAAGATACGCTGGTGGCTTCACAAGAAATGAGAAAGCGTTTTGAGCGTGAAGTAGCTGTCTGTGCTGCCCTGCAAAGTGACCACATTGTGAAAATTAGTGATTGTGGAGTCACCCCAGAAGGCTTTCCGTTTTACGTGATGGAATATTTACGGGGACAAACCCTCAGACAATTATTGCAGCGCGAAAAGCGGCTATCAGTCGATCGCAGTGTAAAAATTATGGCGCAAGTTTGCAAAGGTCTACAGCTTGCCCATAAAGGAGTGACTCTGCAACGGGACGGAGGAAAAACCGCTGAGCATATTCAGGTAGTTCATCGCGACCTGAAACCAGATAATATATTTTTAGTACCTACGGATTTGGGAGAGTGGGTAAAGATTTTAGATTTTGGTGTTGCCAAAATCCGTAACGAATCTTCGGAAAACACTAATATTACAAATATCACCAGTACATTCATTGGTACATTTCGCTACGCACCTCCCGAACAAATCCAAAGCGATAAAAATTTGGATGCTAGGGGTGATATTTACAGCTTAGGAATTATCCTTTATGAAATGCTGAGTGCAGCCGATCCATTTGGGATTAGTATTAAGGGTAATCATATCAGCGAAGCTTCCTGGGTATTAGCTCATGCTTATGAACCACCAAAACCGCTGCGCGAGCAACCAGGCTGTGAAAATTTGCCGGAACAATTGGAAGCGGTGGTGATGAAATGCCTCCACAAGAACCCAGCCAACCGATTTGCCAGTGTAGAAGAACTCGATCGCGCTTTGCAAGCTGCTGCCAAATTTGCCATCGGTACTAATAGTGTGCCAGGCCAGTCTCCTGTCCAGCCGCCACGACCTCTCTACAACCAAGGTTCAAATCACGAAACCGTATCGAACGACGATACAATTCTTCGCCCTCCAGCTGCCTATAATCAAGGCTCAAATTACGAAACTCTTCCCAGACAATCAGACGAGGACACAATTATTCGTCCTCCAGACGCCTATAATCAAGGTTCAAATTACGAAACTCTTCCCAGACAATCGGACGAGGACACAATCATTCGCCCTCCAGATGCCTATAATCAAGGCTCAAATCACGAAACCATTCCCAGATTTAACCCGATTGAGCAAAGCCGACCTGAGGAAACTATTCCTCCCCTTCCCACTAGGCAAAATCAAGGTTCAAATCACGAAACTGTTCCTAGACCCTTTAACCCAGTTGAGCAAAACCAACCACAGAGTAACAATCCTCAACAAAGTCCTGTGAATAACCCCAATCCCAGCAAACCGGATGCGACTTTATTTCAACCGCGACCCGCATCCAATCAAGGCGGAGTACAAGTACCACCCGATAAGACATTGTATCAACCGCGACCTACACCCAATCAAGGCGGAGTACAAGTACCACCAGATAAAACATTATATCAACCACGACCTCTTTCAAATCCCAGTACACCGTCACTACCAACAGATAAAACATTGTATCAACCGCGGTCTGTGTCTAATACTGGCAGACCAGAACCGTCAGTAGATAGAACTTTGTATCAACCGCGACCTGTATCTCCTCAAAACAGGCCACACGCACCAACTGATGACACTATTTACCAACCAAGACTAAATGACCAGTCAGCTACGGGAAATACTCCTAATTTCTTGCGAATCTTGGGAGTCATCTTAGCAATTGGACTGAGTTTAGCGGTGGTAACCTTTATATATAGTCAATGGCAATCTTCTAAAGACTCAACCAACGAGCAAAGTTTGTCTAATAGCGATCGCATTTACAGCTAATATTTTGATTGAATTTTCACAAATCGCGAATGGGTACTAAACCAGCTTGATTTAGTAATTGTTGACCTTGGTCGCTCAACATTAAGTTAACATAAGCTACTCCTGCCTGTTCGTCCAAGGTGCCATCTCGCTTAATTACGACAAACAGCCGTCTAACTAACGGGTAAGTGTCCTTGGCAAAATCAATTTTATTGACTTTCTTTCCTATACAAGGAGATATAAAATCTTGATTAGGCTCCCTTGCGATCGCTAGAGGCTTAATAGATTGGTTACAAACTTCTGAAGCCGTAGCGTAACTAATTCCGCCAGGAGTTTTAGTAACTGTTCGTATAGCAGTTGTCGTGTCTTGCACATAAGGTTTCAAAGTTTCAGCAAATGATTCATTGCCAATAATTGTTTCTTGAATATATTCAGGAGTACCCCCACTTTTGGGATCACGGCTCAAAGGAGTAATTTCCAGATTTGGGCCACCTACTTGGCTCCAGTTTGTGATTTTACCAGTGTAAATATCCTTAATCTGAGACACTGTTAAACCAGGTACAGACAAATTACGATTAACGTAAAAAGCAATTCCGTCAATAGCAACAGGTATTTGTTCTAGCCGAAAATTCTTTGTTTTTGCTTCTTGAAATTCTTCTGTCTTTACAGGTCGGGAAGATTGAGAAAAACTTAATTGACCTTCTAAAAGCATTTTTATTCCAGTACCAGAACCAATGCCTGTTCCCACGAGGGGAGCAGCATAGCTTAACTCAAATCTTGGATGAGCTTGTAAAATTTGTGCCGTTATTGCTGGAGACCTTAGCGGTGCAAAACTTGTAGACCCACCGTATCTAAATCTTCCCTGGGGAATGTTAGGTACATCAGCAAAGGTACGATAAAGAGGAATGGAAGTAGGGGGAGAAACTGTAGGCTTAGGAGAAATTGTTAAGTTACTATGAGAAGTAATTAACACACATGAATTATTCAGTTTTTGATGGCCTGTTGGACAAGTTTTAGGCCAAAGTGCCCACATTAGGTAAGCATCCCCAAGGGCAGCTAAAATGATAAAACTATTTATTGCAACACTCTTTGCCCTTGACTTAAGTTTGCGATCGTTATCCATACTGTTACGATTTATAACCTCTCTTGACAAACTGCATTCATCAGAGAATGACCTGTAATTTATACAGGGAAGTGTTTGGGTAACTCCGAGAAATAAAGTAGTGCTACTTGTAGGGTAAGCTTTCTAGCCTTCCCAGTTCACAGGATAGATGAGACCCCATCCTACAATAAATAGACAATAAATATTAAAATATTTTATTAATTGAAAGCTCCTTTGTTAGCGTAAAAGCGAGCATATTATTTGCCAACCTGAGTATCTTATCACATTCCCTAGTTCCACTATATTGAATCAATTAATTTTGTTATGCCTTTTATTTTAGATACAAATAATCAACTGAATATATAAAAAACAATGTATCAGTAATTTACAATAGTCACTATAAAATATTACAGGACTTTGATTAAATTCCTAAAATTAGCCTAAATAAACAGCAAATAACAGCTATTTAACTAACTTATACTTCAGCTATTTTTATAACTACAGTTAAAGAATAGCAAAGATAAATTATCCAACAAATAGGGACGCTGCTGACACATATATTAGGAAATAAGCAACAGCAAAGAAAGTCTGTTGTGTCTGGGTGTTACGGTCAACTTATGCTATAAAAACCTACTTTTTTTATTAGACTTCTTACAGAAGTCGGGGAAAGGGGAAAGGGAAAGGGGGAAAGGTTTGGTATTTTCCTTTCCCCTTTAACATGAGTCCCTTTTCCCACCTCTTGCAAAAGTGTTTTTTGCAAGAGGTCTATTGATTATCAGCCTCGCCATTATTGAGTACAAGATACTTACTATTTTCTTGGCGTAACTTAGCATCTTCTTCGTTGTAAAAGAACGACAGTAAAACAAAGCGCCGTCCGCTGATAACAGGGGTAGCCTCATGCAGTAAGGAACAAGAAAAAATCACTGCTTCTCCAACATTTGGAGTATAAAGCTGGAGTCCATATTCTGGAAACAGCAAATCACCGCCTTGATAAGCACCGGTATTGAGATTTAATGACATAGCAAACCGTCGGTGAATAGTGCCTTTTGTAGTGTTATCACGATGACGATTAAAAAAGCCTTTATCCGTTGCTTCGTAACAGGATACTAGGTAGCGTTCAAAGCGAGTGATGCTAAATTGAAAAGCCTTCTCAATTTCTGGTTTAACCCGTCGCATAATCAGATTATTGATTTGCTTTAATAATTGAGGTTCAGAAATTAAATAGTCTCGACGTTTTTTAAAGTCATAGTCATAAACTCCAACAGTTTTGCCGTCGATTTGTCGCATAAATCCAGACTCTTGACCACCATCTACTTCGTACAAATCAATTAAATGCTGGCAAAAACTTCGATCTAAAACATTCGGTATAAATAAAACAGGTGCTTGTCTGGCTGCGGGAATATTTTCAGCGATCGCAGGTAAGCTTTTGATAAAATTAAATACTTCCTCGCAAGCATTAGTAGTAGCTGAAATTGGCAAAACTTTGATAATTCGTAAATTTTCGTCTAAGACAAAAATTGTTGGTCTGTATTGTAATTCCTTGCTTCCTTGACTTATTGGTTGGCAAACACCGTATTGAAAGCTGACTTTCCCTTCAAAATCCCAAAGAAATTTGAAATAAGTTTTATTTTCGATTAACTCTGCCAGAAAAGTGTCATTTGGGTCTATGCTGACACCAAAGAATGGCACTTGGTAGGCAGCCAACTGTTGCTGTCTTTTAGAGAATTCATCAATAATCTGGCGACTATAAGTGTTTTTAGAGCTTCCGAAAAAAAACAAAACGCTACGGTATCCGCCAACCGAGTTAAAGTGAAAACTTGGGTTTGAGCTTGAAGGAAGAATGAACCAGGGAATTGGATCGCCAACAGTAAGAGTTTGCATAGGATTAAGTAATTTTAGATTTTGCGAAAAGTCGGAGCGCCGGCTTCCGGCGATCTGAACTTTTCAAGACAGATTTTAGATTTTGGATTGGAATCACGAATTGATCGTAAGATTTGCAAATTTTGGATTAAATGATTTTCGATGATATTAAGAATGACCTAATGACTAAAACCCAAAATTAGTATAAGCAGGCTTTAACTTTCGTAAAAAATTAAGCATTGCTGAAACTACAACATCTGAAGACTCAATCAAAAAACCATGACCGCCACGGTCGATGACTACAAGTTCAGCGTTGGGAATACCTTGAGTAAGTTGCTGGGAAAACTTGAGCGGAGTGAGAATGTCTTGTTTCCCAACCAAAACTAACGTAGGACAATGAATTTGTTGAAGGCGGTCTGTTGTGTCAAATTCAAGCATTGCTCGGCTGTGATGATAAAGTGAATGAGTTGCAGGTGGAAAGGGGTATTTGATGGCAAATTCAATTAAACCTTCAATCATTCCAGGAATGGAATAGAAGGCATCTGTAAATATCCAAGGCAATACGATTTTTTCATATAGTTTCAAATCTACATTATTAAGAAGGTCGCCCCAAGTTTCGATGATGCTGTTGAATAATTCATCACCTTTTGCCAAAGATGAAATTAGCATTAAACTTTGTATTTTTTGAGGGTATGCTAACGCTAACTCTTGGGCAATTTGACCACCCATTGAATGACCTGCTAAATGCACTTTGTCAATGCCGATACAATCCAACAATGCTGCAACATCATCAGCCATCTGTTTAATACTATATTGGCTTTCGGGAGCAGAACTTCGCCCCATACCTCGGTTGTCTATGCGAATAACTTGATATTCTGAAATCAGAGATGGCATAATCAGCGACCAATAAGCATGATCGCAAAGAAAGCCAGCTATTAATACTAGAGGCTCACCCGTTCCTTTAATATCATAAAATAAATCAATTCCGTTAATTTGAACCTTTGGCATAGTAAATATTTATATATAGGAATCCGACTTGATAACTGAACGTACTTGTGTAGTCAGGGAACAGGGAACTCTTAACAAGGAACAGGAAAAAGCGAGCAGAAGTGTACTGATTTTTTTCTCCAAACAAATATGAGTCCTATATAGCATTTCCTAATTTGCTGAGGTAGGAAGTACTTTGCTTTTTAAATTCCGTAAGCCTCTGCGTAACTCTGCGCTTAACTCTGCGAACCTCTGCGTTAAAAAAACAAAAGTTTGTCTACCTCACATAACTGGATAAATAACTAAACATAAAAGCCAAAATCAAGACGAATCAATGCTTTTTAATTCCTAATACCAAATTGGCATGATTTTTTACTTTTTGAGTAGAAAATTCTATGTTTTGAATCGCTCATCTACGGGAATTTGATAGCCATTGGCAAGGCGATTAGTCATATTGGCAGTGGCAGCGATCGCCATTAGTTCCCCAAACATGTTATCAGTCATTCCCTTGGCACGCGCCGCTGCTGTATGTGAGGCAATGCAATACTCACAGCCATTTGTCGCACTCACCGCAATATAAATCAGTTCGCGCATCAACGGGTCAATTTCACCAGGGGTGGTCATCACTTCTTTCACGGCTTGCCATGTTTGCTGCAAGGTGGGAGGATGGTTAGCTATGGCTTTCCAGAAATTATTGATATAGTCATTTTGGCGTGTGGTGCGGATATCGTCATATACTGCACGCACTTCGTCGCTGGCTTCTTCGTACTCAATTAGCTTAGTCATATTTCGATATAATTGAATTTACCAATAAGTGCGAACACTTAAATTGTCATATAGAGCATCTTACTAAGAATAAAAGACCAGTAATATATAGAATCTTAAATTATTCCTTAAAAATATCTGTTGCCTATTGCCTGTCTCCACGATTAATTTCACAAGTCAAATAGGATTCCTATATGCCTCAGATTCTTGTCGAAGACTTGAAAAAGAGTTTTTTTGTGTCTCAACGTTCCTCTGGATTTTTCGGTTCAGTCAAAGGTCTTGTACAGCGAAAAACAACAGTTGTGCATGCTTTGAAAGGAGTTTCATTCTCGCTTGAACAGGGAGAACTTGTAGGGTACATTGGCCCAAACGGAGCCGGGAAATCGACTACTATTAAAATTTTAAGTGGTATTTTAGTACCAACCAGCGGCAAATGTATCATTGGCGGACGAACTCCTTGGAAAGATAGAATCCGCCATGTTGGTCGTATTGGAGTAGTGTTTGGCCAGCGATCGCAACTTTGGTGGGATCTACCAGCGATCGAGTCTTTTGATTTGCTGCGGGATATTTATCGCGTTCCTGATTCAGAATATCGCAAAACACGGCAAGAAATGATTGATTTGCTTGGTCTTGAGAGTTTTGTCAATACTCCCGTGAGACAGTTAAGTCTCGGTCAAAGGATGCGATGTGATTTTGCAGCCGCAATGTTGCACAGACCAGAAATTCTATTTCTCGATGAACCGACTATCGGACTTGATGCGGTTTCAAAGCTTGCAGTCAGAAAATTTATCAAAACCTTGAATAAAACTCATCAAGTAACTACTATCCTGACTACTCATGATATGGATGATATCGAGGCATTGTGCGATCGCATCATTATTATTGGTGGTGGTGAAATTCTTTGTGATGGAACTTTGGCAGCATTGCGTTCTCAAGTTTCATCGCGTCGCTATTTAAGAATAGACCTGATAAATGATGATTTCTTTTTTGAAGAAGAAGGAGTTAGTATCATTTCTAAAGAAGGTCGTGCTGTAACTCTGGCCTTCGATCCTACAAAGATTTCTGCTGCATCTTTGATTAGTCTAGTTACCTCAAAAAATGAAGTTGCGGATCTTTTCGTAGAAAATCCACCAATTGAGGAAATAGTTGCTGAACTTTATGCCAAGGCAGGAGGAATTTTATATTAATTCGTAATTCGTAATTCGTAATTCGTAATTTATAAATACTTAAAAAATTAAGACATGTTTATAATAATTTATTTTATTTTTTAATAATACGTTTTTTTCAATTTGCTATTAGTATGAAAGCCTATTGGTCACTATTTATTGCTAGATTTGCGCTGCTGTTGCAATATCGGACAGCTGCGTTGGCTGGGGTTGCAACTCAGTTTTTTTGGGGATTTGTGAAAGTAATGGTTCTAGAGGCGTTTTTCACTCATACAACCTCTACTCAACCGATGACGCTTCAGGAAGCTGTGGGATATGTATGGCTGGGACAAGCATTTTTGATGGCGGTTGCACCTTGGTCAGGCGATCGCGAGATTCAAGATTTGATCCGATCCGGTGCCGTCGGCTACGATTTGCTGCGACCGACAGACCTTTATAATTTTTGGTTTACTCGTGCTTTGGCGCTTCGTACAGCACCGGTTATCCTGCGTGCTATTCCTCTTGTAGCTGTGACAATGTTGATTTTTCCGCTGATAGGGTTTCGAGAGCGATCGCTTTCTTTTCCACCCTCATTTGCAGCTTTTGTTGCCTTTTTTCTCTCCTTTATTGCTGCAATTCTACTTTCGTCTGCATTGACAATGCTTCTTACTATATCAATGATGTGGACGCTTTCTGGCGAAGGAATTAATACTATTCTCCCCACTTTGATTATCTTTTTTTCAGGTATGATTGTTCCTTTGCCACTTTTTCCTGAGTGGATTAAGCCTTTATTATATGCACTTCCTTTCTCAGGACTTATGGATAGACCTTTTCGACTTTTTACTGGTAATCTTCCACCAAATGAACTATTTAATGTGTTGCTACATCAAACTTTCTGGATATTTGCAATAGTTATTATTGGGCGTTACCTTGTGAAACGTGGTGTGAAAAAGCTTGTAATTCAAGGAGGATGAGACAATTTGAGATTTTGGATTTTGGATTGAATAATTCAAAATCTAATTATAAAAATTTTCGCCATTGCTGAATCATGGGATGAATTTTGATGTATTGCAATCCTAAACTCCTTATTCTCTCCGCGTCTTTGCGCCTCTGCGTGATATAAATCATCCCGCAATTATGCAACGTCAAATTTTCAATTAGTCAACTTAACGTCAAATCGTTAATATGTTTTTGAATAATTTTTTCCTCTACCTTCGATATATCTCGATATCTTTAAAATCGCAAATGCAGTACAAAGTTTCCTTTTTACTTCAAGTTTTAGGGCAACTTTTAGGAACTGGAATAGAGTTTTTCGGAATCTGGGCACTTTTTAGCCGTTTTAATAGTATTGGTACGTGGACTTTAAGTGAAGTTGCGCTATTTTATGGAATGGTTAATATTTCTTTTGCCTGTGCTGATGCTTTAGGACGAGGTTTTGATTCATTTGGCAGAATAATTAAGAACGGTGAATTTGACCGTTTGCTTCTTCGTCCACGCGCTACAGTGCTTCAACTTCTAGGCACAGAATTGACCTTGAAAAGACTCGGAAGGCTTTCTCAAGGAATTACCGTTATGTGGTGGTCGCTTTCTACTCTCCATATCTCTTTTAGTATTAAAATATTTTGGCTTTTAGGCGCTTCATTTATTGGTGCGATCGCATTATTTTTAGGTATCGTTATTGTGCAAGCAACTATCACATTCTGGACTATTGAATCTTTGGAAATTATGAATATCCTCACTTATGGAGGAGTGGAAACGGCTCAATATCCTTTTTCAATTTATACTAAGTGGTTTCAAAGATTTTTCACTTACTTGATACCCCTTGCTTGCGTAAGTTATTTTCCTCTGCTTGCAGTTCTAGAAAAACAAGATACATTTTCAGTGCCTTTGTGGTTTTGTTACGTCTCTCCAATCGCAGGTATTTTATTTTTGATAGTTGCGCTTCGATTTTGGAAATTAGGAGAGCGATACTACTGTTCAACTGGCAGTTAATATGTTTGTGCGTATAATATGCAAGAGTAATTCTATAGCAGTTCCTAAGCAACTGAAGTACAGAAACTTTTAGGGGCGCAAAGCTTTGCGCCCCTACCTTCTCACTATAACGAGAAATGCTATATGTTATTTGGCTATCTATCATCTTATTTTTAAATTCAGTTATATAGTATTTATCATGTCTATCAAAAAGAAAGCTCAAAAAACAGTAAATCCTCACAGAAAAAAATATGAATTTTTGCAGAATAAGATAAAAGTCAATTTTGCCGAATTATCAGAAGCATCAAAACGCTCGTGGGGAATTCCTAACTATTACGAATCCTATATGTATAAGTGTATTGCTTGTGGTAAGGAATCAGAGTTTCCTGCAAGTCTTCAACAGCAATGGTATGAAGAGAAGAAAAAATATTTTTGGATGCGGCCTAATAAATGCTCTGCATGTTATCTAGAGTCTCTAAAACTGAGGCGTGAGATAGCAACCTTTTCTGAGTTATTAAAAACATCATTGACTATACCTGAGTTAACAGAAATGTTAGTTAAACTCGAAAGGTTCCACATTCTTAATAATAAGAATAAATTTGATTTTTCGCTTTATAACCGCATCAAAAAAAGGCTAAAAACTAAGGACAAAAAGAAAATTTCAATATCGTTACCTATGGAGGAGTAGAAACTACTCAATATCCTTTTTTAATTGATAGCAAGTGGTTTCAAAAAAAACGTTAAAATCGCTTTTTCCACATAAGGTGAAAAGTCAGCTTTAAGATACATTCATCATCGTAATAATACCAACAAACTCACGCAAAATCAGAACCGATTTTAGTGGGGCTATTGGGTGGATAACGTAGGTTATATCTCAGGTGTTCGCCCTGCAATTTCCATAAAAAAACACCAAAAAATGAAAGCGATCGCTCCTGTAAAATCAAGAGCGATCGCTTTTATTTTATAATCCCAAATACAATTTAAGCAGCAACAGGTTCCAACAATTTGATGTCAGAGAAAACAAATTCTTGAACCGACACTTCACCATTTATTTCGGTGCGAATTTCGCGGCGATTTAAGATGAAATAATCACCAACTTTTTCGTACTCATCGGTAAATTCACTTCTACCACCCTTTTGTTCGCCTGTTTTGGGGTCGTGGTAAACAGAATCATAAGTGTGAGACAAGTAACCTTCACCAGTGTCGTGACTGCTGAAGGTGTCAATCGTGACATAAGTACCGTGAATGAGGCGGTGAACGTGGCACACTTCATTATTGCGGACTTTGTATTTGTCGCCGTCAGCCTTACCACCAACTAAAAGTTCAACTGCACCAGTTTCGTCAGTCTTACCATAGCTAAAGGTATTGGCGCTGTGGGTATCTTCAAAGCTGCGACGGACGCGGTGAATAGCGATTTCCCATGCTTGGCCGTGAATTGCTTGCTTTGCTGACTCGTCTTCTACGTCCAAAACTTCGGCTTTGAGATTGGCGCTGATAATTACTTTGCCTGTGAAGACTTTATCATCATGCTTAAAGGTAATATTTGCAGTATAACCGGGGAAATTTTTGTCCCAAGTATAGCGATTCTCATAAGCAGCCCGGAAAAGTTCCTGAGCAGAGAGTTGTGTAACTGTCATGTGCTTCTCCTAGTCGCTACTGTAATTAGCGTTTTAGTATTCTTGGTATTAGCATAGAAGTAATTGTTGAGGCTTGGATAGTCCCCAACTGGGTACACTTATGGTTAATTCTCTTCACGCCGTATTTCATGCGATCGCTAACGTCCAAAACGAGCAAGAATTAAGACTGGCTCTCACGGACAAAATTAGCGACCATTTTGGCGTGCAAAATTGGGGTATCTACCTCCTAGACGAACAACCAACCGCTGAGATTGATATTCCGGGCATTCCGGCAGTATGCTTAGAGAGCAATCCAGTGGGACGTTACGTAGTTGAGCGTCATGCTCCGGCTCACGAGCAATTATTATTATCTCCAGCAGACTGGAAGCATTTTTGCTCCCGCCATGACCACGAACACGTCATGACAGGGCCAATTGTTTGCGATGGTCGTCTTATCGGCACCCTCAACCTAGCGCGTGACAAGGGAAATCCCCCTTTTAATGGCAATGATTTAGCTGACTTGAGCGCTTTATGCATTCATTTGTCAGCAAAAATGGCAACCCTACGCGCAAAATCAAAAATATCCAATTCGCTTTTAGCAAGTCCTCTCACACCCCGTGAATTAGAAATTGCGGAATTGGTAGGACAGGGATTAACAAATGCAGAAATCGGAGAAAGACTCTGGATTACCCAAAATTCTGTCAAGCAAGCCTTGAAGAGAATGTTTCGTAAATTGAAGGTTTCAGCGCGTGCAGAATTGGTAGCAAAACTGCAAGACATAGAAGTTTCATAAAGGATAAATTTATGAGTCGCCCGCGCTCATCCTTCTTACCCCTACGATTAGCTATATCCAGATGACAAAATCCGCAGATGCCAGCACTAAAAAGTTAATAAGTCTAGCACCTGATAATTGGGTGAAATGAGTAACACAAATACCCGATATCGTTGCAGAAGAAATTCTCAACTCAGAATTTCAATGGATTAGCCGAGAAAGTGATGTTTTAATTCGTGTCGAGGTAAATACAAAAACTTAATTTCTTCAGAGAGTTTTTGCAAGACAACTATCCACCAACTGGAAAAGTGCGAAAAGTAATAAAAGTAAGAAAAGTAGCAAAAATAGATAATTGATGTCAGTGTTTACTGTCAAGCTAGTATAATGTAACTTGCGTTTATTAAAATTTTATCAATGAAGGCAGGAGTTAGGGGGCAGGAGGCAGGAGGAAAACTGATCCCTAACTCCTGCTAGTACCGTCAGGACAAGGTGAAACACCGCACCAAATTAAAAATTTGGTGGCTCTTATTCAGGAGGGGTCTGAATCCCCAACTGAGGTAAAAACCTCCTGCCTTCTGCCTTCTGCCTCCTGCCTCCTTCCTCCTTCAAAGGAAAAAATTAAATGGCAGTGTATCAAAAGCTATACATATAATTATAGTTTCAGTAGGCGATTAGAAAAATTATTGCTTGTGACACTAATTTATAATAAATATCTGGAGCAGCAATGTATAAAACTAAACGCAATCGGGGAGTTGTATTGACTCCCACAGGAATTAAACGGTTACAATCAGCAATTCTTTCTGCGGAGATAGTAGAAAATAAAGGCGAACACTTGAGTTTAGAAGAAATAAGTTCGCGCATTAATATTTCTACTAGGACTTTGAGTAAATTATGGTCTTTAAGTGAATGTGTAGATCAAAAAACTATAAAACTCTGTTTTAACGCTTTTAATCTAGAATTACACAGCGAAGACTACACCATAGTCAACAAAGCAAATGATTGTGAAACACCTGAGCTATCGTTTATTGCAAATATAGAAGAAGATTTATCTCAAAGTTACGAATCAACCTCATTTGGCGAAAATCATAACACACAAACTCAACATATAGAAAATCTTTGTTCATACCCGGATGGCCCCATACCCCTAGATTCTCACTTTTATATTGAACGTCCGCCAGTAGAGAGAAAAGTTTATCGAGAAATAACTACTAGTGGTTGTGTGATTCGGATTAGGTCTCCCAAACAGATGGGTAAAAGTTCTCTTGTGTTGCGGCTTTGTGCCTTCGCACACAAACTTGGGTATCAGACTGTGAATCTGAATTGCTACCAACTTAATGGTGAGTCCCTAACCGATTTAAATAAACTGTTGCGTCATCTTTGCTGGAAAATTGCAACTCAATTGGGTATTGACCCCAACCTTAAGGAAAAGTGGAATGAAGAAATTGGCTACAACTTGAGTAGCGGCTTCTATTTAGAAAACTATTTGCTTGAGCAATGTCAAAGTCCAGTGGTTTTAGTGTTGAATGAAGTTGACCGTTTTTTTGAATATCCTCACATTTGTCAAGAGTTTTTTGCTTTATTGAGGTCATGGTGTGAGGAAGCACGGCACAATCCTAAGTGGCAAAAGCTGAGGTTAGTAATAGTTTACTCAACCGAAGATTACATATCTATGGATATTAACCTCTCTCCTTTTAATATTGGTCTACCTATTCATCTGAACGATTTTACTCAACCACAAGTAGAAGATTTAGCTAGGCGGTATGATTTAAAGTCATTCAAAGCTAAAGATGTTGCCAAACTGATGTCACTAGTAGGAGGACATCCAGCACTAATTCAGATTAGTTTGTATTATCTTTGCTCTCAAGAAATGACCCTGCAAGAAATAACAGAGGATGCGATTGCCAATGGTGGCATCTACCACTATCATTTATGGCGACACTGGCTTAAGCTGCAAGAAAATCCTAGATTAGCAAAGACCTATGCTGAAATTGTGGCAGCAAAGCAAGATATTTCTCTTAATCCTATTGAGACTTACAAGCTTGAAAGTTTGGGATTAATTCGCTTTGAGGGCGATCGCATCTTACCGCGTTACGAACTCTACCAGACCTATTTTGCAAAACACCTATCGACAATTGTTTGATAGAGCAATAGAAGCGGTGGCTTCTATTACATTCAGTAGACCGAAAAGTTTTGCGATCGCTAAAAAATAGTAGCGTAATGCATTTTTGTCTCCTGTTCTAAAAACAGGTTGCCAATATCAAACAAAAGCTGCATAGTACCTCGATAGCCAACTTTGGTAAACTGATTGGCATCTAAACGGTCAAAAATGGGAATACCTTGACGAATTAGAGGAATTTTTAACCGTTGAGCGATCGCAACTGCATGAGAATTCGTAACAAGCAAATCAGAACCAACCGCTAATTGCTCAAAGTCTTCTAAATCACCAATGGTAACACTAGGAATCGGCAGTTTTTCCAATACAGGAGAGCGCGTTGTCGTAACTGCGGCGTGAATTTGCACTCCCAGCGATTGCAAGAAAGAAACTACTGACCACAGTAAATCTGGTTCCAAGGCTAAAGCAACTCGCTTGCAACCAAAATAAAAGTGATTTTCTAACATCACGTGTTGCAACTGACGGCGCTGATGGCGGTATTTCTCTGGTACACTGACACCGCTAATATCCGCTAGTGCTTGCAAGAATTTATCAACCGCTACTAATCCTGTCAGTTCGCCAAACACCTCATAAGGAATGTTGAATCTCTTTTCTAAAATTTGTGCTGCACCGTGCATACTTTCACCTAATGCCAAAGTGAACGCAGAACTGCCAATTGAGCGTAACTGTGTTTTCGTCGTGCCATTAGCTGTCATGACACCAGAAGAATCTTCTATATGACCATCTAGGATGCCAGAAAGGTCAGGTACAACAATTGGTACAAGTCCAAAGGAGGTGACAATTTCTTTAATTTCTTGTACATCCCCAGGAGTGAAAGCAGAACTCACCAAAATTGTGATTTGTGTCGGGCAAGCCTTTTGCTTTGAGCATTTTTGAGGAATTTCCTTAACTATACTCTCGACTGCACTAGCAAAACCATCTTGTAATGTACCTTTAAAATCTGGTGTAGAGACAAGCACAATTGGTAAATAATCTAATTCTGGATGGCGGTGGCGAATCTCCTTGACAAAGCGTTCCATGTCATCACCTCTAGTTTCCACAAGCCCAGTAGTACAAAGACCGATAATTTCCGGTTTTGATTTCTCTACCAAAGTAAGAATTGCTTGTTCAACTCTCTCCTCACCACCCAAAATCGTTGCAACTTCCGTCATCGCTGTAGTAGAAAGCGGAATCGTCTGATGAAAATGTTGTACTAGCACCGTCTTTGTCAAAGCTGTGCAACCTTGGGAACCGTGTAATAAAGGCATCATTCCCTTGACGCCTAAAAAGGCTAAAGTTGCGCCTATAGCTTGACTTTGCTTGAGAGGATTAACTGCTACTGATGTACTCGTAATACTAACAATTGCCATTAGATTTCCTCCAATGGATTTTCTATTTCCCACGGAGCAGGCTGGCGTACTTGCTCCCACACAGGATTATAAAAAGTGGTATATAATTCTCGTGCCAATTCCAATATTCCTGTATAACCTGTATAGGCGCGATCGCCTTGTCTATTAATATCTAAGAACGGAATCTTAGCTATTAGAGCAGTGTCTAGATATCGGCTATCAGTAATTAAAATATCAGCTTGATTATTGTTGATTACCTGCAAGATTTCTTGAGGAGCTTCTGATTCTAAAACTATGCTATCTCGACCTAGCAAACTTTTAAGTCTAACTAATTCCTCTTCATTATTACTCTTAGTACAGATAGCAATAACTTCCATCCCTAATTTTTGGGCTGCCAAGATAATCAACCAACTCTTGAAGGTTTTAATAGAAATAAGAATACGTTTTCCTTGCAATCGAGTACCATAAGGAGTGAGTTTTGATTCTAAAGCGATCGCTTCTGATGCAATTAACTTTTCGGTACGTTCTATTAAATCAGCATTTCCTAATTTTGCAGCAATATTTCTCAAGCACTGATTAATTTGCTCTATACCATAAATAGACTCCTCAATATATGGAATACTATAGACTTTCTCCATTTTTTTCGCTACATTAATTAACGCTTTTGAAGACAGTACAACGTTAAGCTTGGCATGATGAGCGTAGCAAACTTCTTTATAAAGAGCATCACCTGTAATTTTTGATAAAACTCGGATACCTAATTTCTCTAACAAAGGTAGAAAGTTCCATATTGCACCTGCAATATTGTACTCACCAATCAAGTTAATATCGAATGGTGTAATAATATCTACTTCGGCTGTTCCAATAACGTGTTCTAGTAAAGCTTCGCCAGCAACCCTGTTCCCCAAATTTTGACTGCCAATAAATCCAGGACAATGCACGGGAATAGTTGGTACTCCTGTTTTTTCAGTAATATTATTGCATATTCCTTCTATATCATCACCAATTAAAGCAGTGATGCAGGTAGAGTAGACAAATATCGCACTTGGTTTGTAGCGTCTTTGTAATTCTAAAATGCCTTTGTACAGCTTTTTCGCTCCACCAAAGATAATATCACTCTCATCTATGTCAGTAGTAAAGCGTATTTTATAGAGCATTGAACCAGAAGAAAGACTGGTGTAATTTCCCCAAATACTGGCAGCACAGCCACTTGGCCCGTGAACTACATGAGCAGCATCCACGATTGGCACTAAAGTCATCATTGCATTATCAAAAGCACAACTTCCTTGAGCAGTTCCAGGCTGGGGTAATTGTGTAGAAGGCTTTTTTTTCTGGCGTTGCTGTTGGTTTTCGCCATTTGATTCACTCAGTGAACCATTAATTTCTCTGGGTTGAGGATTCATTTTTTTTAGTGAAAAAAGATAGAAGTGAACAGGTGTAACTGCATTCCAAATAATCGAGGAAAAGTTTTAGTTACTTGGTGGTGCTTTAAGCATGAGATAAAAGGGAATGAAAAGAGAATTTTTCATTCCCTAGATAATGACCAACCAATTACTAAAAGGAGTAAACAAAAAACCACGAAAGCGTAACAGATTAATTACTCAAAATAGCAAAGCTGCAATTGGGATTAATCGCTCTGTTATTTGTAGAGAACTTATGCTGATTTCATTGATTGAACCTCCATATAATTTTGATGCTTAGAGAAAGTGGGTTAATTACTCACTTAATTGCTTTGTTCTTCAAGAAGTTCTGCTATTTCTTAAGCAAGAACAAAAGCCAAACTTTTTTAGCTACCAGAAACTATTTCCACATTGCCTTTAGCAAGTGCTTCTAGTGCTTCGCCTTGGGCGTCTTCTTGCTTTTTAGCAACTTCTTCAGCAGCTATGTTGACACCAGCTAGTTTTGCAGCGTTTTCTTCACTTTCGAGAATACCGAACTCAATCAACAATTCTTCTAGCTCATCCATTTCAATGGGTGTGGGAATAGCAAGATTTTTATTGTTGATAATCTTGTCTGCTAATGTACGGTATTCATTAGCTTGGTTACTATCAGGTGCATACTCGTTGACAGTCATCCGGCGCAATTCTGCGTGTTGCACGATGTTGTCACGGGGGACGAAGTGAATCATCTGGGTGCTTAATCGAGATGCGAGTGTGGTAATCAGTTCGTCTTCTCGGTCAGTTTTGCGGCTATTACAAATCAGACCACCCAAGCGCACACCACCCGTGTGAGCATACTTGAGAACGCCACGAGCAATGTTGTTAGCAGCAAACATCGCCATCATTTCCCCAGAGGTAACGATGTAGATTTCTTGCGCTTTCCCCTCCCGAATTGGCATAGCGAAACCACCGCACACAACGTCACCCAATACGTCGTAGGATACGAAATCTACGCCACTATAAGCGCCATTTTCTTCTAGGAAGTTGATGGCGGTGATGATACCCCGACCGGCGCAACCTACACCCGGTTCTGGGCCACCAGATTCTACACATCTGATACCTCGGAAACCTTCTAGTACCACTTCATCAAGTTCTAAGTCTTCGACTGCGCCTCGTTCAGCAGCCAAGTGCAGCACGGTGGTTTGAGCTTTAGTGTGCAAAATCAAACGGGTAGAGTCAGCTTTGGGGTCACATCCGACAATTAAGATGCGTTGACCTACTTCTGCCATAGCAGCTAGGGTATTTTGGGAGGTGGTAGATTTACCGATACCGCCTTTACCGTAGAAAGCAATTTGTCTAATTTTGTCGTCGGACATGATGATTTTTCCTGCAATTGTTGTTTGGTGGGTCTTTTGATGAGCTTCACACTGTCAAGTTACAGATGTGACCTCGTTGAGAACGTCGTTGTTGGTGTTGTATGCACCGGTGGCGATCGCTCTACAACAAAAACATCTACTGTTGAATACATACGATTCGTTGTGAAATATCTGGTTTAGTTTGTTCTGATTAACAGACCTCTTGCATAAATATTTTTTTCTCTCACGCAGAGGAGCCACTGCGTTGGGCGGGTTCCCCGACTTGTTCGCGAAGCGTCTCGAAGAGAAGCAAGTGGCGTCGCGCAGAGGCACAGAGAAGAGAACACAAGAAAGGAATTTTGCAAGAGGTCTAATGATAAGATTGCATCAAATGTACGGTTTGAGATGATGCGTTATGGTACATTTGTAACTCTCACTAACAGTTCAGATATACTTCTTTTCGAGTCTTCAATGGATATTGCAAGTATTTCCAAACTCTCAGTTATATGCAATCCAATTGAAAACTTATTGTTTAGACCGGGGCAAAGATACAAAGATACTGAAAGATTTCAATCACAACTGAAGTTGGAAATGGTATATCAGATGATTTCTTTGTCAATAGAGGCAATTTACAATCCAAAATTCTATAAAAGCGATCGCAGCAGGAATTCAAATTTACGCAAAGCTTTCCCCGAAACCACACAACCAACCTGACAAAAGCGATCGACTCTAAACAGTTGCTACCACTTCCCCAATTTTGCTGATATCGTAGCCACCGAGAATTTCAAATTGTGAGTGAACCATCCGATGTCCCAAAGTACTGAGTAACTGCTGTACTGGTGCTTCTTCCAGATATTCTTTAAGAATCACTAAGTCATATCGTGATTGATGTAGAGGAATAAATCCCAGCCCAAAGGCAGTAGCTACAGATGCGGTACCCATTCCTGCATCAGCAGCTCCTAATGCTACTGCTTGGGCAACATCTTGGTGGTTTTGAACAATATAGTCAAAACCTTTGACTGCATGAAACGGTATGTGTTGCTCTTGGAGTTTTTGTTCCAAAAGTAAACGAGTACCAGCACCGATTTCGCGGTTAACAATAGTCGCTCCCCGTTGGACTAAATCATTAACTGTTGTGATTCCCATTGGGTTGCCTCTTTTGACTAAAAGTCCCTCTTCCCAAACACCCAGGGTAATCAAAACTGCTTTCCTTCCAGCCAGAACATCTCGGACAAAGGGAGTATTATACTCACCAGTTTCAGGATCGTAGAGGTGCATCCCAGCAATGTGCGCCTCACCTCGGCAGAGACTATGCAATGCAGACATGCTGTTGGCAAAGTTAAATTGCACTCGTAATTGCGGATGCCAGCGTTCGGTGGCTCTTGCCCATAGCGAAATTACAGGCGCACAGCCAGCAATTACAACGGTGTTGTGGAGTGTTTCGAGATTATCGTCCAACAACCGAACTCGAACTTTATCTGTACCCGTACAAGTCTCACCTTCTCCATCAGCGGGAATCATATCTTGGCGAAACGCATCCTTGCCAATTAACGGATAAGCTACCCATTGTCCCCCCACACGAGCCACACTAACTCTCGTCTGTTGCCCAGTTGGGACAGGTTTGGAAAGTAGTGCTTCAATTTCAGGTAAATCCCGCTCTAACCAGAATAGATCTTCTACTTGACAGCCAAGCGCCTTTGCTAGGCGAAGTGTTATGGCTACTGAGGGAGCGTATAATCCCGACTCTACACCACTAATCGTTTGACGAGTCACACCAGCTAAGTTTGCCAAATCTTGTTGGCTCATGCCTAGACGGGTTCTAATTGACTTCAAGTTGTTACGGAGATCGTTATCCTGCTTCATTGGCTTGAGCTACTCTGTGTTTCAATCAGCCGAGCGCGGATTTAACTTCTATCTGCCAAGGCGAAAGCATGTTTATATCATTCGTTTTAGACAAAATAGTTGTGCTTTCGCTGTTTTGATTCCCTCTATTCAAACAATATCACACAATTTGCAATTTTCCTTGCAAAGCGCAATTTTTTTTGCTGAAAATTATTTTTTAGCTCTTGGTTATGGCTCAGAACTCGCTAATCATCAATAACAAAGAATTTTTCTGCTCTTTGATTCTTACCAACTTTTATGGTAAAAAGTAGTTCGCAATACAGTTTTGCAAATTCATTTGGGCTTTGATGCTTGATAGGCGAGTTATACAAGCTTTGAGAAATATACCACCAACCAAATGAGAACTCGTGAGGTAAATTTTGCCCTCACTAAAAAGACTGTTTTTACTTGGAAGAATATGCAGATATCTATTGCACAATTGGCTATCTACCAAGGTATGCATTAGGAGTTAAACCTCAGGGTGTTATTAGGAGTTAGGTGTGGGGTGTGAGCTAATTAGTGGGGACTTGAACCCACCACTAATTAGAGACACCAAAATCTTCGATTTGGTAGGAGCTTCCCCTTATGGTTTTAGGGCAAGGTGTATAAAAATACAATTTTTTATTTTTCCTTTTACACCCTATAACCTAGTTTTGCTTAACCAAATTCGGTGGGTTTAAGTCCCCCGGTTCTATAATCGGTCAGTTTTGTGGTCGGTGTAGCACCCATTACAAAACTATACTTCCGGCTTCCGACTTCCGACTTGTTTAATTACAGTTATTTGCACTCTTGGCAATGGAGAAAATAATGATTACCTCAGAAGACTTAGCCCAACAATTTAGCCTAATTATCGAGCATACTCACCCAAGGGTATGGGAACTATTACGTCAGTGTTATGTAAAGGTGATTAATCCTAGACCTTACTTAACAAGAGCGAATATCAAAACCTGTATCCGCTATGGAAGATACATTGGTATTTATTGCCCTGACCGACTGATTAATGCAATAGCCGCAGGAAAAAACTTACTTAGGGAAGTAGCAGAATATGTGGGATTAGTGGAGGTTGTTTGTTTAAATGCTAACAGCTTGCTGCACGATCCCTTATCAAATTTAAAGTCAGCTTATCCCCATTTATGGTTAGATTTACTTTGGATTGTTACGCAAGAACAATAACGCTAACTATGAAAACCGAACCTTTCTGTAACCCAGCATCTGACATATAACCCAGAAATTATGCTTGGAAAATCATTACTTCATCTTCTATCACTTGTTACCAAGTGCTTCTCTGATTGCCGATATTAGAAGATGCTCTTATTTGTGTAATGCAATGCGATCGCGCCAATGAACTGACAACTATAAGGCTGGTGCGATCGCAAAACTTGTACATTACATGATATTATCCTTGTAATACAAGCGTTCGCTGCATCTATCTCCAAAGCCAAAGCCAATGGGAGCAATGTTGACATCACTATCTTCAGTTACAATCTGACTTGTTTTTGATTTTGTAACAACCACAACAATTTTAAAGTGATTAACTGTGATTGATTTAGATATTTTTCGAGGTAACGTTTGATAACAAATTAATTTAGCCGTTTACTGGAAAATGAAGTACACAAGTAAACAGGAGGCAGGAGGGAAGAGGGTTTGAGTCTATTTAATTTTTCTTAACATAGTTTGGTTTTTCGACATTGTTCTACTTATTCCTGAAAGGAAATTCTACCTTTCTCTGGTAACAACAATAGACCCAAAGCTCATTTTTTTCAGATTTTAATCTAAGTAAAAAATATTTTTTAATATCTAAACAAAATTTAGCGATCGCTCTCTAGGTCGGATCATCCCACAAAATCGCATTGCTCCTATGCAAACTTAAGCAAAAAAATTGGTGAAATAATCAAAAGCCTATAGAGAGCACTACAATGTCCGCACTGATTGAGAAGTCAGCAGGCTTGTTATCCATAAAGGTAAATAGCAACAAGGAAAGAGTAGAATGTGGCACGCCTTCCTTTTATTTCGGTATCTCCTGCTATTGTTAGTCACAGCATTTATTTTTGTTACCGTTTCACCTGTGTTAAAAGCATCTCATGCAATTGATTTGCCCATTCAGCATTTTTATAGATCAGAAGAAAGCTTAAAAGATTTACTACAACAGGGAAAAGCACTGTATGAAGCAGGAAGGTTAGTAGAAGCGCAACAGGTTTTGCAGAAGGTATTTCAAGAATATCAGGGATTGGGAGACAAGCTCAGGCAAGCTGTAACGTTGAGTAATCTTGCCTTGGTTTACCAACAGCGTGGGATGTTTGCTCAAGCAAATACGGCAATCAA
The DNA here is from genome assembly GCA_034530795.1 of Nostoc sp. DedQUE12a. Lineage (GTDB taxonomy): Bacteria > Cyanobacteriota > Cyanobacteriia > Cyanobacteriales > Nostocaceae > Nostoc. Next base: position 127,739 of record JAVRCH010000169.1, read on the forward strand.
TGACAGTTTGCAACTGCTAGGTACTCAAAACTCAAAACAATACTTGCACGTTCTTGCTCAAACGCGGGAAATTCAAGGGAGTATAGAATTGGAGCAAGGACAACCTCAACAAGCATTACAAACTTGGCAACAAGCTGAGGTAGAATATACTGCAATTAGCGATGTCTACGACGGGCTACGCCAACGCAGTGGTATTAACCGCAGTCGGATTAATCAAGCACAGGCATTACAAGTACTAGGGTTCTACCGTCGTGCTTTAACAATGTTGACTCAAGTAAGTCAAAATTTACAATCTCAACCAGATTCGTTAACCAAGGTTATAGAATTGCGATCGCTGGGAGATGCACTCCAATTAACTGGAGATTTAGAAAAATCCCGTCAAGTTTTACAACAAAGCTTACAAACTGCTCAGAAATTGCAATCTCTTTCAGAAATCGGTGCAATATTTCTCAGCTTGGGCAATACTTCTAAAATTGCAGAAGATTATCAAAGTGCGATCGCCTTCTATCAACAAGCGATAGCTATAACTCCTTCATTTTTTACCAAAGTCCAGGCGCAAATCAACCTTTTGACTATCCTATTGAATACACAACAGTGGAAAATTGCACAACCTCTATTAAACCAAATTCCTACTGAGCTAGATAATTTGCCGCTCTCTCAAGTAGCAGTTTATGCCAGAATTCATTTTGCTCAGAACTTGATAAAACACCAATCTGTCAATAACTCAAAAGAAATTGCTGCCAAAATACTCGCTACAGCAACAAAACAAGCACAAGCACTCGGCGAGCGGCGAGCAGAATCTTATGCGATCGGAACTCTGGGAAAGCTGTATGAACAAGATCAACAGTGGTTGAATGCCCAAAATTTGACACAGCAAGCACTTAGGTTAGCTGAATCTGTAAATGCACCGGATATTGCCTACAACTGGTATTGGCAACTAGGACGCTTGCTAAAACAGCAGGGAGATACTAAAGGAGCGATCGCAGCCTATGATGCTGCTATTAATGAGTTACAGGCTCTCAGAAATGACCTTGTTAGAGTTAATCGAGATGTACAATTTTCATTTAAGGAAAGCGTAGAACCCATTTATCGTGAATCAGTGGGATTGCTTTTATCGCAAGAAGCTCAACTCAACGAACAAATATTAGATAAAGCACGTCAGCGAATTGAAGCACTTCAATTAGCAGATTTAGATAACTTTTTTCGGGAAGCCTGCTTAAATGTCACAAAGGTTATATTAGATGAAGTAGTAGATCGAGATAATCCTACAACTGCCGTTATTTATCCGATTATTCTGCCAGAAGAATTACAAGTCATTGTCAAAATTCCCAAGCAACCTCTCCGACATTATTCAGTAAAGAAATCTCAAATTGAAATAGAAAAAACTTTAGTGCAATTGCGGCAGTATTTGACTGAAGCAGACAGGATTGGAGAAGTCAAAAATTTTTCTCGGCAAGTATATAATTGGCTGATTCAACCAATCGAATCTGAGTTACAAAATACTAAAGTCAATACTTTAGTTTTTGTTTTGGATGGTGCATTGCGAAATGTACCAATGGCAGCACTATATGATGGTAAACAGTATTTAGTTGAGAAGTACGCTATTGCTTTAAATCTGGGATTGCAATTACAAAGACCCAAGCCTTTGGCACAAGATAATTTGCAGGTTCTTGCTGGAGGATTGATACAACCACCATCTCAATTTCGACAATTTCCGGTCTTGCCAGAAATTAAATCTGAGTTTAACTTGATTACAAAAGCAGGAGTAGCAACCACAAAACTTTTAGATCGAGATTTTACTAGTAAGGCATTAGAAGAAAAGATGACTTCTATTGCGTTTAATATTGTTCATTTAGCAACTCACGGACAGTTTAGTTCTCGTTCTGAAGATACATTTATTTTGGCGACAGATGGGCCAATTAATGTTAATGACTTTGATTTGCTGTTGCGCCGTCGAGATGAAACATACTCACAACCCTTGGAACTTCTCGTCTTAAGTGCTTGTCAGACAGCAGAAGGAGATAATCGGGCAACACTCGGTTTAGCAGGGGTTGCTGTGCGTGCAGGTGCAAGGAGTACAATGGCAAGCTTATGGAATGTAGGCGATCGCTCCACTGCAATTTTAGTAGGTGAGTTTTATCGTGAGTTAGTTTCTGCCAAAGTTACAAAAGCAGAAGCTCTGCGTCGCGCTCAAGTAACCCTTTTACAAAAGTATCCAAACTACAGCCGCCCAGGGTATTGGGCTGCTTATGTTCTCGTTGGTAACTGGTTGTAAATAAGTGGACACAATAAAATATATAAGACTCATATTCGATTGCGTGAAAAAAACTCAGTACACTTTTATTCCCTAGCTTTTCCCTCTTTTGTTAAGAAAGATGTGACTAAAGGATAGATATACGACCCATCATCAATTGAAAACGAAGGGGGTATATGATGCAAGCGATCGCGCTTACTGTTTAGATGAAAATGATTTAATTAAAGACATCAATTGCGATCGCTTAGAATAATCACTTCATATATTTCATCTGTAAAAGCTGCAATCGAAAACTTTAGAGCAAGGCAAATGTATAATTGACCCCATTTGACATAAGTAGAACAATGTTGAAAAACCAAACTATATTAAGAAAAATTAAATAGACTCAAACCCTCTTCCCTCCTGCCTCCTGCCTCCTGCCTCCTGCCTCATCGCAACGATAAATATTCACACCGACCTACTTACCTTGTATTACACAACACTGTGCAAGACAAGGAACAGTTACAAATTCGGTTGAAGGATACGTTTCGGGGGTTTGATACACCAGCAGGTAAGATGCGGGTGAAAATGCTTCGTTATTGGCAACGGTATTGTTAGCGATCACACTTTTTTTTGAGTCGTCTAACAAAATCGCATTGCTCAAAATCCATATTTCTATGAGCCGCCATTACAAAATCTATTCTGACTTCTGACTCCTGACTCCTGAATTCTCATTTCATTTGCTACTTGAGCCACAAGCTGAACATCACCTCGTTCATCCACTATCCATCCTTGAGCTTCGACAATTGGCTGTTGATTTGCGGCTAAAGTTGGTTTGGCTTGGGCATCTCTCTCATTTTCTATCTCTTCATTCAGTGTCACCCATTGGGTAATAACTGCCCTTTGACGCAATGGTTCACTGGGACTTAAAGGCATTCCTCCGCGTCCTGTGACAACAAAACTATTGCTTTGCACACGTCTAGGAGTGCAGCCCTGAGTGATTTGCTGGGAAGCATCAACTAAATTCACAGGTAATTCTACTAATCCCCGACTGGGGTCAACATCAGGTGTGTTAAGTTCTATACTGCCACTCAATTCAGGAGTTTTACCTCTAGCGGTAATGTCACTTTCTAAAGTACGTTCATTCCGGAACTGGGTGCCGAAGATGCTTATAGCTTTTATTCTCACCCGACCGCCACGAAAGTCATCGGAAGTGGCTGTGATATCGCTATTTTCGGCTGCGGCTAAGAATTTAGTGTCAATATTAACATCGCCACCAATCACATTTTCGCCAGCAGCATTAGCAGTAATGTTGCTATTACGGCGCAACAAGATTAAGTCTTTTACACGCAGGGTAATAGTTGCCTGTGGTTGATTGCGGTCAGTGTTAACGCTGCGAGTGTCAGCCGTTAAAGTGCCATTGTTCAAACCAACAATACTCGCATCGATAGTTAAATTTCCTGCATTTCCTATTCCTCGACTTCTGACAAATACTCCAGCCCTATCTTGAATCAAAAGCTCACGGGTATTTATTGTCAGATTTCCCGCCGTTCCACTTGAACTTGATTCAGCACTACTAAATATACCGCTGGCTCCCCCGATGGGAGAGCGACCAATCAGTTGCACAGTGTCGGCTTTTATAGTTAAATTCCCGCCTTTACCCGCACCAAATGTGGCAGTAGCTACCTGTGCTCCATCTTGAACGAGCAACTTACCAGTGCTAATTGTCATGTCTCCCGCATCTCCAGTTGAACCTGGAGTAGCTTGAGTACTTAAGAAACTGCCACCTCGAACACCAACGGTGGGATTACCAAACACTTGCACAGTGTTTGCTTTTACAGTCAAATTCCCGCCTTTACCTGCGCCAAATGTGGCAGTAGCTACCTGTGCTCCATTTTGAATCAGCAATTCATTAGTGTTAATGTTTAAGTCTCCCCCATCCCCGGTTGAGCCTGCTTGAGCACTAGCCCCAATAGCACTGCGCTGACCATCGGCAGCGCGACCAATAACTTGTATTTTATTAGCTTTTACAGTCAAATTCCCGCCTTTGCCTGTACCAAATGTGCCGTTATCAACTATTGCTCCATCCCGAATCAGAAACTCACCAGTGTTAATTGTCAAGTCTCCTGCATCTCCGGTTGAGCCTTTTTCAGCAGCAGCACTTACTAGTACTTGATCTTGAAGGAGTAATACAGGAGTGGTAATTGTTAACAAACCAGCCTTTCCTGCTCCATAAGTCTGAGTAAGTAAGACTGTATCAATTGGAAATCCAACTGGAGTGCCAATCAATTCCACGGACTCTGAGGCATTTATTAACAAATCTCCTCCCGATCCCGTGTCAAAGACTTGAGTTACTACAGATGCCCCTCCCCGCATAATTAATCGTTGAACATTAATACTAATATCTCCGCCGCGTGATGAGGTGAAAGTATTAGCTCTCAGGACAGAGGCTCGTTCCAAATCTAACTGTGAAGCTCGGATGGAAATTGCGCCAGTCTCTTGTTGACTTTGAATACTGCTGTCTTCTTCAGGAGTAATATTTATCAGACTTCTAGAAATTTGAATATTCCTAAAGTTGCTGGTATTTTGATAATTTAACGTCCAGCCTTGGTTTGTTTGGTTGAGATTGACTAGATTAGCTCCAGTGACACTACCTAATTCAATTCGCCCTTTTGGAGCATTTAGAAAAGCACCTTCTAGGATGACATTACCACCTACAAGAGCTAAAGTTTTACCGGAAGGTACTCTAAGTCCCAGCCCTTCCTCGCTGCTAGCGCGACCACCAATTCCTTGCACGCGAATATCTCCAACATTCCCTCTAAATTGCAAGCCTATGGGAACATTGATGGTTAATAAAGGTGTCGTTTGGGGAGCTGTTGCACTAAATTCAAAGCCATTAGCAAATTTTAAGCTATTAGCAGTGCTGCCTACAAAGGAACCTCCAATATCTAACCGTGCATTCTGTCCAAAAATAATTCCATTAGGATTAATTAGAAATAGATTGGCTGTACCGTTAGCGCGGATTAATCCGTCAATGTTAGAAACTGAGCCACCTGTTACCCGACTAATAATATTTTGAACATCTGTAGGATTCTTAAAGAAAGCTGTACTGCCAGTAGGCACAGAAAACTCTTGAAAACTGTGAAAAAGATTACTTCCTGCTTGAGTTCCTATTTCAATAATGCTGGTGTTACCCTCTGTTGTGATATTGGAATTAATTGGGAGAGTAGTATCCGGGGTGATTTGAGCTAGTGAGCAGTTTGACCAAAAAAGTGTAATGCTACTTATAGAAATCCCCAATCTTTGTAGCCAATACCAATGTATAGATATCCCAGACATTGTACTCTCCTAGCATAAAAAGAAACTTTTGCTTGGAAAATTGAAATAAATATATAAATACCAACAAAAACTACTACTTATGGATTATTACTCTTTCCACCTCAAACTTATCAGAAAGTGGTGACTAATATTTATTGATTTTGAGCTTATGCTTTTACTTTTTCAAAATCCAAACCACGAATTAGCAAAGCATAATGCCCACCCAGACGCAGAAGCTCTTCATGGGAACCTCGTTCAACTATGGGAGGAACGGAATTTTGTGATGTTAGACTTTAAACAAGCGATGCCTTTGGCGGGCTACGCCTACGCTAAAACATATATTGAAGTAGAAAGTTATTTTATTAGCATAAATGCTACTGAAAATTCACGATAATTAATCCGTCTAAAATATCTCAGAAGGATTGCTAGCAGCTAATTTGATAATAATTAAACCTAAATACTTAGTCTTAATTACGACTAAAAATGTAAGAAAGGAAAAATTTGAGTATACGGCCTGGTTATTATCAGGTTGAATTAATTTTTTAAAGTGACGACGTAAATGAGCCAAACATTTTTGTTGGGCAAAAGCTTGATAGCCGTTATAAACACTATAGTCATAATGCTCGGTTCAATTGCTTCAGTGATTCGTTCATTGGTAGCGACTAAAGTTCCTAACCCAATTTCAATTTCACCCAGTTGGCGTAAATATAGCGAAGACACTGTTGGCGAATTCATCTAAGCGGTTCAAAAAGCGGTAGGATAAGCCTAAAAATCTAGTTAAGGACATGATTTACCATGTCGATGCATCCCCAAAATATTCCAAACATACCCATAGAATTTGGAGCAAAAGCTACTAGACATAATTTTGAGCCAGTTACAGTCAAAAGGACTATTAAAAACCCATCGACGACAGCGCACAGATTCGACTCATGTGCTGGCAGCAATTCGCTCCTTGAATCGACTAGAAACTGAAGAATTTTATTGGTACTATAAACTACATGCTACAACACCAATATTTCCGACTCGGAGTGATGGCAAGCTATCCTTGTACAAGCATTTAGGTAAGGCTGGTAGTCAAGCTTACATAGATGCCATTGAACAAATTACTGCCAAGACTAAATTTGAAGCTTTAGATCGTTCAATTGAGGCTCTCAAACAGGGTTTAAAAGATTTAGTCGAAGAAACTTCCAAATATAATAAAGAATAGCAAATGGTTCGCGATAGATTATCGCGAACCACTCTTTCTTTTCCACATCCCGTGAAAAGTCAGGTCTCAGCTCTAGGTATAAACTAGTCAGGAGCGCATCTGTGAGTGCAACAAATTGAATTTTTCTTTAGTCTTTTGAACAGTCGTTTGATTTTTTAAGAAGGTATCTACTATGAATCGAATTCTCAAACGCGCATTTCTACCCAGTTTCATGG
>JAVRCH010000170.1:0-30508 GCA_034530795.1 Nostoc sp. DedQUE12a
GAATTTAGCTCACGCAGAGGAGCCAGCGCGTTGCGGAGGTTCCCTCCGTTGTAGCGACTGGCGTCGCGCAGAGTCGCAGAGAGTAAGAGTTGAGAAGAGTTGATTTTTGAGTTTCATATTCAAATTCAGCAACGCCAAAAAAAGATAATAAAAATACAAAAAGTTATAAAATTATGAGATTGAGATTGGCTTGGATAAATTAATGAGTATTAAACTGCCCCAAAAATTGATGTTGCTTGGTGCTGGGGAACTAGGCAAAGAATTTAGCATCGCTGCTCAGCGTCTTGGTAATTATGTGATTGCTGTTGACCGTTACCCTAATGCTCCAGCGATGCAAGTTGCTGACTGTTTTGAAGTCATTTCTATGCTCAGTGGCGATGATTTAGAAGCTATAGTTACTAACCATCAGCCAGATTTTATCATACCAGAAATTGAAGCAATTAGAACAGAAAAACTTATCGAATTTGAACAGCGGGGAATTACGGTTATCCCGACTGCGGCTGCTACTAATTATACGATGAACCGCGACAGAATTAGGGAACTAGCGCATCAAAAATTAGGCATTAGAACAGCTAAATATGGTTATGCAGTAAGTCTAGAAGAATTGATTGCTGTTTCTGATGAAATTGGATTTCCTAATGTTGTCAAACCTGTGATGTCATCATCAGGAAAAGGTCAGTCTGTGGTGCAGGATAAGAGTGAGGTGGAAAAAGCTTGGAATTATGCGATCGCTAATTCTAGAGGTGATAGTCAAAAGGTAATTGTAGAAGAATTTATTAATTTTGAAATTGAGATCACCTTACTCACTATTAAACAGTGGAGTGCCCCAACAATTTTCTGTTCTCCTATTGGCCATCGCCAAGAAAGAGGCGATTATCAAGAATCGTGGCAACCCGCAGAAATTTCTGAAGATAAGATATTAAAAGCCCAAGAAATAGCCATTAAAGTCACTGACGCTTTAGGAGGAGCCGGAATTTTTGGTGTTGAGTTTTTCATTACCAAAGATGAAGTAATTTTTTCCGAACTTTCTCCTAGACCTCATGACACAGGTATGGTGACATTAATTTCCCAAAATCTCAACGAATTTGAATTACATCTCAGAGCTATTTTAAACTTGCCAATTCCTCATATAGAACAATTAGGAGCATCAGCTAGTGCAGTAATTTTAGCTTCAGAAAAATCTGATTCTATTGCTTTTGCTGGTGTAGCTGATGCTTTGTCAGAAAAAGACGTAGATATTCGATTATTTGGTAAACCTAATGCCCATCCATATAGGCGAATGGGAGTAGCTTTAGCAAAAGGTGTGAATGTCAAAGAGGCTAGGGAAAAAGCTACAAAAGCTGCAAGAAAAATTCAAATTATTTAATTTTGGAATATTAAAAAGTAGAGTAATCAAGAATATTTACCACTGCATGAAAATTTTCTCCAAGCATATATCGATTACTATGGGGTAAATTTTCTAAACTTAACAAGATTATTTTTGTGCCCTGAGAGTCGCTTTTTTGGGGTTGAATTATAATTGGTACCTTATTTTCTCCAGCCGGAACAATGGCAAAATTAGCAATTGGCTGGTAATCTACTCCATACTTAGCTGTTCCCTCGATACTGTACTTCACTATTAAATCTTGAGCGGTATCACCATTACGAGTAATTACAAACTCACCAATCTCTCCAAATTGAGACGCGCAGTTTTTGGTAGCTGTAATGTTCACAATGTTTGGGTAGCTGAAGGTAGAGTTTAATTGATGATATTTATTTTGGTTTTCATCACTGGATATTAAGCTTAATAGTTCATTTTTAGTAGAAAAATTGCTGAAATTGATAATATTAGTGAGTTGTGAATTATGAACCAGGTAATTGAAGTCTGACAGGTGATTTTTGGGTTGTAAATTCTTCATTATTTTGTTCATTGGAGTAGTAATAACTGTAGCGTTCGTGCTGGGTAACAACTCCGTTAACAACCTGTCCCAAGACATTCTGACCAGATTTTTCTAAAAGCTCTTTTGCAATAATGGCACTAACACAATCAACTACTCCTGGACGAACCACAAATAATACACCGTCAGCCATTTGCCCTAGAGTAGCAGCATCAGCCGCAACGTTTAATGATGGAGCATCAATAATTACAAAATCGTAGTAAACAGAAAAGGTTTGAATTAATGCAGCCATTTTTTTTGAGTCGAGAAGAGAACCCGGATTAGGAGGTATAACTCCACAAGTGAGGACATACAAATTATCCATTACTTGTTTGATAGCTGTATTAATTTCAACTTGTCCAACAATCAAATTGCTAAGACCTTCATTATTCATTAATTCCCAAATTTTATGCTGAACAGGACGGCGCATATCTGCATCCACTAATAATATTTTTCGCTCCATTTGAGCCATTGCGATCGCTAAATTAGCTGCTACTGTGGATTTGCCTTCTTTGGGTACAGAACTAGTGATAACTATAACTTTTAGTTCCTTATCAGCACTCAGAAACTTGAGATTTGCCCGCAGCATCCGGTATGCTTCATTAATAGGCGATCGCGGTGCATCTCGAACCATAAGCCTTTGAGTATATAATTCCATTTCTTCATTGCCACTAAGAGACTTTTTCGGCTTATTGAAAGCAGGAATAACCCCTAATAAAGTAAAATTCAATAATTCCTTTGCTTGCTCAGTAGTCTTAATTGATCTATCTATTTTTTCCAAAACAAATACAATCGCTAAAGCAGCTAAACTAGACAATAAACCTGTACTCAAATACAAAAAGATGGGAGAAGAAATTGAGTCTTCTGGAACTTCAGCTTGGGATACCACACTAGCATTACCTAAACTTTGATTTTCTGCTATGCGGCTTTCTTGCAGTTTTTGTAGTAAAAGTGAGTACGTAGATTGTGCTGCTTGTACTTTACGTTCTAATTGTCGCTGTTGCTGTTCTAATCTTGGGAGATTGTTCAAGCGTTGTTTGTAAGCAGCTTGTAAATTAGATAAAGTGGTGATTTGGCTTGCTAAACCCAGACGAGTTGATTCTAAATCTACAAGTCTTGCAGAAAGTTGCTGTTCTAACTCTCCTAGTTGCAAATTATTTTCTGGCTGTACTGAATCTGTTCCGACAACGTTTTTTATTCGTTGTTGTAGTAAATTGTTTAAAGACTCTAATTTATATACCAAATTAACAATTTCTGGATGGTTATCTTGTAAAATAGTCCGCCTAGCCGCAAGCTGTGATTCTAACTGTTGGATTTCTTTAAGAATATCTTGTACGCCTGAAGTTTGGCTAAGAGAAGTCATAGTTATGGCTTGCTGAGAGTTCATTTTTAACTGTTTTTTGATTTCTTGACTTTGTGCCTCAGTATCAGCAAACCTAGATTTAGCCTCACTTATTTGTTGTTGTAATGCAGTGAGAAGTTCTAGTGATTTATTTGCTTCTTCTTGTAGGGATACAATTTTATTTCTTTCTTTAAATAGTGCTAGTTCTGCTTCTGCTTGTCTAACCACTAATTCTGCATTTGGCAGTTGTTTTTCTATAAACTTACGAGCAGTCGCAGCTTGAGTTCTATGACCAGATATATTGTATTCTAAATAGACTTCTATTAGAGTGTTAACAACTCGTGCAGCTGTTTCTGGATTGGTATCTTTGTAGGCAATACCGAGAATATCGGCTCCTTTTGTTTCCTTAACCGTCAGATCTTGCAGAAATTTTTTGGTTGTTAAAGGTACATTTTTATTGTCTTTGAGATTAAGTTTATTTATAGTAGCTTTGACAATTGGAATAGAACGAATAACTTCTGCTTCTGTATTAAGAGGATTACTTTTATCACTCACTAATGGCTCTAATTTACCGATTTCTGTTCCTACGCCTGTTAAAGAAGAAGTAGTGTTTGTTCTTTGAAATTTCAGTTTTCCTTCTGCCAAGTAGTAAGGTTTTTTGAAAAACGTAGCTATCTGTAAAATTATGAATACACAAACAAAAACACTTAAGGCAGCAGGCCAACGGCGCTTTATAGCTTGCCAATAGCTATCAAAATTTACAGAAGACTCTTGTGTTTTCATAAAATAATTACAACTTAGACGATTTTGGATTTGAGATTGAGAATTGCCTTTTGCATGTAAGTTATATGAATTTATTTGTAGTATTCATTTTTTTTCATTGTATATTCAAAACAGAATTCAGGTCTTAAACTGACTGGAAAAAACAAAAATTAGAAGAACAATTTTTGTGTTTATTTGTAATTATTTGTCTAAATTATGGCAAGCGAAGAATTGAAAAGTTTTGTGTTATTTTTGAGATTTTTATAATGGAAATTTTTAATTTGGCTAATGACTGTTTTTAAATCTTCATTTGTGAGATTAGAGCCAGAAGGTAAGCAAAGACCGCGTGTAAATAAATCTTCAGCGACTGCACCACCAAAACTTTCACATTCAGCAAAAATAGGTTGAATATGCAAAGGTTTCCAGACGGGGCGAGATTCAATTTGCTGTTCAAGAAGTGCTAGACGGAGTTGTTCTCGGTTTGCACAAAAAGCCTGAGAATCTATTGTTATACAAGTCAACCAACGAGTAGCATATCCATAATTAGCTTCTGGCATAAATTCTATTCCTGGTAAGTTTTTCAACGCCTGGAAATAAATTTCAAAGTTACGTCGTCTAGCTGCTACTCGTTCATTTAAAACACCCAATTGACCGCGACCAATACCAGCTAAAACGTTACTAAGACGATAGTTATAGCCGATTTCTGAATGTTGGTAGTGAGGAGCGCGATCGCGTGCTTGGGTTGCTAGAAAACGCGCTTTTTCTACTAATTCTAAATCCTCAGAAACTAACATTCCACCGCCAGAAGTAGTAATAATTTTATTACCATTAAATGAGAAAATACCAATGCGTCCAAAAGTTCCTAAAGCACGTCCTTTGTAGGTAGCTCCTAAAGCTTCAGCAGCATCTTCAATTAAGGGAATATCATATTGATTACAAGCCTGCAAAATTGGGTCGATATCTGCACTTTGACCATATAAATGTACGAGTACAACTGCTTTAGGTAATTTACCTGTTTTGGCACGGCGATCTAATGCTTCTGCTAACAATTCGGGATTCATATTCCACGAAGTGCGATCGCTATCAATAAATACCGGTTTTGCTCCTAAATAAATAATTGGGTTAGCACTAGCAATAAAGGTTAAAGTAGAGCAAAAAACTTCATCTCCAGCCTCAACACCAACTAATCGTAAAGCTAAATGCAAAGCCGCTGTACCGGAACTTAAAGCAACAGCATAACTAGCATTAGTTACTTGACAAAATTCTTCCTCGAAAGCATCAACATGAGGGCCAACAGGTGCAATCCAGTTTGTTTCAAAAGCTTCTTTCACTAATTCTAGTTCGCGATCGCCCATGTGGGGTGTTGAAAGCAGAATTGGTTTATTCATGCACATTACCTTAATCTCGTTGCCAGCTTGCACTCAATTCAAAGAACGATAAGCAGGGAAAAAATTTGACTCCAATAAATTTTGGGCTTCGGTTTTTAAAGATTTTGCTCGTAATTCTACTAAAGAATTATATTTCTCTGGGTCTGTAATTAAGCGTAGTGTTAAAAATAGATGTCTTTGTTTAGAAAACCCTGCTTTGAAATTGTAAAGGCTATCTTTAGCTGAACCAACACCACCACCTAAATGCAAAAATTTATTTCCCCGTTCTTTAGCCCAAAATCTAACGTAATCAAACATTAACTTACTAGGAGCTTGTTTCAAAAACTCGCTATTTGTACCTCCCAGATGATATTGCACTATTTCACAGCATTCGGTAAATATTCCTGCACAAGCAATTTGATTATTCAATTCTATGAGGCACAAATAAATATTTTTATGTAATTTTGCTAAATTCTCAAAATAATTATAATCAAAATAAAAATAGTTTTTTGCTTCTACACGGTTCATGGTTTCATGATATATACTCATAAATTTATCTATATATTCTTCTAATCTCACAATTTTGGCAGTAAAACCATGACGTTTACATCTATTGATATGATTGCGATGTTCTGGTCTAGTTTGATGCCAAATTTCTGATGTAGATAGGCTTAAATCTATCGACACAGTTTCTCCACTGACTTGACATAATCCAAGGGGAAAAACTTCATGTAGTCCTTGATTTAGTATTGGATGTAGCCTTAAAAATGCCGAACAAATTTGGCGATCGCGTAATGCAAATATTAACTGATTTACTGCCAATTGTAAAAACTCCGGCGTATTAGCTGCGGCTTGACTTAATAAAATTCCAGGGTAGCCATAAGGAGATACAATATCCCAAATCAATGGAATTTCAATCTTCGTCTCAAATAAATTATTGACACAACGTAATAAATAAGGTAAAAACAATATTTTTTCATTTTCAAATATCAATATAGCTTCCGGAATCGCATTAATTCTTTTAGCTTCTATATCTACATAATCCGGCAGATGATAAATATCATGTTTTAATTTCTTTAAAGTTTGCAGCCATAATGTATCTGACAAACTAATTATTTTATAATCCATTGATTTCTCCTATATTCAATATTTAGTTCAATGGACATCTTTTAAATGGGCAGTGTTTTTTGAATCTCAATCGTGCCCAGTTAAACGATAGTATTGATGTGGATACTTCCAACGGATAAATTGCTCAACGAGCAGATTTATCTCCACCTTGGCAGGTATATACGTGATGGGAAAACCCATTCTTTCTTTGAATTCCACTACTCCCGGTTTTTCTCGCCAGTGCTGACCGATGGCAAACTCATGAATTACACCAGAACGACGGCAAACTTGCACAAATTCAAAAAGCAATATTCTGTTGAGATTGTATTCTGATGCCTCAGTACTAATGTAGAGATCCTCTCCATATGCAGTGCCGTTGATAGCATACCCAGTGATATAACCGCAAAGTTTTGTATTATTAATTCCTGCAAGAATCAGCCGGCGTTTGGGCACAACATAGTCTACAAGCTTCACCATATATCTCTCTCTAGAAAGCGATGATTTCCCTTGCGTTCGTGTAGTTGCTGAGAGAAAAACATCATATCCCTGCTCTTGTAGCAGCTGTGTATCAGTTAACTCCACAATGTTGAACAAATGACGATTTTTGCGGATGTTTTGTCTGCTATTTTTGTTGACGCTATACAAATCGTAGTTTTGAATATTAGACAATAAATGAATAGGAATTGATCCGTTAGCACTGACCGCATCATCTTCACACAATGATGCTAGGAATCCCCAGGAAAATTGCATTGGACGAGTTGCCTGTTGAATCTGCAAACGAGCTAACAAATGGATTGGCTGATAGAAACCAAAACGTCGTTCTTCCCAATAGCACCCACGATGAAAGACAACATTTGCGCCTTCCTTGCAGCGCCACCTGGCAAATTCTTCTTCGGTCATTGAGGTTAGCTGTGCTTCGGATACATCTCGCATTTGTTGAAAACTCATACTCATTTACTGTATGTATTTTGAGTACTGTTGCGATGTCTACGACGGGCTACGCCTACGCAACTGACAACCGACTAAGCGATAATACTTATGTGGATATCGCCACTGGATGAATTGATCGACGACGGGGTTAATCTGCACCTTTGCAGGAATATGCTTTACTTGAAAACCCATTCCTTCTTTGAAGGCACAGAGGTTTTCATCTTCTCGTGAGTGGAGACCGTTAACAAGTTCGCGAATTAACCCAGACCGACGACAGACTTGTGCAAATTCAAATAGCAATCCCGTACCAATGTTGGTAGACAATGCCTCAGTAGCAATGATTACTTCATCAATGTAAGCAATACTGTTAACCGCGTATCCTGTGATATAACCGAGAAGTTGTTCGCCGTTGACACCTGCAAGAATCAATCGCCTCTCAGGAGTAGGATAATCAGCAAGTCCTTTTAAATAGTCTTTTTTTGAAGGTATCTGACGATAAGCTGTTCGCTTCAAAGCTGACATAAAGACTTCATATCCCTGCTGCTGCAAAAGCGTAGGTTTATCTAGATGCAGGATATTGACTCGCTTGTAGCACTTTCGCAGCTGATTTCGCCGATTTGATGTCAGACTTTGAAAATCATAGTTTTCCAGGTTCGGTAACCAATGAATTGGCATTGAAGCGTTAGCCGCCGTTGCATCAACTTCAGATAATGTTGTTTGAAATCCCCAAGATAGGAGGGTCGGGGAGTTAGCTTCTTGGGCACTCAAACGCGCTAACCAATGCAACGGTTGATAAAAACCCCGTACTGTTTCCTTCCAGTACCGATGGCGATGGCGAATCACATGTGTACCCCGTTGTCGGTACCAATCGGCGCATTCTTCTTCAGTCATGGAAGTTAACACTGCTGCGGATACATCTGCTGTCTGTTGAAGACTCATACTTTTTTACTTCCTGTACTTCTATAGCCGATAGAAACCCTATTGTTTCTTAAGTTGGCCTGTGAATTCTTCTGAAGTAACGTGGCCTTCCTGGCTGATACTTTTTCGCTGAATTACTTGCCATATAGTCATCAATAAAATTTTCAAATCAAGCCACAAACTCCAGCGATCGATATACCAAACATCCAACTCAAATTTTTTATCCCAAAACCGATCTAATGTGCGGCGGCCATTAACTTGCGCCCAGCCAGTAATACCCGGTTTCACTTCATGACGACGTGCTTGTTGAGGTGTGTAGCGGTCAAGATATTTTACTAATAATGGACGAGGCCCAACAAAACTCATGTCTCCTTTCAAGACATTCCAAAGTTGAGGTAATTCATCAAGACTCGTTTGACGTAGAAATTTACCAAAGGCTGTGAGGCGTTTTTCATCAGCAAGAAGATTGCCTTCACCATCGCATTCATTGGTCATCGTGCGGAACTTGTAAAAGTTAAAAATCCGAGCATTTTTACCGGGACGAGGTTGGATAAAAATCACTGGACTACCCATCCGCAAATAAATGGCGATCGCAACACCCAACAGTAAAGGGAAAAGAAAAATTAAGGCGATCGCTGCCACAACTCTATCCAATATAGATTTAATGACTCTGCTATATTTTTTTAAATTAGCATCCTCAAAATTCTTACCATCCATCAATACACCCTCCAAATATCTCTCATTCCTCCTCTCTGCGCCTCTGCGTCTCTGCGTGATTTTTTATCTATCTTTGCAACAAAATTATACAGAACATAGAAGCTTCTGAGAAAAAACAAAGAGGTTGATAATTATTGCTTTGATATAGCGTTTCCTAGTCTGCTGAGTTCCAAATCTCTGCGTACCTCTGCGCTTTACTCCGCGTCACTCTGCGTTTCAAACTATTATCTGTACCTCACTTAACCACGAATCGCTATAATCAATAAATTCCTAACTCTTGATAGTACTTATTCAGCCGTTTAAAAACTAATTCTTCATCATAATCAGTTTCAACACGTTGGCGACCAGCTTGACCATAACTTTGTCGCAATTGATAATTAGACAATAATATTCCCAAAGCCTCAGCTAATTTTTCACTATTTTTAGGTGGTACAATTAAACCTGTTTTTCCATGAATTACTGCTTCTCGACAGCCGCGAATATCTGTAGCGACGACTGGTAAACCCATCGACATTGCTTCAAGGATAGAACGCGGTAATCCTTCATGAGTGAATGTAGGCAAAGTGAAGATATCTAATAACCCTAAAACTTCTGGGATATCTTGCCGTTCTCCTGTTAAAATAACATGTTTCTCAATTCCCAAATCATGAATTTTTTGAATTAATCGTTGTTGGAAAGGTTCAGGATCGCTACTAAGTTGAGAGCCAATTACTAAAACTTGTAAATTCGGAAAATAAGGAAGTAGTTTGGCTGCGGCTTCAATTAAATATCCGCTACCTTTTTTATGAGTTAAACGTCCAATTGTGCCAATGATTAAGTCAGTATAATCGGGGATACCTAAAGATTTTCGTAATTCAATTTGATGAGTGGGATTGAGGCGATGTCTACGACGGGCTACGCCTACGCGTTGGAAGCGATTAATATCTACACCGTTACCCAAATAACGCAATTTTGTCGGCGGACAAAGATTTAATTTTTTAGCTGTGGCAATATCTTCATAATTTTGGGTGAGAATCAAATCAGTTATCAAAGCAGTCAGTTTCTCAACAGTAAAATAAAAATGATATTCACGAGGTGAGGAGCGATCGTGAAAAGGAAAGCCGTGAGCAGTATAGACAATTCTTTTCACACCAGCTAATTTAGCAGCAATCCGACCTAAGACAGCAGCAATAGGAGTGTGTACGTGAACGAGGTCATACTGATTTCGCCTGATTAATTGTGTCAATTGATAAATACTTCTCAAATTGCTCAAAGGAGAAATCCGGCGGTCAATTTGAACTGGATGAATTATATAACCCTGTTGTTGGAGTTTTTCAACTTCTGCACCTGGAGAACAAGCTATTTCAACTGATAGGTTCTGAGATAAAAAATAATCGATTTGAGGTCGTAAAAGTGCCTCAACAGTGCCACCAATAGCACAAATATGTAGTATTTTCATTATTCCCTAATCCCTACCCTCACCCCAGAATTTTGGGTTGTTCTATAACTAGCTTTTTGATAATAAGAACAATACCAAGCTACAAAACGTTGAATTCCTACTTCAATAGGTGTGCTGGGTCTAAAGCCTACATCCTTAACTAAATCATCAACATCTGCATAAGTAGCGGGGACATCACCTGGTTGCAGAGGTAGCAAATTTTTTTGTGCTTTTACTCCCAAACAATTTTCCAATACTTCTATAAAGCGCATTAATTCAACTGGTTGATTGTTACCTATGTTGTAAATTTTATAGGGAACTTTACTTGTTCCTGGGTCTGGTGCATCTCCTGACCAAGCAAGATTTGGCTCAGGAATTTTATCCATAACTCGCACAACACCTTCTACAATGTCGTCAATATAAGTAAAATCTCGGCACATTTTTCCGTAATTAAACACATCAATTGGCTGCTTTGCCAAAATTGCTTTAGTGAACAAAAACAGCGCCATATCAGGACGACCCCACGGCCCATAAACAGTAAAAAAGCGGAGTCCAGTTGTTGGTAGATTATATAAATGGCTATAACTATGAGCCATTAATTCGTTAGCTTTTTTAGTAGCAGCATATAAACTAACTGGATGGTCTACATTGTCGTGAACAGAAAAAGGCATTTTAGTATTAGCTCCATAAACAGAACTAGAAGAAGCAAATACTAAATGCTGAACGCCTGAATGACGACAACCTTCGAGGATGTTAATAAAGCCCACTAAGTTACTGTTTATATATGCATGAGGGTTCTTGATGGAGTATCGAACCCCAGCCTGTGCTGCTAAGTTAACCACCACATCAAAGCGTTGTTCGGCAAAGAGTTGGGCTATAGCTACCGAGTCTGCCAAATCCAGTTGATAAAAACTAAAACCTGGTCTTTCTTGTAATTGAGCTAGGCGGTCTTTTTTCAAAAAGACATCGTAGTAATCATTGAGGTTATCCAGAGCAACAACTTCGTCGCCTCTGGTCAATAAACGTTGGCTGAGGTGAAATCCAATAAAACCAGCAGCACCGGTCACTAAAACTTTGACCATGATGTTTCTCCTATAAGCTCCAGTAATGAATATGGGATGGTATTGCAGCTTGGCTGAAAATGGATTTGATATCCATCAGTACTCCACCTGGACGCAAACAGTTCAGAAGTTGTTCGCAAGGCATATTTAAATAGGCCTGATGACTGACTGCAAGTATTAATCCATCTAA
Source organism: Nostoc sp. DedQUE12a (assembly GCA_034530795.1). Taxonomy (GTDB): domain Bacteria; phylum Cyanobacteriota; class Cyanobacteriia; order Cyanobacteriales; family Nostocaceae; genus Nostoc. Next base: position 11,728 of record JAVRCH010000170.1, read on the forward strand.
ATCAGATAGGTTATGCCAATCAACTAAATCAATCCCGTATTCTTGCTGTGCTTCGTCAGGATCTACCAGAGGATCGTGTAAGAGCGGTTCAATACCAAATTGCTGCAACTCTTTGACCATATCTGGTATGCGACTGTTACGAATATCAGGTACGTTTTCTTTAAAGGTGAGACCGAGAATTCCTACCCGTGCTTGTTTAATCGATAGGTTAGCTTCAACTAGGAGTTTGACAAAACGCTGACCGAGGTAAGTACCCATACTGTCGTTAATTCGACGACCAGCTAGGATGACTTCGGGATGATATCCCAATTCTTCTGCTTTGGTAGTCAGATAGTAAGGGTCAACCCCAATGCAGTGACCACCAACAAGTCCCGGAGTGAATGGTAAAAAGTTCCATTTGGTGCCAGCAGCTGCCAAAACATCATGGGTGCGGATACCAAGGCGATCGCATATTAACGCGAGTTCGTTCATCAAAGCAATATTTAAGTCTCGCTGAGTATTTTCAATGACTTTGGCAGCCTCAGCTACTTTAATTGAGGAGGTGCGATAAACGCCAGCATCAATAATCGCTGTGTAGACACTTGCAACTCGTTCGAGAGTTTCTGCATCTTCCCCTGCTACTACTTTCACAATCTTTTCTAGTGTATGAGCTTTGTCACCCGGATTTATCCGTTCTGGAGAATAGCCCAACTTGAAATCAACACCAGGCTCCAAGCCTGATACTTTAGCCAAAGTTGCTTTGCAAATATCCTCTGTTACCCCTGGATAAACTGTAGATTCATATACTACGATCGCTCCACGTTGTAACACTTTACCAACGAGTTCAGAAGCTTTAATTAGCAAGGTCAAATCTGGATTATGGTTGCGGTCAACTGGTGTTGGTACAGCAACTATAAAAAAGTTGGCGTCTACTAAATCGTAGAGATCTGAAGTAACGATCAGACTAGAGTTTATTAACTCCTCACTTGAAATTTGATTTGTGCGATCGATGCCTTGCTTTAAACTTTTAACTTTCTCTAAATTAATATCAAATCCAACCGTTTGAGGAAATTTTTTAGCAAATGCTAGGGCAACAGGTAGACCAACATAGCCAAGGCCAATAACTGCAATGCGGTTGCTCATATCTTAACAAAAGTAGATTTAGAATATTTCATGAGTCTTTTTCTGCCTTTTCTGAATTTTTTTGATAACAATTCAGCAAGGATTCAGAAGAATTAAAAAATTTAGCAAAAATTTAATGAATAAATATAGCAATCATACTAAAATGCTATATTTATTTTGGTTAATGAGTCCTGGTTGCTGAATTTTTATAATTTTTGATTAATGGTAAACAATCGAAAATGACCAAATTGAGTAATTGTACAATCAATATGTGTGTTAGCTAATTCTAAATATTAGCTATTGTTGCTTTTTTATTTCTATTTCATTTTTGTAGCACTGTTTTGTTATTTGAGTTATGCCAATTTGGCGCAGCTTCTACAAATAAAAAGACATAACCGCACTTACGGAAGCGTCTGCAAGTAGTTATTCTTATATAGGACTACTATTTAATTTTTGAAAAAGCTCCGTATAGGTGTAAAAGGTTGATTAACTATTACCTACTGCTCTACAAACTGGATGATTCGCTTCTCTACTCACTACTTAGACAAACAATTTCAAAAATGAAAGCGGATTACTATCTAGAATTTATAATTCAAAATGATATAAGTGTTGCAAACGCTTTGCCCAATGGATGGACGAGAATTTTACTCAAGCTTAATTCGACTTCACATCCTGCATCATGCAGTTCAGGAGCCAATTTTTGGGCTGGGCATTATTGAAGAGTTGGCACGTCACGGCTATAAACTCAGCGCGGGAACACTATACCCAATGCTGCATGAGATGGAGCGTAAGGGATATCTATATTCAGTTGAAGAAAGATCCGGACGGCAGAGCCGACGCCTATACCGAGCTACGGATTTGGGAAAAATGACCTTAGAGGATGCTAAAGAAAAGGTACGAGAATTATTTGGGGAGTTGTTTGAGGAGTAGGGAATGGGGCATAGGGATGAAGGGGAGCAGGGGCAGCAGGGGCAGCAGAGGGAGAAATGCCCAATGCCCCATGCCCCATGCCCTAATGCAGATTTTCTAAAAACTGTTTGAGATGAGCTTGTTCTGGATTGATGTCAAGTTCTTTTGCTTTTGCTAAAACTTGTTCGCGGTTGAGTTGATGTTGGGTTGCAAAGGCTATGAGTGCTAAGGCGCTGGCTCGTCCACCTGCACCACAGTGAAAGTATACCGGAGTGGGCAATTGCTGTAGTTCTGAGAGAACTTTTGCAGTTGAGTTGTCGTTGGCTTGGCTTGGCTTGAGTGGAACGTTAACATATTTAAGTCCCACGGCTTGAGCCTGTTGCTGTTCGTCTGCTAATGCTCCAGTTTCATCAAGCGATCGCAAATTAACCACGGACTTATACCCCTCGTCTGCAAGCTGTTTCAATGTCTCTGGGGTTGGCTGTCCACCTGCGGAATACTCATCGCTTACTTTTTTTATATCACTCATATATACTCCATAATATCGATTGTCTTACCGTATTTTATAGTCAAGGGCATGGTAGCATGAATTCACTTACATATATAGATTTTCGATATCGAAATTCGATATATTGATGCTATCAACATCATTAAATCAGGAAAATAACAGTGACTCAGGAAGCTGAGGATATCCAGAAATCCGATAATAATCTGACTCCCAAACAGCAGAAGCAGCGATTAACGGAACTGGCAATGGTGTTTTTGCGATTGGGGACGATCGCTTTTGGTGGCCCTGCTGCCCATATTGCGATGATGGACAATGAGGTGGTGAATCGCCGTCAGTGGATGAGCCGGGAGAAACTGCTAGATTTACTGGGAATCACGAATTTAATTCCAGGCCCCAATTCAACGGAATTAGCAATTCACATTGGCTACGAACGAGCCGGATGGCGTGGTTTACTGGTTGCGGGAAGTTGCTTTATTTTGCCTGCAATGCTCATCGTATGGATATTAGCCGCCATATATACTCGCTATCAAACTGTTCCCCAAGTGGAATGGTTGCTCTATGGAATTAAACCTGTAATTATTGCCGTCGTGCTTCAGGCTGTGTGGAATCTGGGCAAAAAGGCAGCCAAAGATGTACCGACAATTATTGCAGGGGTAGCGGCGATCGCCACCTACTTTGCTGGATTGAATGAAATTTTGGTGCTGATTTTGCTAGGTGTGGCGGTGATGCTACTGAAGAATTGGCAAAGTAGAGGAAATATAACAGGAGCATTTTTATTGCCATTTTCAGGTGTTTTGGCTCAGGTTGGTAGTACAACAGCAGTCACATCAGTTAGTTGGATTAATGTGTTTTTTTTCTTTCTCAAAATTGGGTGTGTTCTCTATGGCAGTGGTTACGTATTGCTGGCATTTCTGCAACGGGAATTAGTTGAGCGCAACCAGTGGCTTACGTCACAGCAGCTTTTAGATGCCGTGGCCATCGGGCAATTTACACCTGGCCCTGTTTTCACGACTGCCACATTTATCGGCTATTTGTTAGGGGGAAATGCGGGAGCGATCGCCGGTACGATTGGTATTTTCTTACCAGCTTTTGTGCTGGTGTGGGTAGTTAATCCTTGGGTTTCTAAGTTGCGTCAATCTCGATGGGCAAGCGGATTTTTAGATGGCGTGAATGCGGCTTCTCTGGGATTAATGGCAGCAGTTACCTACACATTAGGACGAGCGGCACTAGTGGATTGGTTAACAATTACTCTGGCAATTGTGAGTGCGATCGCTGTGTTTCGATTCAAAATAAACTCTGCTTGGTTAGTGCTAGCAGGGGGAGCGATCGGACTTGTTTCACGCATATAGTGTTGGGTGTTGGGTATTGGGCATGGGGCATTGATTATTCTCCGCGTCCCCGTGTCCCCGCGTCTCCCTCATCCCCCTCATCCCCTCACCGCCCTTCTTCGCAAGCGGAACCAAAATCGAGAACCACCTTCTGCGCGGGGTAAATAACCAATACTACCTCCCCAGCGTTCTAGTGTGATTCTACAGAAATAAAGACCTAGACCGGCTCTACCGGGTTTATCTTTGCCTTGAGAGAACTTTTGAAATAAATTTTTGACCATTTGTGGTGGTACGCCGGAACCGCGATCGTCTACATTAACTAAAACATATTCTCCATCCAACTGGAGACTAATAGTCACAACAGAATCTTGAGAGCTATAACGATAAGCATTCTCTACTAGATTAGAAATCACTCTATCTAAACGAGATTTTTCTGCAATAACTCTCCAGTCTATTCTCGTGTCAACTTGGTTAGCAAACTCTAATTCGATATTTTTCTGGGAAAAACTGGGCTTTAAAAATTCAATGACTTCTTGTATAGAAGTTAAAATATTGGGTGATTCTTGAATATCGCCATTAGAATTTTCTAATGACATTACTTCAGTAGAAAAAATATCTAAAATATCTTTAATTAAAGCCTGCTGCTTCATACATTGCTGTCTACCTACTTCTAAATATTCTTTACCTTTGAGCGTTAAATTTTCATATTCTAGTAGTGACAAACAGCCATTTATAGCACTTAATTGTCCTGCTATATCATGCATAATACAATGAAGCAAAATATCTTTTTTTTGATTATCTTTGAGTAATTGATAATAAATTAATTCATATTCTCTACCTTTTTGTATAAGATATTGCTTATCTCGATAAGTCTCTTCTAAAAGCTCAATCAATATAATTTTTTTTTGATTGATAAATAGTGCATAAGCTTCAAATTGATATTCTTGTCCATTTGTATCTACTTCAGTCCATAAACCTGAACTGATTTGTTTACTGCTATGATTCAGCCAAAATTCTTCAGCATCAATTAAAAAGTTTTTTAAAAAACAAAATTTTTCCTCTGGTACTGATATATTCATCCCTGAAGTTAATTTGTGATGACAAAATTCATTTAACCAATCAGGTATATTACCAATTATTTTAAATAAGCCTGTATTAATATACTCTAAAGTTAAAATGTTTAAAGCAGCCAGCACATCATTTGTAATGGACGTATTCATATTTAAATTTAAGATGATTAAATTGGATTTCAGATTAATAATAAAACTATTTATTTAATTTTTCTTGTAAAAGACTAAACTCATTAGCCTTTTGTTGAGTAGCAAAGAGATCATTTTGATCGCAGCTACTATCTAAGAATAACACCCAATCTCCTTCTTCAGTGGGAAACATATGAACATCTGCACAACTGCCATACTCTGTTTTGATAAATGGTAGAAATAGAGAAGTATCATCCAGTGGTAGTAAACCCTCTAGAAAACAAACTTGCTCTTTAATATTTTCTCCTTTAGTAAGGTTAGTAATTCCATATTCTGCCAATTTGCCTCCCCAATCTAATAGACTCCCATCTTTGTTCACCAACAGATAGGCAAGAGAACGCTCTGCTGTTAGAAAATTGATAAGATAGGTAATCACAGAATTAGGGACATCTAGCATTTAAGAATCCAAAATTTTCTTAGCAAGAGTTTGAAAAACTTCTTCTACACCTAGTCCATTTTTAGCACTTGTTTTGATCGCAGTCCAACCCTTTTCTATCACCTCATCTAGTTCAGCAGGTTCAATTTCCCATTCATCTGTAATATCGTATTTGTTCATCACCAAAATAAATGGAACTTTCCCAATGGCATCTTCTACTCTTGTTTGTAGATCGAAAGCTTTTTCTAAAGTATTACGCCTTGTACCATCCACGACTAATAAATAACCAGCACAACCGCGTAAGTAAGACATTCGCACTTTTTGAAATTCATCTTCTCCGTAGAGATCCCAAAGAATCATATTTATTTTATTGTGTTGAATATCTATAATTTTTTTATCAATTTTTACACCCACAGTAGTATGGTATTTGTCAGAAAAAATACTGTGAACGAACCTCGATACTAAACTAGTCTTACCTGTAGCAAATGCACCTATCATACAAATTTTTTTCTGAACAACCATAAATAAATTGGTAGAATTTTAGTCAGATTTATTAACTATAAATACTTTAAAAGATACTCGACGGCTACTAATATTTTGAGATTCTGGTGTTAGTTGTGGCTGAAAAGGTTGGTTATAACTTACACCTATTGCTTGAAGTTGTTTTGTATTGATTCCTTGGGATTTGAAATAAGATAAAATTTTCTCAGCACGGGCTTGACTGAGGAGCATATTTGTTTGCTCCGTTCCTGTGTTATTGGTATGTCCAATGATTTGAATTTGCACGTCTTTATCTAAATACTTAGCAATATTCAAGAAATTGCGTATTGATAAAGTTAAATTAGGTAGCTTATTAACTTCACCAGAGCTAAGTTCAACTGTCCCTTCGACAAAAAACAATATTTTTTGTTCTATTTGTTTTTTATATTTCTCCAATTGACTAAGTTCTATTTCTCCAAGATTTTTATCCTGAAATTGAGTAATGCCAGGAATAAAAGTCCATAATTTACGTGCTTGTAAAATCCATTGACGGGATGCATAACCTGTGGCGTTGAGAATACCGTTTTTATCAACTTGTAGTGATACAGTTGGGGGTGGATGTAACAATTGTTTTACTCTTTTGGTAGTAAATTGTGGTTCCAAAGACAAGTAAGGTTGCCACTGACTAATTACTGTTTTGGGGTTAAGATTTGTTTGTTCTATAAGTGTATTAGGATCTACTGCTAGAGGATCGCGCATTCCCCTGATAAAGTATTTGCCAAAACTTTGCTCGGAGTTAATTACAACAATTCCTGGCTGAGAGTTGAGTTTTTGCAGATAGGCCCGCCAACGGAGTTGTTCTCTAATAGTAAAAAAGCCCCAAGTTCCAAAAGCGATCGCTATTACACCTAAGAAAATCCAAGCATATGTATAATTTTTTTTAGCAGCAGATTTATACTTAACTACCAAGCAATCTTCTAAATCGGGTTTACTGACATCAAATATTTCTGTATCTCCGGCAAAATTTTTAATTTCTCTACTAAACTTGAGGTGAATTTTTTCGATTGCTTTTTTCAAAACTAACCTTAATTCTTGGGGAGGATTCCCCCGAATCATAGCTGCTATTAATGCTTGCGGCCCCTCTTCAATCCAAATCGTGACTTCTCCAAAACGTAAACTTTTTATCCCATCTCCTTTTTGTACGGTGAACGAATCTTTGACAAAATCTTGAATAGCTGTCAACATAGCAGCTACTAAATCTGGATCTTGAATCGTAACCTGCTTTACTACTAAATGTTGAAGTAATAATCCAGATTCTTTATGAATCAAAAATACTTGTTCCACTCGGTAAACTAACGTCCGTAGCAGTACAATTTCCGCAAATGATTTTCCTGTACGTTGCGCTTCTAATCTCCACTGAAAACTTTGGAAAGACAAGCTATGTTCTAAGGTTTGATTCAGAGATTGAATCATTTCTTCAAGAGCTGTAGAAATCGCCTTACGAGTAGCTGGCCCAATTATTGGAAATAATGCATCTGCAAGCACATTATGGTCTTGGTTAACAGAAACTTGAATGGCTTCTTCAACAGTTGATGCCATTACTTCTCCAAGTTGTTTATCTTGCTTTGAGCGCAGGATAACAGCTTCTGGAAGCATTTTGCTAATATCTTCTGGTTGAATTTCGGCGTTTTCTAGTCGTTCATAAAGTTTTTCAAGTTTAGTCGGCTCAATATCTAGCAACAAACTACGGAGTAAAGTTAATTCATCGTTAATTTCGGAGATCTTGGTATTGCTTTTCAAAGCTTCAGGAGATACTTTTGGTATTTGATTCATGGAATCACTCATTACCAAAATCCCCCAATCCAGAGTTGTTATAAAGTAACATTTTGTTGTTAATAGGAGAACTGTGCTGACGCTCTAACAATCAACTTTGTGTTTCCTAATTTTTGAGTTTAAGACTTATTGTCAGCGTTCAGCCTGACAGCTAATTCTGTGAACATAGCTGCAAGATTGGAACGATCTGTTTTGTCTCTACGAAGCTGTTGAACTTCCCGTTCTAGTAAAACTAAAATTTCCTGGGATTTTTTTTGAATATCATCTTGTAAACTTTTAGATTGGTTGAGAATCTGCTCGTGTAACTCTCGTTGACTATTAGTACTTTGTTCATCAAACTGAGCCAACTTATTTTCTAATTTTAGACTGACATTTTTATTTTCTTCTGCAACAGCTTTCAGTTGAATATCGCGTTCTTTTTGCTCGTTTTTAAGGCGCTGTGTTAAGGAATCAACTTCTTGTTTAACATAATTTTCTAAAGCATCTAAACGTTTTTTGCTTTCATCTCGCACGTTAGTAAATTCTTGCATTAGCCGTTCTTCTAAGCGGATAAATCTTTTTTCAATATCTCTAATTTGATTGCCAACAAGAATGTCTCTAACTTTATCCAAACTCCTACTTTCGCTAATGCCATTGCTAAATTGCACCTCGTTATTTGCTGAATTCGCTCCCTCTTGTTCTACTTTCAATGAATTATGACTGATGTATTCTTCTGGTGGATTCATATTTTTAATTCCTTTTGAAAACAAATTTTACTTTGGTTGTTAATTCTTATAGTATATTTATAGTGTAGACAATAACTAAGTATAAAGGATATTTACACACGAAAAAAATATATCCACTTGGATATATTAAAAAATATCTAAATTTTAGTCAAAGTAATGATGAATTTCTCAATCTTTTATTGAGAAGAGAGTCTATGTATTTCTTCGCCCAACTGTCGCCGGACTGATTCGAGCAGATTTGTATCGCGCGTCCAGTGCTTCCAGTCAAGTCCGACACGCCGAGCTAATGAAAGCGCCCACTGTTGCCGATGTCTACGACGGGCTACGCCTACGCGATTTTTAAGTATTTCCAGATACTCGTAATCTTCTACCCCTTCTCTAAGCCACTTCAGCCTCATGGAAGGAACAACTCCTTCTATACCTACTTGTCTCCCTGGATAAAACAACATTCCTTCCCCAGGAAAATAGTGTTTGTATTTCTTCTGGAAATAAGTTTGAACGTCCTTCCAAGGGTCTTTTGTCCATAGGTCAACTCGCCAGTATAAAATCCCTGTTAGCCCAAGGCTTTGGCTAATAAAACCTGGATGAATTCTGTAGTTTATTGGTTCAAAGTCTATCTGCCATTTGGGAGAGTATCCGTCTTGTACTAAAGCATTGTAAGACCAAACTTTATCTCCTTTTTGCAAAACTTCAGTAATTCGATCGCGAGCTTCATCATAGACTTCTGGCAATACTATCCATATATCTACAGCTGTACGTCCAGTTCCAGAACCATCATCATAAAGTGCAGGTGTAGGAGTCATTGCTAAAGCGGTTGCAACTCCAGCTTGATGAAAATTTCGCGCCCATTCCTTTACTGGTTCAATTAAATTTGAGCAGTTATCAATTTCATCAGCATATCTGGCGTAGAGAAATAAACCCGATTCATGTTTAGCAGCAGTAGTTTTAATCTTTTTGAGAGAAGGTGCTGGAGCCATTTTACAAGTACTAACATTAGCCCCACTCCAAAAAGGAAGACTCCGGGAACGCAGCCCCCATTGCTTCATTAACTCTGGTTCATATGCTGGATTAAAATGAGCGTCAGGCATTAATTTATGTTTGAGAAGTTCTATCATCTCGCTTTTATCTTCATGTTCGTAAAATGTGAACTCAGAATTCAGCGATGGTTTGATAGGTAACTCAAAATTCCAAACTTTTAGGTGAATTTTACCTGCGATCGCTCCTTGGTCGCTACTAACAGTAAAAGTACCTCTATAGTCTCCAGCTTGAGTGTCGCGGGGTACAAAAATGTCTACCCAAATAGGTTGGTTATTCCCAGCTTTTAAGTTGAATGGAACAGCGTCTAATTCAGCACCTATAATATCTTTTTTGTTTTCAGGATTAATAAACGGAATTAGTCCATCAGCATACCATCCAGTGCCTAAAGATGGATTGGTACTGCCTTTTTTGTTAGGGCTGGCATGAGTAACGCGAACATAATGTTCGCGGTAGAGTGTAATGTTTTTGTTGGAAATTACTTGATTGTTTGCAGTAGACAAATCTGAAACCACGACATTGACATTTGTCAGACCACCATTGGGTGCGCAAATTCCTATCTGAAAAGGTTCATATTCTCCCCGCGCCGCATACAAATCAATCTCGGTTTTAGTTCCTGGTGGGTCTTTTTGCTTTATTCTTTCCAGACTTGGAGCTACCCAGACAAAAGCGCGATCGCCTAAGGATGAGTTATTAGCTAATAGTCCGATATTTGAACAAGCAAATAAAGCTAATATTGCCCCCAATATCCCTAAGATAAGTTTGAGCTTGTTAACAAACTTGAGCTTTCTATTTAAAGAAGACACTTCAAATTCTCCTGATTCAAATCTTCTTGAAGCGAGAGATAACTTTTACACTTGGAGATTAGTAAATGCCTGAAATATCAATTTACCATTTCATGGTGTTTTCTCTAAGAGCCATGCAACTATAACAATCCTTAATCAGTTGTGAGAAAAATCTGTTGCCTATTGCCTATGTTTGTATAGATACGCTTTAACGAATTATGAATTATATATACACTTTTTGGGATGTGCGATCGCCTCCGGCGGGGCGTAGCCATCGCTAATTTTGGCACTCCATATCACTTTAATCATTTAACCTTTATTATTCTCTGCCCTAAGTAGTAAAAGAGCCTGAGACAAATTAAAAGGTAGAAAAATTTTTGTCCATAAGGCGGCTGGAGAATTGTATTAACGGTTACTGTACTTAAAAACTTTTCCAGTAATTATATAAAGCTTATGTAAAGCTTAAAGGTTTTTTAAGGTAAAAAATTTACAGGCAAAATATAATTTTAATTTATATAATATCTAATTATTTTTAACAAAAAAATCTAATTTTGAAATATAAATTAATAATTAAAACTGTATTAAGCTAAAAAAGCTGTTAATGTTGGCCAAAAAATCGCTAAGGGCTAAAATTTATTAATTAAAATTAATATTTATATTGCCAACTATTATTAGTGGCATTTATCAAAATTTTAAAGATTTTGCAAAGAAGTTTCGTTAACCTATTGATCGTGGTAAGTAAATAGTTACAGCTTGGCTCAAAAAATTTGACAAAATAATCAAAAATATTGATCTAACTACTTCCTATTTGGGTAATTAATTAAATAATTTTTAGAAACATAAATTATCTAGTTTTGTAGAGTAGGCATCTTTTTTGCCTTCAATCAAAGGCAGGCTTTTCTGGCTTGCCCACAATATTAGTTGGATATTTTTTGTTTAGAAGTTTCTAAGCAAACAATTTCATGTTTTCTAACTTAACACTACGCAAATGGCAAGCGATCGACATTGAAGTGATGAATAGTTCTTTGGCTGAGGCTGAACTTACGTATTAATCATAAATTCAGGAAAAATAACATGGCATCTATTTTCGGCACCACAAATCCTGACAGTCTCACTGGAACTTCGGGAAATGACACTATAGTTGGTTGGGCCCTTGGTGGTAATGCCAATAGTACCTCTGGTAACGATACCTTAAATGGTGCAGCTGGTAACGATTCCCTCGCAGGTGGGACGGGGAACGACAGTTTAATTGGTGGAGATGGCAATGATACGCTTGACGGGGGTACAGGAAACGACACCTTTAAAGGCGGCCAGGGTAGCGACAGCATTAATGGCGGAGATGGCCTTGATACCGCAGACTACAGTCAACTAAATCAAACTATTATCTTGTCAGGTGTCGGAACCATTCAAAAAGGGGCATTGGGGCAAGACCAACTTTTTAAAGTAGAAAAAGTGGTTGCTAATGCTAACGTTGCCAACAACACCATAGATGCATCCGCATCTTTAGCTGGGGTATTTATTACCGTTAACCTGCAAACTCAAACTTTGGCTGCTAATAACGTTCCTGGTTTGGGAACATTATCATTTACTGCAATCAACTTTGATAACGTTATCGGCACAAACGCAAATGACATCATTGTTGGTGACAGCCAAAACAACCAATTATCCGGTAATGGTGGCAACGATAGTCTAAATGGTGGAAATGGCGATGACACACTTAATGGTGGTTTAGGTACTGACACATTGAACGGGGCAGCAGGCAACGACACTTACATCATTGATGGTGCTGTTGACGCCATTATCGAGGCTGCTAATTCCGGCACAGATATCGTCCGGTCTTCTATTACCTACACACTCGCTGCCAATGTGGAGAATCTCAGGCAAACGGGAACTAGTGCCATCAACGGCACAGGTAACACTCTTAACAACTTCCTCTTTGGTAATAGCGCTAACAACACTCTCAATGGTAGAGCAGGCAATGACACCCTAGACGGCAATTTAGGCAATGACATCCTCAATGGTGAGGACGGCAATGATAGTCTACAAGGCGGGCCTGGTAATGACAGAATCAATGGAGGATCTGGAAACGACATCCTCATCGGTACTTTCCCTGGTAGTCTGCTTCCACCGGGATTAGGAGAAATTGATACCCTGACTGGTGGACTTGGGGTAGATAGATTTATCTTAGGAGACGCTGTAAATGTTTTCTACGACGATAACAATACTGTTAATCCTGGTTTTGGTGACTTGGCTGCTATTACTGACTTCGACTCGAACCTAGATCGAATTGAACTCAAAGGAGCCACACAAAACTACCTCTTACAAGCTGTTGCAGGCAACACACGAATATTCTTAAACAAACCGGGAACAGAGCCAGATGAGATATTAGGTATTGTGCAAGGAAGAACCAATCTCAGACTTGATAGTGATGACTTCCTTTTCTATGAGCAGGAAGATGCTGGACAAGGTACAAATAATACATTAGCCAGCGCTGAAGGATTAGGTTCGTTATCATCAGGATCGAATGTTAATATTTCAGCTCGCTTAGCAACAATTCAGCCAGGGAGTAATCCTGATTTTGACTTTTTTACATTTTTCTTTAGTAAATCCAGGAACTGTCACTATTGAGACACTGACATCAGAAGATACAGTTCTCGGACTGTTTAACAATGCTGGGGCTTTACTGGAAACTAATGATGATTTTGGACGAGACTTAAGATCATTCATCAGTACTTCTCTAAGTGCAGGTACGTACTCTATTGCAGTGAGTAAATTTAATTTCTTTCCTCAAGATGGTGGAACTTTCTCAGTAGGTGACATATCTAATCCTGATTTTTCTTATACGCTAAAAGTTACTTTTGCTTAAGGACTTTGTTAACTTGAGAAACTAGTGACATCCAAATTAAACATCACTGAATCGATGATTTGGTGATGTTTCACTGTTGATTCAACAGGGAGTAATACTGCAATAGCCAACTGAATGCTGCGCTGATAAATTTTATGTAAAGTTTGACTGCTATTAAGCACAAAAATTGTCTGGATTGATATATCAGTTTAACTTATCCAATTTTCAAAAGATTGCTTTAATCTAAAAGTATTTTTTGTAGTTAAAAATAATAGGCTTTTTACAAAATAACTGATATTGATACGTAACTTAATCAATATGATGCTTTTTTGGAAAAACTATCACAAGTTTTACTAAAAAAAATTAGTTATTTCAAAAAAATCTTCATTAAGCTTTACATTTTTGGGGAACCTATTATAAATGGTATAGATTCAAATTTTGAAGATTTGTTAAAGCCTTGTATGTATACTTTCACTCATGATAATTAATAGTTGTGGCATGATAAAAATTTACCAAAATAACCAAGATAAATACATTTATTTTGTCAATTACTTACGATTTGCGTAATCGGTTAAGGGAGTTACAAAAAATAAATTATCCAATGTTTTTGTAGGGCGATCGCCTGGTTCGTCTCTAACCAGAGAAATGGCTTTTAAGCCAGCTACAATCAGCACTTGAATATTTGGGATTTGCATTTTCCAAAATTACTATTACGCAAATGTCAAGTAATCTATATCTAACTGATAAAGAGTTATTTGGCTAATGCCGAAATTCAAGGAAGTTTGAAAAGTATCAATGATTTTGCTTTTTCCCGCTCCCTACTCCTAAAAGCGAGAAACTGAGTATTCAAAACGACTTTGCAAACAATCTCTTAGGCATTAGTTAAAAATTCAGGAGAAATAATATGGCAGTTATCTTTGGCACGACAGGTTCTGATATTAGAAACGGGACATCGGGAAATGACACGATATATGGTTGGGCTAATGGTGGTAATGCCAATAGTACGTCCGGCAACGATATCTTAAATGGTGCGGGTGGTAACGATAATCTGTTTGGTGGCACGGGAAACGACAGTCTAATCGGTGGAGATGGCAACGACACCCTTGATGGCGGCATCGGTACTGACACATTAAACGGGGGATTAGGTAACGATACTTACGTAATTGATAATGTTACTGATATTATTACCGAAGCTGCTAATTCAGGCACAGATAGCGTCCGGTCTTCTATTACCTACACATTACTAGCGAATCTGGAGAATCTGACGCTGACGGGAACTAGCGCCATCAATGGCACAGGTAACACTCTTAGCAACTTCCTTTTTGGTAATACTGCTAACAACACTCTCAATGGTAGAGCAGGCAATGACACCCTAGACGGTAATTTGGGCAATGACATCCTCAATGGTGAGGATGGCAATGATAGTCTACAGGGCGGGCCTGGTAATGACAGACTCAATGGAGGGTCTGGAAACGATGTCTTGATTGGTGTTTTTCCTGGTAGTCTGGTTCCACCAGGATCGGGGGAAATTGATACTCTGAGTGGTGGGATTGGGGTAGATAGATTTATCTTAGGAGACGCTGTAAATGTTTTCTACGACGATAACAACACTAGCAACGCAGGTTTCGCAGACTTAGCCACCATTACTGACTTCAACTCTAGTGAAGATCGAATTGAACTTAAAGGATCTGTACAGAACTACCGCCTGCAAGTTGTTGCAGGAAACACACAAATATTTTTAGACAAACCAGGAACAGAACCAGATGAAATCGTAGGTATTGTGCAGGGAAGAACCAATCTCAGACTTGATAGTGACGACTTCCTTTTCTATGAGCGAGAAAATGCTGGACAAGCTACAAACAATACATTATCCACCGCTGAAAGATTAGGTTCTTTATCATCAGGCTCAGATGTGAATATTTCCGGTGAATTAGTATCAGTCCAACCAGGAGATAATCCTGATTTTGATTTTTTTAGATTTTCGATAGCAAATTCAGCAACTGTGACTATCAAAACGGTGACACTTGATGATACGATTCTCGGCCTATTTAACAATGCTGGGACTTTGCTGCAATTTAATGATGATAGTGGCAGTGAATCAGACTTTGGATCGTTAATCACCGCTTCACTAGGTGCAGGGACATACTCTATTTCAGTGAGTAAATATGCTTTCTTTCCTCAAAATGGTGGAACTTTCTCTGGTGAAAGTGACAGCCTCTCCGTTCCTTATACTTTAGAAGTTATTTTGGCGTAGGGACGAATTTTGTTAATTAAGAAAATTTCGATAAAAATCATCTGACTATGTTTGTGGAGAAAATAATGAGTAGCAGTCAATTATCTCAGCCAGCTAAACGCAAATTTAGCAATAAATTCACTCTCCAAAGCTGCTTTTTTTGGTCAAAAACGCTTTTATTAACAATAGTTCTATTAAATTATGGAACTACTGTAGTTAGTGCTGCACCTGAAGCCCTGCGTTCTGATATTAAGATTCGCAATATTGTCAATACAAAATCGCTTTCTCCTTCTGTTCGGATTGTAAAAGATCCGCGAAACAATACCCTTTATTATCTCAAACGCAATGGTGAAATTTATCGAGTTAATTTAGGTTCATCTACTACTACACTGGTCTACAACTTTAATAATCATAAAGTCAGTGAAACTCAAGGTATGGCCATTGGGCCTAACGGTACTATTTATTTAGTTGGCAATGGAAACGTTGCAAATGACCAGACCAAAGCAGTTATTGTTAAAGGTGTAATTAATCCAAGTACAAGACAACGTATTTGGTCTGTTTTGGCTAAAAGTGCAGCGTATCCTAAAAGTAAAACAGCCTACGACCATCGTTTCAACGGCGTAGTTGTTAGCCTAGATGGTAATTATATTTATATCAATAGTGGTTCTCGTACCGATCATGGTGAAGTTCAAACTGCTGGCGGCTTATATCCCAATACTCGCGAAGTAGGATTAACGGCCTGTATAATTCGTCTTCCTACTAATGGACAAAATTTATTTCTTGCAAACAATCGAGCTACTTTAAAGAGCGCTGGCTATATTTTTGCAGAAGGAATACGCAATACTTATGATATGGCTTTCGCGCCTAATGGAGATTTATTTGGCGCAGAAAATGGGCCAGATAGGGATATGTCAGAAGAATTAAATTGGCTACGTCAAGGTTTTCATTACGGCTTTCCCTGGCGTATTGGCGGGACAGATAATCCACAACAATATCCAAATTATAATCCTGCCAATGATCGTTTATTAAATCCCAAATTTGGCGCAGTTACAAAAGGCTATTATTATAACGATCCGACCTTTCCACCTAAGCCTAATATCACTTTGACTGAACCAATTATTAATGTTGGCCCGGATGCAGATAGTTACCGCGATCCTCAAGATGGCAAAGTCAAAGATGCTAGTGTTCTTGGGCAAAGTTTTAGCACTTTTACAACACATCGTTCTCCTTTGGGTTTAGTTTTTGATACCCAAGGAGCCATGAGTCCAGAATTCAACAGAGATGGCTTTGTATTAAGTTGGACTATAGGCGATCCTACTGGCGAAACAGTGGCAGGCCCTTTTAAAGATCCTAGCCAAGATCTGTTGCATTTAAATTTGACTAAAGTAGGAACTACCAATTATAAACTTGAAGCTAGACGTATTGTTAAAGGTTTCAGCAATCCCATTGATGCTGAAATTATTGGCAATAAAATTTATGTTTTGGAATACGGTGGAGTTCAAGGAGTTTGGGAAGTTACTATACCTGCTAAGTGAGGCAATTTTGGATTTTAGATTTTGGATAGTATTGCACTAAAATTTCGGTTCTTCAGTACTTATTATGCCAAACTAATAAAAATAATGCCAATTTAATAAACATCTAACTCTGAAGTTTTCAAAATTTCTAAATCCATAACCAGAACGTTTAATCAGTTTAAGTTTATTATTAATTCCTTCAACCACACCACTATTTGTCCCATTATCAAAGTAAGCGATAACTTCATCAAACCAACGGATAATAGTATTGTTACTTTTTGGGAAATATTTTTTAGCTTTCGACAACCACATACCTAGTTTAAAGACTCCCGTATACCAATCATTTGTCCTATTAAAAACTTTGATAAACTTTTCTTTCATTTCATGCATTACTTTCAGAACAGGAGATATATTTTTAACTTAAATAAGTTTATTCAATTGCTCTTCGCTTAAGTTCTCTTCATTTTTAAGCAAAGGATATTTACTACTTTTTAATCATAATAATCTTTGTTCATATTCAGCTTTCTTTTCTGCTAATTTTGTTTTTTTGATTAGCTCTTTTACATTTCGTTTTTCTCTTTTTCTTTGTGTATCTAACTCTTTATTTATCTGTGTCATCACATGAAATCTATCTGCTACAACTTGAGCATTTGGCATTAATTCTATAACTAAGTTTTTATACCCCTGCCACAAATCTATACTTACTTCTTCTATTTGTTCTAAAACTTCAATTCCCCATTGTGTGAGGGTTTCGCCTATCACTTTTTGTGTGCGTAGGCGTAGCCCGTCGTAGACATCGCCTAAAATTGCAATCAGATTTGATGTATCTAAATCTACTAGTACTGCACAGTAGTGACCCTTTCCTTTAACCATAGCTATCTCATCAATTCCAAGTCTTTTTAAGTTTAAAGGTTTTGAATCTGATAATTGTTCTGATGCATCCTTTAAGATCCGTTCTATTTCTTCTGTTGTCACTATTCCTTTTGAGGCGATACTGTGAATATCGTTTTCTAAAACTTCTTGTATTATTTTGTGAGCAAGACGTTTTGTATAAGTCCTTTTTTTTCTCACAAAATCTAGGTCTTCGCTAAACGGTTTTTTACATTTATCACATTTGAATTGTCGCCTATTTATTTCTAAAAATACTGGTTTTTCTCCAAAAGGTAAATCTTTAACAATGTATCGATGATTTTGATGCAACTTATGGCTTTTTGTACCACATTTAGGACAAATACTATTTGATATTTTCGATTCGGTTTGTAAAATAATTCCAATCCCCCCATGAAGACGATGTGATATGACTTTTACATTCTCTAAACCAAGAAGTTCTGTTAGAATTTTAATATCTTTTTTGTTGACCACGACTCTAAATACACCAAAAAACATTATTGTTATATTTATATCAATTCACAAAAACGTTTTAAATGTCAACTCTAATAAGGGTTTTAGTTATTATTTGATATGCTTTTCAACATCATATTACAATATTTAACTAACAATTTGGCATAACAAGTACTGAAGAACCATAATTAATATCGTTAAGAGTATAAAAGCAATGAGTTTAAATAATCGATTTTGAAGTCTCATATTTGTTGAGAAACTCAATCTATCTATAGTTCCAGTAACAAAGAGCGATCGCTGTAGTTACTACGTGGAAAAAGCTATGAGATAGTAGCGTATTTTATTGCTTTAGCATAACCCACTATCCCAGATACAGCAGATTTCATTTGCATGAGGTACAAATTGACTGGTTTTGAGGCAGGAGGCAGGGGGCAGGAGGCAGGAGGGAGAAGAAGAATTTTTATCTTTACTTCTCTAATTGTGTACCTCATTTAGTTGCAAACTGCTGT
>JAVRCH010000171.1:0-11466 GCA_034530795.1 Nostoc sp. DedQUE12a
CAAACCTTAGTCAGTGGCGGTGATGACGATACGATCAAAATTTGGCGGCGGGGAAAGTGAGAGAGATAGGGAGATGACGAAGTGTGGGGAGTGTGGGGAGAGAGGGGGGAAAGATTTCTTCCCTATCCTCCCACACCTCCCACCCCTCCCACACTTCCTGCTTGCCCTATACCCCATGCCCTATGCCCAAAGAAATATTACAGATTATTACTTTCTCTCTCATAGAAAAGACTAGGGTACTATTAATCCCCTATGTTTTACTTTGGCTACTCGCAGTTCATCTGACGAAACTAGGCCACAAATAATATCCGCCATTTGTGAATATTAAGGAGAACTCATGGTTCTTGATGCTTTTTCCAGAGCTGTAATTACAGCAGATGCTAAAGGTGCTGCTATTGGTGGTGCTGACTTAGATGCTCTCAAAGGTTTTATTGCTGCGGGCAACAAGCGCCTTGATGCTGTAAATGCGATCGCCAGCAACGCTAGCTGTGCTGTTTCTGATGCCATTGCTGGAATAGCTTGCGAAAACACTGGTTTGCTTCAACCCGGCGGTAACTTGTACCCCACTCGTCGCCACGCTGCTTGTCTGCGTGATACTGAAATCATCCTGCGCTACGTAACCTATGCGTTGTTGGCTGGTGATTCTTCCGTATTAGACGATCGCGCTATCAACGGATTAAAAGAAACCTACACTGCTCTGGGAGTTCCCATTAGCTCCACTGTACGTGCTATTCAAATCCTCAAAGCTATCGCTGTTGCTCACATCACCAACACCAACACCGAAGCTAACGCTGGTAAAAAATTCCGCAAGTTGGATGTTATCCAAGGCGACTGCTCTGCTCTAGCTGCTGAAGCTGCTAGCTACTTCGATCGCGTTATTTCTGCTCTGAGCTAATAGCTCATAGTTAACGGCTATTTAGCCAAACGAAGTGAAATCAAAACCCGATCAAATCCCATCTGGAGTATAAAAAGCAATGAAATCAGTTATCACCACAGTTCTCACATCTGCTGATGCAGCAGGTCGTTTCCCCAGCACCTCTGACCTAGAATCCGTTCAAGGTAGCATTCAACGTGCTAATGCTCGTCTAGAAGCTGCTGAAAAGCTAGCTTCTGGTATCGATGCTGTAGCTAAAGAAGGTTATGATGCTGCTTTTAAGAAATATCCTTACTTGAACCAAGACGGTGAAGCTGGCGACACCCAAGTTAAGAAAGACAAGTGCCTCCGGGACATCAAGCACTACCTACGCTTGATCAACTACAGCTTAGTTGTTGGTGGTACCGGCCCATTGGATGAGTGGGGTATTGCAGGCGCTCGCGAAACATATCGCTCTTTGGGTCTGCCTACCGCTCCCTACGTTACCGCATTGACCTACACCCGCGATCGCGCTTGCTCTCCTCGTGATATGTCTCCTCAAGCGTTGACTGAGTTCCGCGCTCTCCTCGACTACGTAATCAACTCCTTGTCATAATACGCGGATTGATTAGCCGAGCGACCGTTGCACTCTAAAACTAGGGACTCTGGGTCTATTGCTTTGCCTAAATCAGGTTGAGCGATGGACTTAGAGTCCCTCAGTTGTTATTGAAAGAATTCAGAATTCAAAACTCAGAATTCAGAACTCAGGAGTAGGAGTGATACTAAGTTGCGTTCAAATAGAATATTTATACTCCCTACTCGCAGCCTAAATTACTATCTTTGACTAGAGCTTAAGTTTTTATTATGACGACAGATTCTCTATTTGAACAGTTAAAACACCCTAACCCAAATCTGCGGGAACGAGCTATGTGGCAACTAGCCGAAGTCCGCGATGAAAATACTATTCCTCGATTGATGAGTATTTTAGATGATGAAGATGTGACCTATCGTCGAGCTGCGGTAAAAGCCTTGGGTGCCGTTGGTGTCGATGCTGTGCCAGCACTGGTAGAGTCATTGCTCAATAGTGATAACGCAACCATTCGGGGCAGTTGTGCTAAAGCCTTGGCGCAGGTGGCTGCCAACCATCCAGACGTACCTTTCCCAGAAGAGGGGTTACAGGGATTAAAAACAGCACTCAACGATCCAAATGGTGTTGTATATATTGCATCTGTGATGGCTCTGGGCGAGATTGGTTCTCCTGCCTTTGAAATTTTAACTGAAGCTTTGAAAACCACAGATAATGTTGCGGTAGCTGTGGCGATTGTGAATGCACTTGGTTCAATGGGCGATGTCAGAGGGGTAGAAGTGCTGACAGCATTGACTAACGATGAAACTGTTGATTCGTATGTTCGAGAGTCAGCGGTAAGTGCCTTACCTCGATTAGATCAGGTGATTAAATATAGCAGAAAGTAGCGATCGCCAAGCTTGCTGTACTACTTCTGGCTCAAAAGAAAATGAAAAGGTTTTTTTACCGTTATTGTGTGTTGCTAAAACTAGTACTAATGTAAGAACTATGGAAAAGCCCCTAGTGGATTCAGACTAGGGGCTTTTCATTTTCCAATATTTTTTCTTTCTGATGTAACTATCCATCTTTTTGGTAGATACTTGGATATTAAACTAAGCTACTTCTAAAAAATCTCTGTCTAATGGATTGTCTGGGAAGAATACAGCAGGTGAAATATTGAAAAATTCTGCAAGCTTTTGAATGTGTTCAACTGTTAATTTACGCTTGCCTTTAAGTACATCAGAAACAATTGACTCCGTTTTAAAAATAGGAACTAAATCCTTTTGTTTAAGATTCAATTGGGCAATTAAAACTTTGAGAAGTTCTACTCCATAAATATCTGGAACCAAATCCTGTTTTGATTCGTATTCATGAATCAAAAGTCCCAATAAAGTAATATAATCTTCTTCTGACTCTGTTAGTTCCCCTTTATCAAGTAGACTATCGACAACTGCTTGAGTTTTTTCTAAATCTTCTTCATGTTTTATCGGGCGCGGGGGGAAATATGCAAGTAATTCTGTGTAGCTGGTGTAATAATGATATAACATTTCTTCATTATGGAATTAGTTGCTTAATTATTAGGACTAACATTGGTATATTACCAATCTTAGTTTTACCTAATTGATTGCTTTTAACTAGTGCTAGCTATCAAACCATTCGTCATTCTTCCATTTATCTCTATCGTATTCTGCATGAGTAACAAACTCACGAGCGTATATGATATGACCCATCGAACTCAAGTTAGATTAGCAATAGACTATCTCAAGAACATTTTATGACTTCTTTGGAAGCGTCAGTTGAGAATTTGGTGCTAGTTGCTGGTGCTACTGGTGGAGTAGGACAACTTGTGGTAGGCAAGTTGTTGGAAAAAGGTGTTAGGGTTCGTGTTCTGACACGGAATGCCACCAAAGCTGAAAAAATGTTTGATCGGCAAGTGGAAATTGTTGTTGGTGATACCCGCCAGCCCGCTACACTTGGCGCTGCAATATCAAACGCCACCCAAATTATATGTTGTACTGGAACCACAGCCTTTCCCTCTGCCAGATGGGAGTTTGAGGAATCCCCAAACTTGATTGAATGGGGTTTAACTTTTCTTAACCCCCAATCTAGCCAAGCCAAAGCAAAGAATAGTCCAGCAAAAATCGATGCCCAAGGTGTCAGCAACCTAGTAGCAGCAGCGCCTCAGAATTTGCAGCGATTCGTTTTCGTCTCCTCCTGCGGCATTCTCCGTAAAAATCAGTTTCCTTTTAGCGTTCTCAATGCATTCGGTGTCTTGGATGCCAAACAGAAGGGCGAAGAGTCCATCATTAATTCAGGATTACCCTACACTATTATCCGCCCAGGACGCCTCATTGACGGCCCTTATACTTCATACGACCTCAACACCCTCCTAAGGGCAAAAACAGTCGGTAAATCTGCTGTGGTAGTTGGCACAGGGGATACACTTGTAGGTGATGCCAGCCGAATTGATGTAGCAAACGCTTGTGTCGAGTGTCTTTTTTATCCAAGTACTTCCAGGAAAATTTTTGAAATAGTCAATAAAGGACAAAGACCAGCTGCGATCGACTGGGAAACTCTTTTTTCCGGGCTTGAGTAAGTGGGGAGATGGGGAGACTAGGGGACTAGGGAATAAACCCTACATACATCCCTTTCCCCTTTTCCCCTTACCCTTTCCCCTTTTCCCTACCCGAAGGGTTTTGCCCCATGCCCAATTGCCATCTGTAATTTGTTACCTCTAAAGACGGCAAACACCACTCAGATGTTACGGTTCACCCTAATTACTGAAAGTATTAATTCTCATACATTAGACGAAGTAGAAGCAAATCAATCCATGAATTAACTTAAAAACTATTGAGTTAGTTTAACCGTCCCAACCAAGGTTCGGTAAACCACCCTTCATGGATCTCAATATATATATCAGCATAGTCTGGAGTCTTAATCCCCAGAAAAAGCCAAATTAAGGTATTAATGCTGAACTGGCTGATTTCTTAACCCTGTTGGTTGAAAATTTAGTCCTTAATATTCTCATTCATTCATTTGTAGTTATACGGAGCCAGCACCTAAAATGGCAAAAGTAGTTGGAATTGACTTAGGTACAACGAACTCCTGCGTGGCAGTGATGGAAGGTGGTAAACCCACAGTTATTGCTAATGCGGAAGGTTTTCGGACAACACCATCAGTGGTTGCATTTGCTAAAAATGGCGATCGCTTGGTTGGTCAAATCGCCAAACGTCAAGCGGTGATGAACCCCGAAAATACGTTTTACTCTGTCAAGCGCTTTATTGGACGCCGCTTTGACGAAGTTACCAAGGAGACTACTGAAGTTTCTTACAAAGTCCTTAGCAGCGGCGGCAATGTCAAGCTAGACTCACCAGGCGCTGGTAAGCAATTTGCCCCTGAAGAAATTTCTGCACAAGTTCTCCGCAAACTGGTTGAAGACGCTAGCAAATACCTCGGTGAAACTGTAACCCAAGCAGTAATCACAGTTCCAGCATACTTCAATGACTCCCAACGGCAAGCGACAAAAGACGCTGGTAAAATCGCAGGGATTGAAGTTCTGCGGATTATCAACGAACCTACAGCCGCTTCTCTAGCTTATGGGTTTGATAAAAAGAGCAACGAAACAATTCTAGTATTTGACCTTGGTGGTGGTACCTTCGACGTATCCGTACTAGAAGTAGGCGATGGAGTTTTTGAAGTGTTAGCCACATCAGGTGATACCCACCTTGGTGGTGACGACTTTGATAAAAAAATAGTTGACTTCTTAGCTGAGAAGTTCAAGAAAGACGAAGGCATCGATCTACGCAAAGATAAACAAGCTTTACAACGTTTGACTGAAGCCGCAGAGAAAGCAAAAATTGAACTTTCTAGCGTCACCCAAGCAGAAATCAACTTACCATTTATCACCGCTACCCAGGACGGGCCTAAGCACCTAGATACAACCCTGACCCGCGCTAAATTTGAAGAACTTTGCTCTGACTTAATCGACCGTTGCCGTATCCCTGTGGAAAACGCTCTCCGGGATGCCAAGTTAAGCAAAAGCGATATCGATGAAGTAGTGTTAGTTGGTGGATCTACCCGCATTCCCGCAGTCCAACAGATTGTGAAGCAGGTATTGGGTAAAGACCCCAACCAAAGCGTTAACCCAGATGAAGTTGTCGCAGTTGGCGCAGCAATTCAAGCAGGTGTATTAGCTGGTGATGTTACTGGCATCTTGTTGTTAGATGTAACACCGCTATCTTTGGGTGTTGAAACATTGGGTGGTGTGATGACCAAAATTATCCCCCGCAACACCACAATTCCTACCAAGAAGTCTGAAGTGTTCTCCACCGCTGTGGATGGTCAAACCAACGTAGAAATTCACGTCCTTCAAGGCGAACGCGAATTCTCTACCGATAACAAGAGTTTGGGAACCTTCCGCCTTGATGGAATTCCTCCCGCTCCACGTGGCGTCCCCCAAATTGAAGTCGTGTTCGATATCGACGCTAACGGTATCCTCAACGTCACAGCCAAGGACAAAGGTACTGGTAAAGAACAGTCCATCAGCATCACTGGTGCTTCCACACTGGATAAAAATGACGTTGACCGCATGGTCAGAGAAGCTGAACAAAACGCTTCGACTGACAAAGAACGCCGCGAGAAAATTGAACGCAAGAACCAAGCCGACTCTCTGGCATACCAAGCTGAGAAGCAGCTACAAGAATTGGGCGATAAAGTTCCCGCTGCTGACAAGACAAAAGTCGATGGTTTGGTGAAAGAACTGCGCGAAGCAATTGCTAAAGATGACGATGAGCAAATCAAGAAGCTGACCCCAGAATTGCAACAAGCACTATTCGCCGTTGGTAGCAACATCTATCAACAAGCTGGTGGCGGTGCTGCACCTGGCGCTGAACCTCAAGATGGCAGTTCTTCTTCTGCTGGTAGTGGTGATGATGTAATTGACGCTGATTTTACAGAAAGCAAATAATTCTCCTATTTTTTGGGGAAAATTATTTTGTTCCACTTCATATTGTCCACCCAAGAAAAAGCTTGGGTGGGATTTTTTTATGTGCTGATTTGTTAATACTATTTTGGATCTGTTTGTTCATGTTGAAAAAATTTATCGCACAAGAGAGAACCGAGCTTGGTGCAAAGAACGAGGTATTAGAATTAGTGGTTCCTCTTTAGGTAGACCTCCAGCCAATGTGAGTAAAGAAAAAAAGAAGCAAGCTTTGTCAGCTCAAAGGATTCGTAATTTTATTGAGGGAAAGTTTGAACAAGGTAAAAGAAGATTTAGCCTGGGTAGAGTGATGCTTGAAAATCCTAATTTACAACCTAAATCGTAAGTAATTAGGTCGAATATTGTGGTGTTTTTCCAACTTTTTTTAAGCCAGATATAGTAATTTATTTATCATGAAGTATAAGGTTATATCATGTTCGGGTGAAGACTTATCATTAGGACTGACGGGGGGACGCGGAGAAATTTTAATGATAAGTGATTATCCGAACTTGATATGACATAAACTTTACCCCTACGACAAGTGTGTTCTTTCAGAGGCTAATATTGTATATTTTCTGTCAACGATGACTCTCTACTAAGGCGTTGCTTCCTGCGTGGGTGTCGGTGTCGGAGTAGGGGTTTCTGTGGGAGTTGGTGTCGGAGTTGGCGTCGGCGTGGGTGTAGGCGTTGGTGTAGGAGTTGGTGTTTCCGTAGGCGTTGGTGTTGGAGATACAGGTGCGGTGGGAGTTTCGGCTATGATGGTGAGTTGATAGTCTATTGGTTTCGATGCTGTGGAAACAACGACAAACTCATAAAAACCGTTTTCTGGTAACTTAGTCGATAAAGTACGCCGCGTAGAATCTTCTAAAAATTTAATTTTGCCAGTGGGTGAATAAACTGATAACAAAACTTGGGAATTTGCTTGTAGCTTTAATTCTAAAGATTGTTCTTTGGCAAGTTCAGCAATAAAAACTTTACCGCCACCAGGTTCCAGAGTACCACTGACTGTTTTACTGATAGTACCGGGATCGAAGGCAAGTTTTTGGAAAGCGCTACCAGCAAGGATAGCACTGAGTCGATCGCTGACAAATCCATACCAAACTTGGCCAATGGGCTGTCCTGTAAAATTCTTACCTCGCTGTTCTGGGAATACGCTTAAAAAAGCTGCATCTCCCAAATCGTATAAAGAACGACTACCAACGTTGATGCGGTTGACTTCCACTTTCCAGCGATCGCGTTCGGCACTCGAATAAGTTCCCAATTGCCGACGTGAATTTGAACTCAGTGGTGCCAGCTTTTCTAGCAATTCTAAAGCTGTTTGATCCCATTGTGCCCGCAAACTCTCGTCTTCAGAACCATTGCTGAGAGTTTGTCCCCGCAAACTCGGATTTCTGTCCCAAAAAACTTGATTCACCAAGTTAATGTAGAAGTTCTCATTAATACCTAACTGTTGACGGCGATCGCTTAATCTTTGTTTACGCTGGCGTTCGGCTGGTGAGTATTGCGCTAAGGGATCGACTGGCTGGCTAGTGGTTGGGGTTGGGCTGGGTGTGGGGTTAGGTTCAACTTCCCCTCTATTGCGGTTGCTACTTACTCCCCAGAAAATTAATCCGGCTGTACTAACTGCTACCAGTGCAGCTAGGAATGTTTTTGTTGGTGTCCATTGGGGAGATGAGGGAGATGGGGAGATGGAAGGATGGGGAGATGGGGGAGATGAAGGGGGTGGAGGGGAAACGGCGACGGTGGCAGATGTGGGTTCTGGCGGGGTGGGAGTGGGGTATTGGGTGGGCGGATAGTTGACTGGAGGCGGGTTCAGTACTTGCAGTACTTGACGGGCTGATTGATAGCGATCGCCTGGTCTGACGGATAGCATTTTATCTAATACTTGTCCTAAAAGGGGACTTAGGCTGACTTCCCGTCGCCATTGCCAGGTTAAATTATAAGTATCAATTAATTCTTGCGGGAGTTTGCCCGTCAGTAAAACCAACATGGTGGCAGCCAAAGCATACAAGTCACTGTGGGGAGACACCAACCCAGTTTGCATCTGTTCTGGGGGAGCAAATCCTACTTTACCTAATAGGGTTGGTGATGGCGAAGATGCGACTGCACCGGGTTGGTAATATTGGGAAGCTACAGTTGCTACTACTTGTTTAACACCGCCAAAATCAATTAATACTGGTAGTTGGTCAACGCTGCGAAGTATTAAGTTATCTGGAGAAATATCTCGATGAATTACGCCTAGTGAGTGGATATATTCCAACACTGGCAGAATTTGTAGTAATAATTGGCGAACTTCAGCTTCTGTAAAGCGTAAACCTTGCTTTGTCCGGCTATTTAACAAAGAGTTGTAAGTTTCCCCTTCTACATAATCTTGCACCAAAAACAGATATTCTCTGCCCTGTAAATTAGTGCGAAGTAGTTCGCGGAAGCGGGGAATTTGGGGATGTTGCAGTTGATAGAGAACACTGGCTTCTCTTTGAAAAAGTTCTTCAGCTTTTTCGACAACGTAGGCGGTTTGGACTTGCGGAGAAAATTCTTTTAAAACACAAAGTTCGCGAAAACGGTTAACATCTTCAGCTAAATAAGTGCGTCCAAAGCCACCTTGACCGAGTTGACGCACAATTACATAGCGATCGCCTAAAGTTAATCCTGCTTGTATACCATAACTCATAGGCGGATCCAATTTTTCACCACACTGGAGACAAAAGCGACTACCTGGGGAATTTTCATGTCCCTTAGAACAATATAATTTAGTCATTAGTTATTAGTCATTAGTCATTAGTTATTAGTCATTCCCCGCATTCCCAGTCCCCAGTCGCCAGTCCCTTTAATTGCCAGATTTTACTTTATCAATTCGATCGGCTGCGATCGCATACCAAATTTGACCGAAAGTTTGCTGATTGAGTTTCGCACGGTCTTGGTCGGGAAACAAGCGATCGAATTTTTCGTTTGTTTCTTTGTTCAACTGATTAATTGTATAGTCTCCGAATTGTCCGGCTCGCGCTTGTCGTCTCCATCTTTCGTAATCTTGTGCTGTGTAAGTTCCTAGTTTGCGACGCGCTGCTGTACTGAGGTTAGCTTGTTCTACTTTAGTCAATAGTTCGTTAGCGATACGGTACCACTCATCTCGTAAACGAGCATCTTCAGGTTTCGAGGTGAGGCTACGTCCCTTTAATTGAGAATTTTTTGTATAAAATGAATCGTCTACAAAGCGAGTAAAAAATCCTTCGGGAATTTGTAACTGTTGGCGGCGACTGATAATTTCTTGGAGGTTGCCATTTGTGCCGCGATCGCTGACTGGTTGGCTACTAGGATTAGGTAACTGCGGAATTTGCGGTAAGGAAATTGATGGGATAGTAATTGATGATACGCTACGAATGACTGCGTTTACCACCGCCCAAGCACCTGCACCAGTTAAAACAACTAAAGCTGTACCGCCTAGACTCATGACAAAAGGACGAATCCAAACGGGTAAAGATGCCGGTTTAGCGATGGCTTGGGTTCTGTTCTGGAATCTACTGATAATAGCGCTGGCGCGTTGTCTTCCGGGAGCAACTACCATCGTCTTAATTTTGGTAACATAATTTGCTGGAGGTTTAGTTGCATTTGGCGATGGTAAATCTTTGAGAATTTGCTCGGCTCGTTGGTAGCGATCGCTCGGTTTATAAGCCAGCATCTTTTTTAACACAGACTCTAGTTTGGGACTCACTTGGATTTGCTTGCCCCAGTACCAAATTCCCTGGTAGCTGTCGTATAATTTTTGCGGTTCTTGCCCCGTCAGCAATACCAATGAAGTTACAGCCAAAGAGTATAAATCACTACTTAAAAATACTTTACCTTGGCGTAGTTGTTCCTCTGGAGCATAACCTTTTTTACCCAGCAAAGTGTTATTCCCAACCAACTGAGTCTGCCAAAAACCTTGAGAAGCTGGCAATTGTTTAACGCCACCAAAATCAATCAACACTGGTAGATTATCAGAACGCCGCCAAATCAAATTATCGGGAGAGATATCGCGGTGAACTACATCGCGTGAGTGGATGTAGGTTAATACGGGTAAAATCTGTTGCAGTAGGATGATGACTTCTTCTTCACTAAAGGCTTTTCCTTGAGTGCGACGGTGTTCTAATAATTGGTCAAAATTGTCACCATCTACATAATCTTGGACTAAAAAGAAAAAATCTTTACTACCTATTTTTACTTGTAGAGAACTGTGAAAACGGGGAATTTGCGAATGCTGGAGTTTTTTGAGGACATTGGCTTCTCTCTCAAATAACTCTTTGGCTTTTTTTAAATCTTGTTTCTCTTGTACTTGGGGTGCAAATTCCTTCAGCACGCAGGTTTGATGGGATTTCTTATCCTCCGCCAAATAAGTGCGTCCAAAGCCGCCTTGGCCCAGTTGACGGATGATTTGATAGCGATTATCTATAACCTGCCCCACACCGAGAGGTAACGGTTCGCCGCAATGGGTACAAAAGCGGTTACCATTATCATTTGTGTGTTGTTTGCTGCAATAGACCTGCATGATGCCCAAGGGTAAATTCTATTAAGATTTTATTTAATGACTACAACGGGCGTACTTTTGTTTTCGGATATCTTACCAAACCTTAAGAGTAGGTGTCCCTATCGACAGGAATGTCAATTAGATAAAGTATATAGATAGAGGATAAATACTTATATTTTTCTATACTAACATTCTCTAACTAATTTTTGTATCAAATCTATACGACTCATATTTGATTTGGAGAAATACACGTAGTAGCGTGTCAAGCCTTAAATTGTGCATTAGAAAACTCTTGTGGGATGGGCGTCTCGCCATTGGTGTCAACTTAAGTTAAATGGCTTAACTGTCGGCTTCCTTACCCGCCTGGAACTAAAGTTCTTTTGCTTATAGCTAAAGTCTACTGAAGTAGACTAAAAATTTTTAAGTATATCTAGTCATCTTAAGATGACTTTCGCTATGAGTAAGGAACTTCAGTTCCTTGCGGGATATCGGTTTTACGTTAAGTTGACACCAATGGCGTCTCGCCCGTCCGGTGGGGGCAAGATGCCCGCACTACAAGAAAACTTATT
>JAVRCH010000172.1:0-27755 GCA_034530795.1 Nostoc sp. DedQUE12a
GGGATCAAGCTGCTTTTCTTGCACTCTCTACTTTTCTACCTCATTTAGTCTTGTCTTTATTATTACTGGATATTGAACGGCTCCGACCCTTAGCACTTAGTCATGGAATTGACATTACTATTTCGAGGTGCAAGATCTGAGTTGAGCAACTCGATCTTGAAGCCTTGCTCTTGGAGTTATGCTCTACTGTATCAGGCACTCTCGATCGCCTCAGCATTTCCGATGGAATCTACTCTAATCGACCTAACTGTGCGGCACCGCGCACCCTTGCAATCTCCGCACGCGCGGCTTCGGCTTTCGGACTATTGAGACTGTCCGTAGATGCAATTGCCGCTGCAAGATCGATTGCCGCATCGAGTATGAACCCAGCGCGTTTTGCCGCGTCAGGCCCGGATAAGGACTTGACCTCTCTCAGGTAAGCTCGCCGATCTTTCGGTCGGTTGGAAATCGCAGCCAGTTCGGCTTCTGTCACGATTCCGTTTGCAACATCGTCAGCCAGCAGGACGCGGACAAACTTGCGTTGACGCTGCTCGGAGAACCGCCACGCAAGTAAAATCGCAACCGTTCCAATGACGATGCCGATGGGCCCGAAGCCGATAAACCCAATAATGGCATCCCAACAGCTATGAGCCAGACAAGCCAACAAAAAGAAACCTACCAAAACCGCGAGCCGATGTCCGAAGGAGCGATTTTTCCCTTCGAGGAAGTAGCCAAACCCCGTACCCGCAACCGCCGTGAAGAGCGAGTGACTCCAGAAACCGACAGATGTGCGCCCTACCAATACCTGGAACGCATCAGCAACCTGCTGCGATCCAAAGCTTGCGTCGGGTGCGACCACAATGTAAGACACGTTTTCAAAGACCTGAAAGCCGAGACCCACAAACGCACCAAGCAGAAACCCGTCGTAGGCGTTGCGGACATGGTTGCGTGCTAGTAAAGCGAGCATGACCAGCCCGACGAATTTGGAGCTTTCTTCCACGATGGGTGCGGTGAGGGCCGGACTCCAATGGCTATAAAAGTCGAAGCTAGTCAGCTTCGCAAATAGCGATAGGATTGCACCATTGCCAGGGAGCGCCATAACCCAGGGCGCTACTAGTCCGCCCCAGAGAAAGCCGAGCAGCGCGAGCTTGGCTGGCTCACGTTCATACCGATCTTTGTGGGTGAGAAACCAGATCCAAGGTAGGCAATACAGTGCCTGAGACGAGAGGGCGATGAATAGAGCGCTGGGATAGATGGCGCTGCCGAACAAAAGTCCGCAGAAGACGTAGGTGCCTTTGAGTACGAGCAACCAATACAGGTAGCACGCCGGGTTGTGCGGCTGAAAAAATCGGACGGGATAGCTCCAGCCTGAACGATCGATGGCAGCCTTGCGGATTGTGCCCTCACTTTTTGAAGTGCTAATCACGAATCGCCTTCCTTTGATTTAAATGTGATGCTCTGAATCATGTCAGCGATCGGTTGCTCCAATTGTGTGGAGGTAGCGGCTGGGCCCTTCACAATCACTTCGACTGCCTGACCCTTGCCATCGACGTATGCGAGCAGTAGACCAGTATAGTTGGGGCCATTAATTCTCTTAGCTACTCCGGCAACCTTTTGCAGCGTTGTAACGGGAACTAATTTACCCTCGACAAGAAATTCATTCTGGTCTTTCACGATCTGGTTGAGGAGTTCCTCGGCAGTTCCCTTCCAGACGCCGCTCTTGACGCTAAACGTGACGCCATCTTTGAAGACCACCACTGCCTTTGATGAACTCTCGCCAGGGAATGGGGTCTTAGTTATCACCCAGCCTTGGGTTGGCGTAAAACTTACAGGGCCGACATTATAAGCTGTCCCTGCTAAAACTTCCTTGTTATGAACAGCCTCGTCGATGGCTGGCATGACTCCCGACCATAAAAACACCACAAAATAAACGCTCACCGTCGGCCAAATGAGCCGGCGATCGAGTCCAAGCAGTCGATATTCAATCGGTACAGGGGCTTCGTGTCTTAGGGGGGACATACAATTTTCCTTTTTGCGGTGCTAAACAGGGGTGAAGCTGATGAGGGTGATTTGTGTTTTGCCGTGTCTCAAAAGATGGTCGTTGGTAGCCGCCGGACTATATTAGGGACTTCCAAGTGAAGAAGGCAGAAGGCAGAGGGCAGAGGGCAGAAGGTAGCAATATGGTGTGGGCTTCAGACCCACACCAATTGCAGTCCACCAAATCAGAGATTTTGGTGGGGGTCTTAAACCCTTGTTCCCTTTGGTCACTGGCAGAGGGCAGAAAACAGTATTCCTTCTGCCTCCTGCCTTCTGCCCTCTGCCTTTCTTCGATAAAAAAATATCCCATCCCTGCGGGACGTTACGCGAACGCTTTTAGGGCAGGGGAGCAGGGGGAGGAAAAGTCGTTGTGATTCCGAAAATTGGATAATTTATTTTTTGGAGTCCCCTTATATTGGGCAGAAAATTTCTGCCTAAGATCCCGCACATAATACGCTGTTGGAGGTGTTTAGACTGTTGCACTTCCAGCGATCGAGAAAACTGTTAAAAGCGATGCGATAAACGTATCGTTTCTAACAGTTTTCAAGCTTTTCTCTAGTATTGAAAAGCAACCATCACAAGATACCGACTGAAAGTTCAAAAGGAACCGTTCGATTTCTGTCCTTACTGCCACCCTTTAGATACACACGAACTGTATAGTTACCACTCTGTGACAAACGAACGTTTCCGTCGTTGCCCGATATTGAGCTGTTATAAATTGCCCGATCTGTGCTGCCTGGTGGGAGAATGTTGAAGTATACCGATCCTTTGGTAATCAACGAAACCGACATCCTCTGCCCTGCCCGCGCATTCAGAACATAGTCGTGGTAGTGGTTGCCCGCGATCGAAGACCGCATAAAAGTGTTATCGTTGCCAGCGGAAAACCGTACTGTCGTATGAGCCTGAGCTAACGACGGTGCAGTGAAGCTAAATGTGAGCGATGTGGTAATAACCGAGGCGGCTAAAACACTACGAATAAGAGTCAAGGCAGAGTTTTTCATGTGATAGTTTCTCCAGCGCAAGCAATTCATTGTTTATTGTTCTAATTAATCAGCAAACCGTTCAGCTTAATTAAATTACCTTAAGCAAAAGTATTAATCTTCAAATTTGAAGATTGGTATTATGTTGTTGATGGTATTCAAATCTATGTAAATGTATCTTGATTTTTGTTTTATCATCTTGCCTTTAGTATTTATTCAGATTTACTTCGATTTTTCGCCTATTAGCTAGTGTCGAAGGGAGCAATGCGATCGCGTCTGCACCAAAACGAAATCTTGATGCCACCGATGGAGCGAGTTTTCAATTGCGAAGACATGGGCTTCGTCTTTGTTTTGACGAAACCCAACCATACAACAGACTAAAAACGAGTTCTGCTATTGCTCCAGTCGCCGGAATCGCAATTACCACGGAAACGGAAATTCCCAATCCCATTAATGGCAATCCGTCCACTGCGTCGATCGATCTCAACACGCGGATGATTTAGCCCATTTACTTGGTATTTTCCCGTGATTTGCTCAGGTGTGACACGGAGATTCTTGAGGTTCCACCATCCATTAGTACCGCCGGAATTAATTGGCGGGATGAGCCTTCCGCCCAGATGAATTTTTCCCTGCATATTACGAATCTCGACTTGAACCTCGGAATCGAACTCGTTTGTCGAAGACTCTACACGATTTTGCAGTTCATAGCGATGACGACGTGAGTTCCATTCATAGCTGTTGCGGCTTTCAAGACTTGGTTTGCGACCTTCACCGTAGCAGATTAAGGTCAGTTTTTGCCGCATTGAGTCGTCACTGTTACGCTCAGGTGCACCTTGCTCCCGGAGATAAGTATCGATCGCTGTCTCGGCTTTACGGATTTCTGTTGAATTACAGGATCGACCTTGTTGAAGGATCTCCCCTTGAGGATTAAAAAGGACAGTGCAGCCACTTCCCGATCTCATACCAGTCACACTCAGATTACCGTTGTCTAAAGTGTCGATCGCTGCTTGAGCGTTAACAGGATGAGTAACTGTCAGAGTTAATAAACCCACAATAGTAGGGGCTAATGTTCGTAAGGTTTTCATTAGTTGCATTGACTCTAGATGAATTTGTTTGGAAACTCTACCATCGAGAATTTCGCCAGTGTCAATCGGTTTAGACACAACAACGCGATTAGATTATCTATGGCAGTGATGCCAATCAACGTAAAAGATGTTTTGATAGCGACCGTTTGAGGTAACTATTTCTACACACTTACCTGAGTTGCCTTCAACCCAGAATGAAGCAACAGAAGTATTTGACACTTTTTCGTTACGGCGATAGGTATATCCCCTCTGCCGCAATTCGCCCTCTGCTTGACCAGCCCTCGCTCCTATTAGGTCTGGCAAGGGTCGGGAAGAGGAATTGCCTGTATTTTGAGGACGTTTCCTATCGCCGCGATCGCAATCTGCCGTGGTTCCGGTATCAGCCAGAGAGACGTAGCGACCTTGTTCTGTCCTCACGCTAATGCACCGACCGGTTTTAGTTTGAGTCCAAAAGCTATAAGTAGAATCATCAGATTTTTCAGCCCAGCGAAACCTATAGCCCCGCTTTTGGAGTATGGCTTCTCCATCTCGTCCGCGAACATTCACTAAATCTTGAAGTCCGCGAACAGGATCTCCAGCATTTTGAGCCTGGGCATTGAGGGCAATTGTAATGATTAGGGAACTCGCAACGATCGGAATTAAGCGGTTTATTTTCATGTTGTTTTCTCAAGAGTGCCAATATTTTAGGAATCATTACAAATTGGATTGCTTTAACCTAAAGCGCCCCTTCATTGGTATCAGAGAAGTAGTAGTTGTAAAACTCAGTCCCCGTCTTTTTGTTAATCACCACAACCTGCTTAGTACCTCGGTCATAGATGACGCGCACCTGCTCGTTTTCGCCAATGAATGTATTGCCAGATGTTCTCTCCAGATAGCCGTGGAAGAGAAATTCGCCCTCCGTAATTTGGATGACGATTGTATTTTTGTCCAGTACTGTCATGTAGGTGACAGGTTTAGAAGATTGGGAAACGATCGTAGAAACAGGTTCAAAGCTTTGAGCTTGGGCAGAACTAGCCAGCCCCTCCATGCTCCAGAAAAGACTCCCAGCAGCGATCAAACAAAGAGCAACGATTTTTTTCTCCACGCTTTTCATGGCGCTCAATCCTGTTATTTAAAAAATGGAAATAATAATGATAGGACAAGAACACAGATGTCAGGGTGATAGTTAAAGTTTGACATAACTGTAGGTTGCGATTGTCTCAAGCATTCGCCTTTAGGCGTTCCCGCTTTCTGAGGCACAAAGTTACGAAGGAAAAAAAGTAATTTTAGAATTTCATAGTTCTGATTGAGCAACGCCAATATTTTAGACAGCTTCAAATTTCCCATGTTTTCTTATTTACCTCAAGTGCAGATAAATCAGTTAACTTACTTGCAGGCAAATTACCTGAAAACACTTTTATATAGGCTGTAGCTTTGGTAATCTCAGGATTGGGCAATAAAATACTTCATTTGCTTAATTTTTTTGTATTTTTAGATACAAAATTAATTTTTGCTTACATAGGCATTTAAAACTTTTCTTATTATTTTTTAATCATGTTTTATTTTGTCACTACTAAAAAATCAATTAATTTTTTCCCAGTTCAAAAACTTCACTTACATCAGTTAAGCTGTTGCAGATATCTGGTAATATTTAGATTACATCGATTAAAACATCATATACGTCACTTAAGGCTGGAAACCGCTTTTGAGCAAAATTAATATGAAAACAAGTTAAAATTTTCATTTAGAAATGAAAGAAGACAAAAATAAATCACTGCGAAAAAGAGGAGTAGTTCTAACTGCTGTCGGGATGAAGAGATTGCAAACTGCAATTTTGGAAGAAGAGAGACAAAAAAGAGGAGGTAAACGTTTTACACAAGTAGAATTAGGCGATCGCATTGGAATTTCCACCTCTACTTTAAGCCGTTTGTGGTCTTTGAATTCGAGGATAGATCCGCGCACCATGCGAATCTGCTTTAGTGCTTTTGATTTAACGTTGCATGAAGATGACTACACTATTTATGATGCAAATGACATTGATTTTTACCAGGAATATTCCCAAGAACAGCGACAGGTGATAGTTAGAGATTTATCTCAAAATTCAGATAATTCTGTGCAACAACAAACAATCATACCAAATACTGCACCATCTCAAATTGTTTCCAGATTTCTCAGTGAAGAGAAAATTAAGAGTGAAATTACACTCAAAAAACAGAGCGATCGCAACATTCAAGCAAAGATTAGTGAATATATAAAATATCCCTGCGCTCCTTTATCTTTAGATTCTAAATTCTATATTCCTCGTCCTCCATTAGAAGAACTAGCATATCAAGAAATCACGCAAGCAGGATGCGTAATTCGCATTCAAGGTTGTCGAGGCATGGGTAAAACATCTTTGATGTTGCGGATTTTAGCTCATGCCAAAACATTAGACTATAAAACAGCAAAACTCAATATCGCTCAAGTTGATATTGATGTTTTGCAAAAACCTCAATTATTCATGCAATGGTTAGCTGCAAGTATAGCTCGTCAACTAGGCATAGAATTTAATATCGATAAACATTGGGACGAAGAAATAGGTAGTAAACTCAGCTGCACTCTTTATCTAAAAGAATGTTTACTTGCACCTTTAGAAAAACCTTTACTATTAGTATTAGACGAAGTTCAGCATATTTTTGAATATCCCGATCTAGCCAACGAATTTCTCCCTCTGTTACGTTCGTGGCAAGAAGAAGCGCAACAGGATGAAGTATGGACAAAGCTACGTTTGGTGATTGTTTATTCAACAGATGTTTGTCTTTCTATTGAAATTAATCAATCTCCTTTTAACATTGGGCTACCATTGAAATTATCAGAATTTACTTCTGAGCAAGTAATTGAGTTAGCAAACCGCTATGGAATTGATTGGCAACAAAACAAGCAAGTGCAGCAATTAATGGAATTAATCGGGGGACATCCAGCATTACTAAATATTACTCTTTATCACCTGCTCTATCATAAATTAACCTTAGAAGAGATTTTGCAAACAGCAATCACAGAAGTAGGAATTTATCGTCAACATTTACAAAATTTATTAAATAAATTACAAAAAAATACCCAATTATTAGATACTATGAAAATCTTTTTAACAAAAGATAAAAATATCGATTTAGATATATTAACTGCCTACCAATTAGAAAATATGGGGTTAATTCAATTGCAACAACAAAAATGGGTAGTTAGTTGCCAATTATATCGAGACTTCTTGAAAAAATATCTGATGTCGTAATTAAACAAAGTTCAGCAAATTATGATTTGCTATTATGAACAAAAGCATTTATAAAGTTGGTGGTTGTCTAAATGCTAATGCTGCTAACTATGTTAATAGACAAGCAGACATTGAACTTTATACAGCCTTGAAAGCAGGGGAATTTTGCTATGTATTCAACTGTCGTCAAATAGGTAAATCTTCACTACTGGTACATACCAAGCAACGATTACAAAATGAAGGCTTTAGTTGTGCTTACATTGATATTACGCAGATACGCAGCCAAGAACTCACCGAAACACAATTTTATAAAGGGATAATTGTCCGCTTGCTGCATAGTTTTGGATTAGCTAAAAAAATCAATTTTGCAGCTTGGTGGCAAGAACAAACTGAGTTTTCACTCATACAACGCTTGGGCAATTTTATCGAAGATATTTTGCTAGTAAACCTGAGTAACAATCGCATTTTTATTTTAATTGATGAAATTGATAGTTTGCTGCAATTAAGCTTTGGCATAGATGATTTCTATGCGTGGATTCGGGCTTGTTATCAACAAAGAGTCCATAATCCTGAATACGAACGACTGGGTTTTGCTTTATTTGGGGTTGCAACTCCCTCTGATTTAATTCAAGATAAACTCAAAACACCTTTTAATATTGGTGTTGCTATTAATTTAGAAGGATTTACATTAGCAGAGGCTCAACCTCTGGTAGTGGGATTAGAGCAAGTTGTGAACAATCCCCAAAGGGTATTTAAAGAAATTATTGCTTGGACTAATGGACAGCCATTTCTAACGCAAAAATTATGTCAGTTGGTTGTAATAACCAAGCAACAGCATTACAGCCAAGGGATAAATCTAGAAAGTAGCAACGGCAAAACTAGCCCACCTTTGGAAATTGCACCAGGTAAGGAAGCAGATTGGATAGAGTGTTTAGCGCGATCGCAAATCATTAACAATTGGGAATCTCAAGACGAACCAGAGCATTTACGCACAATTCGCAATCGCTTACTTTACAATAGTCAGCGCGTTAGTAGATTACTGGGTATCTATCAGCAACTTTTACAAACTATTCCTGTAGCAGCCGACGACAGTAGAGAACAGATAGAACTGCTGCTTTCTGGTTTGGTAATTAAACATCAAGGATATCTGCAAATCCGCAATCGCATATATCAAGAAGTTTTCAATAGGGAATGGGTAGAGGAACAATTAAATCAATTACGTCCCTACTCGGAAACACTATCAGCTTGGATTGCTTCTCAACAACAGGATACATCCCGACTTTTACGGGGACAAGCCCTGATTGATGCCCAAAAGTGGGCGCAAAACAAAAGCCTCAGCGATTTAGATTACCAATTTCTGGCCGCCAGTCAGGATGCAGAACAGCAAGAAATCCGGCGGCAATTTGCGGCGCAGCAAGAAAGCGAAAGGTTCTTTCGGCAACTAGCAGAAGCAATGCCCCAGATGGTATGGATTGTAGAGCCAGATGGTAGACTATCTTATACCAATCAGCACTTAAGTACCTTTTTGGGGCGATCGCATTCAGAGGTGACGGACTGGAAAAGCCTGGATGTGGTTCATCCTGAAGATCGCCCCAGTAGCCTTGCCGCCTGGAAACATTCCCTAGAAACCAACTTACCCTATGAAGTGCAACTGAGAATACAAGATGTTGCGGGAAACTATCGCTGGTTTCTCAATCAGGCGATTCCCATCAAGGATGGAAGCGGACAGGTGGTGAAATGGTTTGGCACCAGCACCGACTTAGATGATTTGAAACGACAAGAAGAATTCCGGCGACTGCAAGAAGTTGAAAAGCGACTGCAACAAGAAAAACGTGCCAGTCGCTTGCAAAAGTGGTTACTGGGGACTGTTAGTATTGCTTTCGTCGTCGCGAGTTTCTTGGGAATGTATGCCTTCGCTCAAAGACATCAAGCCACTCTCCGAGAAATTGAAGCGATCGCTAACGTTTCGGAAGCTGAGTTTGCCTCTGGGAATCGATTAGATGCTTTAGTCAGTGCCATCAAAGCCCAGACTCGATTGAGCAAATTAGCGGATGTGCCTGCTGAGTTACTTACCAAGGTAGATCGAGAATTGCGCCGTGCCACCTTTCAAGTCATTGAACGCAACCGCCTAAACGGTAAACAGGGAAAAGTGCGGGGTATTGCTATCACTGCCGACGGACAGACAATCGCTGCTGCTCACCAACACGGTAAGATTACTCTGTGGAAAAGCGATGGCACATTCGTAAAAGTACTTAGCGGTCACAAAGGAGAAGTCTTTGATGTCACCTTTACTCCCAAAGGCGATAAACTAATTTCGGCTGGGCAAGATGGCACGGTGCGACTGTGGAAGCTGGACGGTACACTGGTTAAAACACTCAACGGACATCAAGATTGGGTGCGATCGCTCGCCGTCAGCCCTAACGGACAATGGATTGCCTCGGCTAGTAACGACAGGACAGTAAAACTTTGGCGCATCGACGGCAGCTTGATTCGCACTTTTAAGGGACACAGCGGTGCAGTTTCAAAGGTGGCGTTTAGTCCTGTTGATGCTAACATCCTAGCCTCGGTCAGTGATGATAATACTCTCATCCTCTGGAATCTGGAGGGTAAGAAAATTAGGACACTGAATAATCCCATCGCATCCAAAAAAGGCAAAAACCGTCTGATGAGCGTCACCTTCAGCCCTGATGGACAAACCCTGGTAGCTGGAGACTGGATTGGTAATGTTATCTGGTGGACTGTCGCTGGCACTTTATTGCAAACCGCCACAGAACACGATAGCAGTGTGGTGACTCTCGCCTTTAGCCCCGATGGACAAACCCTCGCTTCAGCTGGTTGGGATAACACAATTAAGTTTTGGAACAGCGATCGAACTGTCAATCAAACCCTGTATGCCCATATTAACGGTACATGGGAAGTAGCTTTCAGTGCCGATGGCCGTCGTTTGATTTCCGCTGGCGAAGATGACTTGGTGCGGTTGTGGCAGCTGCAAAGCGATATTCTCACGGTATTGCGGGGTCATCGTGCCTCTGTTTGGCACACGCCGATTAGCCCCGATGGGCAAACAATCGTTTCCTCTAGTGCTGATGGTACCATTAAGCTGTGGAATCGAGCCGGACAACTGCTCAACACCTTAGCCCCGCCACCAGGACAGGTTTGGTCAGTGGATATCAGCCCAGATGGGAAGGACATCGCCGCAGGTAGCGATGATGGTTCCTTGACTTTATGGACGATGCAGGGAAAACCCTTAAAAACCATCTCAGCCCATAACGCAACAGTGCGGGATGTGGTGTTTAGTCCCGACGGGCTAGAAATAGCTTCCATCAGTTGGGACGGCACAGCCAAACTCTGGAAGCGGGATGGCACTTTCATCCAAACCCTGAGTGAGTCCCTACCTAAAAACCGCGATCGCCTCAATGCTGGAGCATTTAGCCCTGATAATCAATGGTTAGCGATCGGCGGTCGAGATACGTTTCTTCGCCTCTGGCAACGGGATGCGAAGGGAAAGTTTCCATCTCAGCCACAATTCACCCTCAAAAGTCATAACGAAGCCATTTGGGATGTCGCCTTTAGTCCTGATGGAAAGTTCGTTGCCACAGCCAGCGAGGACACGACAATTAAGCTGTGGTCGTTAGAAGGTAAATTAATTCGCACTATTCCCGCCCACACAGATCGGGTAAATGGTATCACCTTCATTCCCCCCCATTCTGGACTCCCCGACAACTGGGGTACTGTCTTAGCCTCTGCTGGTTGGGATAATAAAGTAAAACTTTGGTCGCTAGATGGCATCCTCCGCGCTACTCTGGAAGGACACGAACAACGAGCATTGAATGTTGCCTTTTACCCCGCTACCCAGAACCAAGGAGCAATCCTAGCATCTGCCGGGTTAGATGATGTTGTGATTCTCTGGCAACTCGATCGCGTTTTAGATAGTAACCAGATATTGCACTCTGGTTGTATGTGGATACGAGATTATTTGCAAAAGCATCCAGATTTGAGCGATCGTCAATCTCTTTGTCAATAGAATTTTCGGCATTGCTGAATCTAGGGATGATTTTTACCTCACACAAAGGCGCAAAGAATCTACCTTTAGCCTTTGTCAAAAATCTTAATTCATCCCGCATTTATGCAACGCCGAATTTTCTAAGTTAGAATTTCTAGTTTGCTGAGTTTGGAGTTTTCCACCCAAGCAAGACACAGCTCGCGGAAATGGTCGCCCCGCACCTCAAAATTCGGGTATTGGTCGAAACTCGCGCAAGCAGGAGATAGCAACACTACAGGTGCTTGATATTGCTTAGCTAATTCCGCTGACCTGGGAATTGCCTTTTCCATAGTTTCCACAATTTCGTAAGTATAATACCCTACTTCTTGCAGACGTTGGGCAAAGGCGGGTGCAGCAGAGCCAATCAATAACACAGCAGCAGCTTTGCTTTGGATTTGTGCTAGCCAAGCAGTATCATCGCCTGCTTTTGCTTCTCCACCGGCAATTAAAATCGCTGGACTGTTCACCGATGCCAAGCCAACTTCCGCAGCATCGTAGTTTGTGGCTTTGCTATCGTTAATAAAATCAATACCTTCCCAAGTGCAGATATGCTCTAAACGATGGGAAACCCCAGGAAATTCACTAATTGCACGAGCGATCGCATCGTTATTAATTCCCGCCAACCGCGCCGTCGCTACCGCCATCAATAGATTTTGCTGGTTATGTTCTCCCACCATCCGCAAAGCTGATACTTTAACAACCCGTTCTGGTGCAGAGGTAGGTGTTAACTTTTCCACAACCCAGCCATCTTCAATATAAAAGCCTTTTTCGCTAATCAGGAAATCTTTTCCTTTGACGCTCGTCCAATAAGCATTTGGCCAAGCACTCAAACCCAGCTTGCTCAAGTAAGCATCATCGCCATTAAATACTTGTAAATCAGACTGCTGTAATAACTTAGCTTTGATGTTGTAATAATTCTCTAAAGTTTTATGCCGCGCCAAATGATCTGGTGTAAAAGTCGTCCAAACACCGATGCGAGGTGCAAGGGACGTTGATGATTCTATTTGATAGCTGCTAATTTCGGCAATTATCCAATCGAGTGAAGAAGACGCGGAGACTGGGAGACGCGGTGACGCAGGGAAAGAATTCTCCGTGTCTCCGTGCCTTTGTGTCTCCGTGTCCTCTTCTTTCATATCTTTGCGTACCTCCGTCCCTGCGTCGTCGCGTCCCTTCCAAGACAGAGCGACTTCACAGGCAGCGTAGCCAATATTACCGCAAGCAGGAGCCTTTAAGCCTGCTGCTTGGAAAATGGCAGCAATTAAAGATGTAGTGGTGGTTTTGCCGTTAGTGCCAGTAATTCCTACCCAAGGTAAAGGTTGCAAATGTCGCCAAGCGAGTTCCATTTCGCCGATGGTTTCAATCCCTAGTTGCCGTGCCTTATTTAATACAGGAACATCCCAAGGCACGCCAGGACTAACGACTATTAATTCTGGTAAGTTAGCACCATTCAAGTCTGGGGATTGACCTAGTTTAATGGTTATTTGTTCGGCAGCAAGTTCTTGTTGTTGTTGGAGAAGGGTCTCGGAGGTGTTGCGTTCAGCTAAGCTCTCGGCACTAGCGGAATCACTCAGTTCCACCTCCCAACCTTCCCGTTTCAACAATCTCGCCGCAGCAACACCGGACTTTCCAAATCCAATTACAGTAGCTCTGGACATAGATTGCAGCAGAGATCCCTGGTTAAGCACTCCTTATACTAACGTTTATTGGCAAAAATTACACAACTTTTTGTTGACCTACGCTACAGATTTTTGACAATTGCTCCGAAATCAGCTAAAACACGGGCATGATTGCGAACTAATCCCAACAGATGTAATCGATTACGCTTAATTTCTGGATCAGAGTCCATTACTAAAACGCTATCCGGCCCGTCAAAGAAATTACTAACTGTGGGAGCAATTTTTGTGAGGGCTGCTACTAACAGTTGATAGTTTCTGGTTTCTTGTGCTGCTTGAGTTTCTGGCACTAAATCAACCAAAGCATTATACAAAGCCACTTCCGAAGGTTTTTGGAATAGTTCTTCACGGATTAAGCTTTTGGGTTCTAGCTGTTTTGTATCTAGATCGCCTTGGGCAGCTAGGCGTGTGGAACGGTTAACGGTTTCATAGATGGTATCTAAGATGCCATCTTTGCGAATTTGTTGCAGATATAAGGCGCGATCGCGAACATCTAACAAATCCTTTAATGCCCGTTCTGTATATTCTGGATCGTTTTCTCCCAAAACTGCATTCACTAAGTCGTAATCAATTTGTTTTTCTTCTTGCAATAAAGTGCGAATGCGTTGTAAGAAAAATTCTTGTAATGCTGTGGTTAATGATGTCCGGTCTTTGTCATACTTCGCTGCAAAATCTGTCGCTATTTGCAATAATAAATCATCTAGTTTTATTGCTAAATTAGCAAACCAAGTAATTTTAACTACTGCATTAGCAGCACGGCGCAAGCCGTTGGGGTCTGAGGAACCGGAGGGAATAAAACCTAAACCAAAGTTACTTACTAAGGTATCTAATCTATCTGCTAAACCGACAATTTGACCTGTGAGTGTTTCGGGCAAATTGTCACCGGCTCCTGTAGGCAAATAATGTTGAAAAATTCCCTTTGCCACTTCTGCATCTTCACCACTGGCTAAGGCATATTTTTCTCCCATAATGCCTTGTAATTCTGGGAATTCATACACCATTTGTGTCACTAAATCCGCTTTACATAATAAAGCCGCGCGTTCGATTTTTTGGC
The DNA here is from genome assembly GCA_034530795.1 of Nostoc sp. DedQUE12a. GTDB lineage: Bacteria > Cyanobacteriota > Cyanobacteriia > Cyanobacteriales > Nostocaceae > Nostoc. Next base: position 14,077 of record JAVRCH010000172.1, read on the forward strand.
TTTGATTTTTTGCTAACTCTAATTGGCTAGTTATTTGTTCGGCAATCTTAACTACTCTATCTACCTTCACACGCAACGAACCCAATCCTTCGAGGAAAGTGACTGTTTCTAACTTGGGTAAAAAGCTTTCCAAAGGCTTACTTAAATCCGCTTCGTAAAAAAATCTGCCATCAGCTAATCTGGCACGAATTACTCGTTCGTTCCCCACAGCAACAATATCTGATTTTTGAGGATCGGCGTTAGAAATAGTAATAAAATTCGGCAATAATTCTTGCTGAAAACTACCTGGTTTAAATACAGGAAAATAACGCTGATGAGTTACCATAACTTCAGTGATGACTTCAGTCGGCAATTCCAAAAATTCTGGTTCAAATTTACCAACAACAACCGAAGGATATTCTACCAGGTTAATTACTTCTTCTAACAAATCGGGGTAAAATACTGTATGTCCACCTAAATTTTCTGCTACCTTATTTACTTGGTGTTTGATAATATTTGCTCGTTCTTCTGGGTCAACGGTAACGTAGGCTTCTTTGAGAGTGGTAACATAATCTGTAGCCTGGGTAATTGTCACAGGTTGAGGATGTAAGACGCGATGACCTTGGGTCAGGCGATCGCTCTGAATCGTTTTAGAACCATTCACCAATTCTAAAGGCAGCACCGTATCATCTAACAAAGCCACAAGCCAACGAATTGGTCGAGAAAATCTCGCATCTCCATCACCCCAACGCATCAATCGCTTACCTTCCAAACCCCAAATCCACTGGGGAATAAGCTCTGTCAAAATTTCCGCCACAGGACGACCAGAAATTTTTCTTTGCACAAACACAAAATCCCCTTTATCAGTCGGGCGAACAGACAGCGCATCTACTTCCACACCCTGTCTTCTGGCAAAGCCCACTGCTGCTGGGGTTGGCTGACCATCTTTAAAGGCAGCACTAGCAGGAGGCCCTTTAATTTCTTCTTCCCGGTCTGGTTGCTGGGATGGTAGACCTTTAATCAATACCGCCAAACGTCGGGGAGTCCCGTACACCTCGACGCTTTCACCTTTAAGGCTGTTTACTTCCAAACTTCGGGGGATGCGCTCTTGCCATTGCACTAGAGCATCACTGAGAAAGTTTGCAGGTAGTTCTTCTGTACCAATTTCTAATAAAAAAGCAGGCATAGGTCACTGTTTTCAACTTTGCGTAGCTCAACTTTATGAGTTGATTCCAACAGTTTACCTTGCCGCAATGCTGCCGTATGGGCTGTAAAACACTTTAAATGAAAAAGAGGGGGAAAGGGTAAAGGGAAAAGGGGAAAGGGAAAAGGGAAAAGGGGAAAGGGAAAAGGGGAAAGGGAAAGGAACCAGCAATTTCAAAACAGGGGTTTCAAGGCATGGAGTCGGCAATTTTGATCGCACTATGTATCTCCTCAATCTTCTTTTTTGTTCTCCATATTTAAAAACAGGGGCTTTATACAGCAGTTTGCAACTAAATGAGGTACAGAACCAAGGATTCACAAATCAAATTATTCTTCTGCCTTCTGCCTTCTGCCTTCTGCCTCCTGCCTTCTGCCTTCTGCCTTCTGCCTTCTGCCTTCTGCCTCCTGCCTCCTGCCTTCTGCCTTCTGCCTCCTGCCTCAAAACCAGTGACTTTGTACTTCATGCAAAAGAAAACTGCTGTACCTTGTGGGCAAAAGTCTTTTCTTTTTCCCTTACCCCTTACCCTTTCCCCTTTTCCCCTTCTTGGTAAAGTAATTCGGCAAAATTCCTCATCCATCTTACACGGTGGTGTAGTTCACAATACTTCATGTGCCACTTTACAAGCCGGAATGCGGGTTTCATGCACGAAATTAAATATAATGCTACAATCCCCTATGAGTAAATTTAACAATTAAATTTCCATTTTAATTAGTTAAAAGTCATCAGCCGTATGGTGAAATTAAATTCAGCGAACAGTTAACACTAGTAGCTGATAACTGCACAGTAGAAAGGCTCAATCCAAGCAAAAAAACTGATAATTCATAACTAATAACTGTTAAAATCCACATAGAAAATTTACTAATACTGTTGATTTCAGTTTTGATTTAAAAAATTCATAACCTGTTCACAACCTAAATTAAATAATACAAAGTAGCAGCCCCTACTGTAGTTACCAATCAATTTGCTCATCTGTGGCTGTTGTCACCAACTTTACAAATAGCTCATGCACATTCTGATCTATTCCTACAACTATCATCCAGAGCCGATTGGAATTGCTCCCTTAATGACTGAATTGGCAGAAGGATTAGTAAAGCGAGGTCACCAAGTGCGAGTAATCACTGCAATGCCCAACTATCCTGAGCGGCAGATTTACGATGGGTATCGGGGTAAATGGTACGTTACTGAACAAAAAAATGGTGTTACAATCCAACGAAGTTACGTGCGAATTAAGTCTAAACCCAACGTTGTAGACCGATTGTTATTGGAGTTGAGCTTTGTTTTCACGAGTTTACCGCAAGCCTTTAAAGGCGATCGCCCAGATGCGATCATCTTAACAGTTCCGCCTTTACTAGGTATCTTACCGGCAACAATATTTAGCTGCTTATACAACTGCCCGCTAATTCTGAATGTGCAAGATATATTACCAGAAGCTGCTGTGCGTGTTGGGCTACTGAAAAACAAGTGGATGATCCGAACTCTTGCAGCCTTAGAAAAATTTGCATATCGAACTGCACAAAAAATTAGTGTGATTGCTGATGGGTTTAGCGAGAATTTAGTGAATAAGGGAGTACCTGTTAATAAAATTGTTTGTATTCCCAATTGGGTGAATATAAATTTCATCCGCCCCTTACCGAAACACAATAACTCCTGGAGATCTACACATCAATTAGATGGGAAATTTGTAGTACTTTATTCCGGAAACATTGCCCTGACACAAGGTTTAGAAACAGTCATAGAAGCAGCAATTTGCTTGCGTCATATAAAGGATATTGTCTTTGTGATTGTTGGTGAATCAAGAGCATTGCAGAGGTTACAGGAATATTGTCTATTAAATGGAGCGGATAATGTTTTGCTGCTACCATTGCAGCCACGAGAGAAACTACCAGAAATGCTAGCAGCTTCAGATGTGGGGCTGATTGTGCAAAAACACAATGTAATTTCATTCAATATGCCTTCAAAAATACCACTGCTTTTGGCAAGTGGTCGGCCGATTGTAGGTTCAGTTCCCGCCACTGGTACTGCTGCCAGAGCGATCGCACTTAGTGGTGGTGGCATAATTGTGGAGCCAGAATCACCCCAGGCTTTAGCAGATGCAGTACAGGATTTATATAGCAACCCGACTTTAGCAGCCAAGCTAGGTCACGTAGGCAGACAATTCGCCGAAGCAAACTATTCCTTAGAGCAAGCACTCGATCGCTATGAGTGTCTGTTTTCTCAGATTGTTGTCAATCAAAAATCTATTGAGCGTATATTGCCAGAATTAGATTCCAAGAAATCTGTTGTGGATGGGTGAAGGGCATTGAGCAAAGAGGGCATGGGGCATAGGGCATTGGGGAGGCAGTGCGTTGGAGGGGTTTCCCGGCTTGTAGCAACTGCCGTCATGGGGAGACGTGGGGACGCGAGAAAAACTAATGACTAATGACCAATGATTAATGACTAAGAAAATTAAATCACCCGATCGGGTGACCTAAGTGTAGGAAGTTGAAATCGATTAAAAAGAGGATTCTGGATCAATAAACACTGATTGTACCTTCTTCTTGGTGAGGATAAATCAATGAAACTCGCAATCTTGATGAGATAGATCTGAAATAATTAGTGATTGGTCGCTCTTTTCTTCCTTCAGATCAATATTCAGTACTACTTAACAAAGGTAAACTCGTTTTTAGCATTACCAATCTTCTTTACTATGTAGTTATAATGCAACCTAATACTTACATAGAGATGCAAGCAAGCACTTGCAAACGCTTATGAAAAACCCAACATCAGGTTGCCCATCTGAGGTGATACGAGACTGATAAATTGCTGCCTAAACAGTTGGTTGTGTACTCAAAAAACAGCGAGGAGAAAGGTACAGTGCGCTCAGATAGTGATTTGAAATCATCTTTGCATAGTTTTTTAGGTATGTTCCTTTGCCGAGAGGCAGAGATATAGAGTAAGGGACTGTGGAGATGGCAACGCCTTGGGGAAAGGTAAAGGGGAAAAGGTAAAAGGAGGGATCTTTCTTTTCCCCTTTGCCCCTTGCCCCTTGCCCTTTGCCCCTTGTCCCATGCCCTATTTGCCCAATGCCCTCCTCGTTGACCTAAGTAAGATTGCTCAAGTCTAGATTCACAAGACGAGAAAACAAAAATGTCCCATTCTGAGTTCCCTGAATCTTCCTTTCCTGTTGAAATAGAACAGCCTGCTGTTAATGATTCCAATCAAGAGTCCGGATCGTTGCCAAAGCGATCGCCCAAATCACCTAAAAAGCGACGTTGGCCTCTGGTGTTGGGAATTATTCTATTAATCGCAGGTGTTGGTTTTGGTTGGCGGTGGTGGCAAACTAGCAATGCCAGCAATGGAGCATCTGCTAATCAGGGCGCTCCTGGTCAACCTATGGCAGTTCCCGTGAAGCTAGCAACTGTGGAGACAGAAACTACACAAGAAAGTTCCCAGTTTATTGGCTCCTTAGAGGCTCCTCGTTCGGTACTCATTAAGCCACAGATTGAAGGACGAATTACCCAAGTTTTCGTCCAAGAGGGCAATCGAGTACAACAAGGGCAAGTTATTTTTACCTTACAAAGTGATGAAGCCCAAGCTCAGTTATTACAAGCTAGAGGTACACTGCAACAAGCCCAAGCGCGTCTTGCTGAACTTGTAGCAGGTACCCGACGAGAAGAAGTTGCCCAAGCCAGAGCGCAGTTAGCCCAAGCCCAAGCTCGCCTTAGGGATGCCCAAACGGGAGCGCAGCCAGAAGAAATTGCTCAGGCTGAGGCTCAAATCCAGTCAGCTAAATCTGATGTGGAACTGGCACAGTCACGAGCCAAACGATACGAGCAATTGAGAAAAGAAGGTGCAGTTTCCCAAGATACCTTAGAAGGATATGTCAAGGAACAACGGAGTGCTGAAGCTGCCCTCGTAGTAGCCCAGAAACGTTTAGACCAACTCCGGCAAAGTAGAAACTCTAGTATCAATGAGCTAGCTGCTGCTGTAGAACAACAACAGCAGAACCTCAGGCAACTGGAAAATGGTTCTCGTCCAGAAGAAATTGCCCAAGCGCGATCGCAAGTCACTCAAGCAGCAGGTCAAGTCCAAGCCGCCCAAGTGCAACTGCAATACACAAAAGTCCTAGCTCCTTTCACTGGCATTGTTGGTGATATTCCCACAAAAGTCGGAGATTACGTAGAAAGCGCAGATCAGCTCACAACATTAACTAGAAATGACTCATTGGAACTGAATATTTCCGTTCCCTTAGAAGAAGCCAAAAAGTTGCGCTTGGGATTACCCGTACAAATGCTCGATGCCCAAGGCAAAGCCATAGCCACAGGTAAAATCAGTTTCATCTCCCCAGATGCAAGTTTAGATTCCCAAACAGTTCTAGCTAAAGCCAATTTTGGCAATTCAACAAGGCAACTGGTTAATCGCCAGTCAGTACAAACCAAAGTCATTTGGGACGAACGCCCCGGAATTTTAATTCCAGTGACAGCAGTATCTCGTCTCGGTGGCGAAACATTCGTCTTTGTGGCTGAAGTACCAGCGCAAAACACTAAACCTGAAGCGCCAAAAGCTGAAGCACCAGCGCAAAACTCTAAACCCGGAGCGCCAAAATTGGTAGCTCAGCAAAAGCCTGTAAAGCTGGGAGCTATTGAGGGCAATAGTTATCAAGTGATCGAAGGACTAAAAGCTGGTGACAAAATTGTTGTTTCTGGGATTCTCAACCTCACCAATGGCGCCGCCATCACTCCTGCACCGGAAACAGTTGGTAATCGGAATTTTTAAGTGAAATGGGGAGATGGCGAGCGAAGGGGTAGAGGGGGCAGGGGAAAAGGTTAAAGGTTAAAGGGAAAAGGAATAAATTTAATCTTTCCCTTTTTCCCTTTACCCCTTTCCCTTTCCCCATGCCCAATACTTCGACTTCGCTCAGTACAAGTGCCCCATGCCCTATGCCCCATGCCCAATTCCCAATTTTCTAAATTATGTTTGTTGACTTTTTTATTAAGCGGCCAATCTTTGCGTCGGTCTGCGCCATTCTTATCCTTTTAATAGGATTAATCAGTATTGCAACACTGCCGATCGCCAGGTTCCCAGAAATTACTCCTACCCAAATTAGTGTCACTTCCAACTATAGCGGAGCCAGTGCCGAAGTCGTAGAAAGCGGCGTTACCAATATCTTAGAAAGGCAAATCAACGGGGTTGAGGGACTTAGATATCTCACTTCCAGCAGCAGTAATGATGGCACCAGCACCATTACAGCCACCTTTGATTCATCACGGAATAAAGATATTGCAGCGGTGGATGTGCAAAATCGTGTTTCTATTGCCCAACCACAATTACCAGAGTCTGTGCAACGCACGGGAGTGCGAGTATCAAAAGAGTCTAGCAATATTCTCTTAGCTATTGGTTTATTCGCAGAAAATAATGAATACGACAATATATTCTTAAGTAACTATGCTGACCTTTACATTGCGGATGCCTTAAAAAGAGTCAAAGGTGTCAGTAATGCCCAAGTTTTTGGCGAACGTCGCTACGCCATGCGCCTGTGGTTAGATCCGAGTCGGCTTGCGAGTCGGGGATTAACAACTCAAGATGTGGCAAATGCCTTATCGGAACAAAACCTTCAGGTGGGTGCAGGAAGAATTGGACAAGAACCGGCTCCTGAAGGACAAAGATATCAACTTGATGTGCGTGCTTCCAGTCGATTAGCAGAACCAGCAGAATTTGGGGAAATTGTCCTGAAAACTGAAGATGACGGCACATTAGTTAAGCTCAAAGATGTCGGGAGAGCAGAACTAGGTGCAGAAAATTACAATACATTTCTGCGATTTCGCGGTAAAGATGCTATCGGTTTAGGGATTTATCAAGTTCCTGGTAGTAATGCCTTGGATGTAGCCAAAGGAGTCAAAGACGAAATTGCGCGATTGGCTCCGAGCTTTCCCCCAGGTATGAAATATCAGGTAGCTTTTGACACAACTATGTTTGTGGAAGAATCGATGGCAGAAGTGGTCAAGACTCTGATTGAATCGGTGGTGCTGGTTGTACTTGTAATTTTTGTGTTTTTGCAAGACTGGCGAACTACCTTAATTCCAGCAGTAACGATTCCACTTTCCTTGATTGGGACATTTGTATTCGTCAAAGTTTTTAACTTTTCCATTAATAGTTTGACTTTGTTTGGTCTGACTTTAGGATCTGGGATGGTGGTAGACGATGCGATCGTGATAGTGGAGCAAATTAGCCGCTTTATTCAGGATAAAGGTATAAGTCCTCGCCGAGCCGCTAGCGAATCAATGGCAGAATTGCTTGGGGCGGTGATTGCAACTTCATTGGTGTTGATGGCGGTGTTTATACCAGTAGCCTTCTTCCCAGGAACTACAGGCGCACTTTATCAGCAATTTGCTCTGACCATTGCCTTTTCCATTGCGATTTCGACTTTTTTGGCTTTGACTCTGACACCTTCTTTGTGTGGCGTGTTGCTGCGTCAAGGACAAAGAACTTCAGGCTGGCTGGGTTGGATTTTTGGCCACATTAATCGGTTTCTTGACTGGGCACAGCATAACTATAAGCGATCGCTGAATTTCCTCACACGCTTCAAAAGCGTCATCATTGGGTTGTTTATCGTCTCCTTGGGGATGACTGCTTGGCTTTACACCACAGTACCGACAGCCTTTCTTCCAGATGAAGACGAAGGTTATTTCATCACAATTATTCAAGGGCCGCAAGGCGTTTCGCTGCAATATACCAGCGATGTAATTGCACAAGTAGAAAAAGAAATCCTACCAATTCCCGAAGTACTGGGGACTTTTGCGATCGGCGGATTTGGTTTTAGTGGTAGCACCGCTAACAGCGGTATCATATTTACAACCTTAAAATCTTGGGACGAGCGCTCAAGACCCGATCAATCAGTACAGGCGATAATTGGCAAATTGCAGGGTAAATTGTCTTCCATCCCAGAAGCCAGAATATTTGCGGTAAATCCGCCACCAATTCAAGGTTTAGGCAACTTTGGCGGCTTCGTCTTTCAGTTGCAAGACCGCAGAGGTAATACTGGCTTAGAAAATTTGGTGCAGTCGATGGGGCAATTACTCGGTCGCGCCAATCAAACACCAGGATTACAAGCTGTATTCAGTACCTTTGCCGCAGATACACCACAATTAGTTGTAGAAGTAGACCGCAATAAAGCCAAATCACTGCAAGTTTCCATAGATGATGTCTTCAGTACTTTACAAACTGCTTTGGGTTCACAATATGTGAATGATTTCAATCTCCAGCAGCGCAGTTATCGCGTGTATATCCAAGCAGATGAACAATTTCGTTCTAATCCCAAAGATATTGGTAAACTCTACGTTCGTTCCCAAAAGAATCAAATGATTCCTTTGAGTAACTTAGTGAAAGTGACGCCAACTGTGGGAGCGCAAACGATAAATCACTATAATTTGTTCCGCTCAATTGAAATTAATGGTGCCGCTGCTCCTGGTTCTAGTTCTGGAGACGCTATTAAGGCAATGGAACAAGTTGCTCAAGCAGTTTTACCAGCAAGTTTTGGTTACGAATGGTCGGGAACTGCATTAGAAGAAATAGATTCTGCTGGCTTAGCACCTATAATTTTTGGGTTAGGATTGGTGTTTGTATTCTTAGTGCTAGCTGCTCAGTACGAAAACTACATTGACCCTTTTATCATTCTGTTGTCAGTTCCCTTAGCTATTTTTGGAGCGCTCATAGCTCAATCTTTGCGAGGTTTTTCTAATGATGTTTACTGTCAAATTGGTCTACTAATGTTAATTGGTTTGGCTAGTAAGAATGGAATCTTGATTGTGGAATTTGCTAACCAATTACGAGAGCAAGGACTTTCCATTACTAAAGCAGTAATTGAAGCTTCACAAGAGCGTTTACGCCCAATTTTGATGACTGGCTTTTCTACTCTTTTAGGGATTTATCCGTTGGCTGTCGCCACAGGTGCAGGAGCAGGGAGTCGTCAATCTTTGGGAACAGCAGTGTTTGGTGGGATGTTAGTTGCGACTTTTTTAAGTTTGTTTATAGTGCCAATTTTGTACATCGTGATTAAGACGACGACGGAGCGTTTTATCAAACCAAAACGGCATCAAGAACTGCAATCATCTTTAGTTGAGGAAAAATAGAAATTAGTCTCACGCAAAGGCAAGGCAGGCGCTAACAGCGGGTTCCCCGACTTGTTCGCGAAGCGTCTTGCAGAGAAGCGACTGCCGCGCAAAGGCGCAAAGAATAAAAGTTAAAAAGATGTCATTTTGGCATTTCATATTCAGATTCAGCAATACCCGATCTTGAATATCATTTAACTAAATTGTAGCGACAGTTAAAAAGGTAATTAACTGTCGCTATTTATCGTAAGATGAAACAATAGGGTAGGCTACTTTTAGAGGGGAAGGCATGAGAATCGCTATTGGCAGTGATGAACGCACTAACCTTACTGATACTGTATTGGAAGAACTTAAGCGGCGTGGGTATGAAGTTATACCTTTCGGTTCCCTAGCTGAGGATCAGCGAGAGGTTGATTGGCCTATCAGTAGTAGTAAGGTTGCTTTGGCAGTAGCAACTCAGAAAGTAGATGAGGGAATTGTTTTTTGTTGGACTGGTACTGGTGCATCTATAGCTGCGAACAAAGTCTGTGGGATACGTGCTGCTTTGTGCCATGATGCTGAGACGGCGCGGGGTGCCCGCATTTGGAATCATGCCAATGTCCTAGTACTAAGTTTACGGGCAACTACAGAAGCGATCGCCAAAGAAATATTAGATGCTTGGTTCAGCACCCCCTATTCTGAAGATGATTGGAATCTGCTCCAAATCAAGCGAATTGGACAGCTAGAGAAATGACGCGCAAAGAATAATTACTGCCCAAAGTATTTAATAATACTTTGATTTCTCAATTAGCTTTGTTTGGTATGTGCAGCCTGAACGAGAGCTTGAAAAAGTCTTTGATTACTAGGATCTACAACAGTTGAAAGTTCGGGATGCCATTGTACACCGATTGCCCAAGGATGATGTTCGTGCTCCACAGCTTCAATTACTCCATCATCTAGAGCATGACCAACAACCCGCCAACCAGATGGTACCTTATCTACTGCCTGATGGTGCCAAGAAACTACAGATACGTGAGAATTCTGCAAACAGTCACCTAAATAGCTTTGTACATTTATCCTGACGAGATGTTCTGTAGGCAAACGTCGTCCGGGTTCAGGCTCTAGGCGATGCAATGCAGATGTCCCGTAAACATCTGGAATGTGAGGAATTAGAGTACCCCCACAGGTGACCATGAGAATTTGTAAACCCCGGCAAATACCCAATATCGGCAGATGACGTTCAAGGGCAAACTTGGCAAGCTCCAATTCAAAAGCATCACGTTCGCTATCGACAGCATAAATAGTAGGGTGAGCAAAACCGTTATAGCAAACAGGGCTAATATCTCCGCCACCAGAGATGATTAAACCATCCAAAGCATCTACAAGTGTGGCAGGCTCCATTTCTCCTGGTGGTAATAATATGGGAATGCCACCTGCGGCCCGGACTGCATCTATATATTCGCTTGGCAGAGAAAATGGTAATGGTGCTTGCCGTCCGTAAGTTGTAATGCCAATCAATGCTTTTCGAGATTTGCTACTCATCTTGATGCTATTTCAGTATTTCGTCTATGGGGCTACTATTTTATTTTGACGATCGCTCTGAGCACTAACTACTGGCTGCCAAAGTCTTTTTGACAGGCAAGGCAAAAGTTAAAGGTTTTAAACCCTTCCCCTTTCCCAATTTACACCTATCAATATTTGCCTGGGCAACTACTACTACCATTAATATTTCCTCAAAGAATTTTTACCAGTCTATCGTTAAAGTTAGGATGTAGTTTCTGGGCTACCTTGCCCAATCACTAGTGAGTAGTCGTTGCATAAGATTGCCTCTCCTGGTCGATATTTTTTATGAGGCTATTTGATTTATACTTTTAAATTCGTCTAATTGTAGAGAAATGTTAAAGTTGTATGTCCAGCCTGACTTCTGACATGGTACGCGTTTATTTGCAAGAAATTGGTCAGTTCCCTTTATTAACATCTGACCAAGAAATAACTTATGGCAGGCAAGTACAACAAATGATTGCCATTGAGCAGCACAAACAAGAGCTTAGTCAACAATTACATCGCCAACCAACACCATCAGAACTAGCAAATTTTGTCAATAAAACCGAAACCGAAGTTAATCAAATACTTCAGCTTGGACAACGAGCCAAGCAAAAAATGATCGTAGCAAATCTCCGACTAGTGGTTTCCATAGCTAAAAAATACCAGCGTCGCAATCTAGAGTTTTTGGATTTGCTTCAAGAAGGCGCAATCGGTTTACAAAGGGGGGTAGAAAAGTTCGATCCTAACCGAGGCTATAAGTTATCAACTTACGCATATTGGTGGATTAGTCAGGCGATTACTAGAGCGATCGCCGAAAAATCCCGTACAGTGAGACTACCAATTCACGTTAACGAAAAGCTCAGTCAAATTAAGAAGACACAGCGAGAACTATTTCAAACACTTGGTCGTCGTGCTACTCTCACGGAAATTGCTCAGAAACTGGATATGGAACCAAGCCAGATTCGAGAATATCTTAGTGCTGCTAGTGGCACAATCTCTCTAGATTTAAGAGTGGGTGATAATCAAGATACAGAACTTAGTGAACTTCTAAGCGATGAAGGCATCTCGCCAAATGAGCAAATCACTCAGGAACTGCTGCGCCAGGACTTGAATGATTTGTTAGCATCACTCAAACCCGTGCAGCGCGAAGTATTAATCTTACGCTTTGGACTGTTGGATAATCAAGAACGAAGTTTGGCTCAGATTGGAGAAAAGCTCAATGTTAGTCGAGAACGAGTTCGCCAAATCCAGCAGCAAGCCATGACTGCTCTGCGTCGTCAAAAACCATCCATTGGTCAGTATTTATCTTCTTAATTGACATCAAAAGCTCACCCCCTTAGGGGGTGATGGCTTTCAGGAACTTTCAAAAAAATAAATATCTCAAATTATTCCTACATTAGACTTCTTGCATAAGTCGGCAAAAGGGGAAAGGGGAAAGGTTTGGTATTTTCCCTTTCCCCTTTAACATGAGTCCCTTTTCCCATCTCTTGCAAAAAGCACTTTTGCAAGAGACTCCATGAGCTGCGCTCACAAGGAACAATAAAAATCAATCTTCTCATGCCCAATGCCCTGTTTGGCCAATGCCCTATTTTCAAGGCAGGTCTATTCGTAGGGGCGCACAACTCTAATTGGTGTCAACTTACAGCTATTTTCAGGTAAATAGACCACGCAGTAGGGGTGCAAGACCTTGCGCCCCTACGATAGATGTGGTTCAAATACATGAAAAAGGCTGTAACATAAAATTTATATCCCGCATAGTAAAAGTCATCTCAAGATCGCTAAATATACTTAAAAATCTAAAATAGGCAAAATTCTGATAAAAGTGTTTGTTTAGGCTATGAGTGAAACCCAACATTAAATTAAACATAACGTTGGGTTTCAGTAAATTTAACTAGGCTGATTATTTGGCGGTGTTGCATCCGGTGGTGTTTCGGCTGGGGGAGCCAGAGATGCATCTGGAGCAATTTCCTCTACGGGAATCTTTTCCTTGTTCTCAGTTTCGGGATCTGGTTGCGCTGCTTCCACTAATTCCCAGGAAGGAGGATTTGGTGGAATTGCTTCTGGTACACTCTCGGTTTTTGCTTCGGTGTCGGTAGTACTAACCGTCTCCTCTACTGGTGGTTCTGGTGTGGCAGTGGTATTGTCGATAATCTCAACAGCAGGTTTCTCATTCAATACAGAATTAATGTCTTCAGGTTTGGTCGTTGTGGGTGTCTTTTGACCCACAGTTTGTTGCACCTTGTCTTTCACGCCACTCAAGGTGCTACCAATATCCTGTTGCAACTGAGCTAGCCTTTCCTGAAGAGACAATCTATTCACCTGTTCCTGAATGCCAGTTTTCACCGTCTCAGCACTAGGTACTTGGGTTTGTTGTGCCTGTGGTGTTAGTTGGCGACGTAACGAAAAAGTTTGCCAGCCAAACCAGACCAAAAGAGCGACGCTAGCCACATGACCCAGCAACAACCCTCCAGAAATGCGCGGTGCAAACACCCATAAAACTAAGGCATAGAACAACCCGACACCGCTCCAAATAAAATCATTCTTGCGGTGGATTTCAGGAAAAAAGAAAGCTGCTATGTAAATGGCTAAACTACCAAGACCGACCACCAAAGCTAGGACATATGCCAGCATTATTTGGTTACTCCTTTGACTAGGGATTGGGCATGGGGCATGGGGCATTGGGCATGGGGCAAGCAGGAAGTGTGGGAGGGGTGGGAGGGGTGGGAGGGGTGGGAGGATAGGGAAAAAATCTTTCCCCCCTTTCTCCCCACACTACCCCCCCAAACCCCAAAAAACCAAGGAACCCCCAAACCAAACCCCAAGCACCCAAAAAACCAAACAAAATTTTGATTTTAAAAAAAAATAAAATAAATTAATTTTTTTTT
>JAVRCH010000173.1:0-42508 GCA_034530795.1 Nostoc sp. DedQUE12a
GAAGTTTTTTCTGAAACACAGAGCATTGGGCATTGGGCATTGGGCAAGCAGGAGGTGTGGGAAGAGATGGAGGTGTGGGAGGTGTGGGAGGGGTGGGAGGAAAGGGAAGCATAAATTCTCTTTTTCCCCATCTCCCCACACTCCCCACACTCCCCACACTCCCCACACTCCCCACACTCCCCACACTCCCCACACTCCCCACACTCCCCACACTCCCCACACTCCCTCATCTCCTCATCTTCCCCTGCCTCTACCTCTCGGAGGAATCGAGAAATAACAGCTTTCGGTATATTATTTTGCTTATTGCTAACCTTTTATTAAATTATTCTTAAGGTCAGGATAAACAGGGCAGTGCTCAAGATTTAACAAGTTCAGATGATGATTGAAGAGGAATGCAGAATTTTAGTAGATTTTTATTTAAAGGGGGAAATCAAGTCAAGTGGATCGGATTTCCGTCCACTAATTTATAAATAATTTGTTGTTTCTCATCTAATTTTAATTAGATTATCAGGGTCTATTCACAGCGATCGCTAATTCTGATAATTAAAGCCGGGAATACCGTACTGGAGCTGATGGGCCAGTGAGCCAGGAAATAGAAAATAATAGATATATGGACAAGCGGTATTTTTTACAGGCTAGTGCAGTAATAGTTGGCACAGCTTTGTTATCAAGGTATATCAAATGGGGGTCAGAAGAAATGACAACTTCTAACAGTAGATTTGAAATTAGCAAACCTGAGGAAGAGTGGCGTCAGATTTTAACGCCAGAACAGTTTCGTGTATTGCGTAAACACGGGACTGAACGCGCTCACACTAGCCCTCTCGATAAGCAATATGATGAAGGCACTTATTATTGTGCTGGATGCGAACAACCATTGTTTACATCTGAGACCAAATTTAACAGCGGTACTGGCTGGCCTAGCTTTTATAAACCAATTGAAGGTGCGATCGCTACTACTGTAGATAGGTCGTTGTTTATGAGCAGAACTGAAGTGCATTGTAGTCGCTGTGGTGGTCATCTGGGTCATGTTTTTGATGACGGCCCGGCACCCACTGGTCAGCGCTACTGCATGAACGGTGTTTCGCTGAAGTTTGTTCCTGCATAAATCGGGAGATGGGGAGAGAAAAGGACAAGGGGACAAGGGGACAAGGGGAATAATTCTTAACTCCTAACTCTTAACTCCTCACTCCTCACTCCTCATTCCTCACTAACGTTTTTTCACAGACAGAATTAAGCGAACTGAGCGATCGCGTGATAAATATGTATGAAGCCAAGTAAATAATACTAATAAACGACTGCGGTAGCCAGGAAGATATAACAAATGAACTCCTAGCCACATCAGCCAAGCCAAGCAGCCTGTAATGGCAAATGTGCCAATTTTTCCTACACCTGAATAGCAACCAATAATCACTAATATTCCTTTGTGGAAATAGCTAAAAGGTTGTGGTGATTTACCTCGAAATTGCAGCTGAATATTTCGAGCTACAGCCACGCCTTGTTGAAGTGCCTCTGATGCAAATCCAGCTAATGGTTTACCGTTCTTTTCCAGATATGCCAGATCCCCGATGGCATAAACATTAGGTTGTTCTAGCAATTGCAGGGTGGGATGAACAATCAACTTTCGCTTATTTGCTAAAGACAGATCCTCTGATACTGTGGGATAATTTGCCTCTAACCCCGCAGTCCAAATGACGGTTGCAGTTGGGATTACCTCATCGTTTTGCAGATATACAGATTCAGAAGTCACTCTAGTGACTTTGGAAAGCAGATAAACCTCTACTCCTAGTTGATATAATCGTTTATGAGTGTAAGCTCCCAACTTTTTTGGCAGTTCGGCCAATAAGCGATCGCCAGATTGTATTAGAATCAACCTCACTTGGGGCAAAAGTGTGGGGTAGTCTCGACGCAAATGACCTCGAAGCATTTCCGCAAAAGCACCCGCCACTTCAACACCGGTTGCCCCACCGCCAACAATGGTAAACGTCAGCAGTTGTTCGCGTCGTGATGAATCAGATTCTTGAATAGCTCGCTCAAAACAAAACAAAATCTGATTGCGGATGGCTATTGCTTCTTCTAACGTTCTCATGGAAAAAGCATATTCTGAAGCTCCGGGAACTCCCAAAAATTGGGTTCTACTTCCAGTTGCTAACACAAGAAAGTTATAGCTAATTAAACAAGTATCTGTCTCAATAGTTCGTTTTGAAAAATCAATTTGCTTAACATCAGCCATTAAAAACTGAATCTTAGCTTTATTTGGTAAGAAAGAGAATCGCCGTAAAATTGTCCGAATTGGATAAGCAATGTACTCAGGTTCTAATTGACCTGTGGCAACCTGATACAACAATGGTACAAAGGTGTGATAGTTGTTGCGATCGATTAATAGTACATTTACACCAGAATCAGCTAAAGATTTTGCAGCTTGCAACCCACCGAATCCAGCGCCAACAACGACAACGCGGCAACTGTTCATCCTTCCCCTCTTAATTTACGTAGCTAGTCAGTCAAATTGCTAACTACCAATATATTGATAACAGTTCGGTGTCGCATCTGCCACTGATTGTAAACTTCCGCATTGCTTAAAAAAAAGGAACTTCTCATAACACTCAATAATAGTTTTAAAAAAATGTATAAATTTTGGCTGGAATGATGCCTAAGGCGAAGGCATCGTTCCAGCTATTTATAACGTTGCCACAAGTTCCTTTAAGCGATCGCGTCCATCGCGGAACACTGGCCAACCATCCCCTACCAACACAGCTTCTACTTGGCTGAGTTCTGCTAACCTCTGCACAGATGCAATTGCCTGCTCTCGATTCAGTAACTTGTCATTAGGTAATATCGTCAAACTACCCGCCTTGCGTGCCCGTACTAAATCCCCTGTAATCAACGTTGTTTCCTCCAGTAATAGAGCCAGTTCACCAGGCGTTTTAGAACCTTGGAGTTCAATCACCTTTAGTCCAGGTACAAATTCTTCACCATCAGACAGCCAGCGATCGCAGTGTATGGGAAAACTGTCTTTTTCCGCCACAGGGCCGGCTATCTTCGCATAAGTTTGATCGGCAATTTCTTTACTTGCCCTGACATGTTCGGAATTCGTCAACACAATCCAACCCACACCACCGAGGGATTGCAAGTGATTCCAATCATGGTTTGATAGGGCTACTGGGTCAATCAAGATGTTGCCATCTGGGCGAATCCAGGCAATCCCATTGAAATCAATATTTCTTGCCGGATTGAAACTAGACCAGCTATAAAGATCGGGACGGTGCAAAGATTTCATGATGATTCTGGATTAGTACCTTCAATAATTGACTATTAATCTCAATAATTTAGTATATAGGGGACTGGGGACTGGGGATTAGGGATTGGGCAGGGGGAACAGGGGAAAAGGTTAAAGGGAAAAGGGAAAAGGAATAAATTTAATCTTTCCCCTTACCCCTTTCCCTTTCCCCTTGTCTTCTTCCCATGCCCAATTCTCACTCCTTCCTCTCGATTGGGAATTTGAGTATACTACGATAAATCTATCGATATTATGGTTTTATTCGGGTTTACAGAAATTATCGTATAAGAGGGAAAGGGGTGAGTCAGATGCAGCGCCAAAAAATCTCAGCGAAGGCAGGCCAGTTTACGGAGTCGGTGATTCGAGAAATGACAAGGGTGGCACTGCAATATGGTGCGGTGAATTTAGCTCAGGGATTTCCTGATTTTCCTTGTCCTGAGGAGTTGAAGCAGGCAGCTTATGAAGCAATAGAGGCCGATGTTAACCAATATGCTATCACTTGGGGCGATCGCCCATTTCGGGAAGCGATCGCTAACAAAGTTCGCTGGTATCTCGGCTTAGATATCAACCCCGAAACTCAAATCACCGTTACATGTGGTTCCACAGAAGCAATGGCAGCTGTGATGCTGGCCACAGTAGATCCTGGTGACGAAGTAATTGTATTTGAGCCTTATTATGAAAACTATGGCCCCGATGCAATTCTAGCTGGCGCTACACCCCGCTATGTGACACTACATCCTCCACATTGGACATTTGATGAAACACAGTTGCGCCAAGCTTTCAACGCTAATACCAAAGCCATTATTATTAATACACCCCACAACCCCACCGGCAAAGTCTTCACCCGTGAAGAACTCTCCCTAATTGCCGAACTTTGTCAAAAGTGGGATGTGCTAGCCTTTACTGACGAAATCTATGAACACATTCTCTACGATGGCGCTCAACATATCGCCTTAGCAACCCTTCCCGGAATGGAAGAACGCACAGTTACCATTAACGGACTATCCAAAACCTACAGCGTCACCGGATGGCGAGTTGGTTATATTTTGGCAAACCCAGAATTGACAGCAGCCATTCGTAAAGTCCATGATTTCTTAACAGTAGGCGCCCCTGCACCATTGCAACGAGCCGGAGTTGCCGCCATGCAACTACCGCCATCCTACTATCAAGAATTAGCCAAACTCTATCAACAGAAGCGAGACAACATTTTACAAATTCTAGATCGAGTTGGTATTCCCTACTTCCTTCCCAAAGGAGCCTATTATGTTCTTGCAGATATTTCCAAATTCGGCTACAAAAGCGACGTTGAATTTACTTACCATTTAATTAAAGATATTGGTGTTGCTGTAGTTCCTGGTTCCAGCTTTTTTCACCAACCTGAAAAAGGACATTCATTGATTAGATTCTGCTTCAGCAAAAGACCTGAAACATTACAAGCAGCAAGCGATAGATTACTCAAACTCCAACAAACTCTACAACCAACATCCTAAGAGGATTTTCTTATCTTTGCGACCTTTGCGTCCTTTGCGGTTCGTTTTTACATCTAAATGTATCCAATATTAAATAATTGGAACCCTTTATTTTTTGTAATAGTGAGTACCAATAGCAACATATTTGAATCGTGAAATTAATTGTTTTAACAAACCGCGAAGTACACAAAGTACGCAAAGATAACGAAGACAGCATTTTATAACTCTTTAATAGCTGCTATTATGACTACTTACGAAAATATATTGCAAGCAATTGGTAGAACTCCATTAGTCAAACTTAACAAGATTAGTGAAGATATTCACTCAACTATTTATGCCAAAGTAGAATATCTTAATCCTGGCGGCAGCACCAAAGATAGAATTGCCTTAACCATGATTGAAGCCGCAGAAAAAACAGGTCAACTCCAACCTGGCGGTACTATTATTGAAGCCACCGCAGGCAATACTGGGGTAGGACTAGCTTTAATTGCAGCAGTAAAAAAATATCGCTGTATATTCGTCATGCCTGATAAAATGAGTCAGGATAAAATCAATTTGCTTAAAGCTTATGGTGCAGAAGTTGTTGTTACTCCCACATCTGTACCGCCTGACTCACCAGAAAGTTATAACGGTGTAGCAGAAAGACTTGCCAAAGAAATACCCAAAGCTTATAGACCAAATCAATTTGAAAACCCAAATAATCCTTTAGCACATTACTTAACTACAGGCCCAGAAATCTGGTCAGATAGTAATGGTAAAGTTGATGTTTTTGTTGCCGGAATGGGAACAGGCGGTACAATTTCCGGAGTTGCTAAATATCTCAAAGAGCAAAATCCAAATATCGTAATTGTTGGTGCAGATCCGGAAGGTTCAATTCTTTCAGGTGACACACCCAAATCTTACAAAGTTGAAGGAATTGGCGAAGACTTTATTCCCAAAACTTTTAATCGTCAAATAGTAGATGAAATGGTTCGGGTTAGCGATAAGGAGTCATTTAATATGGCTCGTCGTTTAGCACGGGAAGAAGGCTTATTAGTAGGAGGTTCGTGTGGTACAGCGGTAGCCGCAGCATTGAAATACGCAGCTAGATTAACAGAGCCAAAGCATATTGTAGTGCTATTACCAGATACGGGAAGAAATTATATTAATAAAATTTACTCAGATGCGTGGATGCAGGAAAATGGGTTTTGGGAAGGTACAGCAGTCAAAAGTACTAAAGTTGGAGAAATTCTTGCTCAAAAAACAGATTTTCCTTCGCTAGTTGCTGTTAGTCCCCGTGATACTTTGAGCCAAGCCACAAACTATCTGCAAAAATTAAATATTTCTCAGCTACCAGTGATTGATAATCATCATGTAGTAGGAAGTATTAATGAAGCTTCTTTAATGAAATTCCTTCATGATGGTATTAACTTTTCTAATCAGGAAGTTTCAGCAGTGATGGGGAAACCATTACCAATTCTTGATGAAGAAGTTGATGTTTCAGAAGCTTATCGGCTGCTTTTATCAGGAACCACAGGCATTATTATTAAGCGCGGTGATGTTCCTATTGGATTAATTACCAGAGCCGATTTAATCAGATATTGGATTAGTCAAACCCAAGAATAATCAAGGAAAAATAATGGAATTTGAAACTAAAGCAATTCATGAAGGTCAGCAATCAGACCCCCAAACAGGTGCAGTGATTGTCCCTATTTATTTGACTTCCACATATCAACAAGAAGCCATAGGCCAGCACAAGGGATATGAATATTCTCGCACAGGAAACCCTACGCGTACTGCTTTAGAAGAGGCTTTAGCTTCTATTGAAAATGGTAAATTTGGTTTAGCATTTGCCTCTGGCTTGGCTGCAACCACCACTGTATTAAGTCTGCTCAAAAGTGACGACCATATTGTTGCTGGCGATGACTTATATGGTGGTACTTATCGTTTGTTAGAAAAGGTTGTCAAAAATTGGGGTGTGACAACTACCTATGTAGATATTGATAATATCGCTGATTTTGAATCTGCAATTCTACCAAATACTAAGTTAATTTGGATTGAAACTCCTACCAATCCTTTGTTAAAAATTATTGATATTACAGCCTTAGCGAATATTGCCCGCAAACACAATCTGATTTTAGTAGTTGATAATACCTTTGCTAGTCCTTATTTTCAAAGACCGTTAGATTTAGGTGCTGATATTGTGGTTCACAGCACTACGAAATATCTAGGAGGACATAGTGATATTATTGGTGGTGCAGTTATCACATCTAATGAGCAACTATACACTGAACTGAAGTTTTATCAAAACGCGATCGGAGCTATTCCCAGTCCTTTTGATAGTTGGTTAGTGCTGCGAGGAATTAAAACTCTAGCTGTGAGAATGCGAGAACATGAAAAAAATGCTTTATTTTTGGCTAAATTTTTAGAAAAGCATCCTAAAGTTGAGCGAATTTATTATCCAGGGTTACCTAGCCACGAACAACACCAACTAGCAAAAGAGCAAATGTCTGGCTTTGGGGGGATGATTAGTTTGGAATTAAAAGGTGGTTTTGCTGAGGTTGAAAAATTTGCTTCTCGACTCAAGTTGTTTTTGCTGGCTGAAAGTTTGGGAGGAGTTGAATCGCTGCTTTGTTATCCCACGAAAATGACCCACGGTTCTCTACCAGAAACAGAACGACTTAAGCGGGGAATAAAGGATAATTTAGTCCGTCTTTCAGTAGGAATTGAGCATCAGCAAGATTTACAAGCTGATTTAGAAAATGCTCTTTCTTGAAATTAGGAAGTAGGCAGTGCAGAGTGGATGTAGGAGTAAAGCGCAGAATGCTTTACTCCTATAGTGTGTATGCACGGGTCAACAGATTTTCATGCTGTTGTTGTAACTTTGAAGTATGTCTAGTTTCAAGGTAATATAACTTAATAATTTTTGAATTAATATAAGTTAAGAAATATTTTTTTAGGCATTTGTTAAAAAAAATGACATTATTTTCTCTCGAATATTTAGCTCTCACTTTTGATACCCAACTTAAAATTGATTTGCCCGATAAACTCCACTTTAAAACGGGAGTATGCAAGCCTTAACATATCTGAATCTTTGCAAAAACAACACTAAATAACTGGAGAATTAATTTAAATTCCCGGTAATTATATCGGGATAGTAGGCTTATAAATTCTGAAGAAAAAGCCCCATTGACTGCTAAAAAAGATAGGGCTACTGTTATAAGTAGTCCTAACTAAGGACGTTGTTAATGCATCAATAAATCAAGAGGTATTTCCTATGATGATGATGATGACTGAAACCATGACTTCAGAAATGCAAGCTTGTATCGATGCTTGTATGAACTGTCACAAAATGTGTATGGAAACCATGACTCACTGCATGAGCAAAGGTGGTATGCACATGGATAAAAGCATGATGAGCATGATGAGCATGATGCGTGATTGCGCTGAAATGTGCATGATGTGTATGAACATGATGATGGGTGGTTCTGAGTTCATGGAACGCACTTGTATGCTGTGTGCAGAAATGTGCGATCGCTGCGCTATGGCCTGTGAAATGATGAGCGACGATGCCAAAATGATGGAATGTGCTGCTGCTTGCCGCAAATGTGCAGAATCTTGCAGATCTATGCACATGATGACCGCATAATTCTTCGACTTCGCAGAAGTTTCTCTGCAACCTAATATTCAAGCGCTCAGGCTCTTTGGGTCTGGGCGCTTGAAGTCATTTAATCATTTTTGTTAGCTGAACTCTTGTGTCAACCTTGTATACACTTTTCTTAGCATCCAGTCTTTTACTACTTCACCAAAATCTTTGAAATCTATAATTTTGGTAAAAATATCTTGATTTAAATCCATTCGCTCAATCAGCTTTGTCAGAAATACATCCTCAAAACCATATTTAAAGTTCTGAATTGAGTTACTTTTGGCTTGTTGTAATAATTTCTGATCCTGAACTAGTGCTTCTTCAATTTGGCTGAAAAAATATTTGTCTGCTTCAGTAAAATCAGTTCTAAATCTTTTATTGAGAATATCGATAATCTCTGAAAGTAAGAGGTGTTCTTCTTTATCTCTTGGTATACCAGCTTCGGTTATGGGCTGTAGAGACGATTCTATATTTTTTTCTAAGACTATTTGACCTTCTCGGATTTTTTGTAATCGATAATATTCTAGTGCAACTTCGTCAGTAAGTTTAAAAGCTTCGTTTTGGCTAAGTTTTGGTAATTTATTCTGCAAAAGACGAGTAAAAGCATAAAATTTTTCTAGCTCTGCATCTGCAAATGGCATAATCTGTGACAAGAATGCATATAACCGGATAAACGCAGTTAGACTATTTTTAAACTCATCTTGCTGTTCTTCACTTAAGCCCTTAAAACGGTCTACAGCAGGATCGATAAAGGAATGCAGTCTACCTTGATCTCGATTATTTAATTTATTCTGAGACTTAAAAAATATCTTGGCAAAAGCATCTACCTCACTAAACCAGATAATCTGGTAGCGATCTAACCTATTTTTTAAATCATACAGTCTGTTAGGATCTGTGGTTGCTATTAGTGTCGTTTGTTCGTAATAAGGTTGAAAAGCATCAATAATTTGCTGCTCATCATTAGCAAAATCTAAAACAAAAGTGTCTTCCTTGCCGGGACAAGTGCGATTCAAACGAGAGAGGGTTTGTACAGCTTTGACACCAGAAAGTTTTTTATCTACATACATGGTGTGCAATAATGGCTGATCGAAACCAGTTTGATACTTGTCTGCTACAATTAAAAGTTGATATTCAACCGTTTCAAATTTTTCGGGTAATTCTTTTTCACCAAAGCCGTTGATATCAGATTCAGCGTACTCGATATAAGTTTCTCTATCAGTAAAAGCAGTAAAAGCTACTAATGCTTTGATATCTGCATAGCCTTGTTTTTGTAAATAGTTGTCGAATTCTTCTTTATACCTGATTACATGGGGTCGAGAAGCTGTAACCACCATTGCCTTAGCCTTACCACCAATTTTATGCATCACACATTGGCGAAAATGCTCGATAATAACTTCGGTTTTTTGAGCTAGGTTGTGTGGATGGAGTGATAAAAATTTAGCGATCGCTCGACTCGTTTTCTTTTTACTAATGTTAGGATCGTCTGCGATCGCCTTACTGATTTTGAAGTAAGTTCTATAGGTTGTGTAATTTTGCAACACATCCATAATGAAACCTTCTTCAATTGCTTGCCGCATGGAATATAGATGAAAAGGTTCTGGTTGACCTTGGGCATTTATCTGACCAAAGTCTTCTAAGGTTTTTGGCTTGGGTGTGGCTGTGAAAGCAAAGAAGCTCAAATTTGCTTGTTTACCACGGGCACGCATAGATTTGCGGATGTTATCTTCAATATCATCCTCTTCGTCAACCAGGCTTTCTTGCTTGGCTGAAAGACTTAAATCGTCGATAGAAAGTACTTCTTTCATTTTCTTGGACGCTTCGCCACTTTGAGAACTGTGGGCTTCGTCCACAATTAGGGCGTAATTGCGTTTAGGAAGTTCGCCAATCTTATTTTTTTCTAAGATTTCCCGAATTTTATCTAAGACAAAAGGAAATTTTTGTAAGGTAGTAATGATGATGTTAGTGCCAGAAACCAACGCCTCAGCTAGTTGTGCAGAGTTTTTATCAATTTTTTGCACAACCCCTTGCTTATGCTCAAACTGGTAAATCGTGTCTTGGAGTTGCTGGTCTAGTACTCTTCTATCAGTGATGACGATGACTAAATCGAAAACTCGCTCATCTTGGTCATTGTATAGGCTAGCAAGTTGATAAGCTAACCAGGCAATAGAATTACTTTTGCCACTACCAGCAGAATGCTGAATTAGGTAGTCATGTCCTGGCCCTTTAACTCTTGCATCTGCGGTCAGTTTGCGGACTACATCTAATTGGTGAA
The DNA here is from genome assembly GCA_034530795.1 of Nostoc sp. DedQUE12a. Lineage (GTDB taxonomy): Bacteria > Cyanobacteriota > Cyanobacteriia > Cyanobacteriales > Nostocaceae > Nostoc. The sequence continues at coordinate 10,644 of JAVRCH010000173.1, forward strand.
ACCGAGGAAAGATGAGGCTTTCTTTTTTGACTGTTTTGCCATCAAGTTTAATAATTTCTTGCTCTAGGTGCAAAAAACGACCTATAATGTCTAGCCAACTGTCTTTCGCCCAGATTTCTTCCCAAAGGTAAGCGGTTTTGTAACCCTTTGGGTTGGGTGGGTTGCCTGCACCTTTGTTGTAGCCTTTGTTAAAAGGCAGAAAACGGGTGTTACTGCCATTAATGTGGGTAGTCATCCAGATTTCATCGGGGTCTACAGCAAAATGCACCAAAGCACGCCGCTTGAATTGAAATAACAAATCTCGGTTATCCCGGTCTTGCACATACTGGCGCTTGGCTTTGTCTACATTTTGTCCAGTGAACTGGTTTTTCAGTTCTACTGTGGCGACTGGTAAACCATTAATACTCAGCAGTAAATCTAGGCAGTTTTCATGGTTTGGACTGTAGCGCACCTGACGAGTCACAGTGAGGATGTTTTGCTTGTAAAGTGCTAAAGTATCGGGGTTTAGACTGCTAGCAGGTTTGAAGAATGCCAGTTTGAAGCGTACACCGTAGTCAATGATGCCATAGCGCAGCACGTCTAACATCCCGCGATTTTCCAATTCTTGGCACAGCCGTTGGATGAACTTAGGTTCAACTTCAGCACCATGAATGTCTGTCAGGTTTTGCCATGCTTCTGGCTGCGAAGTCTGAATAAATCGCAGCAGGATGACTTTATCAAGTGCTAATTCTTGACTAAAGCTTTTAGCATTGCCTTCTTCATAGCCACCATTACTCACTAAAGCGTGAATAATTGCATTTTCAAAAGCTTTTTCAGTTGTCTGAACAGTTGCAATCATGGTTGTGCCTCAGTCTGTTCAATCATTTTCACAGCCGTTAAGAATTGCTCATAAGCAACCTGACGGAGGATTTCGTGTAATTTGCCGCGTTGGAATTCATTTAAGTCTAACTTTAAATTGTCTGCTTCGTTGTAGCAAACATTGATAAAACTGATTTCATCGGTATGTAAAAATTTTGCTATGTCTGGTTTCTTATCAGGCAGATTGTTTATGAGTTCGCAGGTGTCGGGGTCAAAATACTGATGCACTAAATTTTGAATGCCAACAATGGGGCGACCTTGATAGTGGGGTTTGCCATTACTAGATTGCCACACAACACCAAAAACTTTGCAATTTCCAGAGCGATAGACTTTGCCGATTTGTGGTGCGCCTCTGATACCAGATGAGGGGCGTGAGGTGTCCCGAATTTTGTTGATGAGCTGTTTCAATGGTTGCATATCTAGCTTGATGTCCTTTATGCCGACCTCTTCGTAAAGTTCTAAAATCAAATCGTCCCTTTCAAGGTCGCCGATGAAGCAGACAGGTTCAGAATCATCTAAGAAGCAACGTTGAGCTGTAAATATTTCTTCTTTTAAATCGTAGAATAGCCGCCACACATAAAATTCACTGGTTTGCCAGCGCCAACCGCCAAATATAAATTGAGCTTCGCTTCTTGCATAGTCGTAGTCTGGGCGACTCAGTTCACTGAGGTCAATGGCTTGAGCGAGGTCGGTGAACAGGGATTTTGTGTGGTTGAGGATGTCTAATAAATCGGTTTGGGGATTTTTCAGGGCGGGAGAAGTGTTAATTGTTTGAATTAGATTGAGAATCATCGGGTATGCGCGGTTGGTTTCGCCTGCAAAACAGATGAAACAATCTCTTCGGGGCAATTCAAACAGTTTTACTCCTGCTTCCCAGCGTTCGCCAGCAGAAAGACAACTATCGGTTGCAAAGACTAATTCTTGGTCGCCTGCGGGTGTGTGGCGTATCCAAACTGCACACAGAGTCATGCAGCAACCTCCTCCCTGACATCGATTTTGCCTGTGACTGCTGCTGTGATGAGAGATTGGCGATATTCCTGGAGTTTATTAATCTGCTCAAATAGCTTTTTCTCTGTTTTTATAATTGGGGTAAAAGCCTTCCCTAAAAAATCTAGTATTTTAGATTGTTCTTTTAGGGAAGGTGGCAATATACAAGTAAGGTTTGCTAAATCGTCTAGATAAATACCACCTTGTGCTGCATATTTTGAAGATATTAAAGCAATTTCATTTTGAAGAGCTGAGCTATTAATTAAAAAATTTAAATAATTAGAACTAATCATAGTATGCATTGGTCTGAGAATAGCAATGCTTCTTTGAACACTGACTTTCTGTAGATCCCCAACAACTGCACTTTTGCCTGTGGTAGCTCCTACTACCGCTATTACCACATCACCTTTGCGAACTGTGTAAGACCTTTCTAATTCTAGAAATGCATCAGCACTCATCAAACGATCATCATCTCTCAAGATAAATTTACCGTTTTGAATATTTCTTGCACTAAGTAGGCGATATTCTCCTATCTCTACTCTTGGGGGAGGATTGTGAGTTCCATCTCTTACACTTGAACAAACTCGTTTCATAGGCATTTTTAACCAATGCTCAGGAATTTTACCAATCCAGGGAATACCAGAATCTTTCATTGGAACATTTGGATTTAGCCCTTTAGTCACGGCTTGGTTGATGAGGGCAGTGCGTTTTTCTTCGAGGAGTTGGATGAGGCGTTGTTTTTTGGCGATGAGGGTGTCAATTGCTGCGGTTTTGCGGTCTAGGAAAGAGGCGATCGCTTCTTGCATATCAATTGGGGGAACTGCTATGAACTGCTCTTTAATATTTTCAGCATGAACATTTTTGTTAGCACCACCATGTAGAGTACTAATGAGTCCTTCTCTGAAAAATTGAGAGCTAAATACGAAGCGAAGAAATTCTAAATTAACGTGTTGAAATCTAAACTGAATAAGGTATGAGGCAAAAACAGAACGTTCAGGACTTCTCACTAAACCAAACCGCCCAATTGTTCCACTACGAGCAAAGAGAAAATCTCCCTCTTTAACTTTGAAAGCTTGTTCATCTTTTGAGGAGATAGTAACAAATGGCATCTGTTCAAAGAAGATATTAGCAGAATCATCAATGTCAGTAATTCTGACTAACTTTACGCCTTGATCAATATATGCTTGCTCAGTGTAATAGCCCTGCTTATGTTCTTGAGTAATTCGCCTGACACGAACTACTTCCCAGTGTTCAGGAATTTTACCCAAAAACTTAAGTTCATAATTTTCGATAGGTGAGGTCATTTAAGCACCTCCTCCAACATACCCCGAATCTCCTCTTCTAAATCCTTAATCTCCTGCTCAATCTCCTCCAAAGGTCGCGGCGGCACATACTCATAAAAATGCCGCGTAAACGGTATTTCATACCCAATTCTTGTCTTACTCTCATCTACCCACGCATCAGGCACATGGGGCAAAACTTCCCGCTTCATATACTCGTTAATATCATCTTTCAAGGGTACATTCTCATAGTCTCTCAAATCTGTATCCGGTTCAGGATTACCATCTTTATCAGTACAAATATCAGCTGTTTCGTCCCGTTCAGCTAAAGCATTCATAATCGCTTTTTTCACTGGTGCTGCAACTTTTACATCAGCCGCTTTGAGCGCATCCGTCAAATCTCTTTCAAACTCATCCCGATTTTTATAGATACTATTCGCCCCCAAAGTACGCAATACTTCTTTAATTGATTCCTGTAACTGCTTCCCTTCCTCAATCTCTCGTAAAGCTACCCCGCCCCGTTTTTTAGATTCAGCTAAATTTACAAACGTGGTTTCATTTTCTAGCTTGGTTATACGTTCATCGCTCACCTGAAAATTTAGCCTTAGTGGACGTTCTACCGTAATCCGCCAATAGCCAAAGTCTTCGTTATCAAAAATCTTACTAACAATGACATCCTGTTCTTTGCCATCCACCTCAAGTTTGTGTTCAGCATTGTGTTTAAACTCGCCATAAATACGAGTTATTTCCTCAATTTGATTGGGCTTCCCATCTTCACCATTGCCAATCTCATTACGCTTATTACCCAAGCTGCGGCTCATTTTTCTGTAATAGTGAATAGCATTGATTAGCTGTATTTTGCCTTTCCGTTCTGGGGCTTTAGAATTAGTGACAATCCAAATATATGTATAAATTCCAGTGTTATAAAATAATTGGTCAGGCAGTGCAGTAATAGCTTCTAACATATCGTTTTCAATAATCCATTTGCGAATATCGCTTTCGCCACTGCCAGCACTTCCAGAAAAAAGCGGTGAACCGTTAAATACAATAGCAATTCTAGAACCGCCATTATCCCGCTTCATCTTAGAAATCATGTGTTGCAGAAACAGGAAAGAACCATCTGAAATTCGGGGTAAACCTGCTCCAAATCTGCCATCAAATCCTTTCTTTTCATACTCGTTTTTGACGTAGGTTTGTACCTTCTTCCATTCCACACCAAAAGGCGGATTAGATAACATATAGTCAAACGTTTCGTGTGCCAACCCGTCAGTAGTGAAAGTATTGCCAAACTTAATATTGCTGATATTTTGACCTTTAATCAACATATCAGATTTACAAATTGCGTAGGATTCTGGGTTAATTTCTTGACCAAAAACTACAGGTTTAGAGTTTTGGTTAAGTTCTTTAATGTACTCTTCTGCTAACGACAGCATCCCACCTGTTCCACACGCAGGGTCGTAGATAGTTGTCACAATACCTTCTTGAGTTAGAATAACTCTGTCATTGAGAAACAGTAAATTGACCATCAGCCGGATAACTTCACGGGGTGTAAAATGTTCCCCTGCGGTTTCATTAGATAATTCCGAAAATTTACGAATCAATTCTTCAAAAACATAGCCCATCTCCATGCTGTCTACTGCATCTGGATGAAGATCGATATCAGCAAAATTTTTGACAATTAAAAATAGTAGATTTGCTTCATCTAAACGATTAATTTGGTCATTAAAGTTAAAATATTCGATAATTTCTCGCCCCGCAACAGAAAAGCCATTAATAAAATTTCTGAGATTAGCAGCTACATTATCTGCGTCTCCCTTGAGTTTTTGAAAGGTAAACTGGCTAATGTTATGAAAAGGTACGCCAGCTTTCTGATTTAGTAACGGCTCTGGATTCTTCAGATTCATAGACTTTACTTTCGTTTCGTAAAATTCCATGACTGCTGCTTTTGTTGGCTCTAGAACACAGTCTAAACGGCGCAACACTGTGAACGGTAATATGACTTTACCGTAGTCAGCTTGCTTATAATCACCGCGTAAAAGTTCAGCAATACTCCAAATAAAACCAGCAAGCTTTCTTACTTTTTCTGTTCGAGACATTAAAAACTCCAGGTAGACTCATCAACTGTAATATATTGGAAGTCTGCTAACTCAAATTTTGCAGTAGATAGCAGCTACACAAACAAAACCCGCATAGGCGGGTTTGAAACTATTGATTGCCATAATCATCCTATGTATGGTCAGATAACTAATCTATCACTGCCGTCAAGTTTTCCATTATTACAGCAATTTTCAGGTAATTAATACTGTAGTGGTCTGTCGCATTTATTTTGATGGGTTAGCGGTGGTCAGATCCCCATCTGTGCCCTCATAAGGATTGGAGAAATTTTTGTAACTTCGCTGTATCTCATACATCTGTGCGTTCTATTCCATCAAAATTAAACGCAAAGGATCTAAACGCACATACCAAGGAAAAGGTTGATCTTTCATTGTCACCCATTTTTCTTTAAAAACTTCAGCTTGCAAATGGTAATCTTGAGAATTATCAGCAGCAGAATTTAGTTTGATAAATAATGTCATTCGGTGCGGCGTTTCGCTCGTCCGTGCTATCCAACAGGGAAAGGTGTTTTCACGGGATGAGTCGCTGGTAAACAGAATTTGATGGGCACGAATGCCGATGTAAGACAATTCGCTATTCGTTGCTTCTACGACTTGGAGAGTACAACCCCAATCAGTTGCTTCCACTTGTTGCGGCGATCGAAGAATAATCCGCGAAAAGTTTTTGCACCCAGTGATTTGGGCAACACCCACAGTCATAGGACGCTCGAAAATATCGTATTTACTACCATGATGAACGGCTCGACCATGCTCTAGTACTAATAGATTCGGGCAAAGTCGATAAGCTTCTTCCATATTATGAGTGACAAATAAAGTCACGCCTTGGTAATCAGCCAGAGTTTCTGTCATTTGCTGCTCTAATTGACTACGCAAATGGGTATCGAGTGCAGAAAAAGGTTCATCTAAAAGCAATGCTTCTGGTTGACTTGCCAATGCTCTTGCCAAGGCTACCCGCTGTTGTTGTCCTCCTGAAAGTTGGTGTGGATAACGATCGCCTAATCCCTGTAACTGCATATTTAATAATAGTTCTTCTACCTGTACTCTAATACTTCCCGCCGACAATCCTTTAGGCAAGCCAAAAGCGATGTTTTGCGCCACACTCATGTGCGGAAACAGAGCATAATTCTGCACCAAAAAACCAATGCGGCGATCGCGGCTAGGTACGTTAATTCCTTTTTCCGAGTCAAACAACACTCTGCCATTTAAAACTATCCGCCCTCTTGTTGGCGTTTCTATCCCCGCAAGGCAACGCAAAATCATGCTCTTACCTGCACCTGAACCCCCCAATAACCCCAAAGGCTGCTCATTACTGATGAAAGCCACTTTTAAATGAAAACTAGGAAGTATTTTTTCAATGTCAACAAACAATCCACGCAACTCAAAATTAGAGTCCAGCCGATAAAAAATTTCTCCCCCTGTTTCCCGTGCTTCCCCTGCTCCCCCTGCCCTCCTCTTCTCCCTCACTTCCTGCCACAAATTAACCCCAATAATTCCAGATAGAGAAATCACCATAATTGCGATCGCCCAAAACCACGCTTCGTCCATCGCTCCCGCTTCCACAGCAAAATAAATTGCCATTGGAATTGTCTGCGTCTGTCCGGGAATGTTACCAGCCAGCATTAATGTTGCCCCGAATTCTCCCAACGCACGGGCAAAGGCGAGGGTTGTGGCAGCTAAAATACCAGGTAGTGCTAGGGGTAAACTAATACGCCAAAAGATTGTCCTTTCTGTTGCACCAAGGGTTCTGGCTACTCGCAGCAGATTGCCGTCTATTTGTTCAAAGGCTCCCAGTGCAGTTTTATACATTAAGGGGAAAGAAACAACTGTAGCGGCGATCGCTGCACCATACCAAGTAAAGACAATGGTGAAGTCAAAAGTCTGCATCAATTTCCCTACGGGGCCATTTTTACCAAAAAACAGCAGCAACAAAAAACCAACAACTGTCGGCGGTAAAATTAGAGGAGCAATAAAAATACCTTCAATTAACGATTTCCCTTTGCCACGATATCCCAGCATCCAGTAGGCAGCAGCAATGCCCAAAAAGAAAGTAATAAATGTGGCAAGTAATGAAGTTTTGAGTGATATCCAAAGCGGCGATAAATCGAAAGGCATAGTTGCGTAAGGAAAAATTAGCTCAACTAATCCCTAATTTACCAACTTTGGTTTTAAAAAGTTGGTATAAGTTGGTAAATTATATGACAAAAAATGAAGGAAATCGAAGAAATCCGAAACAGAGAATATTCATACTGGAGAATATGTCAGGACTAAAATATATGTTCTTTTATAGGGTTTAGAGTGGAGCCTTTGCCTTCGATCTGGACAACTAAAAAAATATGAAACTTACATCAGTCCTAAGAAAAATTCTAAGAAGACATTAATTTATGGCTATCTACGGCACTTCTGGTAAGGACACCCTCAACGGTACTGAATCTGCTGACATCTCGATTTTTGGTTATGGAGGCAACGATGTTATTAATGGCAAAGGCGGAGACGACATCATCGATGCTGGAGAGGGAGATGACTTAGTTAACGGTGGCAACGGTAAGGACACTATCCTGGGTCGCGGAGGCAAAGATGTTCTCTACGGAGACGCTGGCAATGATGTTATTTTCGGTGAAGCCGGGGATGATTTTATATGGGGTGGAGCAGGTACTGATATTTTGCTTGGAGGCACAGGTAATGATAGGTACCTTATTTCTGCATCGACAGGAGATACAGCTGACACCATTACTGAATCTAGTAACCAGGGCACTGATACAGTTTTATCTTATACTAATTACACTCTAGGGGCTAACCTAGAAAATTTGACATTACTGTATGCGAATACTGCTTACTATGGTGGCGGCAACAACCTCAACAATAAGATTACAGGAAATGATTACTCCAACTATTTAAATGGTTTCGGAGGAGACGATTACATCAAGGGCGAGGGCGGGAACGATTCTATCTTTGGTGATGATGGAATTGACAACCTCATCGGTGGGGCTGGTAATGACTCACTTTATGGTGGGAATGGTGGTGATATACTCTTTGGTGATGAAATCACCAATGGTAGCGGCACCCCCGCGGGTAATGACTACCTAAGTGGTGGCAATGGTAACGATCTCCTCTACGGCGGACTGGGAAATGACACACTAATTGGTGGGGCAAATGATGATTTCCTCAGTGGCTACGGTGGCAGTAGTGGCGAAATCGACAGGTATACTGGCGGTACTGGGGCGGATAAATTCAGCCTTGGTTACAACGGTTCTTTTACCAACATTGACTATTTAGGCAGCGGATATGCCATCATCACAGACTTCAAACGGTTGGAAGGCGATAAGATTAGAGTTGGTGGTAGTATTAATAGCTACACTCTCCAAAAAAACTCGAATTTCACTGGTGGCGCAGCTTTAGATACCCTCATCTATAGAAATGGCGATCTAATTGCTGTCGTGCAAGATACTACAAACGTATCTACCGCTTTAGACTTTGTTGACTAATTATTGTGGCTAGGCAGTCCTAAATTATCCATCAAAAGTTAGATCCCCGACTTCTAGTAAGAAATCGGGGATCGCTAATTTTCACAAATCAGACCAATTTGAAAAAAGAATGCGACAAATAGACCATTTTGTAGAGACGGGATTCATCGCGTCTTTACCCAAGGATGTGTTGCTAGTTTCTGAATTAGTCAAGTTTAGTACTGTAGGCGCTAAAACCATAAGCCAAAGTTGCTTTTAAACTAGCTGGCGGTCTGAGACTTTGATTGATAGCTTTAGCAAACGGTACCCGAATTCCTTTAATCGTTTCTGGCAAGATTGCATATTCTTCTGTTGGTTCAACAATATACTCTGAACATTTTGTTTTCATCCCAGCAGTTGCCAACATTTCCTCTATTTCACCAGCTGAATATTGCTTCAGATAAACTGGATTTCTCACAAATGGATTCAACTTTCTCACAAAATTATGGATGATATGAGAAGGACAAGACTTATTGTGGAATGAATGATTAAAAACAAAAACTCCACCAGGTTTGAGTACGCGAGATATATCTGCTAATAAATTTCTTAATTGTGCATCTGGAATATGCATAAATACACAATTAGAAATTACCAAATCTATAGAATTCTCTGCTAAAGGTAATGTTTCAGCAGAATTACAAATTATATTAAACTCAGCTTCTGGGAAAAAATTGTACTCTTGTTTAACTTTGATTAATCGTCGCAATAAAGTTTCAGAAATATCAATACCATAATATTTTTCACATCTCAAATTTTTAGCTTTAGAGAGATGTAAAGGTGCGCGACCATAACCGCAACCAATCTCCAGAACTGAATCAACAGATTTATTCAATGGAAATTTATTCCAAGTACCCCCAGGCGTACCAGTTAGCAGAGTGTAATCTTGTTTGATGGGCGATTCATCTGCAACTGCTTCAATTTTTTGGGAATTATAGTATGTTTTACCGATTTTATCCCAAGTTTTTTTGTGTTGAGTACTGTTCAAATCTTTGTAGTCGCTAGGAAAATAAATTCCATCTCGTAATTCATAGTCATCTAGACTGAATTTTAGATTTGCTAATTGAGCCATTAGGATTAATCCCCATAAATAATTAAATCTGTTTTCTGTTATACTCTTAGCTCAGCATTAACCGCAAGGAGTTTTTACTCAACTGCTTCCTCTAATAAAATTTTAGATTTGATATTTTTGATTGTGTAGTCCTACGGAGAAGCTACGCTATCATAAGTTCTTGGATCGGAAGAATCGGAGGCTACGATGGTGGAAGGGTCACAACAAAAACGAGTGGTAGTTGTTGGTGCAGGTTGGGCAGGTTTAGGAGCAACTTACCATTTGGCAAAACAAGGCTATGATGTGACACTTCTAGAAGCCGGTTCTTATCCCGGCGGACTGGTGGCAGGTTGGCAAACACCCGCAGGAAAATCTGTAGAAGCTGGAATTCATGGCTTTTGGTATCCTTACAGAAATATTTTCTCACTCATTAATGAGTTAGGAATTAATCCTTTTACTAGTTGGACTCGTTCTTCCCAATATTCGCCTGCCGGGTTGGAAGTTGAATCACCAATTTTTCAAGACTTACCACGACTTCCCGCACCTCTGGGGACTTTTCTCTACACTCAGTTTAAACGGCTGCCACTAATTGACCGCCTCAGCGCCTTACCTTTACTTTATGCTGTTGTTGATTTTGATAATTCTGATGCAGCTTGGCGGCGTTATGATTTTCTCACTGCCCGCGAACTATTCAAAGATTTTAATGTTTCTGCAAGACTTTACCGCGACGCTTTTGAACCAATGTTATTAGTGGGTCTATTTGCACCTGGCGAACAATGTTCCGCTGCTGCAACTTTAGGAATGCTTTACTATTTTATATTGGCTCATCAACCGGATTTTGATGTGGTTTGGTGTCGGGGAACTGTAGGAGAAAAAATATTTCGTCCTTGGGTGGAACGTATTGAAAAAGCTGGTGTGCGAGTATTACCCAAGCGGCGTGTAACAGACTTAATTGTTGATAATAATCATCGAGCAAAAGGTGTGGTTTGTGGTGATGAAGTTTTTGATGCCGATGCTGTGATTTTTGCAGTCGGAATTACAGGTATGAAGAAAATTGTTTCAACTAGTCCGAGTTTACAAAGTCGTGAAGAATTTCGGAATTTGAGCAATTTAGGAGCAATTGATGTTTTAGCAACTCGGTTATGGTTCGATCGCAAAATTAATATTCCTCGTCCTTCCAATGCTTGCTTTGGATTCGACGCAACTACAGGTTGGACATTTTTCGATCTCAATGCCTTACATGATGAATATCGCAATGAACCAGGAACAGTAATTGAAGCCGATTTTTATCACGCAAATCAATTTCTGAGTTTGAGCGATGAAGAGATTTTACCAATAGTTCAGCGTTATTTAGCAACTTGCATACCAGAATTTCGCCAAGCAAAGCTAATTGATAGCAGTGTAATTCGCCTACCTCAAGCGGTGACTCACTTTGCACCTGGTAGCTACCGTCATATGTTGCAAGCTAAAACCAGTTTTGAGAATGTGTTTATGAGTGGAGATTGGATTATTAACCGTCATGGTTCCTGGTCTCAAGAAAAGGCTTACGTTACTGGTTTAGAGGCGGCGAATTTGGTGGTGTCTTATTTAGGAGAAGGTCAGCCATCTAAGATTTTACCTGTGGAAGCGGATGAAGCGCATATAGAAGTGGCGCGATCGCTCAACCAAACAGTACGTGATTTTACCAAATCTATCCTGCCTGAATTTTGGTTGCCGTAGCTTTTAGGGATGTACATCTGTACATCCCTACTTCTTGCAAATATAACGATTGAAGCATACTTTAGGACATAAACTGTTTGTAAAATCAAGACACCAACAGATTTTCAAGACTGTTGCCTGTTGCCTGTTCCCTATTGCCTGCTAATCGTGAATTATTAATTGTAATCTAAATTCGGTAAGCTAAAGAAAGTTATTGCGATAACATCCTTATAATGTAAATCAAATCACATAAGCTTATGGAGCCAGACTCTTTACAAACTGAGGTGATTCTCACGCATCCGCGTGAGTCCCTCGGTAGAGTGCAACTTGATTGGACACCCCAACCTGGAAACTATCTGGATTTTGAAGGTAAAACCTACGCGGTTTTAGAACGCCGTCATCGATATCAACTTAAGGCAGGACGCTACCGTTTGCATAATATTGCAATTTATGTCCAGTCTGCGAAACGGCCATCTGAGAAAAGTTTGGTAGAAGGACGTTGGGTAATTGGCGATGCAACTTGTCGCTACAATGCCCATTCAGAAATCATTCGCTGTGCAGTCAGCCCAGATGGCCCTTGCGAATCTTGCCGCTTTTATGAAAACTTAGAAGTTAAAACTTAGGAGTTAGGAGTGAGGAGTTCACAGTTAGGAGTGAAAAATTATTCTCCTTGCCTCCCTTGTCTCCCTCATCTCCCTTGTCTCCCTCAACTCCCTATACCAAACACTTCCCCCACAGTTAACCGACTACCATTAACAAAGTCCCATCCGGACTGGGGACGTTTACCAGCTAGCTGAACCTCTCGCAACAGCAACAAACCTTCCCCAGTTTGGACAATTGCCCCAATTCCTTTAGCAATACTTACTACAACTCCTGGCCTATCTGATATATTTGACAAATCAGGTAATTTATGTATTAGTTCTTGGAACTCTGGTGGTAGCTGGCGATCGCCTTTTGTAGCAAGGGGAACAGAAGCGGTGATTTTTACCGGGTTGTCACGAAAGGTAGCTGTGCAGTTGGGGTAAAAGCCTCTAATTTGATTGTGTAATTGGATAGCGTTTTTTGACCAATCTAAACCATAATCTTGTTTTTGAATCAAAGGTGCATAAGTAGCTTCTAAATTATTTTGGGGTATTGGTTGAATTTCTTTACTTTCCAACTTCAACAAAGTTTCCACCAACAAATCTCCACCAATTGCAGCCAACCTTTGAGCTAAATCTTGAGCATTATCCAGTAATTCAATGGGTGTAGTAGCTATTTGCAGCATTGCACCAGTATCCATGCCTGTATCCATTAACATGGTGGTGATCCCAGTTTCCGTTTCACCATTATACAAACACCATTGAATCGGCGCTGCACCTCGATATTTCGGTAAAATCGAGCCATGCACATTAATGCAGCCCAATTTTGGCATATTGAGGATTTTTGAGGACAAAATCTGACCATAGGCGACAACAACAAACACATCTGCATCTGATTGTTTGAGTTGATTCAATGTTTCAGTGTCTTTCTTTACCCGCTCTGGTTGCCATACTGGTAAATTATGAGCAGTGGCGATCGCTTTTACAGGTGAAGGAGTCAGTTTATTTCCACGCTCTCGACGTTTATCTGGTTGGGTAACAACTGCCAAGACCTCAAATTTGGAATTATTTAATAACTTTTCTAAAGTTGGGACAGCAAACTGGGGAGTACCAAAAAATACAATTTTCATTCGCCATTAATCATTAGTCACTAATCACTAGTTAATGGTAAGTGTGCCCCTGAGAACTGACAACTTTTATGTTAGATATTTATAATTTGGGTCTTTGGTGGTAAGATGTTATCGTATTTGTTGAAACTATATACTGCTTGATTAACTTAACTACATTAAGTTAGCAACAATAAAAGTTCATATCAACTGCATCTCCCTCTAGTTAGCTCAAAGGTCTGCGTGCTTTGGAGTCGCTAGAGTATCTTCCAAGTAGATATTGCTGTTTGGCTGATAACTTCCTTGCTTTTTCCAAAAGCATTGTATCCCAAGTATTTCTATACTTGAGATTGCAATTTATAACTTAGGGTTGCTGGCAGCAATATTTTATGAGTATGATGTATTATGTGTCTGCTTTCCCAGCTTTTCACGTAACGCCTCACGTTTACCATTACCGGGGTTTGCACTGAATATACTCTGTAAACTGCTTGAGTTGATGGTTGCTAGCGATTGCTATCATGAACTTCAACAGTGCACTTTAGCCTATATAACTTGGCTATATAAATTAGCTCGAAATTTAAGCTAAATACCCCTTAAACACAGGTGGTTTTGGTGTGATTAATTCTGTCTACACCATAACTAGATATTTGTAGTAACTACTGAGTTATCAGCACAGTTACTATACTCGCATATTTTCGGAAAAAAATATTCAGTAATGCAAAAACAAAAGGTGTACCTAATGATACTTTTTTATCGTTTTCTGCAAATGAAGAAATTATTTAGTCAAAGCTTTTAGTTTCTTGTTATACATATAATTATCGCCTGCTCCATTGCTGCATAGGTATTGCTCCTCACATAAGCAACCGCCCCTCTAGAGAGTCTACAAATGCTTAAACCCCTTTTGCTGTCAGGATGGTTTCGCGCCCAACCATTTCTCAATTACGTTGTCGTTGTGATATTGATCGCACCCTTGTTAGGGGCATCCGGTCACTCGGCTTCAGTAAAATCCGAAGTAGTTAAATCAACCTCACTTACTGAATCTGAGCCTGTATCAAAGGAAATAGCTTTAGTTGGGGAACCTGAGATAGCTGAGACATTAACAGTAGATCGAGTCAACTCATCAGCAGAAGAACTTGATTCTGTGCCAACACAAAGCAGCGCTATTCGGGAACCACAAGTATTACCAGAGGATCAAAAGTATAAAATTGAGTCTTTTGCACAAGTAGATAGTTCTCTTTCTAGCAGCGATTTAAATGTTCCCGATCCTCTGGCAGAAGTTGAACTTGCACCATTAACAGATGTTCCTGTTGGTCAAATTAAATTAGTGCAAAAACTCAAAGCTGCTAATATCAAATCTTTGAAAGAAGATAAAATTTATTTTTCTAGAGAAAAACCTTTTACTGAATCGTTGGTAGCGACTCAAGTAGCACCAATTCTAAGAGATCCACAACCAACCATAACAACGGAAATACCTAATACTGAACCAGTAGATGAGTCCCAAGCAGAACAAATAGATCCCATCGGCAGTCCTCATCCTATTCCTTGGAAATGGATTACAACTACTCAAGAGGCTATTAGTTCTAACGGTGGTTCTGGAGTGCGCCACTATCGTAGCGTACCAGTGCTTTCTCCAGATGGTAAATATGCTGTTTATAGCCGAGTGCAACTAGAAGTAAAACCCGAAATGTACAACAGCCGTGTCACTAGCGTTCTGTTTGTACAAGATATGCAAACTAAGAAATTGTGGGTGATGGCTTCAACTACTCCTGTTAGCGATCCCCTATTAAAAGCCAAAGCTTTCAAGGCCGTGTCAGCAGAAGAAACTGATACCAGCGGTCAGATTGGGGTGTTAGTTCCTGTTAGTTGGTCGGAAAAAGGCGATCGCTTTTTAGCACGCAAATTTGAAGGCGTATTCAACACAGGTGATTCTACAGATAGCGCCGTGATTTGGGATCGGCAAAAAAATCACGCTAACACTGTTGCTCCCGCTAATGAGGAACAAGACGATGAAAAGATTGCAGTCTTGTTAGGTTGGAGTAAAAGCCAACCCGATCATGTCCTATTTCGTGCAGGCGAACTAGGCGAGGAAAACTGGCCTTTGGTCAAAGTTGCTAATGATGGCAAGACTGTCACTACAACAGACGACGACCAACCTATTACTTTCGGGAAACAGGTTACAGAAATTTGGGCAGGCCCACAAGTTGCTTATCGATAGTTGATAGAAAATTTGCTCAACTCCCGTTGTCAGTTGTGATGGCAACGGGAATTTTTTTATTTAGCTTTAAAGCTACTTAAAATTAACCGACTCGATTACTTTGTTAGATATAGCAGAAGGCAGAAGGCAGGAGGTAAAACTATTGCTATTCCTAGCATTCACGCTTGTCATTACGTCCTAACCTATGTGACTACGGCTATAAAACCGTCCGTTGCAACTCTGGAAAAACCTTAGATACCTTATTCAAGACATAATCACCGTAAGTTCCTTGAAAATCATGAACGCTAGCGCCATCCCAGCGTTCTTTTTTGTTGTCATTTATCAATAACCCGTCTAATTCAATTAGCTTTACCTCAGCATTGAAATTTGGATCGAAGAAGAAGGGGAAGGAAAGGCGATGGCGGCTTGACAAATTCTGAACACGATGAGGCGTAGAACGATACAAACCTCCCGTCATTCGCTCTAGCATATCGCCAATATTGCACACAAAGGAATTAGGAATAGGAGATGCAACAACCCAACCTGATTTTGATTTCACCTGCAATCCACCTGAATGATCCTGTTTGAGAATAGTTAGGATACCGTAGTCAGTATGTTCGCCAACTCCCCATTTATCTTCAGAATCTGATGGCGATGAATAGGCAGGGTAGTTAAAAATTCTGAATAATATTAGTGGGTCTGCTGTGTAACGGTCAGCAAAATAAGATTCTTCCAGTCCCAAGCTTAGAGCAATACCAGCCATAAGTGTATGTCCAAGCTGTGTCATTGCCTCCATATATTCAAGTACTGTCTCACGGAAGAGTGGAATATTAGCTGGGAAGAGATTACAACCATGCATAGGAGTACCATCTTGCACTAGTGGATGTTCTTCTCCCAGTTGGGCACCAAAGTAAATACCTTCCTTGTGGTCGGGTTTACCAGATGTTAGTTCGGCTCCCACCGGGAAATATCCGCGCCACGCTTTACCACCCAAAGCCATGCGGATTTTCAATTTAGTTTCTAAATCCTGGGCGAAAAATTGTCGGCTCAGTAGTTCTAAGCGTTGTTGTAAATCCTCGTCTACACCGTGTCCAACAATGTAGAAAAACCCACACTCGCAACATGCTTGTTTAATTTGAGAAGCGACTGTGTGGCGTTCATCTGTTCCAGAAACCAAGGCGCTAATATCAATGATGGGAATCTGCGAAAGCTCTTTATCCACAACTGGTGAGATTTTCATGTTGTTATCCTCCTGGCTGTGTGCAGTTTTAGGTTCATCTAAACACGATTATCGCGCACACACACATTGGTCAAACATTTTATCTCGATCGACACGGCGATGGCCAAAGGCTCTGGGACTTGCGTGAAGCTGATTGGATCTAGTCGGTAAGGTAGTGCGATCGCGATCCTCGATCTACCAACGCCATCTGATGCTTAAACTTCACCTACTTTAACAAGGCTTGATTTTAGATCGAGTTCTATGGTAGCCTGCGTTCATTCATTAACTACTAATTATCTATCGATTTATCGTAGTTTTATTTTACGGTAATTTGCATGAAATGGGAATCGCCCCTTATGCCAAGAGACTGGTTTGAATGGCACGACCTCTATAACACTGAGCCAGTATTGCAACAGCGTTTAGAAATCGTGCAGGAATATATTGGTTATAGTTTGAATGCATCCCCTGATGGCCCTATTCATATAGTGAGTGTTTGCGCGGGTGATGGACGAGATTTACTAGGAACTTTAAAAAATCACCCTCGTAAGCAGGATGTTTACGCACGACTTGTAGAAATAAATCCAAATCTAGTTGAGCGTGGACGAGCAACTATAGAGTCTTTGGGTTTAGGCAAACAAATTGAGTTTATCAATGGTGATGCAACTATCGCTGCTAACTATGTAGGAGCAGTTCCAGCAGATATTGTGCTTGTGTGTGGTGTCTTTGGTAATCTGCCTGAGGAAAGCGAACTGAATCGCTTATTGGATAACTTGAGTTTTTTGAGCAAACAAGGTGCTTTTGTTATCTGGACTCGCGGGCATTCTAATGGTATTCCCTACTCTGACAATGTGCGAAAAACTTTTGCTGCGTCAGGATTTGAGGAATTGAACTTCAAACTCACTGCTACAGGAAATATGGGTGTAGGTATTCACCGTTACCTTGGTGAAAATTTGACTGTACCCAAAGAACAACAGTTATTTGTGTTTTCTGGCGTTGCTAATAAAGCGAGATAAAAAATATGTCTATTCAAAATACGATATCCAGCTGGGAAGACCTGTTAGAGACTGCTAGAAAAAATACTTCTGCTCGTAGGGTGAAAAGACCAGGACAATCTCCTTCTACTGCACCAATCCCCATCGGTTTAGATAAACTTTCCCCAAATACAGAACCGCCAGTTCTGCTTTATCGAGATACTAATTCTTGGTGTCCTTTTTGCGAGCGAGTTTGGTTTGCACTCGAAGAAAAAGAAATTCCATTTGCGACGGAATTCATCGATTTAAGTAATAAGCCCCAGTGGTATGTAGACCTGGTTCCCACAGCCCTTGTCCCTGGTGCAAAAATTGAGGGTAAATTAGTATACGAATCTAAAGATATTCTCCTGGCTTTAGAAGAACGATTTAGCACTCCCCCCCTACTTCCTGAAGATCCACAGGAAAACGCCATCGCCAGACAGTGGGTTGAAGATGCCCAAACCAATGGATTTAGAGAGATTGCCTTTAAATTCTTAAGACAAACGCCTACAGATGCTGATGAGTTAGCAAGTTTCCAGGCAGCATTTGAAGCTAAATTAGATGAGCTTGAGCAAGCTTTGGGTAAATATCCTGGCCCCTACTTTGTTTCAAGTTTTAGCTTGGTAGATATTATGTATAGCCCTCATCTAGATAGATTAGCGGCTAACTTGCCTGTATACCGGGACTATCACATTAAAGGAAATCCCCGCTTCCCCCGGATCAATGCTTGGTTTGAGGCACTCAATCAGCGTCCTGCATATCAGAGGGTGAAGTCTGATGACACTACAAATAATTTACTTCTGCGCCGTAGATGGGGTGCATCACCGGTAGGAAACCCATTACCACTGGACGCAGCAGCTAGCCAGGAAATCCAATATCGGGCAGAAGCAGCTGAACGACTGAGCGATAACCGCGAAGTTGCAATCAAAGATATTCTGAAAAACTCTGGAGTGCAAGCTTTAGCAGCAAATGGTGATATTTCGGCGATCGCCGAAGCAGTTGATTTTCATCTCAGATTGCTGGCAGACTATCTAATTAATGGAGATAATGTCCCATTACCTTGGGGTAGAGTTGGTGGAAAGGAAACTGTCGATCCAACCTCAGCTGCTGTTGGAGCCATTACTCTTGCCTATGTGAGAAATCGCATCTGTGCGCCGCGAGATATGAGTGCTAAAGCAGCAACAGCATTTCGGGTAGCAGCAGATAAAGTGTTAACATGTATTTATTAGCAGGGCAGAATTCTGAATTCTGAATTAAAATAGTCTTGATATCTGGGTAGTAAATCTATGCCCATTTTGGAATGTGGAAAAACCATGCCCTCGAAGGGCATGGTTTTTGATAGCAGTCGAAGCATAGTTTAGGAAATAACGGGATCGTAAAACCCTGATATAAAGAGCTTTGTTTGCCTGTTGGCTGTTGCCTGCTATATTTAACCAGGGAAAGCGTTGAATATTAAAGCTCGTAGCAAAATTAACAAATACGAGCTAGTTAAAGCAATTCGTAATGCTTAAAACTAAGGCGATGCCTACGGCAACCCTAAGAGGGAACACACTTTATTTGCACCAAACTATAACACGATTTTAATTTTACAAATACTAAGATTAAAATTACGGCTACTTATCACCTCTTTCCCATTCAGGTATGCCGCCTTTGACCCGACGGATGGGCAAATTTGCAATTAAAGCTGTGGTTCGTTGGTTGCTTTCTAAAGAAAACTCTAAGCCTTCTGTCTCAACTTCGACATAGCGACAGACGACATCTAGGATTTCTTGCCGCATTTTTTCCAACGTTTGGGGGTCGATATCAGCGCGATCGTGAGCAATCACCAATTGCAGGCGACGTTTCACTTGAGTTCGACTGCTATCAGGGCCACGAGAAAAAAGTTTTTCTAGAAGTTCAATCATTACGAATAGGTCTAGGGCCGAGACTGGGAAATTAAGTTAAACAATCTTTGTTGAGAACAACTTTCTCAGACGCACGAAGAAGTTATCTTGGGAGGAGTCGATATCAAGAAATTCGACGTTTTCCCCTTCCAATCTCCGAGCAATGTTCTCAAAGGCTGTGCCAGCTAGAGAGTGAGTTTCCCCTAATACCAAAGGTTCGCCGCGATTGGTAGATACAATAACACGCTCGTCGTCAGGGATTACCCCGATCAAGGGGATGGCGAGAAGTTCCTGAACATCTTGCACTGACATCATATCATTTGCTTGCACCATTGCGGGTCTAATGCGGTTAATTATTAAATGAACACGCTTAACCCCTTGTGCTTCCAGTAATCCAACTACTCGGTCTGCATCACGAACTGAGGAAATTTCTGGCGTACTGACAACTAGCGCTTCTTTTGCTGGGCCGATCGCATTTTTAAATCCATTTTCAATGCCGGCGGGGCTATCAATAATTACATATTGATACTTTTGTGCTAATGCATTCACCAATAACTTCATCTGTTCTGGTGTGACTGCATCTTTAGAACGATTTTGGGCTGCTGGCAAAAGTACGAGATTGGGTTGCCGCTTATCTTTAACTAAGGCTTGTTCTAAACGACACTCTCTTGCTAGGACTTCCACCGCAGTATAGACGATGCGGTTTTCCAGCCCTAGCAGCAAATCTAAATTTCTCAGACCAAAATCCGCATCAACCAAGGCAACTTGACGGCCCATTTTGGCTAAAGCCATGCCCAGATTTGCTGAAACGGTGGTTTTACCCACTCCTCCTTTACCGGAGGTAATCACAATAATGCGAGTCATGATAGAAATGCGGTCAATGAGGGTTCAGGAAATATAAAACTGTAAATGCAGTATAAAGTATGAAGTATCGTATCAAGTATGAAGAAATGTCTGAATCTCTAAGGCGAGAATCAGCTATGAGTGCTTTTTTATAGCGTTTTTCGGTTATGTACAATACACTTTGCCACAGGAAAAGGGCTATGGATTAAAGTAGTGTATTCTATCTACATGAAAATCGCTATGTTTTATCCTGATATCCTTAAATCTTTTAAGTAAATATTCAGGGTTGCTTATCGGTCTTGATCGATTGGTTTCTGGAAAAATCAGTAGCCCTAGCGATGCGAATTCCTTGGGGCGTAATATGTGCCACCTCTGGAGATAACTGCATCGGCGATTTTTCTGGTGCCCTAGCCACAGCATCTGCGATCCGCAATTGGGTTGGTTCCATTTGCAAGGCCATAATCAGACACGAAAGATTACCTCCGGCACCAGCATGAGCGATTCCACGTAGACGACCCCAGATGATAATATCTCCATCTGCAACTACAATACCACCTGGATTGACATCTCCTAAGATAATTACTGTACCAGGATGACGTATTTCTACTCCAGAGCGTACAGTCATTTCCAAATAAAGGGCATCTGCCTGGGGTATGGCTGTAGCTTTTGGTTCTGTATTCAGGGAAGTTACGGGTTGTAGTTGCTCTACTGAGTAACCAGAGGTGACAGCAGCGATCGCAGTTTGCCGACGACTAGTCGAAACTGATACTAATCGTAGTTGAACATCACTTAAAGCTTCGGCGAGTTCTTGTAGTTGTCTGGCATCTACTAGGCGGTCTTGTGCCATTAGATGCACGGGGGTGTTAGATATGCGGAAGCGATCGCCAGCGTTCAGGCGTTGTCTGGTTTGCTGCCAAATATCAGACCAACTAACTTCAGATGCAGGTACTTGAGATTCCGGTGGTAAAATTAATAACAGCCGTCCCCCTTCACTTTTCAGCTGGACTTGAATATTCTGATTTACCCGCTGTCCAATTAATGGCGAGTCACCGCTATTTAAATCAGTCAAGATAGAATTTGCGGAATTTAACTCTACATCCGGCTTCCCAGGAGTTGACTCTACTTGGGCAAGCTCAGCATTTGATTTTAAATACAGCAGTACAGAATTTAACTCAGCATCCGGGAGGATAGAATCCGATTCTAAATCGGAAACAGTAGCACTTTTATCTACCTGGGAATGAATAGAGTTTGGTTCTGCATTAGGAGGTGCAGAATTTGACTTTAGATTGGGTAATGTGGAATCAGAAGTCATGCAATACTAGCCAAAAGACAAGGGACACACCGAATAATTACCAATATTAGATCGTTTGCAAAATACGACAACATCCTTATAACATTTTGGATTTGAGATTTACGATTGTGTACTACCAGGTTGAAGCAAGCTAGGCGTAGCGTCTGGGCAAAAAAGCTTGATTAGATAAGATTTTGGGCGCTTTGTATATCGCAATCATTCTTCTAATTAGTAAATAGTTGGACAACAATAAGTTAATTCCTGGAGACGGCTAACAGGGTTGGAGCAACAAAAAATAATGTGTGCGATTGATTTTGCCTAATTATTTATTAGACAAAAAAGACCTGAGTAGTTCAAAAGGATTATTATCTTGACTATGCACTTAAAGCTGTTTTAGTCAACCGTTGAAAAATTGTTCCCAAAGCATCGGCATCACCGACATTACCAGGAAACAGCACCACAGGCAAATCGGGAAATTGGGGATGATTGGATGGTGTTAGCACCATTGAACAACCAGGTAAAATTTGACCGAGTAAGCGGGCTGAAGTTAAAGCTAGTCCAGTACTCAAGACATCGTTTGAGGTAATGCCACCCTTACTAATCAAGAATCCGATATCAGATGGTAAACTGCGGACAATATCCATCAATAAGGCTGAAACCTTGGCCCCAAAGTCCAATCGTGTCTTCACATCCTGAAAACTCAGTTCCTGACGGCTGGTATAAACCACTGGTGTTTTACCAGCCTCATGTATTAATCGCGTACTTTCCTGAATTTCGCCCAGGAGTACAGCCGATTGATTAGTTTGATTATCGAGTAGTCGCGCTACATCTACTTCAATTCCCACAGTTCCCTCTACTTGCAACAATGCCTCTAACTGCTGAGTAGTTTTTTTCACATGGGAGCCAACAATCACCGCACCTGGTTTACCTTGGCGCACATACTGTGCCATGTTTTCAGCAGCGATGGGTTGGGGAGGTAAAGCGGCTAAAGCCGTTAAAATGCTGGCAGCACTACGAAATAAAAAGCGTTTACCTTGACTTGCTGCTGTTAATATATCTAGTGCAAAGCGGTTGAGGTCGGCTTGAGTTTCACCATCGACGACAGCACACTGATTATTACTCAGTTTTAGCAAGCGTTCCAGACTACCAGCGCGAATATCAGCTAGGAGAAACCGTTCTACTGCTTCGGCGTGAATTTGTCCTTGGGTCTTTTCTTCGACGTACTTGGGTAAGTAACTATGATGGTAGCTGAAAACCGAATCACGGGCAAATTCTGTTTCATGGACTGGGGTGGATACACCATCAATGATTAAATAATGCACGCTGTCACGGGTGATGCGTCCGCCCTCAAAAAATGCAGGTACGAGAAAATGGGCATCAAAAGGGCCGAGTTCTTGAGCGATCGCATCTGTTTCAATGGGATAATGTCCGCGCAAGGTAGAATCAGAACGACTGACAATCAAAAAATCGTCAATTCCTTCAGCTTGCAAAGCGATTTTTAGATTTTGGCAAACTTCTTTGGTGACAGATGCCGCTGACTCTGGGGTTAGGGATCTAGTGTTAGTCAACACAAAGAAAATCGGTGAATCATCCTGTAACCCACTGCGTAAAGTGTCCACATCCCAGTGCATTAGTAGCAAGCAGCTGTGGACTGTTTGAGAACCTGTAGGATCGTCATCTAGGACAATTATTTTGGGTTTGTTGCTCATTTAGATGATTTTGGATTTTAGATTTTGGATTTTGGATTGATTTCACAAAGCTATGGGGGCTGTTATCATCAAGGAATTTTTGCTCAATCAGGCGATGGTTTTTTTAGGAAATATAGCAGTTGAAGCATAGTTGAGAACATAAACTGATGGTAAAACCCCAGCGCCAAGAGACTTAAAGCCTATTGCCTCTTGCCTCTTGTCATACATCAGCACAAAACCCAACTCAACTTTTGTGCAATTTTCTAATTTCTGCTTGCACATCGATGGCAATCTGCAATGATTGATTTAAAAGTTGAGCGTATTCACCTGCTTGACTACTAACTTGTAAAGCTTGGAGATTGGCTAAATTATTGACAAATAACTCTTGGTTATTAGCAAGCAAATTTTTATTATCCCGCAAAATTCGTTCCGTTTTCAGAGCGCGGACTAAATCTTCTCGAATTAGTTGCAAGGCAGCTGTGACTCGATCTCGGTCATGGATATTGCTTTCTACGTTTCCTGATGCTGCCAATTGATCGTTGATATCTATGGCTTGGATCAGGTCATGATATTTATCAACTTCATCTAAAAGTATTGTCAATCCTTCAGGAAAGGTCAACTGTCGCCAGAGCGATCGCCCCACCAATATCGGGATTGGCACTAGAATTAGTAAAAGAATTCCGAATTTAATTGAAGACCCAATTGTTGGCAAAATAATAAACGCATAAACAAAGCCAACGATAATTGGCGTTAGCGCCAGCGTCACCAGCATTTCATTAATCAAAAACCCTAATCGCTTCTTGCGATCTCGCAAGACAGAGGGTCGAAAAACGTCTTCTGGGTCGAACCCAGTCAAGCGTCTCAGTTCCCCTTTACTAATTTCCAAGCCTATTAAGTCCGGCTGCACGGCTGGATAACTCCTATGGAAACCCAAGTTGCGTATTTATTTTAATCGGGTTTGGTAGAGAAGCAATAAGTGGTTACTTATGTTTAAACTATAATTCTCAATACCTACCTTAGAGAATGGCGTCATTCAGGGAACCAGTTTTCATCTAAAATTTGTTCTAAAGACCCGATGGGTATCAAGGGGAATATGTCAATGGCAAGTTGAGAGCGATCGCTAGCTTCTGTCCTTGCATCTTGATAACATTCATCAAATATTTCTAAAATGTAAGGTTTAAGACTAGGACTCTCTTTAAGTCGCTCCTTAATCTCTCTACGAAATGTCCTAATTTCACCCTTCCAATGCCCTTCATTTCGCTCCCGTTCTCTATCCCAGTATGTAAGCTTAAGCAGATGTTCAAAAAGTGGAATCAACAAACTTTTTATCCCTCGCTTTTCGCTTCTACCGATAGTTTCTAATTCTTCCAACAAATTATCTAAATCCACAGCAGAAAACTGTCCAGCGCGAAGTTGATTGATTGTTGTCCTCAGCCAAAGGTAATAATCTTGGTCGTATAAAGTCCGAATTGTTGGTTCTATTTGTATCCCCATACACTTGTTTACCTCCTAGTAGTAGTTGTGGCTGCTAATACTACATACTCATTATCCCTCATGCCGAGGTTATGAATTTCAGCCACACTCCAACGTCATAAATATTCCTTAAGTCTAAACGAAAGCTTACTAAAAGAATGAGGTTTTAATTTGTCAAATTATTGAGAATGTTACGAGAACCCATAGTTCGACCTCTACATTTTCAACCCTATAAATCGATTATTACTGAGAGGTAAAAATGGCTAAAACTAAAGCAACAGATATTCTCTCACTAATTGAAGCAGAGCATCGTCAAGTTGAGCAACTTTTTGCACAAGCTGAAAAAGCTAAGGGAAGTAAATTACAGGAACACTTCAATCAATTATATAAAGCACTGAATTTACATGCTAGAACTGAAGAATTAGTCTTCTACCCAGCTTTGCGAGAATACGATGAAACCGAACAATATGTTGAAGAAGCTGAAGAAGAACATGAAGAAGTTTCTTTAATTTTGGAAGAAATTAAGGTTCTTAAACCTACTGCTCCTGAGTTTAAAGAAAAAATGAGTGAATTAAAAGAAGCAGTTCAGTACCACGTGGAAGAGGAAGAAAGCGAAATTTTTGGTGCTGTGCGCGAGTGTATGGATGAGCAAGAGCTAACTGAATTAGGTCAGGAATTTCAGAAAACTAAAGCTCAATTAGAACCAGAAATTGAAGCCGCCTTAGCGAGATAATGTAACATTCAGGATTCGACATCAAAATCAGTCTTGTAAACAATTAAAACCTCGACTTGGAAGCACCAGTAAATCTCAATCTGGTGTCTTTACATTTATTCATTTTCCACTCGGACTGCTATTTATTCGAGATTTTTTTGAGAGCTAGTCCATTAAAATTCACAAAATTTGTTCATCAACAGGTACAAAAATGACTGCTACAAATGGTAAGCGTAAAATTCGTTATGCCGTTGTTGGTTTAGGTTGGTTTGCTCAAGATGCTGCTTTACCTGCCTTTGCCCACACAGAAAACTCAGAATTAGTTGCACTAGTCTCTGATGATCCCACTAAAAGAGAAGAACTGAGTAAAAAGTACGGCATAAAATTGACATATTCATACGAAGAGTATGAAAATTGTCTGACAAGTGGTGAGGTTGATGCAGTTTATATTGCCTTGCCCAATCACTTGCATCGTGAATACGTTGTACGGGCTGCTAATCAGGCAATTCATGTGTTGTGTGAAAAGCCAATGGCTATCACCGAACAAGAATGTGAGGAAATGATTAAAGCTGCCAATGATAACGGCGTGAAACTGATGATTGCCTATCGCTTACATTTGGAAGAAGCAAATTTACAAGCGGTGGAAATTGTCCGTTCAAAGCAAATTGGTGAACCACGAATTTTCAATTCTGTTTTTACTCAACAAGTACAAGAAGGGAATATTCGTCTACGAAATGTAACAGGTGGTGGAACCCTCGACGACATTGGCATTTACTGTATTAATGCTGCGCGTTATCTATTTCAAGATGAACCAATCGAAGTATTTGCTGTAGCTGCTAATAAAGGAGAACAACGCTTCAGCGAAGTTGAAGAAATGACTAGTGTCATCTTACGTTTCCCCAATGAACGATTAGCAACGTTTACCTGTAGCTTCGGGGCAGCTAGCGTTTCAACTTATCAGATTGTAGGTACTAAAGGAGATCTGCGAGTACAACCTGCCTATCCTTGGCAGGGAGAAATCAAGCATTACTTAACAATTAATGGTGAGACTCAAGAGCGTACCTTTGAAGATCGCGATCAATTAGCAGCTGAATTTACTTACTTCTCTAATTGTATTCTTGAAGATAAAGATCCAGAACCATCTGGGATTGAAGGATTGATTGATGTTAGTATCATTCAAGCGCTTTACGAGTCAATTAAGATTGGTCAACCCGTAAAGATAGAAACTCGCAATCGCCATGAACGTCCCACATCATCTCAAAGTATTAAGCATCCTCCTGCTGGCGAAAGCCCAGACTTAATTCATGCCGCTACACCTTCTGGTTAGTCATCAAGCTTAAGTATCTTTGACACACACAAATCAAAAGTTATTGTAGGGGCACTATATATTGTGCCCCTACTCATATCGTCTATTTAATTGAAAACCGTTGCATATCCCTAAACCTTAAGGATAAAGACCCCTGTCAGTCAACGCTTGAGCCACTCTACCTACTCCCAGTGTATAAGCTGCCAACCTCAAAGAAACTTGCCGTTTCTTCGACTGCTGAATCACTTGGCGGTAAGCTTGCACCATCAAATGTTCCATTTCGCGGTTGACGCGTTCCTCATCCCAAAATAGGTAAGAAAGACCCTGCACCCATTCCAAATAACTCACTACTACACCGCCAGCATTAGCCAAAATATCTGGTAGCACCGTCACACCCCGCGCCTCTAAGGACAAGCTAGCCTCAAGAGTCACCGGGCCGTTAGCCGCTTCCGCAACAATCTGCGCTTGCACCTGATTAACATTCTCTTCAGTGATTTGGTTTTCCAAAGCTGCTGGTATCAAGACATCGCAAGGCAAAGTTAATAAATCTGCATTGCTAATTGCTACTGCTTCTGGAAAACCGACGATACTCTTGTGATTTTCGGCGGCGTAGACTTTTAACTTGGGAATATCAAGCCCATCTTCGGAAAATAGTCCCCCAGCACTCGTAGAAACAGCGATAATTTTCGCTCCCGCTTCATATAGTAATTCAGCTGCGGCACCGCCAACATTACCAAAACCTTGGATGACTACTCGCACTCCCGCCAAAGATCTACCTTGGTCTGCTAGCGCTTCTCGTACAATAATCATTGCCCCGCGCCCAGTTGCCATTTCCCGTCCTCTGGAACCGCCCACAGAAAGCGGCTTCCCAGTGACAACTCCCGGTACAGCATGACCGACATTCACGGAGTAAGTATCCATCATCCAAGCCATTTCACGGGCAGAAGTACCCATGTCTGGTGCAGGAATATCGACGGAAGGCCCAATATCTTTAATCAACTCGCTGATATAACGACGGCTGATCCGTTCTAATTCCCCAACACTATAACGTTTTGGATCGATCGCAATACCACCCTTGCCGCCACCGTAAGGAATACCCAATAGGGCACATTTCCAAGTCATTAGCATTGCTAGGGCTGAAACTTCCCGCAATGTCACAGCCGGATGATAACGAATTCCACCTTTGTAGGGGCCTAAAACATCAGAGTGCTGCACCCGATGTCCAGCGAAAACTTTTATTTCTCCGTTATCTAGTTTCACAGGAACCGAAACTGTTACCACTTTGCGTGGATGGCTGAGAATTTCTATCAATCCCGGATCTAACCTTAATTCCTTAGCCGCAGCTTCGAGGTAACTACAGGCTTGATCGAATGGACAAATATGCGCTGGAGAAGCAGCTTCCAACGGCAACACAGATGCTAAACTCATAAAATTTTCTCCCAATCGCGGTCTTTGCGCGAACCGGATCTTATATATTGCCTAGCTTACCCTCTTTTTTAGAAAAATAGGAATTTTGTAGTTTTTGTTACAGTTTTCTTGAAGAAGATATGCATTAAAAGTTGCCATTAGACAATTGCT
The DNA here is from genome assembly GCA_034530795.1 of Nostoc sp. DedQUE12a. Lineage (GTDB taxonomy): Bacteria > Cyanobacteriota > Cyanobacteriia > Cyanobacteriales > Nostocaceae > Nostoc. The sequence goes on from JAVRCH010000173.1 coordinate 39,013, forward strand.
TTCCTAAAGCGATCGCTGCATTCTGCCCACCAAAGCCAAAACTAAAACATAAGGCATGGCTAATATTACTGAGATAAGCTGATGTAATTAACTTTAAATCAAACTCTGGTTGCCGTAACCCAACACAAGGTGGTAATATTTGATGCTTTAAAGCCATCATCGAAAAAGCTATACCTAAGGCTCCAGATGCTCCAAGTGTATGACCTGAGCTTCCCTTGGTGGAGCTAACTGCTACGCCTTGGGGAAACAAATGCTGGATTACCATGCTCTCCATTTGGTCATTTAGCTGGGTAGCTGTGCCATGAGCATGAATGTAATCAATATCAACTGGCGATAAACAACTACGTTCTAGACATTGTTTGATAGCAGCGATCGCACTTTTTCCCTCAGGTTCCGGAGAATTAGTATGATATGCGTCGTTGGTTAAGCCGAAACCGAGAATTTCACCATACACTTTTGCTTGACGCTGTTTTGCCAACTCTGCTGATTCCAAGACAAACACAGCTGCACCTTCGCCCAAAACTAAGCCTTCCCGATTCACATCAAAAGGATAAGCGCCAGTTTTTGCCAAAGCACCCATCTGCTGAAATCCTGCCAAAGTCAAAGGTGTAATTGGTGCTTCCACTGCCCCTGCGATCGCTCTTTGACATTGCCCAGTTTGTATAAGTAAAGCTGCTTGGGCAATAGATAAAATTCCAGTAGCACAAGCTACCATTGGCGCCAAGACTATCCCACACGCACCAATTTGCCGGGCAGTGGCGATGGCATTCATGTGAGGCAATGTATCGAGCCAATTTTCTAAACATGAGGCGGGGACGCGGGGACGCGGGGATGAGGAGAAATTCTTTGCGTCTTTTTCAGTGGCTGTGTCCTCATACATCTGCCGCGCCAAGACTTCCCAAGATGCTTGATGAGAGCGACTTGAGCCAATAACTACAGCACAATCCGCTAAAGGTGGAACTAAGCCAGCATTTTGCAAAGCAGAAGCAACAACCAGCTGAGTTAATGTTGCTAATTCAGCTGGTTGTTGACCAATCAAACCCATAGGAAATGGTCTAAGTTCTGCAAATGGTTGAAGTAATCTAATTCCAGATTTACCTGCTAGCAAATTTTGCCAACTTTCCTCTAAACTTCCACCCAAAGCAGAAACTAGACCAATGCCAGTAACAAAAACCTTCACCAATTTAGAAATTCTGAGTTACAAGTCTTTGCGTCCCCGCGTCCCCCCGTCTTTGTGTCTCCTCTTACTGCGCTGGTGTTTTCAAATTTTCAGCACCTTGGGTAACTTTAGCAGAGTCAATGCGATCGCCTTGCTGGATTTTGTTGACTACATCAAAGCCTTGAGTAACATTGCCAAATACGGCGTATTTACCATCTAGGAATCCTACATCTGCTAGAGCAAAATAAAACTGTGAAGAAGCGGAGTCTGGTTGTTGCGATCGCGCCATTGCTACCGCACCTTGCTTATGGGGCAATAAAACCGGTTGAGCAGTAGCATCAAATGTTTGATTGTAAATGGGTGTATTTGAGCCTTTTTGCTTAATTTCTAAGGGTATATAGCGAGCATTTCCCGTTTTTGGGTCAATATAACTACCAGTTCCCAATTGATCTACTGGAAAATTTGGGTCTTTGCTTTGGGGGTCGCCGCCTTGAACTACAAACGGCTGGGGTTGTTCTGGAGTTCCGCGTTCGACTCTATGGAAAGCTAAGCCATTGTAGACACCTCTTTGCACTAAATCTACAAAGTTGCCAGCTGTAATTGGGGCGTTAGTACCGTCTACTTCGATAGTAATCGGCGAGCCTTTAACTGTAAGCACCACGGTAGCCTTGCCTTCGAGCCTTGGTAAATTCGCGAATCCAGGAACGCTCTCATTAGTACTTTGAGATACAGGCGTTGCTTCAGTAGTTGTCTTAGTAGTTGTCTCACTTGCGTTTGAGGTAGCTGCCGATGTTGGGGAAGAAGTGCTATTAGAAGCGACTTGCTGTGTTGAACATGCTCCCAACATCAAGGCACTGGCGATCGCAACAGAAAGCAAAAATTGTGAAATTTTCAACCGCATTGCTAGTTACTGATTCAACTTAAGTATCTTATCCTTTTAAAGGGAATTGGGCATTCCAGGAAGTGTGGGAGGTGTGGTAAGTGCGGGAAGAAATCTTTCCCCCCACACTCCCCACACTCCCCACACTTCCTCATCTCCCTCATCTCCCGACTCCTTCTCCCCATTCCCTAATCCCCAGTCACCAGTCCCCAGTACCCAGTCCCTCAAAGCCCTTCTAACGATACTCCCAAAAAGCGAGCTAGCTTTGCGCCTTCTGTTTCTAACTCTGTTAAAGATAATGGTTGTCCAACCCTTGTTAAGGGTATATCCCGCCGATTTTTAACGCGGAGATAGAGCGCACGAAGCGGATTAATGCCTTCTTTGACCGCTATTCGCACAGACTGAACATCTTCTATGCGACCATCAATTTCAATACGACGGTTTTTGCCAGGAAATCCCCAACGAAATATTTTAAATGCCCCGGTTTCCTGATTAAATTCGTTGTAACCGCCTCCCACATCCCATAAAATCACTAACCATAAGTAGGTGGCTAGTAGCAAGCCAGCAGTGCCATATAATCCCATCACCAATCCTTGAGGGACGAATATCAGTTGAGTTGGATCGGTAACTATGAGTAAATTAATTTTTAGGTAACTGGATATGCCAGCCAGTAAAAAGCCTGTTGCTCCTAAGGTAACGATAGTTGCCCACCAGTAGTTACTAAACCGACGAGAACCGAGAACGTTTTGATGCAGCAGGCGATCGCCTTTGTTAATCGTTGTTGATGCCGTCATTGAACTACCATTGCCTGTGAGATACTCTCTTTAAGAGTCTGCCATTGAATCGGGATATATTGCAACTGGATTAGGGCATGGGGCATAGGGCATGGCGCATGGCGGTGAGGAGAAGAAAATTCCTAACTCTTAACTCCCCACTCCTAACTCCCAATGCCCAATGCCCAATGCCCTATGCCCAATTCCCAATTACAATTGTTTAGATTTCTGAGAAAACTTGTGTCAAATTGTAAAAATTCTGATATTCATATATAAATATACGTTCGTGTTAAATACCCGATCCGCTTGCGTGTGTCTGGCCAAAACCGAACTAATATGATAAGTTAAGAATCATTAAGTTACCACAAGCTAAGTTACTAGCCAGTGGTACGTGTAATGGCATAGCTCTGAGAAATGCTGACTTCACTAGACAGCAAGTTCTCAGAAATTCAGTAGCTTTATAGGCTGTTGAAATTGTCAAAAAAACGTTAATTCCTCACAGCAGTCACTAAGAAAGCAAAGCTTTAAGGTGGTGCTGGTTCAAAAACGTTGCAATTTTAGTAAAAAAAGAGGATTTTAGTCCGATGACCATCGCAGTTGGACGCGCCCCAAGTACAAGAGGGTGGTTTGACGTAGTAGACGACTGGCTCAAGCGCGATCGCTTTGTATTCGTAGGTTGGTCAG
>JAVRCH010000174.1:0-10300 GCA_034530795.1 Nostoc sp. DedQUE12a
GATGCCTTGGGGAGGGGCGGTTTTGGCTTTAGACAAAACTGGGGTGGGGTAACGCGGATCTTGATGGTAAGTGAGATAGCTGAATATCACATCTTTACAAGGGTTTGACGTTAAGTTGACACCAATGGCTTTCCGGCCCACACTACAAGAAAACTTATTGCAACATTTTAGCCTTGCCACGCCACTACTATTTTTTGATGTTTAAATCTGATTCTTAGCTAAAACGGAGATTAAGCAGAAAATCTTAACGTGTGGCAAAAATATTTCTTCAAAAATCCGAAAAACAGCAACTCTAGTGTGTAGATTAGTCTGGAGCAGTTTTGATTTGGATGCAGTATATTTTTTGTCCAATGAGTCAAAAAACCTAGTCTACAAAAAGCAAGACGCTTATCCCACAATATTTATCAAATTATTACAAATTAAAGTGCTATCAAACTCATATTTTATTTTTAAACAACTCTATAAAACTCAAAAATCTGCTTTCCTATTGCCTATTGCCTAATATACTTACAAAACCGAGCTACGCTTGTGAATAAAAACTTAATAATTCTTCGTAATAATTAGTTTACAAAAATAACTTAATAAAAAAATAAACATTATTGAGACAGCATAAATTTATACTAGACAACAGAAGAGTAAAAATATTTGCTACAAACAGCGAGTGAAGCTATGGCACTAGGCTTTTCTCTACACAAACTAGAAAATGGCTCTAATTATTTGAGTTCTTCAGATATCCAAAGTTTTTGTCAACTTGAGTCTGAGCAATTAACTAGTCAAGAGCCAATTTTTTTCGCTCGGATTGTCTATCATGATTGCTTGCTAAAAAATCATCAGGAAGTTATCAATTATCGGCAACACCAATCTCCTTTTTCTCAAAAAACTTTAAATTATTTACGCTCAGAAGCATGGCTAACGGACTTTCCGCCTGTTTTTACTGTGAATAAATTTGAACTGAAATATTTTTCATCCATTTGTTATATTTGCCCCATAGGCTATAGAAATCAAAAACCAGAATACATCCAAATCATTACTGATGAGACTATTTCAGATAGTTTGCAATTATACATAAAACACTCTGCCATGCTCTTGGGTAAGTATGTAGATATTTACTTAGACTATGGAAGACAAAAAACTGAAATTCAACTTTTGGAAGATATTTTGCATCGAGTCGGCCATCAATTGCGTAATTCCTTAGGGCTGATTGGATTGTATGCACATAATTTATGCCTGGGTTTAAAGGAAAATCCTTGGCAAGAACAAGCAACAATTATCAGCGAAAGCATCCAAGATTTAGATACTAATTTAAACGAGCTTATTGATTGCGGTCAAAGTGTAAAATTAAGAGTTACGCTTCAAGATTTAAGAAGTTTACTTGTTGAAAGTGTCACTAATTTACAACCTTTGATTAAAGAAAAAAACCTGCAAATAAACATTCCAGATACATCTACTATTTTGAAAATAGACCGACTACAAATGAAGCAGGTATTTGACAATATCCTCAGTAATGCTGTTCATTTTAGTCCGAATTCAGGAATTATTAGCTGTACCTGGCAGGTTTTTCAAGAGGAAGTTTTAATCAAAATTTCCGATCAAGGGCCAGGATTATCTCCAGAGGATTTACAAAAAATATTTACCCCTTTTTATTCCCGCCGTCGAGGAGGTACAGGGCTGGGTTTAACCATTGCTAAAAAAATTGTTTTGGATCATCAAGGAAGTATTTGGGCACAAGTTTTATCAGAACGGGGGGCACAATTTTCGGTAATTTTGCCAAGGCCAAGAAGTGGATAGATAATTGGTAATTAAAAAATATGATTAACAATCAAAAGCTTTCGGTTTTACTGGTGGATGATGAAGAAAGGTTTCGGCAAGGGTTACGTACCCTGCTGAATTTTTATAATGTTAGTTCTGCATTACCTGTAGAAGTTGTGGGTGATGCAGATTGTGTAGAGCAAGTTTTAAAATTCACTAATCATAAGAGTCCAGATTTAATTTTGTTGGATATGCAATTAACAGGATGTGATGGGATTACGGTTCTGGCACGTCTGAAGGAAGCTGCATTTTCTGGTAAGGTTTTAGTATTATCTGCTCATCAAGAAGATGACTGGATTTTCCGCGCAATGCAGGCGGGAGCCTCTGGTTATGTGTTTAAAAATCGTTTGGCGACTCAATTGTGTGAAGCGATTAATACTGTCACTAGATCGGAAATTTATTTACCTTCAGAAGTGGCGAGTCGATTTTTTCGGTTTTTTCAAGCTTATTCAGATTCTTCTGTCAGAGCATGTCAGCAAGTGCATTTAACAGAAAGAGAACAAGAAGTTTTATATTGGTTAACTCAAGGTGCTTCTAATGAAGAAATCGCTAAGCATTTATATGTGACGGTTGCTACTGTTAAGGCGCATCTCACGAGTATTTTTGAAAAATTGAAGGTTAATAGCCGTACTCAAGCTATTGTGGCTGCACTCAAGTTAGGATTAGTTAAAGGTTGAGCGCAACGGAAGTAGTCGGCGCAATTCACGAAATTTCTCTATGCCTTCACTAGAATCTTTTTATCAAGAATATCCCTGTTCGTACAATTCTCCCTTAAATTGCGATCGCCCTTTCCAAACGGCGCAGCAAATCAAAGGTGCTAAGTTTTGCTTGGAATGTGGTTTTCTGGCAACTTTACCACAGGAGGCTGAGATTAAAGGCAGCCAGGGTACTTATCAAATAAATAGTTATTTGGGTGTGCGGGGTTTAGGCCGTTTATACTCAGGTATTCAACTGAAAGATAAACAGCCTGTAATCATCAAAGAATATTTATTACCCAGTCGTTCTTTTAATGAAAGCGAAACGATAAAACGCAAAGAAACTTTTAAAAGAGTAGGTGGAGTAAGTTTAGCTGATAGTCGAATTCCAAATTTTCGCCTTGTGGAAACTAAAGAAGCGATCGCTGATGATAAAGGAGAACGCTGCTATCTCATCGCTAAAGGAATAGACTCATCCCACACTTTAAGTAAGTATATCATTGAAAAGGGAGGAATGACACCAAATCAAGTGCGGGAATTCCTCAATCAAACATTACAAACTCTCCAATTTCTTCATACCCAAAAGCTGCGTTTCCCTTCCAACCAAGTACAACTCGGTTTAACTCACGGCAACATCAATTTAGATAGTATTTTAATTAAATTAGAAAGCCATCAAAAATTTTCTATATATTTTTGCGATTTAGCGATCTGGGAAAACTTATTTATTCCACCCGTTCTTCCCCAACCAACCCCCGCTAGACCAGAACAAGATTTACAATCTTTAGGAATGGTAGCCTTTTATTTATGGGTAGGAAGAACAACAAATTTATCTTCTAACCAACCTTTAGATCCTAGAGACAATCAACAATGGCCAGATACAGATAATGATTTAAAACAATTTATTTATCGTTTAATAGGTTTGGAAACTCCTTTTGCAAGTGCAGAAGCGGCTCGTCAAGCGCTGTTAGAACTTCCCAAAGAAGATAATGCCAATAGTTCAGTGCGTTCTTCTGCTTCTATTGAAGTCGAAAAGCGTTTACCAATGCCGTTAATTTTATTACTAGGAATCCTGGCTTTTTTACTAATAGGTGGAGGCATTTGGTATTGGCTTTCGTTAGGTAAGAAAACCAATGAGCCGAATTTGGCTCGATGGCGTACACTTGTGCGGAGTTTTTCAGAAGTTCCCAATCTTCCTTCAGGAAATTTTACTTACACAGGAGAAAAAGAAAGTACGTGGAGTTTTATTTTAACGCAACCAGTAGACGACAGCCGTTTAGGAAAATTATTAGCTCAACCCAGACCAGACGCAACAGCAATATATAATTATGAATCGGTTTTATCAGCAGATATAAATAATCCAATTAAAAGTATAGAAGAAGTACAAACAGGGAAAAAAGACTTTGCACTTACTAGTTTAGAAAATAAGATTACAAGCCAGTTAAAAAAAGAACAAATTGCCTATGATGGATTAATTGTTTTTGTAGCATTTAATAAGCGAGATTCAAATCTGGCTAATACTCTGGGAGGACAAATCAGCCTTGAGCAATTGCGTCAAATTTACACAAGGAAAATTACTAATTGGCAACAAATTAATTCTAAGCTGCCCAATCCTTTAGAAATCAAACCTTTTGCTCCCACGGAACCGGAAGCGATCGCTAAATTTCAAGAAATAGTTTTGAAAAATGACCCCCAGGACAAAGCTTTATTTGCAGCGAAAATTCCGAAACAAGATACCACAAAAACTCAAAACCAAATACGTAGCGAGATTTTAGAGGGACGAGCAAGCGGGATTATCAGTTTTGGGATTATCAGTAAAACATGGAAACAGTGTAGTGGTTATCCCCTTGCGATCGCTAATGGTAACAACCCTAGCCAACCTTTGTTTCAAAAACGCGATCGTCGCTCCATTAATCCCTCAGATGACTTGTGTCAGCATGATGATTATTATGTTGATGTTACTACTTTCCAAAGCTACCCTTTGGGATACCCTATTTTTGTAGTGTACCCTCAAGACAGTAACCGCCTGGCTGGTGGTTCTACATTCGCCCGGATGCTAACAACTCGTCAGGGTCAGTGTTTACTTAGCAAAGTAGGTCTTGTCGCTTTACAACCTATGCCTGATGATATAAATTCCTATGCCTGCAAATCGGTGCCCTAATCCTAGTTGCGAATATTTTAACCGCGCCCTGCCTAACAATGCTAAGGTTTGTCCCTGGTGCTCAACTCCCATAGGTAATGTAGTAACTCCTACATCACAACCACCTATTCAGTCACAGCCCAGTCAACCGCCCATTCAACAACCACCTAGCCAGTATCAGCGAACAGACCAACCTAACTACCAAGTTCCTCAACAAACCCCTGTAGATTATTCAACAGTCTATCAGCAACGAGTTCCTTATCCACCAACGCCTCCTGTTTATACCCCCCCGCCTCAAAGAGCACCAGTTTTAAAGCTGATTCATACCACTGGTAGAGAATTTAACCTCGTTGGTGAGGGAGGTTTTATTGGTCGTCGTAGTCAAAGCCCAGGAATAGCGCCGCCAGAGATTGACTTAACCGGTATTCCCCATGAGGGAATAGTCTCTCGTCGTCATGCGCGAGTCGATTGGGACTGGTCGCAAAATGCATATATGATTGTTGATATGAGTACAAATGGTATTTATTTAAACAACAATCTTTTAACTCCGGGAATGCAATATCGCATACTAAACGGCGATTCGCTGAAATTTGGGCAGGATAATCTAGTTAATTTCACTGCTTATGTAATGTAACATTAAGCTGCTAATTTTCAAGAATCAGAGAGTGCATTAGTTTTGCAAAAGTTCTTAAATTTGATGGGGTAGTTGGTGGTTTATCAACTGCCCTTCAATTTTGGAGCAGGGAACAGGCAAGGGGCAATAGGCAAAGAAAGTCTCTTAGCTGAAGGTTTTACAGCAGTTTTCTTTTGCATGAAGTACAAAATCACTGGTTTTGAGGCAGGAGGCAGAAGGCAGCTATGCTGGAGGGCGAAGAATAATTTGATTTGTCAATCCTTGGTTCTGTACCTCATTTAGTTGCAAACTGCTGTACCATCAGTTTATGTTCTAAACTATGCTTCAACTGCTATAGCCATAATGAATCTAATTTTGCGTGACTACTTATAGCCATTTGCGGTTGAATAGACTACAACAGTAGGGGCGAATATTTGCCTACGAAAGTGGAGAAGATAGCGACACCCCAGTTCCAGTCCTTGTACATCGCTACCCCGATCGCGTATTGTTACTTGCTTTGGATAGTTGTGCGGCTTATTGTCGTTACTGTACTCGCTCTCGTTTGGTCAGCCAAGGCGAGATACATCCAGTCACGCGGCGATTGGATGCGATTGTTGCTTATTTAGAAGAACACACCGAGGTGCGTGATGTGCTAATTTCCGGCGGCGATCCGTTGCTGATGTCTGATGAACCTTTAGATAATTTGCTGCGGCGACTGCGGGGCATTGGGCATCTGGAATTTATCCGCATTGGTTCCCGCGTGCCGAGTTTTTTACCACAACGAATTACACCGGAATTAGTTGCTTTGCTACGCAAGCATCGTGTGTGGCTGTCCTTGCACTTTTGTCATGTGCGGGAACTTACCCCTGAAGTAGCACAGGCTTGCGATCGCCTAGCTGATGGTGGTATTCCTCTAGGTAGTCAAACTGTGCTACTAAAAGGTGTAAATGATTCCGAAGAAGCACTAAGAAATCTATTTCACGGCCTTCTCAAACTGCGGGTGCGATCTTATTACCTTTATCAATGCGACCCAGTTGTTGGCACAGCACATCTGCGAACAAGCGTGCAAACTGGCATTGATTTAATCTCTAAATTGCGCGGTCATACAACTCGGTACGCCGTACCAACTTATGTAATTGATGCTCCAGGCGGTGGTGGCAAAGTGCCAATTCAAGCTGAAACTTTAGTTGCTTATGAGAACGGTACAGCTACACTCCGAAATTGGGCAGGTAAGACCTATACTTATGCCGATCCAGTCGAGGCGATGGAATTTTGAATTAATATTACTCTGAGGAAAATGTTAGAGCCAGATTAAACTAAAAGTATGAGAATTGGTACTCATAGGATAAATGTCTTAGGTGTAAGAGTAGATGACAGTTAATAATGGATTGATTCTTACGCTCTTTGTTGTGATTACAACAAGTCTAGCTCTTGGCTATGGTTTTGGCGTTAAAGCTCGACGTTTACCCTTTACAGCAGAAATTGGGTATAGCCAGAAGCAATGGCAATTTCTCCAATGGTGGATCAAGTTAGCTTTGGTTGCTGGAATTTTGTTACCTATCTGCTTGTTAGTTCTGACTTGGAAGCAACCATCTTCATGGGTATTCTGGGGGAGTTACTTATTGATAGTAGCGGTACAACTCATCTGTGAATATGTCTTTAGTCGCTGGCTGGTGCCAAGTGTTGTTGTACCCATTGGTTTTTTCTACACAGCTTTTCGGTTGTGGCAACTGCTGGATGGATTCACGCAACTAACATTTTCCGATTTGACATTGGTGGGTTTTGGCGTTGTTGTGTTGTTTTGGGCTGCTAACTTAGTAATGCTGATGGTAATGGCCATTCCAACGATCTTTGTAGCTTCGGAGTCAATTTCCCAATAAAGATTCAACAACTGACAAAAGTGTGTGTTGAGTCATGATTGTCAGACTGCCAGCATTTTGAACAATTCCATAAAAAACAAAGTACTTTGGCAGAAGGCAGCACCTTCTTGTTGACTTTGCCGACGTTCGCACAAACAGACGCGGGGACTTCACTCCTGGGACATTGCTAAACGTAAGACCTCTTGCAAAAGTGCTTTTTGCAAGAGATGGGAAAAGGGACTCATGTTAAAGGGGAAAGGGAAAATACCAAACCTTTCCCCCTTTCCCTTTCCCCTTTTCCCGACTTATGCTAGAAGTCTGTAGTTAGGTGGCGAATAATACGTTAATCAAGGGAAAATATTTCAGGGCTATCACTAGTATTAGATTAATAGGTAGTTATAATCCAATGATTACAGCACACAAATAGCTTGGTGTGCTTTCAGCAAAAGAGCGTGACAAGATCAGATAAAACCAAACTCCCCTCACACTTGGGAAGCGGTTTGCCAAAAAACAGTATAAATGACGACTTGAATGCTGTCGGCGGACGCGCGTTGGCTCTCAAGTGGCATCTTGTATTACTTGTAGCAGGGGCTTTACTGCCAGTTGTCCTTTTCGCTGTTGTTGTTGTACACAGACTCTCGCTCAACGAGCGTGCGGCATCAGAGCGTCGCTTAGTTCTAGCAGCACGTAATCTCACTGAAGATGTAGAGCGCGAAATCTCTACCACAACCAGGACTCTCCAAGCACTGGCAGCGTCTGAGCGCCTTGAGAAAGGTGATTTAAAAGCGTTTTACAATGAGGCATGGCGCACAGTACAAACGCAACCGACTTGGGTAAATGCGATTCTGTTAACGCCAGATGGACAACAAATCGTGAATACCAATTATCCCTTTGGGGTTTCACTACCAAAAGCCAATGAACCTGAAAGTCTACGACGTGTTGTCCAAACACATCAGCCGACAGTAGGCTATCTCGTCCTTGGAGGTTTGAAGCGGAAATTAGCATTCCCTGTCCGCGTTCCAGTAATGCGCTCAAACAAGCTACAGTATGTGCTGACTGCCGTTATGACTCCCCAAGGACTTGCTAGCGTTATCAAGACACAAACACCTGTTGATGGGGAGTGGACACGTACTATTATTGACGGGCGCGGTGTCGTTGTGGCCCGGACTCGCAATTCTCATCGCTTTGTGGGGAAACCAGGTACTCCATCTTTTCTAAAACGAATTGCTCAGGCTACCGAGGGTGTCTACCAGGAAATCAATTTAGAGGGAGCGCCAGTCTACGTTGCCTTTAGGCGAGCCAATTTCTCTAACTGGACAACCGCTGTCGTCGTTCCTATTGAGGTCATTGACAGTCCGCCTCGCCGGGCCATGTGGCTTGTCGTTGGCTCTGGCTTGACGTTGCTGCTAATAAGTAGTGTGGGAGCCGCGCTCCTCTCGCGCTGGATTTCTCAAAGCATTGCCTCGGCTGCTTGCGCCGCAGAATTCCTCGCTAAAGGTGAATATCCGCGCATCAGTCCCTCACATATTAAGGAAGTAGCCTTATTAGGGGAAGCTTTAATATTTTCGGCTGGTCTTCTGCAAGAACGCCAGCAAGAGCGGGACGAACACTTAAGGCAGGTTGAAGCAGCGCGGGCTGAAGCAGAGGCGGCTAACCGCCTCAAGGACGAGTTCTTAATTACCGTCTCCCACGAACTCAAAACCCCTCTCAACGGTATCTTAGGCTGGGCCCAGTTGCTACGTGCTGGGAAGCTCGACCAAGAAAAGACACAGCAAGCGATCGCTACCATTGAGCGAAACGCTAAAGCCCAGGCACAACTGGTAAATGACCTCCTCGATACATCGCGGATCGTGAATGGGAAACTCCGCCTGGAACCACAGCCGCTAAACTTAGCCACCGTAATCGTCAGTGCGGCCGATTCGCTACACCACGCCGCCGAAGTTAAAGACATCGATTTACAGCTACAACTTGCCAATGTGGAACCTGTCTTAGGAGATCTAAATCGGCTTCAGCAAGTAGTATGGAACCTCCTCTCGAATGCTGTTAAATTTACGCCCCAAGGTGGGCGGGTTGAAGTGCAGCTTCAGCAGACCAACTCGTTTGTTGAATTGATAGTGCGGGACACTGGTGTGGGTATCAAAGCAGAATTCCTACCACACGTCTTTGAGCGCTTTCGCCAAGCCGACGGCTCAACTACAAGGGAGTTTGGGGGCTTGGGGCTAGGTCTAGCCATCGTCCGTCACTTAGTCGAGCTTCATGGTGGCACGGTGCAGGCCCACAGTGAAGGTGAAGGCAAGGGGGCAACTTTTACTGTTAATCTTCCCGTGGCTGCTCGTCAGGAGAATGTTAGTGCCCTGGCAAAGACACCTGTAGATAGTACCTCTTGGCCAAGCGCAAACCTGTACCGACTTGAGGAGGTGCGGGTGCTTGTGGTTGACGACGAACCCGACGCTAGAGATATTGTCACAGCAGTACTCACGCAGCAGGGAGCAGAAGTACGCGCCTGTACTTGTGCAGCAGAGGCATTGGAACAAGTGGTCAGCTGGAAACCTACTCTAATCCTTTGCGACATCGGTATGCCACAAGAGGACGGCTACGATTTTATCCGAAAAGTCAGGGAGTGGGAAATTGAGGTAGGTGGTCACATTCTTGCCGTAGCGGTCACAGCCTTTGCAGGGGAAGAAGATAGGCTCAAGGCGATCGCCTGTGGCTATCAAACACATTTCCCCAAACCGATTGAGCCAAAACAGTTGGTTGCTGTCGTCGCCAGCCTAGTGCAGAAAATTCAGCCGTGAATAGTATAACCAGAGGCAGGGGGCAAGAGGCAAAACTATTACCATTCCTAGCAATACTGCTCGGTTAACCATTTTGAACTCGGAATTTGGTTTGGGGAAAAGGGTAAAGGGTAAAGGGTAAAGGTTTTTTCTTTCCCCTTTCCCCTTTAACATGAGTCCCTTTTTCCATCTCTTGCAAAAAGCACTTTTGCAAGAGACTCCATGAGCTGCGCTCACAAGGAACAATAAAAATCAATCTTCTCATGCCCAATGCCCAATGCCCTATTTTCAAGGCAGGTCTATTGCACCCCACCCCGCCAAAGCTGTGCTTTGTCTCCCCTCTCCGCAGGCGGGGAGGGGATTAAGAGGTGGGGTTCTTCGCGGTTTAACAAGCAATCAAGCGGACATGATAT
>JAVRCH010000175.1:0-37543 GCA_034530795.1 Nostoc sp. DedQUE12a
AACTAAATGAGGTACAGAACCAAGGATTCACAAATCAAATTATTCTTCTGGCTCCTGCCTGGTTGTTGAGCGTAGTCGAAACACTGCCTTCTGCCTCCTGCCTCAAAACCAGTGACTTTGTACTTCATGCAAAAGAAAACTGCTGTAACTCTTCAATCAACAGGAGCCAGTGCATTGGACGAGTTGCCCGGCTTTGCTAACGCGGAACCCGCAGGGTAGCAACTGGCTCTCAACAGTCATCCTCCCAACGCCGAATTAACGCAACTCCACCCGCTTTTCGCCATAACGCAATAGCCTTTCTATGGTTGCAAGCCGATTTTCCCAGACTCTTACCTGATAGGAATTTGATTTGATTTCTTCCTTCATTAATACTCGAAATTGAGACTGGAAGCGAGTCAGAGAGGCTCTGGCTACTAGTAATTTACTAGCAGAAGGCGCAGTGGCAAGCTGATTTAAAGCAGTACGTAAAACTTCTGCCTGATTATTAAAATCTGAAATTGTTCGAGGACGCATTGGGAATTGCTGATTTTGCAAAACAAATTTCCATTCGCGTTGCAGCGCAGTGTAACGAATAGCAGCAGTTTGAAAAGGCTGGCGGTGAGGAATAGGTTCAGTTGTTGTGGATTGCGCTCTACCTTGGGTATTAATAAAAAGTTTTTGAAGTTCGTTATTAAAATTCTCTGCGGCAAAGAGAGCATAACCACTAACTGGCAAATCTCTTACCAATTGGAGTTGGTCGAATGCTCCAATTGTTGGCAAAGAAAGTAAGCGAATTCCTGGTACTAACAAGGCAGATCCTAATTGTTTGGAGGCAATCCAAGGTTGAGCCAGTCTTTGAAACCGAGATGTATCGAGAGCATAAGTCATGGGAACGATTAAATCTACATCCCCTCGCCTTGCCCAAATTTCCCAGTTTTGTTGAATTTTCTCGACCCGTTCTGTTTGTGGTAAAGGAAAGACAGCAACTGACAAAATTAAATTTCCTCGCTTTTGCCGCAACTGTTTTGATAATTGGGCAACAAAGCTATCAACTTGTTCAGTGCGAAATGTCGTCCATTTTTGCCACAATTCTGGTTGAGCGGGGGAAATATTCATTGGATCTACACCAGTGAGTTGCTGAAATTGCGCTCTTGCAGCTTTTCCATAACCATATGTTCGACCTGCCAATGGGTCTTGGAAGGGGTAACGAATGTAATCCAGCTGTAGACCGTCCACGTCATAACGGGTGACAATTTCCTCATACAGCTTGAGTAAATACTGTCGCACTTCGGGGTTAGCTGGGTCTAAAAATGGCTTGCTTTGCCCAACTGGAATCATGTTGCCCAGGTTATCGTAGTTTGCCCAATCGGGGTGAGCAGCCAGTACTGGCCCTGGGTAATTAGGATTAACGTTGATAATTTCATTGTGGCGTTGGTTACCAGTAGCAAAAGTCCAAACCCAAGCGTGTAATTCCATGTCACGCTCATGGGCTAGTTTGACTGCATCTGCCAAGGGATCCCAACCGCGAATTAATGGGTTTTGTTGTTTGGCAACTTGGCTGGGATAAATTGTGTACCCAGCGTTAACAGTTTCAAAAAAGATAGTATTAATCCCAGTTGCTGCCAGTCGGTCAAAAATCTCCGCTAGTCTTGCTTTGCTACCGGCACGGACAATTGTCCCCCGGTCTAACCAAACTGCGCGGATTTCTGGCTGAGCTATTCTGCGATCCACAGGAAACTGCTGCCACAAAATCCTCTTAGCAATTAGCCACTGCTGACGAGCCAAAGCGTAATTTTTTTGGGCAATCAGCTGGGGTAAGTTTTTCGCAATTCCTTTGGCCTGTTCCAAGGCTTGCTCTTTGCTGGTGGCTAGTGCGCCTGGTCTGGTTGAAGTAATTAAAGTTTGTTGTTTGAGAGACTCGACATCTATCTTTCCTAAATTTTCAGAAGCTTCCCCAACCTCAACAGCATTAGCTGATACTGCTAAATTGGCGCTTTCTACCCGACCAATAAGATTTTCTAACTCTTGCTGGAGAGCGATCGCTTCGTTTTGATTAATCGGCTCATTGGAGTTGGGTACAACATCTAAACGCACCGCTTCTTCTAATTGATCGATGGCCTCTTGGGAAGTTGGTGGTTTGACTACAGGAAGCGGCCTTGGTTGGGGAGCAGTGGCAGTTTTTGGAGGAGGAGGAGAGACGCGGGGAGGGGAAGACGCGGGGACGCGGGGAGGAGAAGACACGGGGACGCGGCGCACAGGGGAAGTTGCAGTAAGTTTTTCCCCCCTGCCCCCCTGCTCCCCTGCCCCCCTACCCCCCTGCCCACCTACCGCCACCACACTGGTAGAGCAGCTTTGAGAAGCTCCTTCTATTTTTTTCATGCGATTTGATGGTGCTGGCGCTGTCAAATAGTAATTGACGGTGGTTTTTAACCAAGCACTATCTAATTCTGCTGCTGAGGCTGTATCGGTTCCCCAGCGCCAGCCCAAAAATGTAGAACGTTCTGTGGTGACTACTGCGGCGGGATTATCTTTGGAATCCCAAATGGCAGGAGATTCGGTGCCCATATCGTTGGGAATGACAACACCACCGCGCACTTTGCCAAAGAGTGCAGTTTCATTTGCCCATCCTGGGAGTTTGGTTTTTGCAGGTTTGATTTCTTCTGTGCCACTGAGGCTGAATCCCCAATAACCCCCTAAGAGCGATCGCAATAATTGGCGGACTCCTGGTGCTGACAAACTACCCGCAGGGCCGCTGGCAATTAAGCGCCCTCCTTTACTCATCCATTCTTCTAAGGCGATGGCTTGGGTCGGGGTTAATGTTTCGACGTTTGGCAAAAATAATATCCGGCGATCGCCCCAATCTCCCAGACTCCTTACATTATCTAGAGAAATTACACAATATTTCACACCTATTGTTTGTAAGCGATCGGTTATCCCTGTCCATTGATTTGCATTTTCTTGGCTATGGACTACGGTCAATACAGGTTCTTCTGTTGCCGCCTTTACTGGTAAGATATTAAATAAATTTAAAATTACAATTTCTAGACCTAAAACTAATAATTTTTTAGCTTCTTTAATTTCTAAATTTAGATATTTTTGGTTTTTCGGATCCTTCACCAGTCACTCCTAACGTAATTATTGATTAATTGACTTAATTAATCATAATTCATTAGTAAGTAACAAACTATTCGTAAAGCTACTTAATGAATATGTCTAGTTAATCTAGTGTATCAAAAACTATAAAAACTGCCAAAAGGAATATTCAAATAGTTACAGGCGATTCCACATAAATTGTCGGCTCTTGCATTGTGAATTTAATTCCATTCTTAAATAGTTGTTTAGAAATTTTTTCATTTGCCAATTCTAATAAGCGCTTGCGTAATTGCAGAGAATTTTCGCTAGAACCTAAAATAAAAAATGTTATTCTTGTGCGAGTGATTTGCTTTTCTTCGTTGTGATTTAAAAAACTAATATTAGTGCTGCCTGGATCGATACCAAATAGAGAGTTAGTACTTTGAATAATTACCTGCTCAACTAAAGCCTGTTCTCGTTCTTGCAGTAGCTCTAAAAAATCGAGGTAAAGTAAAACCATAACTTTCTTACCTCTAGTAATATTTTCAATTTCTAAGTTCGCCAATATTGAATTAGGAATAATAGACAAAGTACTTTTAGCAGCAGTCCGAATTTTAGTTGAACGAATACCAATTGACTCAACTCGCCCAAACAAACCTTCAGGAATTTGTTGAGATTTCTGTAAACGAATATATTCTCCCGGAACAAAGGGACGATCTAAATATAAAACTATTGTTCCTAACAACTGTTCTAGAGTTTTTTGAGCAGCAAAAGCTACCGCTAATCCCCCAATTCCTAACCCAGTTAATAACCCAATTAAATTAAATTCTTGACTCTGAGCAAAAGCCAAGACAGCAATAAATCCAATAATGACATTCGCAAGAGTTTCAAATACTAATAGTAATTCATCTACTTCTCTCCCAAACTTACGCACTAACTCAATTCCATAGGCTCGAATAAACTGTCGGAATAAGCGAGAGGACAGCCAAGCTAAGCTGACAATCACAGCTAAATCCATAATTGTCGAAACAAATCTATGGATGGATTTATATTCGATAATCCAGGCTAAAGAGAATGAAATGAGAATTAAACTACCTGTGATTCTAAATAAATTTCTAATTGGATCGATTAAATTGTTATAAATACTAGCAACTTGCTGCGGTGCAAAACGTCGAATGATAATTCGCAAGAATGTTGGAGTATATCTTCCTATCAGTAAAGACAGGAAAATAAAAATTAGAAATACTCCAAAACTGGAGAGTGCTGAGATTGTGCTACCACGTTGTAAAAATTCCAGAATTATGTGTGAGATATTTTTCATCACTTTTAAATGGTAATGGGCGAGTCAACATAAATTGTTGGTTCTTCGATATCAAAAGCGATACCATATTGTTGTAAGCACTCAGTGATGCTTTGAGTTGCCATATTTAGCAGTTGACGGCGTAATTCCATCGACACATCTCCAGAACCCAAAATAAAGAAAGTAACTTGTGCTTGGGTTGCCTCTATATCTGATAAATGATTAATAGCTTTAAAAGTCACTTCTGTATTCCGGGAATCAATGCCAAAGATACCATTTGTACTGTCTAGAATAACCTGACGAATTAAAGCTCGTTCTTCACTGCTAAGCGTTTGCTGAAAAGTTAAATAAACAATTGACATGACTTTCTTGGCACCAGTAAAGTTCTCAATATTCACTTGAGTCAGAGAACTATTAGGAACTATCATTACAGTTCCCTTACCAGAGGTTCTAATCCTAGTAGACCTTAATCCTATTGATTCAACTCGCCCAAAAGTACCATCAGGAAGACCAATATAATCATCAATTACAAAGGGGCGATCTAAATATAGAACAATACCACCTAAAATTTGTTCTAAAGTTTTTTGAGCAGCAAAGGCTACTGCTAAACCACCGATTCCTAAACTTGCTAATAGTCCTAAAAGATTAATTTGATGTGTTTGAGCATAAATAACAATTGCTAAAAAGATAATGATGAGATTGGCAACCCATTTAAAGAGGATAAGTAGTTCACCACTGATTTTTTGACCGCTTTTGAAAGCAGCATTTAATAAATAAAAATCAAAGAATTTTTGAAAGATTTGTGAGGCTAGCCAACTAAAGGCGATCGCCAAAGCTAAGCTAACAATAATTTCTAGCGGATTTGTCCAGCGATTTTGGGGTAAGAACGATACAACTAATTCAAAGTTGGCAATAACAATTACCACAATCAATAAGTCTTGATTTGGCTTAATTAATTTTTGGTATACATCACTAATTGGCAGAAAATTCAATTTTTTCACCAGTAAATTTATTAACGAAATCATGAGACGACCAAATATGAATATGCAAAATCCGACTAACAAACCTATCAACCAAATTTGTAGTTCTTTGTTTGTAGTAATTTTTGGTAAAAACCCGAACATTTTTTCATTTGTTGTAGAAAGCATCTCAAACTTCTAAAGGTTCACTCATATTGCTATTGCTGAGCAACAAATGAGAACAGATGATTATTTAACATATCTAGCTGAACTCTTGACCAGACAATTACTAATTCGTAATTTTTAATTAAATAGGTACAAGCCTCTTGATTCATCAATGAAAACATAAAAATGTGTAGTGTCATTATTTCAAGCCCGCGACTAAAGTCGTGGGGTAAAAATTACGTTAGCGCAGCCTAAAGCCTTCTCCTAACTGAGACAGTAAGCTAACACTTAGAGTGAACCATTGAGCGTCATTATGAATTACGAATTATTGGGAAGCAGTCAGAATCCAGAATACTGAATTGAGACGACTTTGAGATTAAAGCCTAATAATCAACAAGAAAATTGAGAATTTATAGCACCCTTGATTTTTCAATTTCAAGCTGGATTCTAACTGCTTACTTCTGAATTTTTACGGTTGTTGTATCTATCAAATCAGTCATTTGAGTTTTGAGAAAACTCTATCCACAGATAAATACTAGATAGATAGCCTACCGCTACAATACAGATAGTTAAGATGAAGTTAAAATCAGTCATCACATTCAATCCAACGTAAAAGTGTGCAGCAAGTATACAAATTTATATTTGTATACTTGCAATTTCACAACCAAATTCTTGGATGCAAAAAAGGAGTTTTTAGTCCAAAAGCTTGGACTAGGTAAACTTAATGAGGTCACTCAATCGATGAAACTTCGTATTTAGAGGGATAGCCGAAAGATGGCTAACCAAGGAAGCTATCTATTTAAAAATTGACCACACAAACACGTACAGTTTGTGGACTGCTTGCTCTCAATTCTATTGAGGCAAGTGGCTTAAAAGGGGTAATGAATTAAGCTCGTTTTGCTTTTGATTAGGAATTTTAGATTAAAGAAAAGCCTATTTTAGATTTTTTTAGCTGATAATTGACCCTGGTGAATGAAACAGATCCAAAATCCAAAATTCAAAATCCAAAACTATCAACTAGTTAGCTTTATTTAGCTAACTAGCCTAATTATCTGCACGCGATTGCTATATTTACCTACTGACTCCCAGTCTACACCACAAGGGATCAAAAGACTAGGCGAAAAATTATTTTTTCAAAACCCTAACTAAACACTTAACTAACAAAAGTTGCAGAATCTTGTTAAATTGTATAGGGTAAAAGATTAACAAAAACGAATTAAGCAATACAGGTATTAATTAAATCTTCAACCCCTGCTACTGGTAAGATATTTGTCTTCAATTTGCTTGCTAATTCTTCAACGCTCATATCATCTAGAAATACCAATTCACCATGCTTTAACATCACCTTTGGCAGCAAAATTCCATCACCTAAATCTTGCCCTGCTAAATTTAAAAGCAAGTCATGGCCAGTTAGTAATCCTGTGACACTAATATCTTGACCCCAGTAATCACTAGATAAAGCACGCATATTTACTTCTAAACCTTCAACCAAATTTAAACGCTTCAAAATCGGTTGAAATGCTTTTTCTACAGTGTTACCTACTACCCAAGTAAACTTCCTCTGAGGATAAACTTTCGGCGGTAGCAATTCTGCGGCTGCGGTGGCAAATTCTTTGATAAATAACTGAATCGAACCAACACCGTTATCAATTTGGGGATATTCTTCGTATTCCGATTCGCTTGGTAATTCCTCACCTGCAATCAAAAACCACTCATCAGCTAACCAAGCAACGCTGGAGCCAAATTTTTGACGAAACTGTTGCGAAAGTATTTTGACTTGGGAAATCACTTCTTGAGCTTTTTCCCTAGTTACAGGTATGAGTTCATCTTCTTGGGGACGAAATCGTGTCAACCCAACCGGTACGACTGCCACCGACGCCACCGTAGGCACTTCACCAGTATGAAAGGAAGCTAAATCTTTGAGAGTTTGTTGGAGATGTTCGCCATCATTGATGCCAGGACAAACAACGACTTGGGCATGAATTTGTAGTCGCCTTTCTTGAAACCACTTGAGTTGTTGCAAGATTTGTCCCGCACGGGGATTTTTCAGCAATCTAATTCTGACTTCAGCCTCCGTGGCATGAACGGAAACATACAACGGAGACAAACGCATTTGTTCAATGCGCCGCCATTCTTTTTCTGGTAGATTGGTGAGGGTAAGATAAGAACCGTATAAAAAGCTCAGACGATAATCATCGTCTTTGAAATACAAACTAGAACGCTTACCTGGTGGCTGTTGGTCGATAAAGCAAAACGGACAGCGGTTATTGCACTGAATTAAGCCATCAAAGAGGGCAGTTTCAAATTCTACCCCCAAGTCTTCGTCGTAGTCTTTTTCGATTTCAATGTGATGTGTTTTACCGCCAGCGTCTAAAACTTCTAGTTCTAAAACTTCATCAGCACATAAAAATTGATAATCAATTAAATCACGGGGACGCGTACCGTTAATTGCAACGATCGCATCCCCCGCTTCAAAACCAATCTCTGCGGCTATAGAATCAGGTAGTACTCTGGTAATGCGGGCAGGTTGAATAGTAGACATGGGCATTGGGCATGGGGCATGGGGCATTGGGGAGCCACTGCGGTCTTGGGGTCTCCCCAAGTAGAGCAAGTGGCGTCATTGGACTAATGACTAATGACCAATGACTAATGACTATTATCTAATTTATCCCTGCCAACCTGCTGCGATCGCTAATAAGATAGCACTACCGAATGCTAATCTATACCAAACAAAAATCATTGTATTTTTAGTTGCTAAGTATTTTATCAAAAATGCAATTGATAGGTAGGAAAATATAAAGGTTGAAATAATTCCGACAATTAACAGTGCAACAATGTTATCTGGTAACTGTTGAGCTTGAAATAATTTGAAAATTTTCAGGCTTTTATATAAGGTTGCAATAGTGAGAGTGGGAAACCCTAATAAAAATGAAAATTTTGCTGCTGTAGCGCGTTCTAATCCTAAAAATAACGCAGTTGTCAATGTCGAGCCAGAACGAGAAACACCAGGAATCAAAGCAAGTGTTTGTCCTAATCCCACTAAAATACCATCGCGAATCTGCAATGACTCAAAACCTCGCTTGCGAGTACCGATTTTCTCTGCTAAACCCAGTAAAAGTGCCATGATAATCGACATGATGGCAATAATTAAGGCACTCTCAGGGATAATATCTTTCAAAACAAAGCCGACAATTAAAGCAGGCAGTGTTCCGACTGCAATACCTACAAGAATTTTCCATTCCTCGCGTTCCCAATCTTTCTGTTTTAGTGCTGCAATTCCACCTTTGACAACACTAGAAATCAACGACCAAAAGTAACCTAAAATTGCGATAACACTGCCAAATTGAATTGCATCCACAAAATCTTTAGAACCTAGCTCTTTCCAACCAAATACCTTTGTCACAATCAGCAGATGTGCAGTGCTACTGATTGGTAAAAACTCTGTAACACCTTGAACAATACCTAAAATAAAAGCTTGGATAAACTCCATAATATCTTTTTCCTATTCTAAAAAAGAGAATGATTTTTTAAGTAACTATGTTACTTTATATACTTTTTGCTGCACCCAATCTTGTAGAAAATTCAATTTTAGCGATCGCTAAAATCATCCAAGACGCTGACCATGTTCTTACACCCATCTCAATAAGTCAACGCAATTTTGGGAATTCATCAAACTTTAATATTTAGACGAACACAAGCAGACGACCAAGAAGGGGAAGGGGAAGGGGAAGGGGGAAGGGGAAAAGGTTAAAGGGAAAAGGGGAAAGGGATACAAGCCCCTAAATTCTATTTATGTAAAAAAAGAAAAATTTATACCGAGATTGCTTGCAACGAGGTATAAGGCGTCTATATTACAAGCCCCTATCTTGAGATATGGGGTTTATGTTTCCCTTTCCCCTTTTCCCTTTCCCCTTTTCCCCGCCGAAGGGCTTTTACCCCAACCCTTGCCGAAATTTGAGTATAATCTAGATGCCCTGGGGGGGGATTTTAAAATGTGATATCTTAAATAAGGTAAAGTTTAGTAACAAATATTAAAAACGTTGGTTAATAACACATTATCTTCATACACCGCTTCTATACCTCCCCTGGATGGCGAGTTGGATGTATCTATTGTCAAGCACAGGGATGTCAAAAAATTGGAATCTACACTCTCATCTTCTCCCTCTCTGCCTTTATCTATCTCTGCTCGACAAACATGGTTGGTATTTGCAGCGGCAGTATTTTTAGTATCAGTGCCCGTATTTATAGAAGCACCAATAGTGCGATCGCTACCTAGTTTGAGTTTAGCGCTGACAGGATTTTGGGTATGGCTTAGTTTTAGACTAATGTCACGTCCTGCAACATATGTCTGGGGCGATTTACTGTTCGGGTTTAGCTGGAGTTGGTTAGCAGGAGCAATTTACTGGGGTTGGTTGCGTTGGGAACCTCTATGGCATATCCCGGTGGAGTCTATCGGCTTACCATTTGCTTGTTGGTGTTTGGTAAAAAATTGGGGCAAGGTGGGTAACTGGTTTTATTTAGGTTCCTTGCTCGGTACAGTTTTGACAGATGTATATTTTTATATTGTGGATTTGATGCCCTATTGGCGACAAATCATGATAGCAGATGCAAATAGCACGTCACAAATTTTACAAAATGCTTTATTGCAAGTACAAACACCTTGGGGGCAAGCTTGGGCAATAATTCTCGCCTTAGTGCTGTTAACAGTGGGAATTTTATCTTTAGGTCGAACTCACAAACACTGGTATGCCTTTGGCGGTGCAGTTTTAAGCACAATTTTGGTAGACAGCTTATTTTTGCTAGCGGCGATCGCAGCCTGAAAATCATCAAGCCCTCAAGGCAGGCAACAGGCAACAGGCAATGGTCATGAATCCTGTCTTTTCTTGGGTTAGAGAGCAACTAAATTTATTGATCGCAAAAAACAAAAATATTTATTTCCAGACGCCAAGCCCAAGAAATAATACTTCCTTATAGAAATCCCCTACTTTTAAGCATTGGGATTTCCCTATTGCCTGTTGCCTGAGAAAAGTAGACTTCTTGCAGAAGTTGGGCAAAGGGGAAAGGGAAAGGGGGAAAGGTTTGGTATTTTCCTTTCCCCTTTAACATGAGTCCCTTTTCCCACCTCTTGCAAAAGTGTTTTTTGCAAGAGGTCTAGTGTTCCCAGAATCTACGACACAGCAGTGATGATGCTGTAGAACATTGTTTAGTTAAGAAATATTACAATAATCGGCCAACAGATGAAAGTCCCCTGAACTGGAGTTTACGGTATTGGACATGCCAAAATCTCCTATCCACTTGGGATGTAGAATCAGCCAGCGGAAAAGATTTTGTGCGGCCGGGAATGATAGCGTATTCTGTAGATGCAACGCTATTGCGGTTGGAGCAGGCACTCTTACCACTGGGAAAAATTTTAGCAAAAGTACAGTCAAACCCAGTAACAGTAAATATTGTGGATATTAATACGCTGTATATTAGTTTCTGATGACTGCTGTGTTGATTAAGCTATCAGGTTTTGGCATTTGTCCTTTGTTCTCTAACGTAGACGCATTAGCGGCTTACCGCAGGGTATGACCAATGACTCATGACCGCTGTTAGCTTAAAAATTTTATTTCTGTTTGATGGAAAGAGGTAGAAAAATCGTGAAAGGATTGGTGCGTTTATTAACAGTGTTTAGTTTGTTACTTGGTTGCTGGGGATGGTTGGGAACAACTCAGATAGCCCAAGCTGCTAGTTTCAACAGTTTTGCTTTTCCCCAAGTGCCAGTTCTGGCAATTGAGCGGCAGAATAGTGCAGACAAAAAGCTAGCAACGGAATTTGGTAAAAAAATTGATTTGAACAATACCAACGTCCGAGCTTTTCAACAGTATCCAGGCCTTTATCCCACCCTTGCGAAGCTCATCATCAAAAATGCTCCCTACCAAAGCGTAGACGATGTATTGAATATTGGAGGATTGAGCGATCGCCAAAAACAAACCCTGCAAGCCAACTTCGATCACTTCACCGTGACAGAACCAGAATCTGCCTTCATCGAGGGAGACGATCGGTTTAACAACGGCATCTACAGATAACTGTAAATTGCAGTTAACGTAACAAATAGCAGCCCACTCCTGATTCTAGGGAGTGGGACAAAATTATGAGTTAGGAGTTAGGAGTTATGAGTTGAAAACACAAAACTCTTAATTCCTCACTTTTAACTCCTCACTTCTAACTTATTTATTACCTTGCCTCAGATAGATATTCCTAGCCAATTTGATGTTTTAGTAGTCGGTGCTGGTGCTGCTGGACTCTACACAGCGCTATGTCTACCAGAGTCCTTGCGAGTCGGCTTGATTACTAAAGAAACTGTGGCTTTGTCCGCCAGTGATTGGGCACAAGGTGGTATTGCCGCAGCAGTCGCCCCGGAAGATTCTCCGACACTGCATATTGAAGATACAATCCGAGCAGGTGCGGGTTTGTGCGATCGCGCCGCTGTGGAATTCCTCGCCCAACATGCCCCTAGCTGCATTCAGTCTTTAGTTAACTTGGGGGTTGCTTTTGACCGTCATGGTCAAGCTTTGGCTTTAACTTTGGAAGCCGCCCATTCTCGCCACCGCGTTCTCCACGCCGCCGACACCACAGGACGAGAAGTTACCACCACCCTCACCGCCCAAGTTCTCCGCCGCCAAAATATTCAAGTCATCCAGCAAGCTTTGGCTTTGAGTTTGTGGATTGAACCCCAAAGCCAGCGATGTCAGGGAATTAGCCTATTTTATCAAGGTAAAATTGCATGGGTAAAAGCTAGTGCCGTGGTACTAGCAACTGGTGGGGGCGGTCAGGTATTTGCCCAAACCACTAACCCGGCTGTGAGTACAGGTGATGGCGTAGCGATCGCGGCTCGTGCTGGGGCTATCCTCCGCGATTTAGAATTTGTCCAATTCCATCCCACTGCCCTCACCAAACCTGGTGCAGATCGCTTTTTGATTAGCGAAGCTGTACGCGGTGAAGGGGCACACCTCGTCGATAACGAAGGGCAACGTTTTGCCTTTGACTACGACCCAGCAGGTGAACTTGCCCCTAGAGATGTGGTCAGTAGAGCGATTTTTAGCCATTTACAACGTACCGCCCTCGATCCCGCCACTGCCCATGTCTGGTTGGATATGCGCCCCATTCCCGCCGACAAGATTCGTTATCGCTTTCCCAATATCATCAAAGTTTGTCAGCATTGGGGCATCGATGTCTTCAACGAACCAATTCCTGTAGCCCCTGCTGCCCATTACTGGATGGGCGGGATTGTTACGGATTTAATGAATCGCACGAATATTCCTGGTTTATATGCAGTGGGTGAAACTGCCAGTACTGGAGTGCATGGAGCAAATCGCCTTGCCAGTAATTCCCTACTAGAATGTATTGTGTTCGGCGCCCAGATGGCTAATATTGAGTTGGCAGATATTGGGCAACCCTTAGAAACACCAGTACTACCATTACAGAACTTTACCGCTAATGCCAGCGAGTGGCAAACTCAGCAAACACAGCTAGAAACCCTCAGAGAAAAGTTACCGCGCCTAGTGTGGCAACATGCTGGTATTTGCCGCGAACAGTCAGGATTAGAAAGTGCGATCGCCACTGTAGAGTCTTGGCAGCAAGATTTGGCTGCTTTGCCCTTAACTCAATTCTTGCTAGCCCTACGTCCAGAAGAACCAGCTAGTTTTGACCTACCAGATGTTGAAGCCCAATTGCGACTTTGGGCAGAAACCCGCAATTTATTGGATGTAGCCCATTTAATTCTCAAAAGTGCCGCCTTTAGAACCGAAAGCCGCGGCGGACACTATCGCCTAGATTATCCTCAACCAAATTCAAATTGGCAAGTCCACACACTTGTACAAACAAACCGCTGGTGGAAATTTCCAGTATTGAAGGTTGACAGTTGACGGTTAAACCCCAGTTGCTCCAAGCCTCTTAACCTGTCCAACGCACTGCTTCCTGTTGGCCGCTGACTGAGGAGTAACAAGTAATGAGTGAGAAGTTATTCTCCTTGTCCCCCTTGTCCCCCTTGTCCCCCTTGTCTCCTCTGCCCCATGCCCTATTTACCGGGTACCACTACCATGCTGGCTGTCAGGGCCACCATAATTTGGCGGAATATATGTGTCTTTTAAATCTGGAGAATTAACTTTGCGAGCAATTAAGGTGTTGCTGCCATTAGAGTTAAGACTACTAGCACTTGCGGTACTGAACACACCTACGTAACCCACAATTTTTGGTATTAGTATGTAAGCACCTATACAAAATATCATAAATTTTGTCATTCCCAAGTTGATTTTCATAGTCTTCAGTAAATTTACTAGTTTTTTTCTGGAGAAAGTATTTTTTAAAAATTTTAGGTAAATATACGTAACTTGTTTGAGAATATTCCAAAATTATTAATTTCTGCTGGTAATCGACAACTAATTGCCCAATTAGTTTGCAGGCTAGCATTAATTTGCTGGTATTAAATAGCCTTAACACTTAAGGAATATTCTTAAATGTCCTGTTTCTGCATCAGTCTAAGGTTAGATATGGCGATAAATTGCCATAGGCAGTTTGACCAGTTCATTGTTTATTAATAATATCTTAATATTTTTAAGTATAAACACTAAGTTTAGAATGCATCTATACTAAAAAAGTATATAATACTACTTTAATTTTTGTAGAGTAAAAACTTTATCAAAGTAAAGATATATAAAGTTTAAATTTCATAACTCTTTTATTGCAAGGGTTACATAAATTATTTTATTTTTATTGTCGTGATTATTTGCCTAAGTACAGTTATAAGTTTTTGAGTAAAAATATTTACTAAATAAATTTATATTTTTTAATTACTGATAAAGGCTACTTTTTTTCTTAGCTCTTTTATCGGGTTTAGGTTTCACTTCCAAAAGCCTTGCTAAGTTTGAATTTGAGTTAAAAAGCTACCTCTATAGCTCTATAAAATGCTTTTGCAAAACAGGGCTTTGCACATGTCTCAAGTGCAGAAGCCTAATTTGATGGTAAAAATATTTACTTGATACCAAATTAATGAAAAGTCAAATCGTGATTAATTAAGCAAATTCGTAGCGATTTTTACCCAAGCGCTTGGCACGGTACATTGCTGCATCTGCTTGTTTCATCAAAGTTTCACTGTCTTGGCTGTTGTATGGATAAACACTAATGCCAATACTGGCAGAGACTCGGATTGCATACCCATCCAAAACAATTGGTCTGGTAATGCTGCTGAGAATTTTTTCAGCCACTTTAGCAGCTATCTGTACATTGGGAATTGCTCGTAAAATCACAGTAAATTCATCGCCACCCAAACGAGAAACTGTATCACTAGCGCGTAAAGAATTGCTCAGGCGTCCGGCGATAGTCATCAGCAGGCGATCGCCCATCTCATGCCCTAAAGTATCATTGACTTGTTTGAAGCCGTCTAAATCGATAAACAACAGTCCCAGCAACAAGTTATGGTGTTGCGCCCAGTGCAACGACTCATAAAGTTGTTCGGCAAAAAATTTGCGATTGGATAAACCTGTCAGGGGATCGTGATATGCTAAATAACGCAAATGGTCTTCTTTGAGTTTTAATTCATTGTTAGAGCGAAATAACTCAGCAGCAGTACGCTTGAGTTCTTCCTCCATCAACTTGCGCTGAGTTATATCTCGAATTACCCCAACTAAAAAGAAATTGCCAGCTGAGTCTTTGTGAAGCGATCGCTTAGTGGCAATTTGATGAGTTTGGCCATCTGCATTTGTAAATTCTTCTTCGTTTTCGTGGGGTTGCTGAGTCCGAAAAACCAACTCATCCTGTTGTCGAAACACATCAGCTTCATGTTTAGGGAAAAAATCGTAGTCTGACTTTTCAATTAACAACTTATTCGGATAACCAATAAATCGACAATACGCCTCATTTAAAACAATCCATTGATGTTGTTCATTTTTGACAAAAATTGGATCGGGAATAGTGTTAATTACATGATGCAAAAACTCCTTAGAGCGTTTCCACTCTTCCTGCATATGGGCGATATGGCTCGTCATCCAAATAGCTGAAATCCCAAAAGTAAACAGCCCAGGAATCAGCGGTATCCACCAACCGTATAAAAAAGCCACAAAACTACTAAGAACTAATAAAAAGCAACAAACCAGAATACTGAGAAAGCTTTTAGTTGAGTCTCGTATCCGCCATGTCGTAACACTTCCCACATAAGACCAAACAAAAATCCACAAGTATTCTAGTAATTCAGACCAAACTTTGAGTAATGGTCTTCCTTCAACAGCAGCAGAAATTAACTCACTAATAAAATAAGCTTGTAATTGAATACCAGCCACAGGCTTCGCCGTACCCATCAAACCGCTGGAATAAGGAATAAATACAAAATCCTGGAGACTGGGTGCAGTAGAGCCAACAACTATAACCCGATCTTTGATTAAATTTTCTGGAACTTTATCAGCGAGTACATCACTCATCGATACTTGGCGAAAATGAGAAAATTCTACAGATGGATTTTGAGATTTGGGTTTAGGAAAATTCGATAAAATTTGGTAGCCTCTGGCATCAGCTCCAACATAAGCACCATCATTAACTTCAAAACGAGTAAATACTGCCTTACCCAATTGCAAATACTCAGGGTTGCTTTTTGCTTGGGTAGGAGTAATGCCTTCTGATTTTAAATACAATAAAGCCAACTTCAAGGCAAAACTTTCGTGTACCTTATCCTCAACGTGCCAATACAACAAGCTGCGACGTACTTTTCCATCAGGGTCGTACAGTACATTGTTAAAACCCACTTGATCCTTGTTAAGTCCCAGTGGAGGTAAAACACTGAGGTTTTTATTTTTTTCATTTGCCAGTAGTTCAATACCAATCAAGTTTGGCATTGACTTATAAACATTACGTAATTCCTGATTACCAGGCTCCACTGGCAAATTTCGGTAGATATCCAACCCAATCGCGCGGGGTTTATGGACGTTTAATTTTTGCAACAATTCGGCAATATTCCGATCTGGAATCGGCCACGAACCTACTTGATCTAAATAGGACTCATCAATCACGACGATAGTGATACGTTCTTCTGGCGATTCATTTGGACGTAAGCGAAAAAATTGATCCAAACCTGCTAACTCTAAGGATTGTAATAATCCGATGGAGCGCAAAAACAGGAGGCAGACTGCAACGCCAGCAGCAGTCATCAATTCTTTGTGTTCTCGACTAAGCGATTGTTTGAGTCCAAAGATTAAGCTTATAAAACGCTTGCCTATTTGCTGGTTCATTAAGCCGCTCCCAAAGTTCTGAAACTCGGCTTTTCTTGGCATCTGCACAAACGTTGAGGAAGGGAATTTTGCTGTTTGAACTCGCGTTTTTTGACTAATAACAAAAGCATATTGAGAGTAACTTCAACAGACACACTTTCGCGTTTAACGCTGACATCATTACACTCGAAGGCGGCTTCCATGTGCTGCAAAAATCAATTAAAGTACACACTGCATGAGAGCCAGTATACTCAATCAAGTTCCTTACAGCTTCAGATGTTTGTAAGTAAAAGCCGCAATAAAATTTATACACGTATTTTTGTTGGGCAAATACGCCAACGTAGTCTTAAAGCTAAGTATTAAGCGTATTTTACCTACAAATATCCAATTGGGAATGTACGGCAGTTCCCAGGTAAGTTAGGATATAAATCAATGGTCAAACCCCGATAGCTAAAGACTTTTAAGCCTGTTGCCTGTTGCCTTAAGCCTGTTTCCTGCGATAGGTATTAGGCAACACTTAGTTATTTATCGCTAATACTACCAAAAACAAAAAAGTCAACTGGGAACAGACTTGCTGTCTTTCTCCAGTTAACTATACTAATCCACTTCAATATTTAACTTATTTTCGTGGTGCGCCTTGGCGTTGGCGTTGGCGTTGGCGAAGCCTCTCGTAGAGAAGCCTCTCGCACCAGAAGCGCAGCCCAAGCGCCATCGCCAGGGAGTAGGCAGTTGGGAATCAGACTTTTCCGGTTGAAGGCCAGTTTTTTCACGCAATTAAATAGGGCTGCTATACCAGATCTAAAAGCCAAATCGCCAAAAACAGCTTTGTGTTGACAATTACTTGAAGTATTTGAAGTTACGAGGGCCTGTGTAAACAGAAGCTTTGGCTAGTTCCTCTAAGTTTTGCACTCCACTATAGCTTTTCCCATTGATAATCCAAGTCGGGAAGCCTTCAATTTTTGCTGCTTTACATAGTTCTGGTTGAGCTTTAAGTCCTTCTGGGGCGCACTCTACCTTAATATTATTGTTGTCGATTTCTTGATAAGCTTCTTTGCCAAAGATCAGCTTTTGTTCGTGGCAGTGAGGGCACCAATAGGCGACGTATTCCTTAGCACCTATCTTCACCAGATGTCGTGCTAGGGCTATTTCTGCCTCACCAGAGGTGGTAGTGATTTGCCACCCGCCTATTGCTGGGTTAGGATCTTCCTTGGGAACAAAGGAAATTTTTACAGGTTGTCCAGGAGTTCCCGGTGTAACATCTGATTGATTGACGCCAGCATAAATGCCTAAAGTACCAATCAGTGTCACCATACCGACAATCAAGGCGGTAAACAAGATTTGTCCAATATCTTCCCAAGTACGACCAATAATTGTCAGTACCAAAAGACTAGTGGAGAACAAAGCTGAGCCGATACAGTAAGGACAAAAAGCTCTGATTTGGAATGCCAGCAGGTACATTAAGTAACCGCTAAACACAGACATAGCGATCGCACCCACCAAAAGTAGCCACCAAGTCAAATTTTCCAGTTGCTTGCGACTATTATTATTGTCTGGTGAGGAAAATACCAAAGGAGCCAAAGCAAATATCAGCATACTGGTGTATGCCAAAAACCCAAACAAAGCTAATGGCTGACCAAAAACTGTTGCCCAAGGACTAGAAAGCACATCATTACAGCCTTTGACACCAGCCTGTGCCACACAAGCTGTACTGCCTCCTGTCAACTTTTCTATGGTGAGATAACCTGTCGTCAGGGCACCACATCCAGCGATCGCGGCAATCAATGGACGTGACCATTTATGAATCCAAGGAGTAGAACGGCGGCGAATCATAAACTGCTTTGGGAGTTAGGAGTTAGGAGTTAGGAGTTAAGAATGAGAAGTGAGGAGTTAAGAATGAGGAATTTAGGAACAATCAATTTAAAACTCATAACTCATAACTCATAACTCCTCACTCTCTCCCTAAGAATGCAATTTCACTTGTCCTGGTGACTTGCTTTCACTTTTGGAGTTCCAACTGCGACGTGCGGCTTCCACAAATTGACTGACGCGAATGGGGTCAATTGGTTGCTCTATCCGTCCGTGACGTTTCAAGGAACTGGAAACTATGACACCATCTGCTGCTTGCATTAATGTATCAATATTTTCCCAATTTGCCCCACTACCGATGAACACTGGCGTTCCAGCTGCCGCACCACAAGCTAATTCCAAATCTTCTAAGTTAGGAGGGCTACCAGTAGCCCAACCAGACAAAATCACCCCGTCTGCTAAACCCCTTTCAATGGTGTCTTTGACGGCGACTGTGAGATTTGGAGAACTCAAAGGACGGGCGTGTTTTACCAACACATCGGCCAGGATTTTAACATCGCTGCCTAACTCCCGTCGATAGCGCAGTAGTTGATGGGCTTCTCCTTCAATTAATCCCTGGTCGGTTGCCATCACTCCTGTGAGGACGTTGACGCGGATAAATTGTGCTTGGACGCAGCTAGCGATCGCCATTGCACTTTTGGCGTCGTTTCGCAACACATTTAAGCCCACTGGCAATGTCACCAAGTTCTGTATCCGCTGCACCACCATCGTCATGGCACTCACAACCACTGGATCTACTTGGTTTTTAGTAAACGGCGCGTCGAAAAAATTCTCCACAATCATGCCGTCAACCCCTCCGCTTGCCAAGGCTACGGCTTCTTGTTCGGCGCGGTCAATTACCGCTTTGAGGCTACCTCCCCAACGGGGTGAGGTCGGCAGTGGTAGTAGGTGAACCACGCCAATAATCGGTGAGCGAGTTTTAAATAGCTGATATAAGTCCACGTCTTTAATTATTGCGAGGGATTAGGGATTGGAGACTAGAGATTAGAGGCTAGTACTACAACACCCAAATATACCTACAATTCAAAATACCCGAAAAGCTTGACTCATCAGCTTTTTGAATTTTGAATAATTTTGCATAAGTCAATTTTACAAAATTCGGCACTCAGAATTCAGAACTCACAACTGAGCAATCTCAATACCCCAATCCCCTTGTCCCCTTGTTCCCTTGTCCCTTTTTTTTAACTTGGTCGGTTTACTGCCTCCTTCCGAAGATGGAAATTGGCGTCAAACTTGTCATAAGATATGTTAAGATAAAACCTGGCTACAAGAGGAGTTTGCCACTCACAACACGCAAGGCAGCTTTCCGTGGTTTAGGCGTCTCGTCCGCGCACAGTCGTAGGACTAACCCATCGCCAAGGTACCATTACTGCTTTATGGGCGTAGTCGCGAAGGCGATTTCCCTGAGGGTAGCGACTTCTCACAACAAGCCCTTTGGGCGGCTTCCCGATGGGGTAGGTTAACAACGCACACGCTGTGGTAATGTAAAATACCAATAGGCCAATTGTTAAAAAACATTACAAGTGTCAAATGTACCCAAAGACACTTAAATTTACCCTGGGGAACAAATTGATAGAAGTATCATAACATGACCTCTATTTTTATTATCCATGGGGTCATAGGTCAACGGGCATTTGCTGACGGTGGGAATTTACCGCTGTTAATCTTCTCATGAAGATGCTGATAAAAAAGCTTGCGTTAGTGCTGAAATGAATTTGATTACAAGAAAAAAACTGAAAATTTTTTCAAAATATGGGTGACAAGCCAACAATTGCCATTTCTCACCTGGGCTGCGAGAAAAATCGAATAGATACAGAACACATGTTAGGAATGCTCACAGAAGCAGGCTATGGTGTAGATACAAATGAAGAGTTAGCAGATTACGTTATTGTTAATACGTGTAGTTTTATTGAAGCAGCGAGACTTGAATCTGTCAGGACTTTGGTAGAACTGGCAGAAGCAAATAAAAAAATTGTGATAACTGGCTGTATGGCGCAACATTTCCAAGAACAACTTTTGGATGAGTTGCCCGAAGCAGTAGCTGTGGTGGGTACAGGTGATTATCACAAAATTGTAAATGTAATTGAGCGTGTAGAACAAGGCGAACGGGTCAAACAGGTTAGTATCGAACCAACCTACATTGCTGATGAAACTACACCGCGCTATCGCACTACAACAGAGGGGGTAGCTTACCTCAGAGTTGCCGAAGGATGTGATTATCGTTGTGCGTTTTGTATAATTCCTCATTTAAGAGGGAACCAGCGATCGCGTACTATAGAATCGATAGTCGCTGAAGCCGAACAGTTAGTTAGTCAGGGAGTACAGGAAATTATTTTAATTTCCCAAATCACGACTAATTACGGTCTAGATATTTATGGTCAGCCAAAGCTAGCCGAATTACTCCGAGCTTTGGGGAACGTGAATATACCGTGGATTAGAATGCACTACGCTTATCCCACGGGATTGACACAAGATGTAATAGCGGCAATCAAAGAAACACCCAACGTCTTGCCTTATCTCGATTTGCCCTTGCAACATTCTCATCCAGAGATTCTCCGTGCCATGAACCGTCCCTGGCAAGGGCGTGTAAATGATGGGATTATAGATCGCATCAAATCGGCACTACCAACAGCCGTATTGCGGACAACATTTATTGTTGGTTTCCCAGGAGAAACAAGCGAGCATTTTGAGCATCTACTAGAATTCGTCCGGCGGCATGAATTTGACCATGTTGGCGTCTTCACCTTTTCAGCGGAAGAAGGAACCCCCGCCTACAACCTGCCAAATCAGTTATCTCAAGAAGTGATGGACAACCGCCGAGATCGACTGATGGAACTCCAGCAACCGATTTCCCAAAAGAAAAATCAACAGGAAGTAGGCAAAATCGTCGATGTCCTGATTGAGCAAGAAAATCCTGAAAGTGGTGAATTAATCGGTCGTTCAGGTAGATTTTCTCCAGAGGTCGATGGCCAAGTTTATGTCCAAGGACAGGCAAAGTTAGGAACCATCGTGCCAGTAGCGATTCACCACGCTGATACATACGACCTATATGGTCAAGTCAATAACTAATTAGTCATTAGTCATTAGTCATTAGTGAATAACCAATGCCCCATGCCCAATGCCCAATGCCCAATGAGCAATGACTAATCCAAAAAATCCTTAGATAAAATTTAGGAGAATTGATGAATCTTTCGTTTCAAGAATTAGGTATTTCCCAAGAACGCGTCGAGCAATTAGAAAAAATTGGCTTTACCACACCTACTAGTATTCAAACCCAAGCAATTCCCCAACTATTGGCGGGTCGCGATGTAGTGGGTCAATCTCAAACTGGGACGGGTAAAACAGCAGCATTTTCATTGCCAATTTTAGAACGGCTGGATATTAATCAAAAAGCTGTGCAGGCCTTGATTTTAACGCCAACTCGTGAATTAGCTATGCAAGTTCACGATGCCATCGCCCAGTTTATCGGCAATGACGGATTGCGGGTTTTAGCAATCTATGGCGGCCAATCAATTGAACGGCAAATGTTACAGCTCAAACGTGGCGTTCACATCGTTGTCGGCACCCCAGGACGAGTAATAGATTTGCTCGATCGCGGCTGTTTGAAACTCGACCAAGTGAAATGGTTTGTCTTAGATGAAGCCGATGAAATGTTGAGCATGGGCTTTATTGATGATGTCATAAAAATCCTCTCCCAAGCACCTACAGATCGCCAAACAGCTTTATTTTCAGCCACAATGCCGCCATCGATTCGTTCTTTGGTGAACAAGTTTTTGCGATCGCCTGCGACAGTCACCGTCGAGCAACCAAAAGCCGCACCCAACAAAATCAATCAGGTAGCTTACCTAATCCCTCGCCACTGGACAAAAGCCAAAGCTTTACAGCCAATTCTGGAAATGGAAGATCCAGAAACAGCTTTAATCTTTGTTCGCACCAGACGCACCGCCGCCGAACTCACCAACCAACTGCAAGCTGCTGGTCATAGTGTGGATGAATACCACGGTGACTTGTCCCAACAAGCGCGGGAACGGTTATTGAGCCGCTTCCGGAATCGTCAAGTACGTTGGGTGGTAGCAACTGATATTGCGGCACGCGGATTAGATGTCGATCAACTCTCCCATGTGATCAACTACGACCTACCTGATAGCGTTGAAACTTACGTTCACCGCATTGGTCGTACTGGTCGTGCTGGTAAAGAAGGAACCGCAATTTCTTTAGTACAGCCATTTGAACGGCGCAAGCAGCAGACATTTGAACGTCATAATCGCCAAGCTTGGCAAGTGTTGACAATTCCCACACGGGCGCAAATTGAAGCGCGGCACATCCTAAAATTGCAAGAGCAAGTGCGCGAAGCTTTAGCTGGTGAGCGTTTGGCTTCATTTTTGCCCATCGTCAGCGAATTAATTGAAAAATATGATGCTCAGGCCATCGCTGCTGCGGCATTGCAAATCGCTTACGACCAAACTCGTCCTGCTTGGTTGCAATCCGAAGTAGAAATTCCCCAAGAGGAACCCGCCACTCCCAAACCCAGACTCGCCAACGGCAAACGCCGGGAATCTTCTGGCGATCGCCCCCGTACTAGCTGGAAATCAGATAACAGTGCTGGAGACGAAGAAAGAAGTGGTACTCCCAAGCCCAAACTGCGGACAAGTGGAAGTGGAAGTGGTCGCGAGTCTTCTGTGTCGCCTACCAGTAAAAAGCTAGGTTCATCTACAGCCAGAGAATCCGCTTCTTAGTTAGAAGTTAATGAATTGTGGATTTTAGATTTTAGATTTTTGCTTTAATCCAAAATCCCAAATTCAAAATCTAAAATTGAAAGAGTTAAGAGTTAGGAGTTAAGATTTTGACTTTGGACTCTTGACTTTTTGACTTTTTGGGTAACTTCCTTTACAAGTTTGTAGGAAGATGAATTAAAGATGCATTCTTCGTGGTCTTATGTTCAGTATTCCAGACTTAGAGCAACTACAAGCAGAGCATCCAGAATGGCAAATGGAGCTGGTAGACGGAAATATAATTGTTATGGGGCCATCAGATTATGAGTCAGAAGAAATAGGCGCTGAGTTAATTCGATTACTTGGTAATTGGGTGCGTCCACGAAAATTAGGACGGGTAACTGGTTCCAGCGCCGGTTTTATTTTGCCTACCTTAGAAACGGAAAATGGCAAAGAAGCTGATAACGAAAAACGAAATCTCCGCGCTCCTGATGTGTCTTTTGTTCGTGCAGATCGACTTAAAAAAAGCCAGCGTGACTTTGTGGAATTAGTGCCTGACTTGATAGTAGAAATAAAATCTAAGTCAGACCGGATCAAACCATTGGTAGAAAAGATTCAGCTATTTTTACTATTGGGATGTACAGTTGGTATTCTCATTGATCCTGACAAATTGACGGTCACAGTTTATCGCCTCAACCAAGAACCGATAGTTTTGCAGGACAACGACAAACTGACACTACCAGAATTATTACCAGGTTGGGAACTAGTAGTGTCAGAACTTTGGCCTCCGGTGTTCGAGTAGAGAGGTTGCAATGCAACGTCTCTACAGCCAAGGACGGCTAACTTTTTCTAACTCTTGAATTTCATCCTCGTTCAATCTCCAACCCAAAGCGCCGGCATTTTGACGTACATGTTCGGCTGTCTTGACGCCAGCAATGGGAATGACATTACCTTGACAAATTAACCAATTGAGAGCAACTTGGGCTGGGGTGCGATCGTATTTTTCTCCCAAACTGCGTAGCAAAGATATCACTGGTGCAATTTTTTGTAAGCCTTCTTTAGTAAATCTTGGGTCTATTTTTCTGGCACCAGTGGGAGTTTCAGCAGTATCAATAGTGTATTTGCCTGTGAGTAATCCCTGAGCTAAAGGACTATAAGCCAACAGAGTCACACCCAACTCACGGGCTGTTGCTGCAATACCCTTACTTTCAATTTGGCGAGTCAGTAAAGAATAGCGTACTTGGTTTACAGCCAAAGGCACTCCACGGTCTGCCAAGATTTGATGCGCGTCTCGCATTTGCTCTGCTGAGTAATTACTCACGCCGATCGCAGCAATTCTACCGCGTTTAACTTCATCGGCTAAAGCATTCATCAGAGTTTTTTGGCTTAAAAAGAAAGCAAAAGGCCAATGTACTTGGTAGAGGGCGATTTGCTCTACTTGTAGGCGTTTGAGACTCTGTGTCAAAGCATCAGATACAGATTGACCTGTAAATCGCCACGGTAGGGGGCCAAATTTTGTGGCAATTTGCACAGGTTGTTGTGTCTGTTGCATAAATTCGCCCAAAAATTTCTCTGATAATCCCATTCCGTAGATTTCCGCAGTGTCGAAGAAGTTAACACCAGCTTGTAGTGCTGCGGTGAACGCTTCTTTTAACTGTTCTGGGCCGTAGTCATTGCCATAATTC
The DNA here is from genome assembly GCA_034530795.1 of Nostoc sp. DedQUE12a. Taxonomy (GTDB): domain Bacteria; phylum Cyanobacteriota; class Cyanobacteriia; order Cyanobacteriales; family Nostocaceae; genus Nostoc. The sequence continues at coordinate 24,976 of JAVRCH010000175.1, forward strand.
CAAAATAGTTTATCACCCCAAGCCCAAGTGCCTATGCACAAAGGTGTAACAACTGGGCCGTTTTGCCCCAAAGTGATGGTTTCCACGGTTGCAAAATTTAAGTTATTACATTTCTTTACTTTTTTAGTGTAGCGTTTCAAATAAATAGTGATTGTATTTAATTAGTACTCACTCATACAGTCATTTAGTATCACCAAATTTCTTATACTCCCTAATATACTTAAAAGGGAAAGGGATTACGGTACTTTGCCCTGTACGAACAAAATCAACATCCATAGTTTCAAGTAGTTGTCTGAATATCAGTTTTGAGTTATTCACCGGATTTGGGTCATTCACCGCAACTATTTTACGGAGATGGCAAGCATTTTTAAAATGCAATTGCACATTATCTCTTCGATCTCCAACAAGGTAATAAGCTTCTTTTTCAGTTTCACCAAAATATTTTATGTTGAGAGAAGCGTCGAATAAATCTTCTTTGCTCTGGTTATCCTGGGGGAACTTCAATCGAATTTGATGTTTGTCGAGAAGGTAATCTCTAAAACGAGTAGCTTCACTTGTACTACTAACATCAATATCTTTGTCTCCTACCTTCTTTGTTGTTCCCAAATACTGTGCGATTAAAGACTTAAAATCTCGTTTTGATATAGGTTGGTTACCAATTTTTCTAAGTTCTGATGAGAATGATTCAAATTTTTCAAGATTAAGGTCAGATGCTTCTTGTAAAAATTCTTCAACTAGATCAGCTAGCTCATCTCCACTTCGCTTGTCTTTGGGAAGTTCAGTTTCGACTTCCTTGAGAATAGCTTCAATTTTAGAAAGGTCAGGAATACTAATTTCATCAGTTATAAATATCTGATTGATATCACCAGCATCAGAAATAACAAGACCTTCTAATGTCTCGATTTTATCTCCTGAGCTACCCTCCGTCATGAATTTTCTATATTTATCAAACTTTTGCCAGTGAAGTAATATATCTTGACCATCTATTTCGTAAAATTCAAAATTACCATTTGGTTGAATTTCCATAAAAATTACGTGGTCTGTATCTTCATCCCAAGCAGCAAAAGTCCAAATTCCTTTTAGTTGAAGTTTAGCCCAATCAAACAAGTTCAATGTTCGAGAGCTAATGTCACGCTTTATAAGCTGTTCCTTTATAATTGTTTTAACAATAGGCTTAGAGACATTTTTAGTTGATTCAATTGTCAGATGTTGCCGCTGAAATTTATCTGTTGAAGGGAGGTATTCGTCCTTTTGCCCGGTTTTTTCATAAAATTCGGCATCATGTATAATTCTAAAATTTAGAGTGTTTTCTTTATCACGTTTACCAACGGTGATTAGTTTTTCATCAGTGATATAAGGAAGAAAAAATTCTTTTAGTGTAATTACTAAATTAGTAGAATCTTCATCATTAACTCTATCAACTATATGTATTGCCTGACCATCTAGTTTTGAGTGAAGTTGTTTTGGACTTTTAAGCAAAGTATTTTTGAGTTCAATGCTGCGATCAATTTCAAGAGTGGAAAAATCAACGCTCATGTATTCAGATAGATATTCTTGAATACTATTGAAAACTTGAAACAAAATACCTGCTCGGCTTTTCTCAAATTTCTCTATACTTTCAAACTCAAGGAAATTAGTATGAAGCTTTTTACCTTGTTTACCACATTGTATGTAAGACTTTGTAGGATCTGTATTTTTACCATCAGATGGAAGCCACCTTCTCAGAGTTCCTGTGCCACTATGGAACACATACTCAGGTCTTTTAAGAATTTTTTTTAATTCTGCTGTGCCTTTATATTCTTTTAATATGGAAACCTTCTTTCGATAAGAGGCTACACTAACTTTCAATAAGAATTCATTTTTTTGACTCTCATCACGACTAAGAGTTATTTCAGCAACGCCAATCGCATCATAAAGCTTATTTGTCAATGGAGGAACTTTAAGTAATGCTCCAGTCAGATTTGAGAAATGCAAATGTTTAAATTTAGATCGTGATGAACCTAAAGAGTTAATTAATAAACGGGCAAGTGTTACTTCACATATACATTCATCATTTCCAGTATAAACAGCCTGGGGTTTTACCTCAATTGCAGATACACTAGCAAATTTAGGATCGGTTCTAAGTTTTTGAAGTAATGCGTAAGTATCATTAGATTTTTTATCAAACATAGCATAGGCATATTGAGCATATCCCACAGACATAGCTTTATAATCTTCGCCTATAATGCAATCCAGTTCTTCCGCTCCCCACCATTTGCCATTTTTGTCTCGTTTGAAGCGGATAAAAACAAAGTCTCTGTCAATAGCATCAATATGAAAATTTATCTTTAGTCTATTTGTAAGAATGCTCATGTTAAAAATTCATTCACAAGAAATTTAAGTGCTAAATCATCGATTTTATCATTTTTACAGAGATAGGGAACTTCTATAATTTTTCCGCCAAATGATGGAATCGGTTGAAAGGGAGTGTTGGAAGAACCAAGAATGTTGATAACAAAAACTCTTTCTGCTCGAACAATCGCCATTTTTTCACAGATTTTATCAATTATTTCCTCAGCTTTTACTACAACCCGATCATTCCATAGCTTGAAGTCTATATAGATATTTTGCTCTGTTTTAAAGTCAAAGAGTTCAAATTCATCTATATTCAGTTCTAGTAAGGGAATATTTAAGAGATTTTGAAAAATATGTTTCCCGCATACTTCGCCTAATGCCCCTTTATAAATATTGTTGAACATGGGAGGTGTCAGCATTAGTTGAGATTTAGGAAATGTTGTTGCCCAATTAGAATCAGTGAACAATTTATGTAGAGTATCGATTTTCATCAACTCTGTAAGACGGGCAGTTTGTTCGCTCACTTCTTTAACTTCTCTTTTCCCGTAGTCATCAGAAAAGAAAACTTCGATATCATCATAGTCATTTTCATGTGAGAAATAATATGAATCGGCAGGTTTTGGCAAATGCAGGTAAATATTATTCCAGTTAATATTGCATTCTGATTCTTTTGCAATACTTGGTTGATAAAGAACTTGTTCTCTTAGTTCTTGCCACTTTTTAACACTCTGTTTTGTCCACGGCGTACTCAGTTGGCGACGTATGTAAACAGCAGTTTGATTGCTTTTATGGGATGCACGGTTTTGTGCTTCTATTAAATCTTCAGATTGGTTAGTCGATTCGCCTGCTGATTCAAGGAGAGCAGTATATTCACGAATAGGAATTACATCTTCTGGTAGAGAAAAGCCGATTAAATGTTTTCGGATAGAAGCGTCAGCAAGAATATGAATTGTTGGAGCCTTCATATTGGTACGGCATATTCGACCTAGTGCCTGGATAATGATTTTATTTAAGTAACGTGAATAAGCATTTGTATTGTATGGGCTGATGAAGTCCTCAGCCTTTCGTCTAGGTTTATATCTTCCTATATATTTATGAAAAGCTTCATCTAGCTTGCTCTTAAACTGGTTTAGTGAAAAATCTCCATTCTCGCGAATAAATTCCAATTGAAAAATATATTTTATAAAATCATCATCATTTATATTATTCTTAAATATATTAACAAGAATATTTGTTGGGTTATCTAAATATATTCCGTTAATATCCATGTTTGAATGCTTGGGAAAGCTATTAATATGTATTGGCTCTAGTCCAGAAGGAACCGGAAATTGTAAATTTTGTCCAACTCCAATTGTTTGGTATGCAGAAATAATAAATCGGCGTTTATTATCTTTTAGCTCATTTAGCAGTTTTTCTTTATTTTCTTCAAAGTTATTTCCACTAAGTACAAAGAATGTATCAGCCACAGAACCTTCAATAGTATTTTGATGGCTATCCAATAAAAATCCCGCATATTTATGCAATATGTGCAGATCGAACTTTGGATCGGAAGGCTTTGGTAATTTACTGAAAATACAAAGGAACGCATGACAATCAGGATTATCCAAAAAATATTTCCATGCTGTTAAAGCTCTTACATAACGGCAAAATGAAAATTCAATACTCTCCTCATCATCATTAGTAATTGTATGGCGAAGAGTATTCCATAAATCCTGGGCTACTTCTCGATCATTGAAAAGTTCTTCAAACTGTTTGATTGCTTCTTTTTGTGTATCTGTCCCAATAAATTTAGTTTTTATAGAGACTTGATTATATCCTTGAGTCGCTTCGTTATATGCGTTTTTAAGTTTAACGAGAGCATCATCTTTAATACGTATAAATGAATCTCCCAAACGAGATTTCAGATACTTAAGATCATAATTGCCAATGTTTGTATAAAGCCCAGCAGTAGCTGAAATACCGACTACCAAAGCTTTTGAGCAAACTCCAGCCAAAAATGATTCGGGTGTACGGCTGAAGTTAAACATATATATTTTTGATAATGTATCATGCTCATCACTATCAACGATATCATAGTAACGAAACCCCCTATCATAAAAAGTCTGATTTTGGATTGTTCCTTGATAGGGTTGCAAGCCATACGGCAAATCATCTTCAAGAATTTTACGCGTTAAAAATTCCACATCTTTAAGGTGAAAATTATTAAGAACCGTCTGAATAGCTAATTTAAAAGGAAAAGTTTCCTGTCCGCCTTTATCTTCCTCTTTTAAATGGCGATAGTTATTGGCTAAATATTTAATTCCTGTCTGAAAATATGATAAATAGCCAGTAATTGTACTTAGCAGTTCCTGTATGTCAATGCCCGTTTTTTTATCTTTAACATTAAAAGCATTAATCCAATTTGTACGGCTATTTATATCTCCAATAATCTCTACACGTTGATTACGATCCAGCACATTATGGAATTTATAATCATAAAAAAGAAAGTTTCTTTCCTTGGTTGAGAAATTATCGTGAGATTTACAAATATGCTGTAATTGATATTTTTTGAATATATAATTAGCTTTCTCTCGTAATGATTCAATCTGTTCTCGTAGAGATAGCCAGTTTTTACCTGAAGATTGCTGCTTTCGCCATTTTGATTCTTGTAAAAGTACTTCAGGGCATTCGGTTTGCATCAGATGATTATGAATATTTAAGAATAAATCAATAAGATCCACTCGATTTCTTAACCCAGATTGAATGATATTTTTGAGTACAGTTTCTTTGGTAGTATCAAACTCATCAATAAAAATAAGTGATTTATTAATAAACCGTTCAGAGAAGTAATATGATGGTTCAATAAGTGTTGTGTTTTGAGCAACAAACTTATCTATACTAAGAAATAAAATAGTTTTATCATCTGTAAATACTGCGGGATAAAGTTTTCCAATCCATTGGTAATCTTGATTATTTTTTATAGCTGACAGACGGGCTTTTTTCGTTTTAAAATTTTCTGACAATGTTTTTTTAATAATGTCTCGGAATGCTGGCTCGATATTTTTACGAATATCTGTTTTAATGTTTTCCTTAAAATCACTAGGTAATTGCTCATGTTGGAGCATTTCTATATATTTTTTTAGTTGTAAATATATTTTATTTTTAAATTTATCAGGAATTTGTTGGTCAAGGTTTAGTAAGTTTTTGATAACAGGATCGACATTAGAATCAATAAAAAGAACATATTTTTCAAAATATTCCTCATTCCCATTGGCAATAAAACGTTTTTTAAGTTCGTCAAAAGGGAGATTTTTCTTCAGGTTAGTAATAAACAGAATTTTTCTCTTTTGCTTGGCAAATTCCTTGTAATTCAAATGTATAAAGTTTAGAACATTGTATGTTTTACCAAAACCAGTTGGCATACTTAGCAGAAGCAGCCCAGGATTATCTTGTTTACAGTATTGGTTTAATATTTCTTCCATATCCTTGATAACCTTAGTAAAGTTTGAGATGCTTGGATATCAATGATACATCTATATGGCGATCGCCAACTATGACACCAGTATTAGCAGTAAAAAATAGGAGTAGGCAACTATCTCAGTTCGCCACTGTAAGATTTACTGCGCCGTTCTGCCGCAATCTAATGGTTTCCACGGTTGTAAGATTGAATTTATTTACACTTCTTTACTTTTCTAGTGTATTGTCACAGGCAAAATTGAGAATAAGACATTCCACACCATCGCTCAAACTGACAATGTTTCAACTGACTTGTGTAATTCACGGTGACCACAATTCCAGCCTTTTGAACCAACTCAAATCTCTGTAATCCAATGTCCAAACACTAGCGTCATAGAGTTGAGCTACCGCTACAACAGAGGCATCCTCTAAACTTCCTTGCCAGTCTGGTATCTGGCGAACCATGCTGTAAATCTCCTGAAACATTTCCATGCTCACTGGTACAATCACTGTGTTCTCACTAATGACACTTAGTGCAGTCATGGCAGCACGGCTAGATTGTTCTCGCAGCACAAACTTGTAAACTTCAAACAGCACTGGTAGAGGGGTTAGAACCTCACCAAACAAAGCTGGTAACTTACTAAAACCCGCTTTGGATTCCTCATGGTAGTTATCTTGGAGAGAAACCAGGGCAATTAGGGGGCCTGCATCCAAAACGAGACGCTTCATCCTTGTATCAAATAGTCTTCCTTAACTGAAGCATCTGTAGATTCTAAAGCTTGAGATTGCTCTTTAACTTCTACAGCCATCAAATAGTCCTCATTAACTGAAGCGTCTATAGGAGCATTTTCTACAATTCCTGCCAGCGATAGTAGCTTTGAACCATTTTTGGGGCGTAACTTTTCCGCCAGTGCTGCCTGTATAACACTTGATGGGTTTTGCTCTGGGTGATCTTTTAAGTATTGGTCGAGTTGTGCCCACAACTCGTCAGGAATATAGAGTGTCCGTTTCATTTTATCAGCGTCTAAAGGTACAACACTAGTTGTACTCTTATTGTACTTGCTGGAAGGCGATCGCTATTTTTTAGCTGAGTTCCTGCTCAATGTTGTGATGATTCTTTGTTTAAGCTTTAGCATATCGTCATAGTTAGTTGTACTTTTTTGTCAAAAACAAGATGCGATCGCGGCTTTCAACCAAGCCATAAAAACTCATCCTAAATTCTGGAGATAAGTAGGGCGCGATCGCTCCTTTGCAGCGAGTAGGGTTTATCTTTATTTAAAGAGAGAGATTAAATCCTATAAAGCATACGAACAAGTAGCTATGGCCACCAGCGATATTTCACCGAATCCGGAATCAAATCCTTCGGTATCTTTGCAATCATTACCCAGGCTTAATTTATTCACAATGTTCCGACTGGGTTTGTTTCAGATGGGATTAGGCATCATGTCGCTTCTCACCTTGGGTGTACTGAATCGAGTGATGATTGACGAGTTGAAAGTCTTGCCATTAATCACAGCTGGTGCTATTGCCATGCACCAATTTGTTAGCCCTGCACGAATTTGGTTTGGGCAGATGTCCGATGCCAAGCCATTGCTGGGCTATCATCGCACTAGCTATGTCTGGATTGGTGCAATCTTATTTACAACTATATCTTTCTTGGCTCTCCAAGTAGTCTGGCAATTAGGTAGCAGTTTGCAAACTACTGGCTGGAGTTTCCAAACTTATAGTTGGGCGGGAGTACTGGCATTAATTTTTGCCGGATATGGTTTAGCCCTAAGTGCTAGTTCCACTCCTTTTACTGCTCTTTTGGTAGATGTTACAGATGAAGATAACCGTTCTAAATTGATTGGCATTGTCTGGTCAATGCTGATGATTGGTATTGTAATTGGAGCAGTGGTCAGTTCCAGGTTGCTAGAAAGGCCAGAAATTTGTGGGACGGCTCTTTTAACTTACAACCCCTCTGAGGCAAACAAAGTTGTTGACATAGCTAAACTCCAATCCACAATCAACCCAGTTTTTATAATCATGCCTGCTATCGTCTTTGGACTATCGCTGCTGGCAACTTTCGGCGTGGAAAAAAAGTATTCTCGTTTCACAACACGTTCTTCTTTAGTAGGTAGAGAAGACCAAATAACTTTGGGTACAGCTTTACGAGTGCTGACTGCTAATCGCCAAACGGGAGTATTTTTTGGCTTTCTGTTGGTGTTGACTATTAGTATTTTTATGCAGGATGCAGTTTTAGAACCTTATGGTGGAGAAGTTTTTGGGATGTGTATTTCCCAAACCACCAGACTAAACATTCCTTTTGGCATAGGTACTCTCATTGGAATTTGCTCTACTGGTTTTGCACTTTTGCCGCGCTTAGGTAAGAAACAGACTACTAAAATTGGCTGTATCAGCGCCGCCGTCTGCTTTGGCTTAATCATTATGTCCGGATTTAGCGCTAACCCAGGTTTATTAATGGGTAGTCTGTTTTTTTTCGGTCTGTCATCTGGAGTGATTACAGCTGGTGCTACGAGTTTGATGTTGGATTTAACTGCTGCTGAAACGGCGGGTACATTTATTGGTGCTTGGGGATTATCTCAAGCAATGGCTAGGGGATTGGCTACAATACTTGGTGGAGCAGTATTAAATTTAGGTAAAATGCTGTTTCCTTTGCCAGTGTTAGCATACAGTACAGTGTTTGCGGTGCAAGCAATAGGTATGCTCATCGCTGTTTCGTTACTGTGGCGGGTGAATGTCAAAGAATTTCAGACCAATGCCAAAACTGCGATCGCCTCTATCCTATCAAAAGAACTCGATTGAACTTTACCCTCCCAAGCAAAGATGCAAAAACCCTTTGCGTCTTTGCACGGCAGTTGCTTCAAGTCGGGGAACCCGCCCAACGCACTGCCTTACCTCTGCGTGAGAATTAATCAATGAATGATTTTTGGACTACAGTTATTGATTTTGCCCAAACAACAACTACCAGAGTGGGCAACCAATTAATGCAAGATTTTGGGCAAGTACAGGCTTCACAAAAAGCCGATGGTACTTTGGTAACGCGAGCTGATAAATGGGCAGATCAGGAAATTCGGGATGCCATCGCTTCTAATTTTTCTGGTTATGGTATTTTGACCGAAGAAAGCGATCGCTCTTTTCCCGGTACTGAGTGGTGCTGGGTAATTGACCCCCTCGATGGTACAACCAACTTCACACGCGGCATTCCCATCTGGTCAATTTCTCTGGGTTTACTGTATCAAGGCACTCCAATTTTTGGTTATGTTTACGCACCACCTTTGAATCAAGCTTTTCACGGTTTTTGGCCGGGTTCATCAGGATTAACCACACCAACTGGAGCATTTCTCAACCATCACCCCATTCACAGTAGTAACGATAATCCCAGCAATAATCACTTTTTTAACCTCTGTTCCCGCAGTACCGGAATTATCCGCAACGGCTTCCCCTGTAAAATCCGGATGTTGGGTGTAGCTAGTTATAACTTTTTGACAGTTGCTACTGGGGCAACTCTGGGCGGAATTGAGGCAACACCAAAAGTTTGGGACTTAGCGGGGGCTTGGGTAATTGTCCAGGCTGCTGGCGGTGTTTGGTCATCGCTGAATTCTGAACCGTTTCCTTTATCAGCCGGAGAAGATTATAGCGATCGCTCTTTTCCTACCCTCGTGGTTAGTCGCCCAGAACTACTTCCCGTCTTTGAACCTTTTCTAGAAGGCGTAAAACTTTAAGGCGTTAATTGGCTATAAAGCCAGAGGCTCACACTTCAAAGTCGCAGAAGTGTGGGTAGTTCGCGCAGCATACTATACAAAACTAAATTTAACCTTTGTCAAAGAACGATTTCAGTATAATTAAAACTCCCGTCTATTAATTGGCAACTAACGCTACCAGTATAAATTCTAATTTGCACTATGTTGGGGCTTGCCTTACACTGGGTCACTGACTATAGCAAAGTGCTAAGTATACAGCCAGTTGCTTGATTGCTGCTTTGCAAGTAACACCGTCTTAACCCATGTGACTACAGCAATATATAAAAATTTATGTTGTCTAATCTAGATTTGATTCGAGAGTTTATCCAAAACTCTATCCACAAAAAAGACATTTTATTGTCAAACCCTTCTTTCACGGCGCAAACAGTTTATAAAGCTAACCAGCTGAGTGCAAAATCTGAAGGTGTGATTGCGATCGCACAAATATCTAACACAGTATGTCAATTCTCAATTTCTCCAAACTCATCCCATTGGGAATTGATAAATCAGGGATTAGCAGAATATAGTTATATCCTCAAAGGAGAAATTGATAATCGAGGTTTCTATCAATACGAATACTGTGAAATTCCCAAAGGCTATCAGATGCAGTGTACTAAATCTGTACTGCTATGGCGGGCTTGGTGGAAATATCGCAAGTATACCTCAAGGCCAGGTATTCCCTTGGAACTTTTGATTAGGACACGAGATTCATGGTATCCAATTAGAGATTTAATTATTAGTGACGGGCTTCTTTATATAAAAACCTTAGGAAGCGAGATAGCACTTGATTCAAACGATTTGGTTACTTGGTTAAATAAAATTGAAGTGAACTAATGCGACTTTATGCGATTTTACATTGTAGATTATCTCTGTTTTCAGAAATAAAGGGAGTGGCGAAACAAAGACTAATAAACGAACTTTTGCGATTTGCAAATCAAGTTTATGACTCGTAAATTAAATTATTCTGGATAATTTAGGCAATTTTACACGCACCGTCTTGTATAGCAGTGCGTTAGGCTAAAGCCGTAACGCACCCTACTTAAGATTTACTTTATAAATGGTTTTTTATTCTGCTGCTTCTAATTTTATCTTTATCCTAGGGAAGTTGTTATACTATATACCGATTAATCCCGGGTATACTAAGCTATTACGCTTTGAAATTGCACAGTTACTCATACTGTTGATCGCCTAGAGTCAACAGTCAACACAAAAAAGACCTCTTGCAAAAAGCACTTTTGCATTCTTGTGGGAAAAGGGTAAAGGTTAAGGGGGAAAGGCAAAATACAGAACCTTTCCCTTTCCCCCCGCCCCTTTTCCCGACTTCTGCAAGAAGTCTAAAGATGTGCTGCGTTAGATGCACAACAACTTATCTTTTTTATTACCCCTGAAATAGTAATGAAAGGACTCTGGCTCGAAAACAACCAATTGCAACTACGCACAGATATCCCCATTCCTGAACCGGCATCGGGAGAAGCTCTGGTACGCGTCTTGCGTGCGGGTATTTGTAATACTGACCTGGAATTACTTAGAGGTTACTACCCTTATACTGGTATTCTGGGTCATGAATTTGTCGGCATTGTCGAACAAGGGCCAGAACACCTAGTTAACAAACGTGTAGTTGGAGAAATCAACGCTGTCTGCGGCCATTGTCGTTTTTGTCGCAGCGGACAACCAACTCATTGCGAAAACCGGACTGTTTTAGGTATTGTCAACCGCCACGGAGCCTTTGCTGATTATCTGTGTTTGCCAGTAGAAAATCTACATTTAGTACCCGATAATGTGCCAACCGAAGTAGCAACATTTACTGAACCTTTAGCAGCAGCTTTGGAAATTCAACAGCAAGTACCATTACATTCAGACAATCGCGTATTAGTGGTTGGAGACGGCAAACTAGGGCAGTTGGTAGCCCAGACACTAGCTCTAACTGGCTGTGAACTGTTGGTTGTAGGGCGTCATCAAGACAAACTTGCCAACTTAGAGTTACGGGGGATTAAAACAAGTCTTGCTAATGCTGTCACAGATCGATATTTTGATATCTCAGTAGAATGTACTGGTAATCCAGAAGGATTTGCGATCGCCCGTCGTGCCTTACGTCCACGTGGTACATTAGTCCTTAAAAGTACCTATGCTGGCAACCTCAGCCTCGATGCTTCTTCTTTAGTTGTAGATGAAATCACCCTCATCGGCTCTCGTTGCGGCCCCTTTTCTCCAGCACTCCAGTTGCTAGCCACAAAACGAGTGGATGTACAACCCCTAATTCATGCCAGCTATCCCCTAGTTGAAGGGCTTGCGGCTTTTGAACAAGCCCAGAGTCGTGGAGTTTTAAAAGTTTTGTTAGAAAATATTAAATATGGATGGGGGATATGGTTTTTGGCAAAAAACGCAAGGGGAAAAGGGAAAAAGGGAAAGGGGTACGGGGAAAAGGGGAAAGATTAAATTTATTCCTTTTCCCTTTAACCTTTAACCTTTTCCCCTACCTCCCCTACCTCCCCTACCTCCCCTACCTCCCCATTCCCCATGCCCTACCTAATACAAATAAGGATTCGTCTTCGGTTGATAGTCAGAACAATCAATTGCCTCTTCTGTGTTGGCAATGGATGGGCGGACAGTGCATTTGAGACGGTAATTATCGGTAAAATATTGGCAACCAGTACAGGGAATTTGATGCATTTGCTTGGCTGTAGCCACGCTATCTCGCGCCGCAGCCCAAATATTCAAAATAGCCAGAATAATTACAGCCCAAGTAACGACAAAGCAAATTGGGACTAACAAAGGTTGAATTCCACGAATGAGGAAATAGATCAGTTCTAGCACGGCATTTCCTGATAGAAATTAGGAGTTAGAAGTATATTACCTCCTAACTCCTAGTTCTTAACTTCTCACTATAGAAGTATAAGTTTATTGGTTGAGTGCTTAGGGGGTGGGGGAGATGAGGGAGAATAATAACTCCTAACTCCTAACTCCTAACTCCTAACTCCTAACTCCTAACTCCTAACTCCTAACTCCTAACTCCTAACTCCTAACTCCTAACTCCTAACTCCTAACTCATAACTCCT
>JAVRCH010000176.1:0-17782 GCA_034530795.1 Nostoc sp. DedQUE12a
AGAGGTGAAACGCTGCTGCGGCAACGATAGTTTAGGGGTTGCCCTACGCTAAAATAGCTCGATGCCAGGTTTATTATCTAACAAAAACCCCCTCGCTCTCATCATAGCCAGGGGGTTTTTGTTTATCCTTTATTTAATATTTCCATCATTCAGCTATGTTCCAGTTCGGGTGTTCCAGTCTTGGGGTGAGAGAATTGTATTTTACAAATTTTTGAGAAACCAGAGCGCAAATAGAAAATTTTGCTGTATGTTTTAGTCCTGGTTCCCGTTTTTAATTTGCCGATAGGTTTCATCAAAAAATAAAAGCCGTGTAAATTTATAAAATTCCACGGCTTTTTAGTGTGGTGTAAGGAGACTTAAGTAATTATCATTATAACCCGCATTCCGCACCCAAAACTGGCACACAGAGAAAGCGGTAAGTAAATCAAGAAGATTGGTAAAAATTGAGACAATAAAACCGAGAAGTAAAGTTAGTAGCTAGAAACAGGATGTGGGATCTATTGAACTATTAGTGATAGATACGTAACATAATTTGTAACAAAATTGTCCTTTTATGAGTTGAAGTAGTTGCAATTTTTAATCGTCTGCCATTTTTCCTGGCTTTAGAGCAAAGCACCACCACAACTGGAACCACAGCCCGCAGTACAGCCATAGCAATAAGCAGCAGTTTGCACTTCACTTATTAAGTTTAAACTACCGGTTTCTAGCAATTTGGCAACTGTCAGGGTTTCACCGTTACTGGTTTTCGCTGGCAAATTCATCATCTGGTTAAAGTCACAATCATATACATTACCTAGATAATCAATTGAAAGTTCATCGCGGCACATTAAATGTTCAATGGTACTAGGATTAAAATGCGATTCTAAAAACTGCAAATAGCTGGTGTACAGTTTTCTTCGTTCTAAATGCATTTTAGTTCTACCAACTGGCAGATTGGTAATGGTGAATAAGTTATTAAATACAATATTAAAATGTTCTTTTAAAAACTTTTTGTAGTTTTGTTCTAGGTCTTTCTGCTCTGGAGCTAAAGAAAATTTTTTCTCTGTAGGTAACTGAGGATTAAATACCAAGTCTAAAATTAAGTTTGGCTCTTTCCCATAGCCGATTTGATTAAGCCACTGCAAAGCTTTTATTGAACTATCAAAGACACCAGTACCACGCATTTTATCAACATTATCTGATAGGTAGCAGGGAAGGGAAGCCACAATTCTTAGTTGATGCTTAGCAAAGTATTCTGGTAAATCATCAAAACCATTTTCAAAATAAATGGTTAAGTTAGACCGGACAATTACCTGCTTACCCGTTAACTTTGCTGCTTCTACCAGAGGTTTAAATCCATAGTTCATTTCGGGTGCGCCACCAGTCAAATCCACAATTTTTATTTCTGGGAATCTATGAATTAATGAAATCAATTGTTCACAAATTTCTGGGGCAAGTTCTTCTGTACGTTTTGGGCTAGCTTCGACGTGGCAGTGGGTACAAGCTAGGTTACAGCGTCTACCAAGATTAATCTGTAAAACAGTAATTCTTTTTTTGGTTAAATCAGAATTAATTTTGTGTTTAAATTGCGTTACAGATGTATCTATTGTATTTGTTGATTGAGTTTGCATTATTACTCCTTAAAGATGACTAAAACCTATTTGATATTTCTATCCCTGTAGTAATCTGTAGGTTATTCCACCAATAACTGCGGCAGTAGGTAAAGTTAAAATCCAGGATAAAAATGTTTGATAAAAAATACGAATATTAGATTTTTTACCAATCAATCCAACTCCAAAAATAGAAGCAACTGAAAGTTGAGTGATGGAAACTGGAAGCTCAAAATGATTAGTTGTAATCAATAGAATTCCCGTTACTATATTTGCTGATAATCCTTGAGTACGATCCATTGAGGTAATTTTTTCACTCATTGTGATTGCTACTTTTTGGGAGTTGAGTAAGCCGCCAAGTGCCATTGCGATCGCAATGGTAATCATTGCTCCCTGAATTGAAAAATACTCAATAATCAAAATCAGCGACACAATCTTGGGGGTATAATTAAACCCTCTAGCAAAACTAATAATTCCAGCGCTGATAAAATGAAAAATATCAATCATTTTTTGGCTAATTAATAGGTTATATTTATAGTTGATATAACTAGATAAACTGTAAATTAGTGTTCCCAACAAAATAGCAATAATTGGACTGAATAACAAAGGCAAAACAAAAGAAGCTACCAAAGCTGCAAAATTAACTTTGAGTCCGATCGCTACTAATCCAGCACCAACAATAGCACCAATTAAACTGTGAGTTGTGGAAATAGGAAATCCCATGAAACTGGCAATGAGTACAGTTAAACCAGCAGCGATGGCCACTGCTAAATGAAACTCTGGTGCATTGGCGATCGCATTTGGCACTAGTCCTTTTCCGGAAAAAATTTTAATTGATGTACTTGCTAAAAAAGTTGCAGCCACAGCACCAGCAAAAGTTGTAAAAGTTGACCATAAAATCGCTGTTTGATAACTGCATGTCCGACTACCAAATAGCGTTGCCACACCTTTAAAATTATCATTTGCGCCATTAGAATATGCTAAAAAAAGCGTAGCTAAAAATAAACTAATTAACAACATTTTAAGATTTATAAATAAGAAGCTGTAATTCAGAATGTTATTAGTCCATTTTTTCAGGCGCACAGAATTATTCTGAATTGTGAACGGCAGTTGCTCTAATTGAGGAGCCACTGCGTTGGACGGGTTTCACTGCTAGTTCGGTGGCAGCGTTACTAAAGCATAGCAAGTGGCGTGAAACCCCTACTTATCCGCCACTAGCTCCTCCTGACAACTGAATTATTAAAAAATCAACAGCAACCACCACCGCTATAATGCCAAGTGGAATCGGTAACAATTATTTCTCCTGGCTTAATAGCTGCTAATTTAGCAGCAGTTTTATCGCACACGGCTGCGGGAATACCTCGTTGAAGTAAATGACCTGCTGAATCATCGAAGAAGGGTTCCGAACCAGCATAAATTGCTGTTTTACCTGTGAAAATACAAGCACCATCTTCTGGAATCGCAACTTTAAAACAAACAGAATCCAGACTTTCTAAAAGTAGGTTTTCTGCTAAATTATAAGTCTGAGAATCTAGTAGACGATAAGGACGACGCGCACGAATTTCAACTTGACCAAAGCCAGCATTTGTAATCTGTTCAGTATACTCTTCATAGGTAAGTGCCCCTGATAGACACATAGCTCTGAGTCGCTCATCTTGCTGGAGATGTACTGGAATTGAACGAGTAGCAATTGGATCGCTCATCTGCAAGCGTCCACTTGGTTTTAATACCCGATGCGCTTCTTTTAAAGCACGAGTTAAATCTTCTGGTTCAAAGATGTTGAAAAGACAATTCTGTGCGACAATATCGACGGTAGCATCAGCAACAGGTAAGTTGAAAGCATCGCCTTCCCTGATTTCTACAAAACTGGTGTCAAACCAAGGATTTTGTTGGGCAGCAATTTCTAGGTTGCGTGCTGCGGCTTCTCGCATAGCGGCAACTGGTTCAACGGCAATTACAGCACCTGCATAACGGGAAAAATAAGCGAACTGCAAAGCTTCTAAGCCACCGCCAACACCAACATATAGCACAGTCGGCTGGTTTGCTAGTTCTGTCGGGTGAACAGTAGTACCACAACCATAGTTCATTTCCTGCATTGGCAAAGGAATTTTTAATCCTGGTAGTTGCAGGGGTGTACTTTGCACGCAACAAAGTCCAACTTCTGGGGTTTGGGCTACTTCGCGGTAAAATTGCGCTGCTGTTTCTAAATAGGTCATGCCATTTGAGATTTTTAATGATGACAGCTTTGTGCATCCTAATATAATTAATTCCCAGTTGCATGAGTTGTTGCTGAGATTGCCAAAAAGCCCAAATTCTCCTAAGATAGAAAAATTTGGGTTTTTGAATTATTTAAAACTGGAGTGGGGAAATAGGGGGCAGAGGAAGCACGGGTGACAAATGCCCAATGTCCGCTAATCACACAATGTGTAGCCAACACCTGTGACGGTTTGAATCAGGCACTTTTCGTTATTCGCTTCAAGTTTTAGCCGTAGGTAGCGGATATAAGGGTCGATGACGTTGACATCACCCATGAAGTCGTAACCCCAGACTTCTTCTAAAATGCGATCGCATGTAATTACTTGTCGCGGATGGATCAGAAAATATTCCAGTAAATCAAATTCCTTAGCGGTTAATTCAACTAACCGTTGACATCGGTACACTTGGCGCGTGCGACGATTTAAACTCAAGTCTTCAAATTCTAAAATATCTGCGGTGTCTGCTTGATGTCTTCTTCGCAGGTGAGTGCGGACTCTGGCTAATAATTCATCAATGCTGAAGGGTTTAACTACGTAATCATCAGCACCAGCGTCTAAGCCTGCAATGCCATCGCTCACTTCATCTTTGACGGTTAGTAATATGATTGGCACTTCATTACTAATACTTCGCAGACGACGGCAAATTTCCAACCCTGACAAACCAGGCAGCATTAAATCTAAAATCACTAAATCTAAATGCAATTCCCGTGCTGAGGTCAGTCCAGTTAATCCATCGTAGGCGATGCTAACTTGATAACCTTCATAATTCAACTCGGATTCAATAAATCGTGCCAGTTTGACTTCATCTTCAATCAGTAAGATGTGCGTCATGATGATGTTAATGATTTCAGCAGGGTACGGTAAGCAATAATACGGTTTGGAAACACTGTCTTCGAGGTGTCAGCTACTAAATAGTCAGACATCTAATTTGGTGTACGCTAGCTTAGTATAAATCTGAGGGAGTAACAACCGTAAATCTGCAATTACCGATGGCTGCTAGATCGAACAACGATATCATTAACTATTAACAATAGGCTGTGACATCTTCACCGCATTCATCGGCAAGATAACAGAGCGCTCTAAAACGCAATCCAACAACTTGTTCGTACAGAGGATTTAATTTACACATTGGTGGAATGTGAAATAGCTTGCGACCAAACACAGTGATATCTCGTTCAAATGGACACTGAGCAGGAATAGCTTTACAGAGGAAATGAGCCAATTTAGAGTTATGAATTTCTAATGTTTCTAACCACTCGCGGACTGGGTATAATAGATCTTTGTGTAACCGAATTTGAATAAAGCTTGACATAATTACTCTCCTTGATATTTTTAAAATAGATTGGGTTTCTTTTATTTGAACCTCTATGAATACATACGGTGGGGTTTAATAGTTTTATGCAGCGATCGCTGGTTTTTTAGTTTTCCATTAGAGATAGCTAAACTCTCTAGGAACACTGTTAACTACACATTCAACTGCCAAAATTCCAGATAATTTGCCGAGGTGAGCATAAGTATTTTGCCAAACGTTAGGCTAGATATTGCTGGGCTGCAAAGCTATAGTTAACCAACTTCAAAGGAGGCGCAGCCACTTACCTTCAAAAAGCATCGGGCTTTAGGTAAACTGCGAAAACTAATGACCTATGACTTTCTGAATAACAAAAAGTTCCTTTTCGATCGCTGGGCGCCAAGCTACGATTGGCTGTTTCCTTCGGTGTTTTATCGAGCCATCCACAAACGCTTGCTAGAGTACGTCAATTTACCAGAACGAGCTAATATACTCGATATTGGGTGTGGTACTGGACGTTTACTTGGACGCCTTGCCACTAAGTTCCCAAATCTGCGGGCCACCGGATTAGATTTATCTAGTAATATGTTGCGGATGGCAAGACTGACCAACCGCCACCATCCACGCTTGATTTTTGTTGAGGGTAAAGCTGAGTCTCTTCCTTTTGCTGATGGTCAGTTTGATGCTGTTTTCAGCACTATCAGCTTTTTGCATTATTTGGAACCTCAACAAGTGGTTAGTGAAATAGCACGGGTACTTTCTCCCGGTGGATACTTTTATTTGGTTGACTTTACTTCTAAAAAACAGGCAGAACCTCAACTATTGCCAATTTCTCCCCGTGGGATTCGATTCTACAGCCCTAATCAACGTCAGGTTCTAGCTTCCTCTGCTGGGCTATCGTGTTTGAGTCACCATTATTTATTAGGGCCTGTTTTGCTAACAATTTTTACAAAAATTTCATGAAACTCTTATGGGGTGGGCCAGAAAGCTCGCCCTAATTAGCCAATTAAAATGTGGAGGAGCTTAGGCTGACATAATTGGATAGATGTAAGTATATTTATTGAAAAAAGCTGCTATTCAAGTCACAAAAGCTGCTTGCTATTCAAGTTACAAAAGCTGCTATTCAACTCGCAAAAGCTGCTATTCAAGTTACAAAAGCTGCTATTCAACTCGCAAAAGCTGCTATTCAAGTTACAAAAGCTGCTATTCAACTCACAAAAGCTGCTATTCAACTCACAAAAGCTGCTATTCAAGTTGCAGAAGTGATTTCATAAATCAATTTTCATCTTGAAAGAGATTCCGCCAACTCGGTTAATTGTTTCGCTACCGAGGACAACTTCAAAACCTAATCTTTTATATAAAGCAAGGGCAGGATTTGTCGCCCTAATGCTGAGGGATACTGACGGGTAAGATGTTTTGGCTGCTGTTAATAAATGTTTGAGTAGCTCTGTGCCTATGCCTTGATTTCGATATTCAGGGAGAATTGCTATTGCTAATTCGGGAATGCGATCGCTAATATAACCATATCCTTTATTTTCACCTGTCAATAAACGCAGCCATGCTGCTCCTACTGGCTGATTAGTACTTTCTAAAATAGCAACAAAGCCACTATCATCTTTCTCTCCCCAATTTTTCACATATTTTGCTAAATCAGGATGATTCACTACATCCTGTACTGTAAAATTACCTTCCTTACTCAGATGCGCCGCTTCGTAAAGCATTTGCCAGAGAAAAGACTCATCTTTTTGTGTCAGTGGAGAAATAGAATAATCGATCATCTCTTATGATACCAACTTGCCAAAGTTAATTTTATTTACAATTAAAGCAGCCACATAATACCAATTTGAATAATGATTACAACACCAAAAGCTTGCCCTGTAAATTTTTCACAATCCAAAATCAAAATCTAAAATCCAAAATCCAAAATGGTATTAGTGCTTACGAAGTAAATAATATTATCTCAGTTAACCTAGTATCAAACCCTGCTTCAAACCTGCTTTTGTCAACATTAAAATAATTTACTCAGGGGAGTGGATAAACCATCAAGACTGACCAGATTTTTCTGTTGTTGATATTCTCTAACTCCCTGTTCGCCTTTTTTACTAGCCCAGTTTACTAGAGTTGGGCGCTGACCTCGATAGTCATAGAGCGGTACACCAAAACCACAAGAGGTCTGTACTCGTTGGATATCAGCGACGATAATTTGACGAGTTCCAGGTATTTCTGGAAATAGATGGTACAGTGAGTTCCATTCTGGAGAAGTCGGTAAAATTGTATTTCCTTGACCGTAAAGACGCAAAATACAAGCAGGTTCTTCAAAAGCGCAAAACATGAAAGTAATTCGCCCGTTTTCTTCTAAATGCGCGGAAGTTTCGTTACTACTGCCTGTAAGATCTATATAAGCTACTCGCTTAGGAGAAAGGATGCGAAAGCAATCCAAACCTTTAGGAGACAGGTTAATATGACCTGTAGGACTTAACGGTGCAGAGCCAACAAAAAAAATGTGTTGGGCACTAATAAAGCCTTGCAGTTCTTCAGTAATACACTCAAAAAATTTAGCCATAGAATGTGTGATTTCTATTTGCAAATTCCTCATGTTCTCAGCCTATGTCCAAGCTAAGAATCTAGCAAGGCCTATTTGCCAATATCTGATGACAAGGAGGTTTTTGTGGGAGTGGGAAGATGTAGCTTTAGCTTCCCACAGGGTGGGGGATAAGGAAGGTGGGGAGTAGGAAGTGCGTAGAGACGCGATTAATCGCGTCTGTATCGAGTAGGGAGTAGGGGGGATGAGGGAAGTGGGGAGTGGAGAGAAGTATTGTTATTTTATGTAACGACTGGCCATTTGCAGGGCGTCGGCGATATCCACATCACCATCGCCGTCACTATCTAAGAAGGAATTGAGTACGGGATTCCCGCCAGTTTGGGGATTTTGAGCGTTAGCGCCTGATTTGAGAAAATTCAATACTAAAGGTACTGCTAAAGGCAGCAATTGTCGAACCATACCAGCATCTAACCCTGTGCGTTGAGCAGCAATTTCAGCGACTTGCTGTTGTATACCAGCAGAAAATAACGAATCGACTGCTTGGGGGTTGGGAGAAGTACCAGCATATTCATTGACTAGAGTTTGTGCGGCTTCATTACCATCTGTGGCTTGCTTGTGTTGTAAAGCCGAACGAACTTGACCGCCCACAATTGACAAAACTGATTGGATGGTAGAAGGATCTGTGCCAGTACGATCGCTCAGTTGATTTACAGTGTTAATAATACTTCCTAGTTGACCTAAGCTACCCTGTTGATTGGGATTAGCGACAGCACCGAGAATTTGATCGAAAAGTCCCATAAGTTTGTTTTTCCCTTTGTTCTCAAAAACCTAAAAGAAGCTGGAAAATAGTGTTGACTGATGAATGATGACTGTTGAGTGCAAGAGATTTTGACACACAGGTACAGACCTAGCACTGGTACGTCTCTAGGTTTTGTTGATTATTATGAAGAAATTAGCTTTCAAATACTAGTACCCCAAGGTGGAAAAATGTAGGTGGTATGTCTGGGCTTAGGTGCGAGAAATTGGCAGAGTGATAGCAAATTCTGTACCTCTATCCAACTCAGACTCGCAACTGATTTTACCTTGATGTTTTTCTACCACGATTTGATATGCGATCGCTAGCCCCAAACCAGTACCAATCCCTCGCGGTTTAGTGGTGAAAAAGGTTTCAAATATTTTGTGCAAATTTTCTGGTGAAATACCAGAACCGTTGTCTGCAATTCTTACTATCACCCAATTATTTTGACAGCATTCTGTGATAATAGTAATTTCAGGTAAAAATTGTGGATTGTCGGCTGCTTTTTCCTCTACAGCGTCGATGGCATTGCTTAAAAGATTCATAAATACCTGATAAAGTAAACCTGTATAGCCTGGAATTGTTGGAATTTCTCCATAGTTACGAACAAGGCTAATACCATTTTTCAGGCGGTTGTTCAAAATTAATAATGTACTCTCTAGACAAGCGTGTAAATCTAATAACTGTGCTTCGCCTTCATCTAAGCGAGAGAAATCTTTTAAACTACGGACAATTTCTCGCGTGCGGTCAGCCCCAACTTTGATTGAGTTAAAGAGTTTTGGTAAATCTTCTAATAAAAATTCTAAATCAATTTCTTCTACTAAAGTTTGCAAAGCAGGTGAAGGTTGGACTACTTCGTCCTGATATGTTTGCACTAATGCTAATAAATCGTCAGTATAAGTTTTTGCATGTACGAGATTGCCAGAAATGAAATTTATAGGATTATTAATTTCGTGAGCCACGCCAGCCAACATCCGTCCTAAACTAGACATTTTCTCACTTTGAATTAGCCGTGCTTCGTTCTCGGCTTGTTGTTCTGCTAAAAGCTGCTTCACTTGTTGGATCAACTGATTAAGAGAGTTAGCTAATGCACCAACTTCATCTTCTGTAGTAACAGGTGCTTGCAAATCAAAATTGCCTTCTTGGGTAACTCTTTGGGCAATCTTTGTAACTGCGTTAATGGGTCGGGCGATGATACTACTTATATAAAAAGCAAGGATAGCTGCGATCGCCACTGACAACAGCATACTACCAATAATAATCTGAGCTTGGATTAACCCAGCCTTTTTTTGAGCTATGTCAGCTTCCTCTTGAGCTTCTTGAACTGTTTTGGCAAACTCAGTTAACTCATGGGCAAATTGATAAAACTTCAAAGCATCTTGACTTTGACTGAATTTCGAGATTAATTGCTGGGCTTTTAATGCTCCCTGTGGCTGGGAACTTAATGGCAAAATTTGTCGAATTAGCAACCTTAGTTGCTCAAAATATACGGCTATCGATTTATCATGCTTAATCAGCAAACGGTGTAAATCTGGTTGGAAATGGCTTTGGCTAAATTCTTCTGCTTGAGAAAACAATGTTTCGGCTTCGGCCAAATTGGTCTTAAAATTAGATATTCCTCTTTGCAAAGCTTGTGGCTGCTGTAAAAAAGGCACTATTTCTTGCTGGTGAATTTGTATTTCTAACAGTTCTCCTTGTAAACTACTTAACAAGCTTCCTTCCTCATCTGCCAAGACCATTTTTTGTCTAGCTTGTTGGAAATAGCGATCGCCTATTACCAATCCTGCTGTTGTACCCAAAACTGCAATTCCTAAAGCTAGCCCGTACCCACAAACTATTTTTTGCCGAATACTCAGCTGGTGAAATAGTTGTTTAACCCAGTTAGAGTATTTTAATTTAGGTGTGGCAGTCATGGTATAACTCGTTGTTGAATTAACTAGGGAGTGGAAAGTAGGAAGTAGGGAGTAGGGAAATAAAGAGATAAATCACCAACGTCGGCTTTTGCAAAAGTCACTTCGCACAAATGCGGTGAGTAAAAGCAAATTTGATACAAAATGCGCTCTTAGTTTATCAAAAGTTGCTTTTTCTACCCTGGTTAAAAATACTGAAAGTATAGTTTAGGGGCGTACAGCTGTACACTAGACCTCTTGCAAAA
Organism: Nostoc sp. DedQUE12a; assembly: GCA_034530795.1. Taxonomy (GTDB): domain Bacteria; phylum Cyanobacteriota; class Cyanobacteriia; order Cyanobacteriales; family Nostocaceae; genus Nostoc. Next base: position 10,626 of record JAVRCH010000176.1, read on the forward strand.
GTGTTTTTTGCACTCTTGTGGGAAAAGGGACTCATGTTAAAGGGGAAAGGAAAATACCAAACCTTTCCCCCTTTCCCTTTCCCCTTTCCCCGACTTCTGCAAGAAGTCTACTCTCGATTTCCCAAGGAGATGTTAAACGTACATTTTCAAAATTCCTTAGTTGCGTATCTGGCTCATACATACGCTCCACTTTGCCTTTAGTATCGCGAAAGTAATCCCAAACACGAGCATTAGGTTCATTTGTAGCTTTATGTTCCTTGAGAATAACCTCAATGCTGAGTTGTTCTTGAAATCTGCGCTGTTGCTCCTCTCGCCAGCGAGAATAATTTGGATATCTTGAAAATCAAATATTTTGTTGTTCCCGACTCCATGAACACAATTTACAACGAAGGAATGAAAATATTTCTTTCCTAGTCACCAGTCCCCAGTCCCTATTTTCAAGCTAGGTCTGTTGAAAAGGTAAAAGCGATCGCTCCCAGCGTCAACCAAAGGTGCAATCGCTTTTATCTTTGTTCAATTTATATGCGCGATGGTAACACCACTCCCGCCATCTGCTTGTTCTGCGGCTTCGTAGGTGTTAACTCTCGGATGCTGGTGCAAAAAGGCGTGGACGCCTTGTCGCAATTTACCAGTTCCGTATCCGTGAATAATCCATATTGGGCCTGTAGCTTCCGAGATAGCTTTATCGAGAATCAATTCGGCATCAGCTACCCGCTTACCACGCAAATCAACGGTATTCCGCGAGGTGCGAATTGCCGGGACATTTTGCATTGGTGGTGTGACTGCGGCTGGGGCTGGTTTAGGTTTAACGATTGGTTCGGCTTTTTGCCCATCTAAAGATTCTACATCTTCCAACTTCACAGTCATTTTCATCAGCCCAAACCGCACGCTTAACTCTCCATCGGCGTCAGGTGCGGTTAACACTTCTGCTGTCTGTCCCAGTTTGGGAACGCGGATGCGATCGCCTACTTTCGGCATAAACCCAGGTTTTGGTTTTGCTGGGGTTGCTGGCTGATATTGCTGGGCAATTTGATTTAATGCGTTAGTTGCTTGTTGGGCGTCTTGGGCTGTGGGTGTACCTTTTTGCAGGCGGCGGATCACTTGGGCAATTTCATTTTTTGCCTGGGCGATCGCTTGTTGCACTGCTACTTCCTGTGAAGCCCGCAAAGTGCTTTCCCTTTCCTCCAAGGCCGCAGCTTTAGCAGATACTTGTTTATACAAACGTTCTGCTTCCTGCAACAAATTTTGAGCTTCCGCAGCTTTGGTTTCCTGGCGACGGCGTTGGGCTTCTAACCCAGCAATTACTTGATTAACTTCATCTGTTGCCTCTCCTACTTGGCTTTTCGCCTGTTCTACCACTTCTGGTTTCAATCCCAAGCGCAGGGCAATTGTTAAAGCATTAGAACGCCCTGGTATACCCCACAACAAACGATAAGTAGGCGAGAGAGTACTTTCATCAAATTCTACAGAGGCATTTTCAAACCGCTCATCTTCATATTTCAGGGCTTTGAGTTCGCCGAAGTGAGTGGTGGCAATAGTTAGCTGGGCGTGATTAGCGAGATATTGCAACAGAGCGATCGCCAGGGCGCTACCCTCGACTGGATCGGTGCCTGCGCCGACTTCATCGAGTAAAACTAGGGATTGGGGATTGGGTATCGGGGATTGGGAATTAGGAACTTCTTCATCCCCAGTCCCCAATCCCCAGTCCCCAGCGTCCAATGCTTCCAAAATCCGACTAATCCGCCGGATGTGCCCGGAGAATGTCGATAAACTTTGCTGTAAAGATTGTTCATCGCCAATATCTGCCAGTACTTTGTCAAACCAAGGAATCTCCACTGGTTCGCGGGCGGGGACAAATAAACCCACTTTGGCCATTAATGCTGCTAACCCTAGAGTTTTTAGGGTAACAGTTTTACCACCTGTATTTGGCCCGGTAATCGTTACTACCCGAATATGAGGACTGATGAGTAAATCCACGGGAACTACTGGCTGACCTTGTTCGTGCTGTTGCTGCCACACTAACAGGGGATGCCGCAAGTTCCGCAAAGTAATCATTTCATTTTCTTGCGGCTGGATGAATCGCGGGGGGTTGGCTCCTAACCAGTAACTATACCGGGATCTAGCGGTTGCTAAATCCAAAGTGGTGACAATTGCCAACAACCTTTCCAAATCTGGTTTGACTGCGGCTACTTGTTCCGTCAAAGTGCGGCGAATTGCTTCTTCTTCTGCTTGCTCTCTTCTGATGATTTGCCGCAGTTGGTTGCCCAGAGGTACTACAGAATTCGGTTCGATGTAGAGCGTCGCACCACTGGTGGAGGTATCGTGAACGATACCGGGGATGGCGTCTTTTTGGGGTGCTTTGACGGGGATTACATAGCGATCGCCCCGTTGGGTAATAATCTGTTCTTGAACTGCCCCAGATTTTGCCTGTATTATATTTTGCAGCTTTTGGGTAATTTGCGTGCGTACTCGCCGCAAATCTGTGCGAATTTCGCCGAGTTTTTGACTGGCGCGGTCGGTTACCTGCCCACGTTCATCAATACAGCGGTGAATTTCCTGTTCTAGTTCTGGGTAAGTCCGCAAATCGGCAACCAAATCAGTGAGTATTGGCAAATTTTCCTGATTGTCGATGACACGGCGCAAATTTCTTGCACCAGCCAAGGTGGTGGCGATCGCTAAAAGTTCATCTCCTGCCAAAATTCCGCTGCGTTCTGCCCGTTCTAAGGAATCACCAATATCTTGAATTCCCTCAAATGACAGTCCTGTAGTCAGGCGACTTTCCAGCTGATAGACTTCTTTGGTTTGCTCTAATAACTGTTCGCTTTCTGCGTGAAAATCAGGTATTTTCAGATGACGCGCGGCTATAACACCCAATTTAGTTGCCGCGAAGGTGGAAAGGTGCTGGCACAGACGATGCCATTCTAATAGTTCTAAGGTTTCAGATTGGATCAAGGCTTCAACGTCTAATCTGAAACTATGGTAACAATTCTAGCCCCTTGATGGCTAAATCTTAAAGGATAATCTTGAGTTATTGTTGGGTAGAAGAAAACTTTTTTAATTACTGCCAATTAAACATACTAGAAAAATATACGAGGAGCGATCGTGGGACAGACACAGGAGCTAGGACAGATTATTATCTTGAATGGTACCCCGCGATCGGGGAAGTCGAGCATTGTCGAAGCGATCCAGGAAATGTTTGATGGCGTATGGATGAACTTGGGTGTCGATAGGTTTATGCAAATGACTCCCGCACGATACTTGCCAGGAATCGGTCTGCGACCAGGGGGAGAACGCCAAGACATCGAAGCCTTGGTTCCGATTCTGTATAGTGCTATGTATGAATCCATCGCTGCCCACAGTCGCTTGGGATTGAATGTTGTGGTTGATGTGGGACACCATGACGGATATGCAATGAAGCGGGGCATTTTGACCGATAGTGCCCAACGTTTAAAGGGCTTGCCTGTCTTGTTTGTAGGCGTTCGCTGTCCCATTGAGATAATTATCGAAAGGCGACAAAACACCGGGTGGAAGGCGGTAAATGCAGCCGATCTAGGGCCAAATGCGGTTGAGTTATGGCAACGTGAAGTCCACATCCCCGGCATCTATGACCTTGAAGTCGATACTTCGTTGTTAAGTCCGGGTGAGTGTGCTGAGGTGATACGCCAGCGCCTGGCAAATAGTCCAGCACCATCGGCATTTCAACGACTCGCTGCACTGTCTGGCAACTAAATAATCTTGAAGACGCGATAAATCGCGTCTCTACATGAGGGTTTTGGGCTTAGAATTATCCTTAACCCAAGCGGTATTGGCTTAAAATGCAATTTCTATGGTGAAGCTGCGAATTTTTCCTGTATCTAGGTTGGCTTTATCTTCGACTTCCAGCGTCCAAGTTCCTTGGGGATTTTTACCTTTAAAGGCAGCAAGTTTAGGGGTGTTCACTTCGTCATAGGTTGTTTTGATGTTATCTGAAGATCCGCCCAGGCGATCGTGGAGAATTATCGGAGATACGCCTGTTTGGGCTGGGGGGTTGAGAGTAACTATGAGGTCAGCGATGTAAGTATGCTCGATGTCTACGGTAACTTTGATAGATTTGATGAGGTTAGTATTTGCGATCGCCAATGGTAATTTTGATGTTTGCAAGTCTGCAATTGGTACATCTTGCACTGCTTGGAATATGCCGATGGGTGATGGTTGATTTGGCTTGGCTAATTCCACAGCTTTGAGAGCATTGATTCGACCGTAACCGTAGAAGGGACTGCGACCGTTAGCATCATATTTACCTCCGACTTGATCGATGCGATCGCAGGAGCGTTTAATGATGTCTCGCACTTCATCCCAACGCAGATTTGGGTTTCTGGCAATGATTAAGGCTGCTACACCTGCTGCACCCGGACAAGCGCTAGAAGTTCCACCAAATTCATTTGTGTAGTGGCCTGCGGTGTCACCCAAAGTGAGTTTACCAGAGTTATAGCCAACTGCACCAGAGCGATCGGTTGTCCAAATTCCAGGAGTTTGAGAAGTATCACCGTTATTGCTAGGGAAGGCGCACCAGATTGCTTTACCAAAATCGCTATAAGCGCTTCTTGTGCCGTAGTCGTTACAAGCTGCCACAGCAATTACATTTTGGTAGCTGGCGTAGCCGTCGTTATCTACGCTTTCGTTACCATTACCAGCAGCAAACAAAACTACACAGCCTTTGCCGTTACGTCCTTTATTAATTGCAAAATCGATCGCTAGTCTTGTAGAGTCAGGTAAAGGCACTTTTTGGTTGTGTAGAGGATCGTTTGGTTCAAACCAAACACCGTCTGCTGGCCCCCAGCTACAAGAAATCACATCGGCACCATTTTGAGCCGCCCAAACAAAGGCATCGGCTTCATTTTGCGATCCCAGTGCTGAAGCTAAACGAATCGGCATCAATTTTGCTCCAGGCGCGACACCTGATGCACCAAAGTTACCGTTTGCACAAGCTACTCCAGCACAGGCTGTGCCGTGGTTATCATCGTTTCCTGGTCTGGGATCGTTTGTTTTACGCGTGGCATCACGCGGGGCAACAATTTTTCCAGAGGAACGGAATTCTTCATGATCGAGATCCACACCATCATCGATAATTGCAATAATTGTTCCTGCGCCATCGCCGAATTTCCAAGCTGCCTCAACGTTGGCATGGGCATTGATCGCTTTACCATTAATTGTTGTTTGTTTAAGATGCCACTGCTGGGGGAAAGCTTGACGTGGGCGTAATTCACGCACTAGTTCCGGATGACACAACTCAACTGATTGCTCGTTTAGAAGTCTCTCGGCAATGTCAAAGATGGCTAAACCAGTATTGGCAGGTGCGCTGACAAAATAAGCATTGCGGGCATACTCAAGTTTGCGTTTGATTGTTAAGTTATAACGTCCTAAAACTTCCTCACACGCCCCTGAATCTTGGCGATTATCGAATTTAACGAAGAGGTTTTCGGTATAGATTACAGGTTCTTGGGATCTGGGATCTACGAGAACGCGTCCTGCAAATTCAACTTTAGGTTCTTCATTAAGAATAGCCCTGGCGCGATCGCGCAAAGCTACCCCTTGAGTCGGAACTTTTGCACGCAGAATTTCTACACCCGCTTGTCGAAACCGGGCTGTTAACTCGAATTGATTAAGGATGCTACGAGCTGCAATAGATACAGGTGCAACTTCAAAGGGTCTTTGACCTATCAAAGGGCTGCGGTTTTCGGTACGAACTACAATGTGTTCATCACTAATAGCAAGTTCATAACGTTGACCATTTTCACCACCATAACGAACTTCAACCATAATTTAATCTCCTAATATTTATTGGGCATGGGACATTGGGCATGGGGCATTGGAGGCAGGAGGCAGAAGTTCTTTAATGCAAGTTTGAATTTTGCGGAAAGTCTGAGCGCCGGAAGCCGAAGCTCAGAACTTTCCAAGAGAGAATTTTGAATTGATTTGTCTCCCTCACTCCCTCATCTCCCTTATCGATTTTCATGTGTTATATCTGGATTAAGGCAAAAAAAAGATATAGCTTAAACAGAATTTAATCTCTCTAAGTTCATACAAATCTTGAATTCCTCTTTCCAGAAAAGAAGGGATAGAAACTCAGGTTGATTTACGAATCTTCACTATATTTGTGTAGCAGTAGGAAAGATTTGTATTTTATGCCACTAAAAAACGCTATAACATCATTAGAACTTAAGAAAAATGATTTATTTTCCCCCGGAGTATTTTCTGACGATATATTCTCTACCCCCGATTGCTGAAGTGAGATTCCAAAAAGATTACTTTTCTGAATATCCGCAACAAATTCGCGTTGGTAGCAATCGCTCTGCTTTATCCTACACTCGTCACCCTGGGTACTATGCAATACATTACAATCAACCCAGCACAGTGGCTCCAGGAGCAATTTTACAACTTAATGAAGGAGCGATCGCGGTTTTTTCCGGCGAACCCAATCAATCAGAAAAAAATACATTGAGTCCAATTTATACACTAGAACCCAATGGTTCCCTTGCTGTACCAAGTGGACTGGTTTTCATTCGTTTTGCTGAAGGTGTTGATGTGGAATCTCAGCACGAAGCCATCAATCGAGCAGGTTACGAGATAGAGCAAAGTCTCGCCTATGCGCCCCACGCTGCGTGGTTGCGTCCCAAATCTGGTAATATTGCCGATGCGATCGCTGGAATTTCTCGCTTAGAAGCGATACCAAATGTTGAGAATGTCGAACTTCAAATGCTGATGGAAAGGGGTTTGAGGCTAGGGAGGTAAACCTGGATTTCTCACTTGTGAGAAATCCAGGGGTGTGGGAGGTGTGGGAGGATGGGGAAGCATTAATTCTCTTTCTCCCCACACTCCCCACACACCCCACACTCCCCACACTCCCCACACTCCCCACACTCCCCACCTATGCGTGAGAAATTCGGGGTAAAGGGATTAGGGACTGGGGAAAATAACTAATACCAATTTAATGTGAAGCTACACATTATTTTGACCCCTCCCAACCTCCCCTTAGTAAGGCTACGGTGTACACACAAGTCTTAAAATTCCCACTAGTACTTGGTTTCGTCATCTAGCTATCTTGTTGTGCCATCGCTCTGGAAGCCTGTCCGCAGCGAGGAGGAACGACGTTCGCGCAGCGTGTCGCAGACAAGCAA
>JAVRCH010000177.1:0-25409 GCA_034530795.1 Nostoc sp. DedQUE12a
TGCAGGGTTCGTTGATTGGTGTTTGGCGGGGTTACAACTGAGGAATAAGAAAGTGATGAGTTATGAGTGATGAGTGATGAGTTTTAAATTAGTAACTCCTAACTCCCAACTCTCAACTCTTAACTCCTAACTCCTAACTCCTAACTCTTAGTTTGTGCTTAACATATGTACTTGACGGCAAATCCAGTGCGGGAACTGCCCACTTTCCGGTTAAAAGTACCATTTGCGAGGGAAAGTAAGGGCAGTTATCAAACATCGCAACCATTACCAGGATGTCCGAGAAAGCCTGCATCTTTGCAATTGCGGCAATATCAGCAAGAAGCGATCGCCAGCTGGTTTGCTAATAATGGTAGAGGGACGCTTAAAATGGCTACTGGTAGTGGTAAGACTATTACGGCATTAGCGATCGCTTGTGGATTATATCAGCAGATTAATTTACAAGTGTTGTTGGTGGTGTGTCCCTATCGCCATCTTGTCACCCAATGGGCAAGAGAATGTGAAAAATTTAATTTACAACCGATTTTAGCCTTTGAGAATTTACGCACTTGGCAAAGTCAACTTTCAGGGCAAATTTATAATCTGCGTTCTGGTTCTCAACGGTTTGTCACGGTTATTACTACAAACTCCACTTTAATTGGAGATGGGTTTCAATCTCAACTCAAATATTTTCCCGCGAAAACTTTAATTATTGGGGATGAGGCGCATAATTTAGGCGCACCCAAGTTAGAAGAAAGTTTGCCGCGACGTGTCGGGTTGAGATTAGCTTTATCTGCCACGCCGGAAAGGTATTTTGATGATTTGGGTACACAATCTTTATTTGATTATTTTGGCCCGGTTCTCCAGCCAGAGTTTACATTAAGGGATGCGATCGCTCAAGGTGCTTTGGTACATTATCTGTATTATCCTGTATTAGTTGAGTTAACAGAAGCAGAAAGTATTGCTTATTTAAAGTTAACTAAAAAAATTGGGCGATCGCTTTTATTTCGAGAGCGAGAAAATGGACAAGTAGGAGATTTTGAAGACAATGAAGATTTAAAGCCTTTATTAATGCAAAGGGCAAGATTAATTGGTGCTGCCGAAAATAAATTAAATGCTTTGCGCGATTTAATGGCAACTCGCCGCGAAACTAGTCACACTCTTTTTTATTGTAGTGATGGTTCGCAGGAGACGGGACAACGTTCATCACTACGCCAACTCAAAGCTGTTGCCAAAATTCTCGGAGTAGAACTAGGTTACAAGGTAAGCACCTATACGGCTCAAACTTCTTTAGAAGAAAGGGAATTATTACGTTGTCAATTTGAAAGTGGCGAATTGCAAGGTTTAGTGGCAATTCGGTGTTTAGATGAAGGTGTCGATATTCCGGCAATTAAAACTGCGGTGATTTTATCAAGTTCTGGTAATCCCCGTCAGTTTATCCAGCGACGGGGGCGAGTTTTACGCCCTCATCCAGCTAAAGAACGTGCAACTATATTCGACATGATTGTTTTGCCGCCAGATTTAGATAGAGAAACTATAGAAGTTGAGCGCAATCTGTTAAAAAAAGAGTTACGTCGCTTTGTAGAATTTGCTGATTTGGCTGATAACGCCGGTGAAGCCAGAATGAAATTACTCGATTTACAAAAGCGATATGGTTTATTGGATATTTGATAATAAATCAGATTGTATTTGTATTTTTTTGTAAAAATATTTCTGGTTTTGTAGAAACAAGGATGAAGTATGAAATAATAAAATAATGAATTAAATCATAATGGGATGTAAGCAAAATTTTTAAAGCAGCTTACATCCCATTGTAATATGGTTTATTAAAATAATTTTATCAGAAAGATATTAAAGAATAAAGCTTGTTTTCAAAAAAATTCAAATTTAAATATTATAGTTTCTCAAAATTTAAAGATAACGCTAACCGTAGCTTTACGGTGACAAATGTAGTACTAGTGAAGGTTAAAATATAGAAAAAATTATTTCAGAGTGCAAGATGCCACAAGAGGCGAATATCGATGATGTGCAGGAGCCAATTACCAGCGCTCCACCAGAAGTACGGCAAATTATTGAGCGAGTGTGGAAGCTGGAAAAAAGCAGGCTAGATCGGAAAAGCAAAGGGCATATTAACGATGATATTCTAGATATTATTAAGGAAGCAGTGCAATGAAGCTGACTTCAATTAAGCTGTGCAATTTTCGCTCGTTTTATGGTACAACGCCAGAGATGAATCTCGCCGGAGGAGATATTCACAATACGACGATTATTCATGGTAATAACGGTGCGGGAAAAACAAGTCTGTTAAATGCATTTACGTGGGTATTATATGAGAAATTTAGTGCGGCATTTGCATCAACAGAACAGTTAGTAAATAAAAGAGCGATCGCTCAAGCCGAACGAGGACAAGCTGTAGAATGTTGGGTAGAAGTTGGTTGGGAGCATGATGTCACCCGCTACCGAGTTAAACGTTCCTGTCGGGTTTACAAAAACGCCAGCGAAATCGAAGCAGGTAAAACTCAATTAACCATGTGGGTGAGTGGCGACGATGGCAAATGGAATTTACCAACTCAACCACCAGAGGATATTATTAATCAGATTTTACCCGCTAGTTTACATCAATATTTCTTCTTTGACGGCGAACGAATTGAAGAGATAGTCCGTTCTGATAAAAAAGCCGAAATCGCCGAAGCAACAAAAATTTTCTTAGGCGTGGAAATAATCGAACGTTCAATTACACATTTAAAAGGAGCTAAAAAAAGTTTAGAAACTGAATTAACAGCTATAGGTGATGCAGAAACTAAACAACTTTTACGACAACAAGAAAAAATCGAACGTGAAGTTGATAGTATCACTAAACGGCAAGCTGAAATTCAACAAGAGTTAGAATATCAACAAACTTTCAAAAAAGAGACAAGCAATCGTTTACGAGAACTCAGTGCTGCCAAAGAACTCCAAGAAAGACGGCAGACTTTAGAATCACAAAAAGAAGCAAACCGCGAAGAACTGAGAAAAACGAGAGAAGCGCTGAAAAAAGTAATTTCCGCGCGGGGTTATACAGTGTTGCTATCAGACACCACAACCCAATATCGGAAAATTGTTGATGATTTGAAGCAACGCGGTGAGTTAACTTCGGGAATTTCGCGGGAATTTCTCAATGAATTACTCAAATCTAAACGTTGCATTTGTGGTGCAGACTTAAATGCAGGAAGTCATCATCATAACAATGTACAAATTTGGCTAGAAAGAGCAGGTTCATCGACAGTGGAAGAAACTGCAATTCGGATGACTGCTCAAGTAGATGAAATTGATAAGCAAGCAATCGCATTTTGGGAAGAAGTTGACCGAGAACAAGTTAGAATTGAACAGTTAAGGCAAACTATATCTCAAATCGAAAGTGAATTAGATAGTATTCAAGAACGATTGCGAAAAGATGCTAACGAAGAAATTAGCAGTTTACAGAAACGATTAGATGAAATCGAAACTAAAATTGATGAATTAAATCGAGAGCAAGGTGCAAATCAGCAGCGAATTGCTCAACTGAAAACAGAAATTGATGCTTTGAGCAAACAAATTGCCAAGCAGAAATTGAATGAAGCCAAGCAAGTTTTAGCACAGCGACGCATTAACGCTACTCAAGATGCCATTGAACGGTTAACAGAAGTCAAAAATCGCCAAGAAAAACAATTTCGTCTGCAACTAGAAAAGCGAGTACAAGAAATATTTACAGAGATTTCTGTTACACCATATATTCCGAAAATTAGCGATAAATATGAATTGACGCTAGTAGAAAATACAGCAGGTATCGAAGCGCCAGTCGCAGCTTCTACTGGGCAAAATCAAATTCTCAGTTTATCCTTTATTGCCAGTATCATCGATAGAGTGCGGGAGTGGAGCGAGAAGCGAAAAATGATGATGCTTCCCGATAGCAGTACCTTCCCAATTGTTATGGATTCGCCATTTGGAAGTTTGGATGAAATTTCACGGCGACACATTGCTCAGACAATTCCTAAATTAGCCAATCAATTAATAGTGTTAGTCACAAAGACTCAATGGCGGGGTGAAGTTGAAGAGGAAATAGCAGAGAAAATTGGTAGGGAATATGTGCTGACTTATTATTCTTCTAAACCAGATTGCGAGCAAGATTATATAGAATTGGGTGGAGAAAGATATCCTTTAGTGCGTCAAAGTCCCAATGAATTTGAGTATACCGAGATTATTGAAGTGGAACGCGATCGCTAATTGAAAGAAACGAACCACAGAGGCACGGAGGACACAGAGAAAACTGTTGTACCAAGACACAACAGTTTTTTGTGTGCATAAAGTTACTACCCAAAAAAGTTAAAGTCGAAAAAAGCAACTTTTAGTAAAGGATACGGTTATGATTGCTAATTCAAACCGAAAGTATATGTCTCCCCAAGAATACTTGGAATGGGAAGAAAGTCAAGACATCAAATACGAGTACATTAATGGTGAAGTCTTCGCCATGACTGGGGGTACTATTCCCCATACTAGTATTGCTCTAAACTTGGCATCAGCATTAAAAAGTCACCTTCGGGGAAGTCCATGTCGTGCCTTTATGGCAGATGCAAAAGTAGCTGTAACTGAGAACGAGTGTTGATTTCCGCTTTCCCATATCTTTAGTTTATGAGGATGTGCAATTTCCAATCTAAGTTTTGAATTGTGTGGGCGATCGCTGCTATTTTGGTATAAAAGAGTGCGTAGCTGTAGGCATTGCTTATTGCTTTCTGTTAATATTACTACACACTATATATTTAAATAAATGGCTGAAACTGGCAGAATCAGGGTTGCTAAAGATAAAGCTCAATTGGTGAAGGATTTAACATCCTCAGATGGTGGAACAGGGCCTTTTCAAACTTTTGCTGATGTGATTGTATTTGCAGCAGGCTTGGGTGCAAAGCATAAAAAGCGCGTACCTTTAGGAGAAATTTCTAAAAGAGAACCATCACCTATTCCTCAAGAGCAGTTCATTGTAAGGGGATATGATACTGTAATTAATTTACTAGCTATTATTGAAACTCAGGACATAAAAATTCTTGCTTTTAATGAGGTAAATAATAATGAAATTCGTAATCATATTTTTGAAGAGTATGCTAACGGTGGTTTTGAAATATTACAAGTAGAATTACGAGGAGCAGTAGACTATTCAGAAAGACTTTTATTATTTCTTAATTCTGAAATATTTCAGGAGAATTATGATGGAGAATTTGATTTAAGTAAATTTATATAATTTTAAATGAAAATACATTCTTTAAAATAGATCCATGAATAAATCACAAAAGTCACCAAAAGAGAAAACTTTGGTTTATTATTGCGATTGTTTTTCACAATTAAAAGTATATAAAACTCAGAAAAGAGGTGATGCCCTTAATAAACCAGTATTACTACTTTCTCTAATAGAGCTAATATCCCGACAGACAATAACAACTAATTGTATTAATATTTCAGATGATTTAATTGAAACATTTAAAAGATACTGGGAGCTAACTAGCACTAGCTCTTTCAAGAGTAGTGATTTTGCGCTTCCTTTTTTCCACTTAAAAAACGATAAATGTAGATTTTGGCATCTCAAATATAGTTCCGAGTATGACGGCGGTCGTCCTCAAACAATTCCTAAACTCAGAGAAGATATTGATTTTGCATATTTTGATGATGAATTATTTGGGTTAATACAAGATGATAATGCCAGAAAAGAATTAATTGATGCAATTCTATCAAGTTGGTTTTCCGATGATGAAAATATTATAGAAGACCTTGTAAACATTAATCAAAATTTTCAGAATCAAACATATAATAATAATATTATCAGCCAAGATTACAAAAATATAGAAACTTTTTTTAAACCAAAATGGAGCATCAAAAGTACCTTAATTAGAAATGCATTTTTTAGAAAAACTATTGTTCGTGTATATGATTATAAATGTGCTTTTTGCGGTATTAGAGTAACTAAAGCCGTAAATCAAAATATTGTAGATGGCGCACACATAAAACCATTTGCACAATTTTATGACAGCAGAATTCATAATGGTATTGCTCTTTGTAAGAATCACCATTGGGCTTTTGACCGTGGTTGGTTTACTGCTGATGAGCAATATAAAATCATTGTTAGTAAAGAATTAGAAGAAATATCTCCCCATGCTAAACCCATAAAATATTTTCATGGCGAAAGGCTACTGCTACCAAATAAAGAGCAATACTTTCCAGAACTAGAAGCGTTGCAATGGCATCGCCAAAATATATTTCAAGGTTAATTACAACACGGGTGGAAGCCCCACTTTTTTTAGTTCCACAAATTCACCATCAAAACCAATTGTTTTATTTTCCACAGTCCTTGCATTAGCCAAAGCCTTACGCACTTCAGCACGTTCCATTGAATCTTCAATTCCACCAAGGATGTAAATTAATAACTTTGTTGCTAATTCTTTTCCAGAAACTTGCACTCGCTTTTTATTAGGGTCATATAAAACCCCATACCAAAGAGATTGAGGATATTCCATACCAGTAAAACCGCCTTGCTGGTCAAACTTTCGCAACTTCTTAAAAATGCTGGTTATAGAAAGACCTTTTTTAAATACTAAAAATCCTAAAGCTTGTGCTAAAGCAACTTGCGCTACAGGGCGGAAAAGTATATTTGCTTCACCACCACCCTTTTCAAAGCTGAACCTTCGCAAAACTGGTGTATCTTCATGTTCTAAAATTTTATAACTAGGCAAATTAGCCAAATTATCAAAAAGCTTTTTAAATTCCTCAATTCCCTCCTCAATTTCTTCGTCTTCTGGACGCATAGGAATTAAACCTTTTTCCAATGGTTTCCAGTGTGGGAATTTTTGACCTAAATATCGCTCAGACATATCTTTTAGTGCTTGCAGCGTCGTCAAAACTGTAGAATTAGCTGCTACAGTTGCACTATTCCAATTAACACGCGGGTTACGATTTGAACGTTGTTCTAAAAGTGGATGAGTCACGGCGATTTTTCTAGCCACTATAGAAAAACCATCATCTTCATTTAACTGTGCTAACTGACCTTTAGTTAAAGGTGCAGCCATCAGGTTGACATGGACAAAAATAGACCTCACCCTTCTTCTAGCTTGGTTACGAGTCTCTCCAGCGTTAACTGCACAAATGAACTCAATACCAATTTTTTCTTTAGGTAAGCTTTGTAAATAAGCAGGATCTACCTGGTATTGTTCTATCAAATCTGACGCTGTAATAAAACTATCATCAGCAGTTTTATCCTTTTTATATCGCTGGAGTTTGCCAGTTTTAATTAACTCCATTAAACCCTGAACTCCCATAAGCCGATGTTGACCATCTAGGGCATAAATGGTTACATTTTCTTCAGAAACATTGAGTAAGCCGACCTTACCATCTTTATCTAGAGGTATAAAATCGGTAGTAGACTTTGTGGCACGTTCCTCACTATCCCACTCAGATGCTTTAGGGTTATCCACCCAAGGTTGATTAATTACTACTAACACTGCTGGAAACTTATGATTTTTTCTAGCAGCCAAATACTGAACTAAGGGTGCTTGACGCGACCAGTCAATGGGACGTTGTTGAATTTCGTCAATACTATCCGCATCAATTTCGATATTATCAGTCTGTGGATTGTACTTTTTTTGCAGCAAAGGTAAACCAGAAGCGAAATGCACTCGGCCTGCAAACCATTCTAGGGTCACGGAACCAACATAAGCTTCACTGCCACCCATCTCAGTTTTTTGAACGAGAATTTGGTCTTTCTTTTCTAAAAATTTCTCTAGAAGTAAAGCTAGTACCTCTTTTTCCTTGTTTTCTCTCTCTAGGTACTCTCTAGCAATATCAGCAGTTAGGTCAGATGCAGTGTCTCTCATATTAATTTTTAAAAACTTACTCTTGTAAAGTAGCTATATTGTCCAAAAAGTTAGATACTAATAAATCAGTTTTTAAAAACTTTTTGGTAACCCGCGCATTCCATACACTGGGGTAAAAAAAAGCGGTAACGCCCAAGTGTCCAGAGGTAAGAAGCAATGACTGAAGCACAACAACCAGAAAATAAAGGTCAGCAGACACGTACTGTAGCAGAGTTGGTGGAGTATATCCAAGTTCTTACCACTGAAATTCAAGAATTGTATTGTTTAGATGCGATACCTTGGGTTGTTGGTTATTCGGGCGGCAAGGACAGCACGGCGACTTTACAGCTTGTTTGGAACGCAATACTGGGACTCCCGGCAGAAAAGCGAACTAAGCCAATTCATGTCATTACAACTGATACATTAGTAGAAAATCCTGTAGTCTCTGTTTGGGTACGTAAATCTCTAGAACAAATGAGAATAGCAGCGAATGAGCAAGAAATACCAATAAAAGCTCATTTACTTTATCCCGCAGTTAAAGACACTTTTTGGGTGAACTTAATAGGTAAAGGCTATCCAGCACCGCGTAATCGTATGCGTTGGTGTACGGAAAGATTAAAGATTAAACCCACTGATAGCTTTATTCGTGAAGTAATCCAAGCTAATGGTGAAGTAATTCTCGTTTTAGGTACTCGCAAAGCTGAAAGTGTTAAACGTGCTATTACGATGGCGAAACATCGAGAATGGCGTATACGGGATCATATAAATGCTAACCCCAACCGACCTAACTCTTTAATTTATCTTCCCATTGAAGATTGGCGTACTGATGAAGTTTGGATTTATCTGAATCAGTGGCAAAATCCTTGGGGATATAGCAATAAAGACTTGTTCATTATGTATCGTGGTGCAACAGCAGATAATGAATGTCCGCTAGTTGTTGATACTTCTACACCTAGCTGTGGTGATTCTCGTTTTGGCTGCTGGGTTTGTACAATAGTTAACAAAGATAAATCAATGGAGGCAATGATTCAAAATGATGAAGAAAAGGAATGGATGCAACCTCTGTTAGATATTCGGAATGAATTAGATATTAGAGATGATCGTGATAAAAGAGACTTTCGGCGTATTTGGGGAGAAGTTCAACTATTTGAACGTAATTTAGATGGAGAAATTTCTGTTGAGCCAATTCATGGGCCATATACAAAATACTGGCGAGAGTATTGGCTAAGAAGCTTATTACAAACGGAAAAACAAATCCATCAAACAGCACCGGAAAATATGCGCGATATAACCCTCATTTCTCTCGAAGAATTGAGTGAAATTCGCCGTATTTGGTTAGAAGAAAAACACGAGTTTGACGATAGCTTACCTCGTATTTATCAAGAGGTCACAGGTGAAGAATTTAAAGACCCGCGTCCAGGTGCAGACCTTAGTTTATTAGGTAGCGATGAATGGGCTGTGTTAGAAGAAGTATGTGCAGATGATGAAATGCACTTGGAACTGATGGCGAAACTTTTAGACACAGAACGCCAATTTCGGAAAATGTCGCGTCGTATAGGAATTTACGAAAGTTTAGAAAAATGCTTTACTACCAGTTCTCGTTCTAAAGATGAAGCAGTGAAAAATGCTCACCTAAAACGAGATTTGAAAACAGCAGTTGAACAAGGCGATATTGAAAAGGTCAAGCAGCTAACTTTAGCGGATTTTGTCGCACCAGAGGAACAAACAAGTACACCCAATACACAAATTGATACAACAAATACTCAAAAATCTGCTGACAATGCCAAGAGTTGGGCAAATATGAAATTTAAAAATAAACAGACAAAACCTTAAGCTTGCTCATTATCATCGTTAGCATCTCCTAAATACAGCCTGATAAAATCTTCTGCGGCGGCTGGATTAATTTTTTTGAGTGCATTACGAATTTCCAATACCGCATCAGCCACGGGGTCTGTCATCTCATTAACCCATCGGTGAACGTTTGGCCGTCCTGTTCCCATTGTCACTGCTAACTTGTTTTGGCTGATGCCGTAGATTTCTAACACCTGTTTCAGCGCTTTTCCTGCTTTTCCCATGCCTTTGATTTTGTCAAAGGCTTATAACCTAGTAAATGTTCTGTATATGTAACAAACAGTGTAAGATAATCTTGTTACGTTTATGTAACAGTGCAAATTATCAACAAACAGGTAAATTTCAATGACTACAAGTTTTTTAGCAGAGACTTTGCAAACTACCGCGCCGCTTGTTTCCACCAACGATTCTATAGAAACAACGCCAGATAGAGAGTCTGTAAGAGTAGTAATTTATGGTTCTAAAAGAGGCGTTAACAACACAATTCTGACTTTATACAAACTTGGTTTCGCCCAAGTTAACGAGTGGAGTCCTTTATTACCTAGTTCTAATCCTGGTGAAGTTATGAGTATTTTAACTAGGCACATTGTGACAAACTAATTAGTGGTTCATCGCATTAATTTTAAGAAGTGGGAGTGGTCAGATCCCCGACTTCTTCAAGAAGTCGGGGATCTCGTAGCCCATCTCGACCTATATTTTATCTATAACAACCAATGATATTTCTGGAACTCGTATTACAAAATTTTGGCCCATACTCTGGCAGACAAGTAATCAATCTTGACCCAAGAACTGAGGAAAATCCTCGTCCAATTCTTCTATTAGGTGGTATGAATGGCGGCGGTAAAACTACTCTCATGGATGCTATTCGTCTTGCCCTATATGGACAACGCGCTCAATGCTCAACGCGTGGTAATCTGAGCTATAGTGATTTTTTAAATCAATGTGTTAATAGTAAAGCTACCCCTGCTGAAAAGACACGAGTTGAGTTACTTTTTGAACACATTGAAGACGATAAGCCAATAAAGTATCGTATTGTTAGAACTTGGGAAAAAAATCCTAAAGATGGTAAAGATGCTCTAGGAATTTTAGGCGATGACGATACTTGGCCTGTTGAATCTTTGGTGAATACTTGGGACGACTATATAGAAAATCTACTGCCTTTAGGGATTTCTAATTTATTTTTATTTGATGGCGAACAAGTTAAAGAACTGGCAGAACAAGAAACGCCACCACAACTTGTTATTGAAGCTATTCGCGGATTATTAGGGCTAGAGTTGGCAGACAAATTAGCACTTGATTTGGAAATTTTAGTCAATCGCAAGCGTAGAGAAATGGCTGATACCAAAGATTTAGCTAATCTAGAAGACATTGAAAAAAGGTTATTAAAACAGCAAGAAGATTCTCAAGGAGCAGAACAAGAATTAGCTAGTTTGAAAAATAAAATTGAAGAATTAGAAACTATTCAACGTGAAGCTTTAGATAAATTCGTATCTGAGGGTGGTAAAATCGCAGCAGAACGCAGTCAGTTAGAAGAGAAACAAAAAGAAAAAACTACTGCATTAGAAATAATTCGTCAGTCGTTGTGTGAATTAGCTGCTGATATTTTACCTTTAGCATTAATTCCTAATTTATTAAGTCAGGTAGAAGTACAGGGAGCAAATGAATTTCGCAATCAGCAGGTACAACTTGCTAGAGATGTTTTGCTTGAGCGAGATAAACGCTTACTTGAATGGCTAAGTCAGCTAGCGATCGCCTCAACACAAATCGATAAAATTCAATCTTTTTTAGCTGAAGATGTAGATAATTTATATGCAAGTTCACTTCAAGCTGAAGCACCTTGGTTATTAGCTGATGAGGAAAGTTTAAGTCAACTAGATAATGTGAGATATCATTTACAAAATGCTCGTAATATTGCAAAACAGAAGTTAAGTCATCTCAAGAATCTAGAAGAAGAAATTATTACGTTAGAAAGACAAGTGCAGACAGCCGCAGAACCAGAAGCTTACCAAAAGCTGCGCGATGCTGTGGACGTAGCACAAAATGAAGTTGTACAAGCTAAAGCAAATTACGAAACGACCCGTCAGAAATTAGCTATATTAACGGATGCAATTGAAATCACCAAAAAAGAATTAAAAGATTATACTGACAAAAATATAGACTATAAAAATAGGGAACATATCATTACCTCTGCCTCTAAAGTTCAAGAAACACTTAAGGTTTTTCGAGAAAAATTAACTCTGCGAAAACTCAATAAATTAGAGGAAGAAGTGAAGAATTGTTTCCTCTACCTACTGCATAAATCTGACTTAGTATTTCGCATCGCTATTGATACTAAAACCTTTGCTTTATCTTTGTTCGATTTTGATGGGAAACCAGTTCCTAAACATCGCCTTTCGGCTGGTGAAAAACAATTACTAGCGATCGCTTTTCTCTGGGGTTTAGCCAAAGTCTCTGGCCTGCGCTTACCTGTAGCCATCGACACACCTCTTGGCAGACTCGACTCATCCCACCGCAACAACTTAGTAGAAAAATATTTTCCCGCCGCCAGCCATCAAGTAATTCTGCTTTCTACTGATACTGAAATTGGAAAAAAAGAAGTCGAAACACTGAGGAAAAATGAAGCGATCGCCCGTGAATACCTCCTCAAATACGACTCCGCTACTCGTCAAACCACTATACAACAAGGCTACTTTTGGTAATTCGTAATTCGTAATTCGTAATTCGTAATTATTTGGCTTTGAGTCGTTTGGTAGAAGCAACTAGAATTTTGCCAATTTCGTTTGCCTCTTGGAGGAGTCCTTGAAATTTGTACCTATCCACTAGTTCGGATTCAATTAATATTTCTAGCCAGTATTGTGTTTCTCTTGCTTCTTTTAAAGCAATTTCTAATTTATTGATAAAATCTTTATTAGATTGGGCAGACTGTGCTTCTCGAACATTTGCACCAATCGAAGTACCGGAACGCAGTAATTGTTTAGAAAGAATTCGATAGACTCCAGGTTTTTCATCTAAAAAGCAACAAGCTTTAACAATTCTTACTGCAAAACTTCTTGTCCGGTCAGTAATGCTACTATTAGTTATCATATTTTTGTTTTAAATCATAATATCTATGTTTCCCGCATCTAAAACAAAACCTAGAGTCTCAGTCTAAATCAATTACGAATTACGAATTACGAATTACGAATTATTATGGAATCCCCAATCGAAAGAATAAAACTTTCCCAAACAGCCAAAGACCAACTCCAAAAACTCAAACGCAGCACCAAAATTGACCAATGGAACATCCTCTGCCGTTGGGCATTTTGTCGTTCCCTAGCAGAACCAACTCCACCCTCACCCGTACCAATTCCCCAAGATAGCAACGTCGAAATGGCTTGGCGCGTGTTTGGCGGCGAAATGTCCGATATTCTCCTCCTTGCCCTCAAACAACGCTGCCACAACGACGGCTATGATACTGACAAAGAAACCCTCGCCACCCAATTCCGCCTACACTTACATCGCGGTATCGGTTACTTAGCAGGCGACCAAAATATCAAGAAAATTGAAGATTTAATTCAACTGGCCATTAAAGATTGAAAGGATATAAGGTAATGGGTAAAAAAACGGCATGTACCCAACTTTCTTAATTACGAATTACGAATTACGAATTACGAATTACGAATTAGCCTTATGCCTGAAGCGTTAGAAATCGATCGCCATAGAGCTGCGATCGCTCGCACTGACATCTCCCGTCCTGTACGATTGGCAATAGAATGGGCAATCCTGCATCAAGACACCACCTTTTTTGACTACGGTTGTGGCTACGGTGGTGATGTGCAGCGAGTAGCAAACTTAGGCTACACCAGCGCCGGCTGGGATCCTTATTACTATCCTGATGTCCCACGCACCCCCGCCGATGTCGTCAATTTGGGTTATGTCCTTAACGTCATCGAAGATGCAGAGGAACGCCGTCAAAGTCTCATCCAAGCTTGGGAACTCACCCAGCAAGTTTTAATTGTCGCAGCTCAAGTGCTAGTTAATGCTCCGAGTAAAACTCAGGTGGCTTACAACGATGGCATTGTAACCCGCCGCAACACTTTTCAGAAATATTACGAACAAGAAGAACTCAAAACTTACATTGATGAAGTCCTCAATGTGGATGCGGTGCCTGTAGCGCTGGGTGTGTACTTTGTTTTTCGAGATGAAGCCCAAAAAGAAAGTTACAAAGCTATCCGCTTCTTTTCTACCTCTTCTACACCACGGGTTCGTATTCCCATCAAGCGGTTTGAAGATTACCAAGAACAACTGCAACCACTCATGGCTTTTTTTACCAAGCGCGGTAGGTTGCCTGTAAAAGGCGAATTGGAAAACGAACAAGAATTACTGAGGGAATTTGGTAACTTTCGCCGTGCCTTTGGCGTAGTTTTGCAAGCTACCGATGAAGCTGAATGGGATGCGATCGCTTATCGTCGTTCTCTAGATATCCAAGTATATCTCGCCCTCACCCACTTTGATCGCCGCCCTGCATGGCAGAAGCTATCGCCACAAATGCGCCACGACATCAAAGCCTTTTTTAGTAGTTACGAAGAAGCCTGCCAAGTCGCCGACCAAAAACTTTTCAGCCTAGGCAAAACTGGGGTGATTCAAACTGCTTGCGAAAAAAGCAAAATTGGTAAACGCACCCGTGGCGCCCTTTACGTCCATGTTTCGGCACTTGCAGCACTCGATCCTTTACTGCGAATTTACGAAGGATGCGCTAGTCGTACCATTGGGCGTGTAGATGGAGCCACGTTGATAAAATATCACATTGATAAACCGCAAATATCCTATCTTTTTTACCCAGAATTTGATACTGATCCCCATCCAGCTTTACAAGCAAGTATAGGTATTGACTTAAAAACCCTAGCTGTTACTCACCGAGAATATGAAACTAGAGCAAATCCGCCGATTTTGCACCGCAAAGAAACATTTGTGACTACCACATACCCGCATTACGAAGAATTTGCTAAACTCACCCAACAAGAAGAGGAATTAGGATTGCTCAAAGCCAAAAGCGATATCGGCACTCGTGAAGGTTGGGAAAAATGCCTCGCCGCACACAAAGTAGAAATCAGAGGGCATGAAGTTTATTCAATTCAACAAAGTTAATACAATTTCACTGTTCGCCGTTCCCTGTTGCCTTACCTCCACAGAGAAACTTCCTTAACCCAAGGTATTGCGCTATAAAGGTATCCTGAATTTGGATTTAGACCAAGTAAATCTTGGTGAGTTGGTGTGTTTGCAGGAAACTAGACACAACCTCTGCTAAGAATTAATACTCAATTAATCCTGCTGCGATCGCGCAAATTCTTATAGGTATTAGTTTAGATGATACATTTTTTCATTGCCTTGTTGTACTTAATCCAAACTCCAATTAACATGACTGAGATTTTCTCAAAAGAGGCAAAAAGTTGAAAGCATGAAGAAAATTGAATCGCTGCTGCAAGTTTTTGGTAGTCGCAAGATGGCGGCTTTGTTATTTTTAGGCTTTGCATCGGGTTTACCGTTATTGTTAATCGGTAATACATTGAAGGCTTGGATGACCGTCGAGAAGGTAGATTTAGCCGCCATTGGATGGTTTAGCCTCGCCGGGTTGCCTTATTCCTTAAAGTTTCTGTGGTCGCCTTTGATAGACAGGTTCAGCCTGCCAGTTTTGGGACGACGACGGGGTTGGTTAATTTTGACACAGGTGGGTTTGGTAATAGCGATCGCCATCATGGCTTTTCAACAACCCAAACAAGCATTACAGCTTTTAGCCATCAACGCCATAGTCATTGCTTTTATCAGTGCAACTCAAGATATCGCCGCTGATGCTTACCGCACCGATGTTTTGGAAAAACGAGAAATGGGGGCTGGTGCAGCGGTTTTTATCTTGGGTTATCGCATAGCCTTGTTAGTTGCAGGTGCTTTAGCTTTGATACTTGCTGATAAAATGCCTTGGTCATCAGTTTACTTATTGATGGCAGGAGTAATGTTAATTGGTATTTTTGCCACCTTGTTAGCACCAGAACCCAAGGAAATTAGCCCTCCCGCTTCCTTAGCTGATGCTGTAATCTTACCTTTTGGTGAATTTTTTCAGCGTCAAGGTATCTTCTACGCTATTTTAATTCTTGTGTTCATTACCCTATATAAACTGGGAGATGCTTTGTTGAGCAATATGACCACGCCTTTTTTGCTGCAAACAGGTTTTACCAAAACCGATATTGGGGCAATTCAAGTTGGCATGGGATTAATTGCTACGATTGTCGGTGCCTTAGCAGGTGGTTCAATTTTGAGTGCCATAGGCATCAATCGATCGCTTTGGGTTTTTGGTATTCTACAAGCAGTAAGTAATTTAGCTTACTTTTTCCTTGCATATATCGGTAAAAATTACCAAGCTATGGTACTTGCCATCAACATAGAACAATTTTGTGGTGGATTGGGGACAGCAGCCTTTGTTGCCTTTTTGATGAGTCTTTGTAACCAGCGGTTTTCCGCAACTCAATATGCTTTGCTTTCCAGCTTAATGGCTGTCAGCCGAGATATTCTCGCAGCCCCTGGAGGTGCGATCGCCCAAAGCACAGGTTGGCCTATATTTTTCTTAATAACCATCGCCGCCGCTGTCCCCGGACTACTTTTATTGCCAGTATTTGCCCCTTGGAACCCTCAGCCAGCGGCAGTATCCAGACCAGGACTTGAGGACGAAGAAGAGGATATATGGGGAATCAAGTAGTTATTGCTGTCGGCACATTCATCCTCTTGCTTACTGGTTTATTACTTGGGTATGTTCTCTCACAGTTAGTTCTCGGATATCTAGCGTTTAACCTCCTAACTTTTTTCGGAACACTCAGTCTAATTTTAATTTTTGGTACACTTTATTACGTTTTATTTTGGCAACTGCGGAGAGAGCAGTCTCGCTCATCACCATCATCACTAAATCGCCCAATACCAAACCAAGCAGAAGAGGATGTATCTGATAGTTATCTCAAAAACAGGTTAATTGCCAGGTTATCCGGCGATACCGCCGCTGCCGACAGGTTAATTGAACAGGCAAGAGAAACTTATCCTGGAATGCCGGAAAATTGGTATTGCGAGAGAGTGCTTGATGACTTAGAGGGCGATCGGCAATCGTAGTGGGAATGGGGCATGGGGGCAGGGGAAAAGGTTAAAGGGAAAAGGGAAAAGGGAAAAGGGAAAAGGGAAAAGGGAAAAGGGAAAAGGAATAAATTTAATCTTTCCCCTTTGCCCCTTACCCCTTTCCCTTTCCCTATGCCCAATGCCCATTCCCCATGTCCACAAAATCGCTAAAATAAACAAGAATACTTTACAAATCTTCAGCTAGGTTCTCATAAAAACTGTTACCGTTTGCAATTAAAATATGGCTATTTTTCGTCAATACATCGCCCCACTACTTGTTGTTTTGGTATTCGTCTTTGCCCTAGTTGCAGTCAGCGCCCGCATATTTTTACCTTCCGATATGGCAGCACCAGCACCAATTGAAGAGGTAGGGATAAGTTCTCAACCAACTCCCGCTGATTTATCACCAGCGCATAAGTCAGCTAGCTAAATTAATAAACGTTAGAAGTGTCTTCTGAGCAATTACTACCTGGATATTTCATTCGCCGTGGCTCAACTTTGGATCGATCGCTGCTGCTAAAATTCATGCAGCGAACTTACCAGGATCTTTTCCCCCATCAAGATTTTTCCCACCTAGAACAAACAGTTAAGCAATACTTCTCCAGCGACACACCCTTGTGGTGGGTTGAAGAAGACGCGGAGAATGAGGGACACGGGAACGCGGGGAAATTACTCTTGGCATCAGAGCGTCCCCTTGTCCCCGCGTCTTCTAACCCCATCGCCTGCCTGTGGGTGGGCAACGCCATAGATCAAGTACAGGGTAACCGTCATGCTCATATCTTTGTCCTGTATGTTGCGCCAGAACATCGACGGCGAGGTATTGGTACGGCTTTGATGCAATATGTGGAAAATTGGGCGATTCAAAGAGGCGATCGCCAAATTGGCTTACAAGTTTTTCAATCAAACAAACCTGCATTAAATCTTTACGACCGATTAGGTTATCAAACCCAATCCCTATGGATGGTAAAATTCCTGAATGCACAAAAATAAATTAGAGGATAGCGTTGAAGGAGGCAGGAGGCAGAAGGCAGCTATGCTGGAGGTTTTTACCTCAGTTGGGGATTCAGACCCCTCCTGAATAAGAGCCACCAAATTAAAAATTTGGTGCGGTGTTTCACCTTGTCCTGACGGTACTAGCAGGAGTTAGGGGTCAGTTTTCCTCCTGCCTCCTGCCCCCTAACTCCTGCCTTCATTGATAAAATACTTTAGCGCCTGAGTTATGGCGGTTCTCGTTTGGATTAAACTCAACGAAGGACAACGGTAAGTGTACAATAACGCAACTGATATATATAAAACTTTAAATTATTAGCGTGGGGGATTATGTGTTAATCCCCAAAACCGATTGAAATGAAATTATGTATGACGAAGACGATCTAAGCCTACTTGATGCAGAGGAGGAGCTAGAAAGCCCCCTAGATAAATTAGAGCCGCTAACTGCCTCCTCAGAAGTGCCCAAGCCCGATCCAGAATTAATGTTAGCCCTGCTAAACAATCCCCAGCCCCAGCAAAGAATGTTAGCGGCGCGTGCTTTTTGCGATCTGGAAGATGCTCGTGCTACTCCTCATTTAATTCGCTTGTTAAGTGATACCTGTCCCTTAGTGCGGGTGAGCGCAGCTTATGGCATCGGACGCAATCCTAGTTCCGAGGCTGTGACTCCGTTAATTGCTCAATTGAACAAGGACTGGAATGGCTATGTGCGTAAAGGCGTTGTCTGGGCTTTAGGAAACTGTCGCGATCGCCGTTGTTTAGCACCCCTAGCAGACGCCTTAAAAACTGAGATTTCCGCAGTGCGTTTGTGGGCTGCTAGCGCCCTAGCACAAATGGCAGAAGTGAGTTATGAAGCAATTATTGGGGCGATACCACCCTTGATAGGAGCCTTAGTCAACGACCCAGTAGCAGCTGTACGAAGTAACAGTGCTTGGGCAATTGGTCAACTGTGCCGCGAACTGCCTTCTAACGTAGTTTATGCTACAGCGATCGATGCTCTCATTCAAGCCTTTGCCGAAGATCAAGATTTGGGAGTACGGGAAGATGCCAGAGCCTCACTCTTGGGAGTTGGCGATCCCCGTGGCTTACAGTTGATTGAAACCCTAGAACAAGAAGGGTGGTTTTGATTTTATTTGGGCATTGGGCATTCCGGGAAGTGTGGGAGGTGTGGGAGGTGTGGGAGGATGGGGAAGAAATCTTTCCCCCCACACTCCCCACACTCCCCACACTCCCCACACTCCCCACACTTCCTCATCTCCCCATACCCCATGCCCCATGCCCTTATTCAGTTTCACCTACAGACTTGACCAAATTTAGCTCATAGGGGCGTTCTGTATCGTCCTCTCCTAAGTACTCGCCATTTTGAATTTCTAAAATAACTAATGGAATATGACCAGGGTTTTCTACCTTATGCAGCGTTGCTGCGGGAACATAAGTTGACTGGTTGCGATTGAGTAGGATTTCTTGTTCGCCACAAGTGACTTTGGCTACACCTGAGACTACAACCCAGTGTTCATTGCGATGATAATGGATTTGTGGTTTAATGCCGTGTCTGGGTTTAATTTCAACGCGACTAATTCTATAGGTTTCTCCCTCTTCAATCACCTCCACGTTACCCCAATATCGTGTACCTGAATGTGAAGACACTTCATTAATATTGGACTGAGTATTATTTTCATTCAGAGTCATAACTAATCTCTCAAGTCAATGATTATTAATATTTGTCAATAATCTAGCCTAAAGGAAGTAAATCCGGATAGGAATTCTCGATAAAAAAAGGACTTAGGGCATTGGGCATTCCAGGAAGTGTGGGAGGTGTGGGAGGTGTGGGAGGGGTGGGAGGTGTGGGAGGTGTGGGAGGAGAGGGAGGACAGGGAAGCATAAATTCTCTTTACCCCCCACACTGCCCACACTCCCCACACTGCCCACACTCCCCACACTCCCCACACTCCCCACACTCCCCCATCTCCTCACACTCCCCACACTCCCCACCTCCCCGTTTTCAAACTAGCCTCCTGTATACTGAATCCTATAAATCCGATTATTGGCTTCTTCTGTTACTAGTAGACTGCCGTCTGGTAAGACGAGTAAACCTACGGGTCGTCCCCAAGTACTTGGTACAGAAGGATTGAGCAAAAATCCGGTGAGAAAATCTTCGTAGTAGCCTTGTGGTTGTCCTTTTGCATCAAAGGGAACAAACACGACTTTGTAGCCAGTACCGCGATCGCGGTTCCAAGAACCACGAAAAGCAGAAAAAGCACCGTTGCGGTACTTTTGTGGAAATGTCTTACCATCATAAAACTGCAAACCCAATGCTGCTGAGTGTGCCTGAAACAGCACATCCGGTGTTTTGGTAAGGGCTGCTAAGTCCGGGCGTTTGCTTCGATCGTTATTTTTTTGACGCGGATCGAGGTTATTTGGCGTCAGGTAAGTATAAGGCCAGCCGTAGAATTCTCCTTGTCGGATGCGTGTCAAATAATCTGGTACTAAATCATCACCAATTCCATCCCGTTCGTTAACTGTAGTGTAAAGTTCCTTAGTTACAGGATGAAAATCCAGACCAACAGGGTTACGCAAACCGGAAGCGAAGGTCTGCTGTTGGGAACCATCCAAATTCATCACCTGCACCGAAGCCCGTGGTAAAGGTTCTTCATCTACGTTGGTTCCGGAACCAATTGATACATATAATTTATTGCCATCAGGGGAGACAACAACATTGCGTGTCCAATGATTGTTATAACCTTCAGCAGGCAAGTCAGCAATTTTCTGCCCATTACCTGTAATTTTGTTTTCACCTTCAGTATAGGGAAAACGCAATACAGCATCTGTGTTTCCCAGAAAGAAGGAATCACCAGCAAAAGCCATGCCAAAGGGTCGATTGAGTCCGTTTTCCCTGGTAGCAAAGGTTTCTTGCACATCGGCTACCCCATCACCGTTGCTGTCACGCAACAGACGAATACGATTTTGCCCGGTTTCAGTCACCAGTACATCACCACTAGGGGTTAAAGCTAGCCAGCGAGGGGCATTTAGATCCTCTGCAAAGACATTAACTGTAAAACCTGGTGGTACGCGTAGTACTGGGTTTTCAGGAATGGGCACAACCTCAGGGCGCTTAGATGCACTTTCTGTTGCGAAGGGTGCTGGTAAGTTCTTGAGATTAATTCGGATAGGTTTAGGTGAAAACGCTTCAGTGCGAATGATATTTTTCGACTGTGGTGTATTTTGTGCCAGTTCGGCAGCAGATACAGATGTTTGCGGTGGTGGATTATCTGAAGAGGCGCGAGTCTGGTTACACCCTGCTACCAAAATGAGTAAAAAAACTGGCAGCAAGAAACGCGCAGAAGCTTTCATGATGGTAAACACTATACACAATTTTTATACTGTAGACTTGAAACTTAATAATTGTCGCCAGTCTAAAGTCCGATTTTCTTAGAGATTGGGGGTGGGGAGATGGGGAAGTGTGAAGACAAGGGAGAGGGGGGAGACAAGGCAGAAAGATTGCTACCTTGTCTTCCGAAGTTTGGATCGGAGGTTTCCTCCGATCCAACTTCTCTCCTTGTCCCCCTTGTCCCCTTTCCGTACCCAAACCTTATGCGTATAAACATTTATTTGTCAATAAAAAATTTTCAAATTCAGCTGCTGGTAATGGACGACTAAATAGAAAGCCTTGCATAGAATTACAGTTGTGTTGGCGCAAAAAAGCTAGTTCTGCTTCGGCTTCTACACCTTCAGCAACTACATTGAGGTTGAGATTGTGAGCCATTTGAATTAGTGCCTTGGTAATGGCTGATTTTTGCAAGTCATTGGCAACATTATGGATAAAGTAACGGTCAATTTTTAAAGTATTAATTGGTAAATTTTTCAGATAAATTAAAGAAGAGTAGCCTGTACCAAAATCATCGATCGCTATTTTAACTCCCAGAGAACGCAATTTATTCATAGTGGCGATCGCGCTATTCACATCTTGCATAATCATGCTTTCAGTGAGTTCTAATTCTAAACAATCTGCTTCCAAATCATTGGTTTCTATAAAATTTACTATTTTATGAATAAAATCTGGTTGATTAAATTCAATCACCGACAAATTCACAGCAATCTTCAATGAATAAATTCCCGCATTATCTCGCCAGCTTTTAATTTGCTGGCACACTCTTTTTAAGACCCATTTGCCAATAGGAACAATTAAACCTGTAGACTCAGCAATAGGAATAAATTCTGTCGGATAAATTGTTCCCAATTCTGGGCTTTGCCAGCGCAACAAACTTTCAGCAGCTACTATCTTCCCAGAAGCAATATCCACTATTGGTTGATAATAAATCTCAAACTCTTGAAAATTGTGTTGCTTGATTGCCCGATGTAAGCTAATTTCTAACAACTGCATTTTCGGAGACAAGTTGTGAGTTGTATTCTGAGGAGATAAATATCTTTTTAAAGTAGCGTATTTTTCTAACCTATTCATGATGGCGCTTAATAACTCAGCACGCGTGAATGGCTTAGTTATATAGTCATCTGCACCCAGATCCATACCTCGACGAAAGTCGGATTTGGCAGATTTAGCAGTGAGAAAAATGAAGGGAATTGTTGCCGTACTTGGGTCTTGACGTAATGCTGTTAGCACGCCATAACCGTCAACTTCTGGCATCATCATATCACACAAAATTAAATCAGGAGCTTCCGAAATAGCCAAATCTAGCCCGATTCTGCCATTGGCTGCGGCAAGAGTTTCAAAATCTTCAGCTTCTAGCAAATCTAATATGTTTTCCCTAACTGATTCTTCATCTTCAATTATTAAAATTTTGGGCATAATTGACCTCAAATTATATTTTATTATTTAATGCTATAACCACAGTAAATTTAGTTCCTAAACCTTCTGCACTTTTAATAAATATTTCACCTTGATGGATATCTATACACTTTTTTGCAATTGCCATTCCTAATCCAGTGCCTAGTATATTGCCGACATTACTAGCGCGATGAAATGATTCAAATATAAACGGTATATCTTCTTCTGGAATGCCAATGCCCCAATCTTGAATTTCAAATACTGCTTGCCCATCGTGACAAATGAGACTAAACTTAACAATGCTATCATCTGGAGAATATTTAATTGCATTTGATAGTAAATTATTGAAAATGTGTCCCAACAATTTCTCATCCATATAGCAAGGTATAGATTCATATTGACTGGTGAAAGAAATCAAGCGCTGATTGTTGAGATTCATTTGTATTTCTTCCACTAGCTGTTGGCAGTATTTAACTAAATCAAAGGATGTTGGTCTATACTCTAATTTACCGGTTCCTGCTTTACCAATAACTAACACGTCATTCAACATCTCAGTCATCCGCTTGACGGCGGTTTGAATCCGATGCAAATGAGTAAGTTGTTTTTCTTGGCTCCATTTGTGGCGATAGTGTTCCAGTAACTCACAAGAAGAAAGGATAGTAGTTAAAGGCGTGCGGAATTCATGAGAAGTCATGGAGACAAAGCGAGATTTAAGTTCGCTGAGTTGTTTTTCTTTTTCTAGTGCTACTCTAAGTTCTTGTTCTAATAGCTTACGTTCTGTGATATCTACCCAATAACCTACTATTTCCATAGGGTTGCCAGCTCGATCTCGGACTAGCTTTCCTTGGTCGTATATCCAACGATAGATACCGTCTTGGTGTAAAAATCGGTATTCTATTATGTATTGTCCTCGCTCCAATACCTCTGAAAGTTGAGCAAACACTTGGGTTATGTCTTCTGGATGAATATGACTAGCCCAAAAATTAGAATTTTCGACAAATTTTTGTGGTTTATGCCCCGTGATTGTTGTAACATTTTCGCTAATAAATGTCGCACCAAAGTCTCCAGAAATTTTGCAGGTATAGATAACCGCTGGGCTAAAACAAAGTAAATATTGCAGCTTTTGTTGGCTCTCAAATAGTGGAGTTTCTGATTGCTTACGCTCTGTAATATCTCGATCTACACCGCGATAGCCACGGAATTGCCCCTCAGCACTGAAAACTGGAACTGCGCTACTTTCGAGAACAACTAAATGGCCATCTTGATGAATATTAATATTCTTAAGACATTTAAATGGTTGTTGTGCCGCAGCTATCGGAGCGAAAATCTTAGTCACACGTTCAGCTTCTTCAGGTGACATCAAATCAAAGGGTGTTTTACCTAAAATTTCCGTTGGTTCATAACCTAAAATGTCACGTATTTTCGGACTGACATAGGTATAGACTGTATTTTCATCAATTTCCCATATCCAATCACTGCTGGCTTCAACTAAATTGCGGAATTTTTCTTCACTATGTTTGAGTGTTTCTTGAGCAAGTTTGCATTTTTGTAGCGCCGCTTGCTGGGATTGCCACAGTTGTTCCTCTTTTGCCTGTACATGGGAGGTAGTATCCACAGAAACTCCAATGAGGCGGCTAGGTTTGCCTGTCATGTCTTTAGGTACTATAGCGCGTCTGGGTAACCATTTGTACTTAGGCCATTGCCCCTGAGGGAAAATCAGATGTCCTACCTCAAAAGAACTAATAATACCGATATGGCTTTGGACATCTTTTGAATCAATACCTTGCGTGCAACTGCAACCTAATTTTTGTTCTAGAGTTCCTCCAGCGAACTCTAGCCAAGATTGATAAAAAAAATTACCCAAAGCGTTACTTTCTGACATGGAAATCAGCATAGGTACTGTATTAGCTATGCTGCAATAGCACTGTTCGCTTTCATGTAGTGCCTCAAAAGCCGTGGTATCCTCGTCAATCTCAGCGTATTCGTGAATTTTTTCAGATTCATTTTTGCCAAGTGTAGCATTGACTACTCCTGACTCTAGCAAACACCGTTGTTCTTCAGTTTGCTGGCAGTTATCTGTAGTTTGATCTATTTCTTGTGCCAGTGCTTGACAAATACTTTCAGGAGTTATTGCGCCAACGATTTGACCTTGATGATCCACAACTGGCAGTATATCCAACTGCTGCTGGCATAGAAGTGACAAGACAGAGGATATTTCGTGAAATTCTGAGAGTTTCAGTGTTTTCACTGAGGTATGCATCACCTCAGAAATCTTAGCTGTTTTCAAGTCAGTCCCTGACGCTATAAGCTGTACAATATCGTGCTTGGTAAAGCATCCCGCTAACTGCGAATCAGATCCAACCAAGATACTTTTGCTCTGTGTTGCCATCAGAGCGATCGCATCTGATAGTGGTGTTTCCGGCACAACCATTAGCGGCGAACAGTCTATTATTGACTCTAAGCTTTCTAGCCAGAGAAACTGAGATAAAGCTTGCATAGATTATTACTATAGCTATTATCAAACGATAGTTATCTAAAGCTGTTCACTTAAAGCATTTTCTAATATTTTGACGTGAAAGAATTAGTAATATTTGAAGTATAAACACTGGAAAAGTAGTTTTAACAAATACAAAGCAGTTTCTACGTTAATTGGGTATGGGGGGTGGGGGGATGGAGAGATGGGAAATAATACAGCAGTTTGCAACTAAATGAGGTACAGAACCAAGGATTCACAAATCAAATTATTCTTCTGGCTCCTGCCTGGTTGTTGAGCGTAGTCGAAACACTGCCTTCTGCCTCCTGCCTCAAAACCAGTGACTTTGTACTTC
>JAVRCH010000178.1:0-27353 GCA_034530795.1 Nostoc sp. DedQUE12a
GTCAAAGGTCACATTTTTCACTTTCACTATTTTGGTTCTTAAAACTGCTTCTGCAAGGATGAATACTGAGCCAATTTCGCTTAAATCTCTGCTTTTAAGGCAAATGTTGTTGCCAGACTTGAGTTCATCCAATTCTTGTTCCGAAATTTCTAAACCCAGAATTTTAACTGCTTTTTGTATTTCGCAAGTTTCTAAATTCAGCTTTGTTTCCAAGATATAGCTATTCATAATTTTTGTAAACTGGTGCAACAATGTTTAATTAAAGCTATCATTTGGTAGTCACTACGGTTTTAATCACTTAAAATTTCAGTCCGGCATTTGAAATAATATCAAGTTCGGATAATCACTTATTATTAAAATTTCTCCGCGTCCCCGCGTCAGTCCTAATGATAAGTCTTCACCCAAACATGATATAAGAGCGCTGTTTTGCTTAGTTTAAAAGAAAATAAAGTTTTGATTTTCCTTTAAAACTGAATACTTTATACAAACTGCTAAGAGTAAGCAATCAAACGACCACAAGCAATAATAGCGACCCAAAGAAAAAGAGATATAACTGCAATAACCCTAGCTGAGGTTGGCACTTTAGTATGTTGTCTTTTCATAGAACCAAACGATGCCACATGAAAAGTTACAGCATTTACTCCTGCTAGAACAATCAGCAACAACTTAAACTGAAACATTGGATTGGCTACTAATACCACTGGTTGGGCAGAAAATAGTAAGAAACCTGATAAAGTAGCAAGACTAAAACTATGTCGGGCTAAAGGTAGAAGTGACTTTGCAATTTCAACAATTGGAAGCTTGGGAAAATAACCTAATAATCTCAAGTCAAATATCCCTATTGCTCCAATTAGGACAGCAAAACTTATAATATGCACAATTTGAACGAACGGATAAAGGGACACACGAACTAACTGTGCTAATGTAGATTGCTCTAGCCAAAATAGCAAATCCATTATTTTTTTCTTCTAGAATTACAACCATTAATTTCAGTTTGTACTGTCCCTGGTCTACTAACCGTTGTACCATCCTGTAGCCTAGCAAACTGTACACGAAGTTGATTTGGTGGCAAGCAGTTGCGGTAGACTATTACATTTATCCTGTCTCCTAAACGCAATCGCCTTCTTAGGGGTGTCACCATTAAACTAACGGGTGGAAGTTCCAACTGTTGCGTTCTCCCTAAAAGGTTTTGAGGGACAATAAGATTGCGGAAAATTTCTTCCGAGTTGTTTAGCTGCGTTAGTTGTCTTAAATTTTGAGGAGTTTGAACGTTTGTTGATATTTTTAGTAAAATTGTACTATGTGGAAATTCCCATCGTGTCTCCTGTACAGTTCCTTCTAAATATAATGGACTGCTAGCGTCATATTGGCCTTGAAATCCATGATGCGCCTCTACTTTACCAGTTGGCAATGGGGCTAAAAACATAAACGCTACTATCAATTTTGTGGAGATATAGCCTGCTGTTACACGAAATATTCTTTTCATAATTTTAGTTACCTACTGAATTTTGAGTATTTCTACATTTTTATCTAATTTCAGTTGATTATTGCAAAATCTGGTGCAATAGGAAGCAAGAAGATGTAACTGTGAAACATTATATTAAATATGATAATTACACTAGTTTACTTAATCTTGAAATAATTATTGAATAGTACTGAAAAAATATCCATAAATTAACATAATTAAGGTATAAATGGGTTTTTAGAATGCTTGCTGACCTGATTGATAGCTAAGCTTTGCTGTGCAAAATAATTGCTAAAAACGAGCCATAAAATGCTTGCAATATCGCTACTAATACTAAGGGAAAGTACGAAATTATTTAGAAACAGTGAAGATGCTCGCTGAACAGAAAAAACTTTTAAAACATTATTAGTATTATCATAAACCTGATAGTTACTAAAATGACTGTTAAGAAGAATTACATTAATGAATATATGGCTGAAAGTAGTATAACTCATGAAGTTTTGCATCGTAATGTTGCGCGTATAAAGTAAGTAATCGCAGGATTATTCTAAACCTGAATAAGTCGATGAATACTTTACAAAATAATATAAACATGATTTTTTGTTTAATAAATATCGTTAAAGATGCAGAACAAAATGGCACTAATAAAAGGTAAAACTTTTGATGAAAAACCCACAGCTAATCTAATGTATAAATACGTGTAAAGTTTACGAAATTTCATCTTTTTGCTGTAGTCATAGCCAAATTTTTGCGATACTATTGCTGCTATTTAAACGCTTTTGTTGTTCATAAATACCTAATGCTTGCGATTCCTTACTCTGCATGTTTCTTGAAACTTAGGAATTACGCAAAAATCTGGAAGAGTTGATAGGCTTGAAAATTAGGTAATTATTTGTCATTATATAAAAAAACAACAATACAATACAATACAACATGACTATAAAAGAGTATCAAAAGCAAGTTGCTGGTCTAAAACACCAGAGTATTCTCAATGCAGCTAGCAAAATTTTTTTAACAGTTGGATACGAAAGGACAACACTAGAGATGATAGCAAAAGAAGCAGGAGTATCTACTGCTACGCTTTACAAACATTTTCCAACAAAGCGTGCTGTGTTCGGTGAAATTATGGAAGTAGTGTGGGATGTACAACTTAAATTTGTTGATGCAATAGACAATGTGGATATAGCAACTAAGCTGTTAATAATTGGCAAGAAATATGTTTCTCTCCTCCGGCAACCAAACATAGAAGCTTTGTTTCGAGTTATAATTGCAGAAGCGCAACGGTTTCCAGAATTAGGAGAAGAACTCTATCGTCGTGGGAAAGAACCATTTTTAAAAAATTTGCATTTTTTCTTGCAAACTGAAGTTAATAATAAAAAACTTGAGATCAAAGACATCCCATTGGCAGCAAGACAATTTCTCGGCATGATCAACGATTTAGTATTTTGGCCTAAGTTTTTAATTACAGATTTAGAAATCTCCGATGCTGAAGTAGAACGCGTCATAGCTGAAGCCACTGAGACATTTATGGCACGCTATTTAGTCAAAAAATAAAGTTCAACTAGTAGTCTGCAAAAAAGAGAATTTGCTTATTTTAGGCAAATCCAGTATTTTATAGTGCTTTTATATGCAAAGTTAACACTATATTTAACTGGGATAGCCTAAAAAGCATTTTAAGCTTTCTTTCCAACTAGTGGTTTATCGCATTAATTTTGATAAGTTAGCGTGGCCAGATTGCTGAATTCTCGAATAAGTTGAGAATATCGCAGACATCAAAATTAATGGGACAGATCACTAGAATACTGTGAAATTTCTAAATAAAAAATAATCAATCGCTTTGGGGAGACAGGGAGAATAAATCACATAGCCGTATTTGATTCAAAACTTACGCACGAGTTACAGAAAAACAAACTACAGAAGCACAGAGTACAGAGTGATATCATCTTCGGAAGAAGACTTACCATTAAGACTGACGCGGAAGGGGACGCTCTGACGCGGAGAGATTTTAATAATAAGTAATTATCCGAACTTGATATCAGACAGGGTTGCAGAAGGATTTTCATCCCTTAAAAGGTAGGTATTTTCTATTTAGTGATTTTTTGATTATTTCAGCCGATACTTAAATTCTGAAACCATCAAACCACGTTAAAAACTTGAGAACTTTCTCAACTATTTTGCGGCAACCTAAATACTTAAATACCTAACCTTGAAAGGGGTTTTTATTCCTAGACGACTGCAAACCCAAAGAGAAGAATGAAAGCTTCAGATGTTTTTTGGGTAAGTTATATGAATGCAGGAATTGACTAATTTGACTTTTTTGAGTTCCCTATCTACTTAAATGTTTTTGCCATTACTAGGCTATTAGACAAAAGAAAATTGGTCTGCATTGGAAAGACTTAAATTTCCTATCTGTACTCCTTCAATTACACCAACCAACTCTGGTAAAGTTCCTACACCACCAGTAAAGAAAATGGAAGTTCCAGATGGTTGATTGCCAGAAGATGTAACTAATAGGTATTCTGATGCTAAACCTTTGAGTTGAATAATATCAACTCCAGAAAATTCAAAATCTTTAATGAGGGCAAAATCTAAATCAACTGTACTTAAGGAATTGCCATCATTATAGTAAAGATTGTCTTGCTCGCCTAGGATAAACCTATCAGCTCCTACTCCTCCAGTAAGAGTATCTAATTCTCCTTGACCAAAACCCAAGTTAGAGAGGGTAGGATTCACACCAATGAGTGTGTCATTACCTTCCCCACCATTTAAAGAATCATTTCCTCCACCACCTTGTAGATTATCGCTGCCGTCAGCACCAATTAAAACATCATTACCTGTACCACCTGCCAACAGATCATTGCCTGCACCACCGTCTATGTTATCATCACCAGCATCACCATTTACCGAATCCTTACCTTCATCGGCGAAAAGTAGATCGTTATCTTCGCCGCCAAATATACGATCATCTCCAAGTCCGCCAGTAATTAAATCGTTGCCTGTATTGCCGTTTAGAATATCGTTTCCAGCTTCTCCAGTAAAAAAGTCATTTCCTGCGCCAGCAGTAATGCGATCGTTACCATTACCTCCATCAATCCCATCAACATCATTGCCTCCGAAAATAACGTCATTACCATCGTCAGCAAAGATTTGATTAAATCCGCTTCCGCCATAGATAACATCGTTGCCATTACCAGAAGTAACAAAATCATCTCCAGAACCGGCATAAATAATGTCGTTACCGTTATCACCAGTTAAATTATCATTACCTGCTCCACCGTTAATTAAATCATCTCCATCTTCTCCAACTACTAAATCGTCTCCATCATCAGCAAAAATCTGATCGTTACCTCTTCTAGTAGCAATAATATCGTTACCATCACCTGCAATAACTAAATCGTTACCGCTACCAGTAATTACTGTATCGTTACCACTAAGGACGTTAACAGTTTCATTTGCTAATGAAGTTACCAAAAGAATAGTGTCATTTTGGTTAGTGCCAAGAGTAGAATTATTAGACATGATTATCCTTTTTTGCGAGTATTTGGATTTTTGATTTAGCCATTTAACTGGCTTGACGTTTCCAGAACCAGAGAATGCTTGAAAATTGCAAGCTTTTGTTAATGCTGGTAAGATTGGCTGAATTGATAGTTTTAATACTTTACAGTTATCATTTTCAAATCAGACTCAGCACTGCTCTGAAACGAATCTTGTTTTGACGTATTTTTTCTATGGCTTCACCTATCTGTCGCATAGGAAAAATTTCAACAATTGGTTTAATTTCAAACCGTTCAGCAATAGATAACATCTCAATCATTTCAGAACGACTACCAACGATCGATGCCATAACTCGACGACGTTTGATGATTAAAGGCAAAAGTGGAATGGAAAGAGGAGCAGGACAAACGCCAACAATCGAAAGAAAGCCATCAGAATTAAGATAGTTAAGGTAGGCAGCCCAGTTTAGTGATTGTGAAGTAGTACTGAGGAGTATGTCTAACTTGCGAACTGGAACTGGAAGTGTGTCTTCAGGTGATGTTATAATCACGTCATGAGCGCCAAGCTTAGTGGCGAACTCAGCTTTATCATCAGATGTAGTAAAAACTGTAACGCGGTTTCCTAAACGAGAAGCAAATTGAATAGCTAAATGTCCCAAACCTCCTATACCAATAATGCCAATTTCTTGACCCGATCTCATGCCTGCATGACGTAAAGCTGAGTATACAGTGATTCCAGCGCACAGCAGTGGACATGCAGCATGAGTTTCTATCCCTGAAGGAATCCTAAAGGCAAAACGTGCATCTACCAATAAATGATCCGCAAAACCACCATAACCATTAACAATTAGTGCTTCGCCTTGATCGCAAAGGTTTTCATGCCCTTTCAAACAATCCTGACATTGTAAACATGCTGAACGCTGCCAGCCTACACCTACCCGATCCCCTATTCGCAAATGTTTCACTTGCGAACCTATCTCTACGACTTCCCCAACTACTTCATGCCCTGGGACTAGAGGATAATGAGACCATCCCCAGTCGTTATTGAGCATGTGTATATCTGAGTGGCAAAGACCACAGGCTAATACCTTAATCAGGCACTCGTTTGCCTTTGGCTGTTTAAGTTCAAAAGTATACGGCTCTAAAGCCGCTCCTTGATTGTAAGCTGCAACTGCTTGAATTTGCATTTTTCAAGTTTCCCCTATTTGTTTATTCATGGTGTACCTCTTGAAAAACGAGGAAATCTGCGTTTGGTAGAAGAAGGACAAAAATTATTTAACATCAGGGGTGAAATGAGCAGTGATACCGAAACTTACGCTAAGAACTTGATAAGCCACTTTTAATGCTGCGATCGTTACGGGTAAAACTGTACCAATTGAAGTCTCGGAATTTTAGGAGCTTCAAACCTTTGCTATGTCGTATTAAATTTTTGCACCAAATAATCTATAGGTTAATTGGTACATCGAGAATTGCAAAAAATATCGATTTGCAGAATGCTTATCGAGTAAGGATTAGAGCCTTAGCGTAACTTTCTGTACGATTGCTCATTTAGCGCCGTATATTTGGGTTTCAGCCGTTTTTCGTGATTTGGTGTATTTTCCTTACTTCCCAAGTGTTTGAGGCTTATTTCTTCCTCAAAAATGTTTAAGTTCCGTTAGGGCAAACTACTAAGACATGGTAGACATTACTCCAGTGTCACAACCCACGCTCACTTTTACTTGCCATCAAGTGCAGATAATGAAGTTCTTGCAAAGCAAAAGGAAATATTTAATCGCTAGTTAAATCTTGTAACCGCGCTTCAGAAACCTTTGGATCAAATGAGAATCGCGGAGCAAGTGTAGCAACTGGGAAACGAGATGTTTTCGGACGACGGAAATCGATTGATTCGACATAGGCAATTAAATCTGCATTTTGATTTTTAACTCCTTGCTCGTTATACTTCTTGTAGTTTGGATAGTCAGGAGCCATTGAATCCCAATCTGCATAAGCTGTAAGTCCTACATTGAGTTTATTTGGCAGATCTGGACGGATGAATTGATCGAGAACTTCCCACTTCTGCGAACCTTTGTTTTGGTACAGCAGGGTGAATAGTTCGCCAGAGCGAGCAATTCGTAATCTTGTCCAACCAGGTTCAGCATCAAAGATTTTCAATGTAGAAAGGCTGTTGTAGGTTGATTTGATCTCAAAGTGAGGTTTACCTGCCGGCCAAGCGGTGCCGACGCTAAAAAACATCCAATTTTCTCCCTTTGGAGTCCAGGTGTCTTTAGTAAATGTACGCGGCGCTCGAATGAATAATCCTGCTAGTGAGAACGAGCGCTGTGGTAGGCTATCATTATTCCCTTCTACTTTGATCTTAGTTGTTACTATAAAGTCTCCTTCTACTTCACGGTAAAGGTGTCCGGCGTAGTTGTCCTCAAACCATCCAGATGATTTTGGTCGCAGAACAAGTTGTCCATTTTCAACTTTGGGCGATTCCCATTTAGGTATCCAACCATTCACACTAAACTCTTGCCATGTTTGTAAGGATTCTGCATTATTGAACTGTGTTGATAATCCTTTAAGGTCGTCATTAACTGTTTGAGAAGTATTAGATGTGGTAGCATTCACAGAGCTATAGTGGTTTAATACACCGCTAGCGGAAAGTGTAGCTATCATAAGTCCTCCTGTAATAAGCAGAGTTTTACGAAGCATTGGTTTCCTCTTGGTTTATTCCTAAGGTAAGTGACTCAACTTACCTTAGCTACATAATAAAATTTTCCTTAAAACAAGTCAATAAGGAAATACCAAAAAGTTTGGCGGATGCAGCATTGTATAGTGAAGCCAATCTCCGTTGGCTATCGAGAGTCCCACCAGCACGTAACTCAACACTAAATCCGGGAAAATCTGTAAAATCTCGTCTTCGACCTACAGATACACCCAAGGTGTACAGCGTTTTAGGAGCTAAGACCGTGGAGAGCGTTTGAAATGCAGTTGCTCCATTGCTGTAAAGTGTTTGAACTCCATCTGGTACAAAATCAAACAATGAAGAAGAAAGGTTGAATACTCCGGGGTTACCTGTGTTGATCACCGACCAATCAGTTATGTTTGCAATGTTGAACTTTCGGTTTCTACTCATTAATTTCAAACTAGTATGTTAGTAGCATTATATTTACCAATTATTAACTGTTGGTTTTTTACAGGTTAATTTATATAAAAGTAAATAAATTGAGCAATACATCTTTTACTATCTTCTGCAAACTGTTTGAATGGGCAGGTTGAGCCTCAATACTGCTCGGTTTATGCATTTTGAACTCGGAATTTGGTTTGGGGTAAAGGGTAAAGGTTTTTTCTTTCCCCTTTCCCCTTCCCCTTTACCCCAAAACCCGACAAGTATTGATTGGGTTGAGCCTTTTCGCGCAATCCCTACAAAAGATGAACCAGTAACTATTACGCTACTTGCAATGCATCTACGCTGCGGCAGGTGCTTGGGAGAGTTACGGAACCGGAGCGATCGCACTGAAACGTCAGTCATGTTTGACAGCGGAATATAGTATATTTAGTTGTGATTGTGTTAGATATCTGATTGTATTGTCGCTTTTATGTTCGCCTTTCTCTCTTTGAGGTAGACGTAGTTTTAGTCCCCGTATGGGGTTGGATTTTATATACCCTTGTTCTACTGCAAAGTTAAGCAAACTTTGTAGTATTGCTTGATGCTTGTGGTGTGTATTTTAAATGGCTGAGATTATTTAGATCTTCAAGGAATAGCCGTCGCCCTTGGTGTACCCCAAAATACACCATTCCTCAGTCAAGTTGTAAGCCCACACTTTACCGTCAGCTCAGTGTGGGTAGTTCACAAACATAAATCATCTTTACAAGCGTTGTAGCAAATTCAATCCGTGGGTATCAGTACCGCAGGTATTGAAAAGAAGATATTCATCAGCTAATTTTTGCACTTGTTCTGATTCCACAGCGCTGGGTTTCCAAGGATTGGGGTTATTGTAGGCATAGAAAGCTTCTACGCCATCAATACCCTTTTCGGCCGCAGCTGGAATCAAATCAAAAAGCGATCGCTTGTAACGCGCAGGATGAGCTAAAACTGCCAATCCCCCGGCTTCGTGAATAGCAGCAATCACATTATTTGCTTGATATTCTTTGCCTGTAGTTGGTCTTCTTTGCAGATAAGGTTTGATACTAGGGTGTTCTAGATCGAATGCGTAACCTAAAATGTGAACTTCTATGTCTAAAAGGTTGGCATTGATTTCCACACCACTCCACAATAGAGGAGTGCTTGCACCAGGATTATTCCACTTCCAATCCTCTAACCAAGCTTGTGCTACTTGATAGCCGCCAATACTATGGTGATCGGTAATCGCCAACCCTTTTAACCCAATCGCGATCGCCTGTTCCATCAATCCACTTGGCTGCAACCTGCCATCCGAATGGACAGTGTGCATGTGGAAGTTGAATAACGTGGGACAA
Organism: Nostoc sp. DedQUE12a; assembly: GCA_034530795.1. GTDB lineage: Bacteria > Cyanobacteriota > Cyanobacteriia > Cyanobacteriales > Nostocaceae > Nostoc. Next base: position 9,418 of record JAVRCH010000178.1, read on the forward strand.
CTATGTGCATCAATGTTCTGGAATACTTGCCTCAACAGTTCTGTGGAAGCAGTAGTGCGGGCCAAATTTATAACCATAACCCCCTCTAAACAAAAATATATATTCCTAACACACTAAAACGCCACACCTACAGATGAGAAATACTCAGAACTGTAAATTAGTGCTGACAGCTGATTTCTCAGCTTTATTAGCAAATTTTTCGATATGTTAAGACTACGTTAGCAAATCTCAACGTCAGTAGTCATGATTAGTTTGAATTACCTCAAAAATTCAGTAGTAATAAATATTGCAGATTAAATTTGAACGTATGCCTAAACAAGCTGTACTAAGTACTTTAGAAAGTAATTAATTAGTAGAGAAAGGAACTCTACTAAGCTAAAAATGAATGGTAAAAATAAATTTTATATCATGTATAAAGAATATCTATCAGAACGGTAATCCCACTAGTTCTCCTGAACCAGTAATGACTTCACCAATCGCCAAAGCTGGAATTTCATGCGATCGAAAATGGCTAATTGTCTGCTCAACTTCATCAGGTGACACCAGCAATACAAATCCAATTCCCATGTTGAACGTGTTGTACATGGCTTTGGGACTGACTTCTCCAGCTTGAGCTAGCCATTGAAATACAGGGGGAACATTCCAACTGCTGCTATCAATTTTGATTGCTTGACCTTCTTTCAAACATCTAGGCAAATTTTCTGGCAAACCACCACCTGTGATGTGAGCCATACCATGAATTGACAAACCTGCTTTGAGTGCTGCTAAAACTGGTTTGACATAAATACGGGTGGGTTTGAGGAAAGTTTCGCCGATAGTTTCACCGCCTAATAATTCTGGAGTATCGCTCCAAGCAAAGTTGCCATCGCTAACAATCTTTCGTACTAAACTGAAACCATTACTGTGTACACCTGTACTAGCAAGGGCGATCGCCACATCTCCTACTTTTACTTGAGAACCGTCCAACATCTGACTTTTTTCGACAATTCCCACGCAAAACCCAGCCAAGTCGTACTCACCCACCTGGTAAAAACCAGGCATTTCTGCCGTTTCTCCCCCCAATAAAGCACAACCAGCTTGCTTACATCCAGAAGTGATACCCGCAACCACATCAGTTAATTGCTCTTTGTCCAACTTACCGGTTGCTACATAATCTAAAAAAAACAGCGGTTCTGCACCCGATGTCAGCACATCATTAACGCACATCGCCACCAAATCAATCCCGACAGTATCATGGCGGTTGAGAATGTGAGCGATTTTCAGCTTTGTACCCACACCATCTGTCCCAGAAACCAAAACCGGTTCCCTAAAACCGCCTGGTAGTTGAAAGCAGCCACCAAAGCCACCCAACCCGCCAATTACCTCCGGTCTGAAAGTACTGTGAACCAAATTGCGAATTTGATCTACAAAACCTCGACCAGCCTCAACATCAACTCCTGCATCCCGATAATCCATTCCCTAATACACCCTTATTAATTTCAGTTAGAAGTGAAGAATTATAGCAGTTGAAGCATACTTTAAGACATAAAGCGATCGTAAAACGCCAACATCAACAGACTTTCTTTGCCTATTGCCTATTGCCTATTACCTATTACCTGCTATAAAAAAAACTCCCAACTCCTAACTTTAAAATACTTCATCTTCAATACCCCGCCACCATTCTCCCAGATTCATCAAGTCTTGGAAAATATCTTCTAATTCTTTGTTGTAAACATCGTCTGTTAACGTAGCTCGGCGCTCTTGGAGTTTTTTGAGGCGCAGTTGAACCAATAGCCAAGGTTTACTGATGCTATTCGTTGCTTCGATGTATTGTGCTAATTCTTTACTGTCCATATACTTTAAAATCTTACTACTTTTAAGATACAGGAGGCAGCACATTTATAGCTTTAGTAAAAAACTGCCTCCGTAAAAGTGATTGGGGCTGAGAATTAGGGAAAAGTTTTCTTAATACCCAATCCCCAGTTTTAAGGAGTCCCAAGGAAGTTAGCAGGGAGAGTGCTACGACCATTACGACCAACCGCTGCAATCTCCACTAGAGTATCTGTAGCTTTTCCGGTGCTGTCGTTGGTGACAGAAGAGGGATAAAGATGAATGAGTTTTTAAATAAATCAAATAGGAGTTTTATAGTCTCTTTTTAATAAGGAAAAAATCCTCAAATCATGGAATTGCCCTTTCCAAAATCCATATTCTCTTAAAAGTCCTTCTTCCACAAATTCTAAATTACCTAACAATTTGATAGAGCCAGTATTCTCTAGCATGACAAATGCTTCAATTCGATTTAAATCCAACTGATGAAAACCCCAGTGAATGATAGCTCTTAAGGCTTCTGTCATTATGCCCTTTCTCCAATATCCTCTTGCAAGTTCGTATCCAATTTCTGCCTGAAAACGGTTTTTAATGCTATAACCACAGGAACCAATGATTACATTATCTTCTTTTTTGGCTATTCCCCAGCGAATACCTTGTTGATTTCTAAATCGTTCTGCACGACGCTCAATTATAAACTGAACTTGCTCTAAATTAGTGGCAGTTTCTAAGTTATGGTACTTTGTTACTTCATCATCTGCAAAAATCTGAAAAATTGCTGGCACATCAGCTAGTTTTGTTTCCCGCAAAATTAAATTCTCAGTTGTAAGTTCAGGAAAATTATTGAAAGCACCACTGAAGTTTTCCACATTAGTAAATGAGATAGACACAGTTATAGTAATTGTAGATGATTTGTGAAGTCTTACATTTAGGATTCTTGACTGTTAAAGCCAATAATATTTTTAACAACTCAAATAGGATTGCTATAGCAGATAAGAAAGTTTTTGCTCTTGATTTCAGTCTCAGCTTTTTTAGTATCTTTTTCAACCCCTACTCCAAATAGAATTGCTGTGTATAGCAGTCAACCCTCAACATTCCCCTCACCCAACAAATCAAAAACAGCCACGATGCAAGATCGTGACTGCTGGTAATTTATTGATAACTGTTAAAAGCCACACTCACAGCCAGTTAAAAGCTGGTTTTTGACTATGCTTTAGCAAAGTTTTCAGCAGCGAAGTCCCAGTTGACTAAGTTATCTAGGAAATTCTTGATGAATGCCGGACGAGCGTTTCTGTAGTCAATGTAGTACGCATGTTCCCAAACATCCAAGGTTAAGAGTGCTTTTTGACCATAAGCTAGAGGGTTCTCAGCATTTGGTGTCTTAATCACCTTCAGGGTACCACCATCATCAATCAGCCAAGACCATCCACTACCGAATTGAGTTGCGGCTGCGTTAGAGAACTCTTCTTTGAATTTGTCGAAGCTACCGAAATCTTTCTCAATCTTGGTTGCGAGGTCACCGGTAGGTGTGCCACCACCTGCTGGTTTTAAGGAATTCCAAAAGAAGGTATGGTTCCAAACTTGGGCAGCGTTGTTAAAGATTCCGGTTTTAGAGGAGTCTTTGAAGGAAATTTGGATTACCTCTTCGAGAGACTTATTAGCAAGTTCTGTACCTTCAGTCAGCTTGTTGAGGTTATCTACATAGGCTTTGTGATGCTTGCCATAGTGGTACTCGAAAGTTTCAGCTTTCATGCCATATGACTCTAGAGCATTAATCTCGAAGGGTAGGGGGGGCTGTACAAATGCCATTGTGTGAAATCCTCTCTTTAGCGGTTTCCAGTTTTAAGCTATTACAGAAGCTTAGAAAATCAGCAGCTTTTATTTTTGGCAGTTTTATGTCTTTTATGATGAAACATAAAACTTAACATCGTCATTCTACTACCAAAGTGAAAAGAAAAACAAAGTACTTCTCTAATAAGTAAAATAAGTCAAACCGCTAGGGAATAATGGCTATAAATAAAAATGGCTAATATTTCATAGCAAAATACAATGTTCCAATCTGATTTGAAAGACATGAACTCAGAAGGATTAGATTTCCAAGTTATGTAACAAGTCGCGGATTTTTTTTGTTCGCTAATAATAATTGAGCAGTGGATTAAGTAATTAGCATTTAGCAATTAAAGCTTTAAAACTTCTACCTTTAGTGAGATTAATTGTTATATAAAAAATCTATCTTAAGCTAGATGATTTTAAATATAAAATAATATCTGGTTTGCAATGATTTTTGCTTAAATTAAATCAAGACAGCCAATAATAAAATTATTTAATATTTTGATTTATGGGCTGCCTTTAAGTCCAGCAAATCTTAGGTAATGGCGTGTCAAGGCTAAAGCCTTAAGGCATCGTACTAATGAAAGTGTTAAGGGCTTTAACGTTGGCTGTTGACTGTTGGCTGTAAACAGTGTGATATTTTTTATTTAGAAGTTCTTAAGGGAAGTCCAAGAAATAAATTCTTCAATGTTGTGGGGTGGGTGTCTCACCCGCCCCATAAAAGTTAATTGGATATTTTTTTATTTAGAAGTTCTTAACATACCCTACAGGAATTTTCTGAATAAGTGGAGAAGAAGGCAAGTTAATAACCAGAGGGATTTCTTCAAGGTTGCTCCTTGGCTCTTTGCCTTCTTTAGTAGCTAGCACTCAGTCAGATAAGCGTTGGTGGTAGTAGTTAACGATTTGTGCAGTGACTTGAGACACGTCTAGACCATCAGTTTGCACTTCGATCGCATCTGACGCTTTTTGCAAAGGAGAAATTTTACGCGTACTATCTTTCCAGTCGCGTTCAGCAATGTCCCTTTCGAGTTGTTCTAAACTCACTTGCGCTTGACCAAGTTTTTGAAAATCTTGCTGGCGACGACGTGCGCGTTCGCTAACAGAAGCGGTTAAGAAAATTTTCACTTCCGCATCGGGGAACACATGAGTCCCAATGTCCCGGCCTTCAGCTACTAAACCGCCTTTTTTACCCCAGCTTTGCTGTTGTTTAACCAGTGCTTGACGTACAGCGCTTTGTGCAGCGATCGCCGATACTTGAGATGTAACCTCAACTGTGCGAATTGCCTGGGTAACATCGATACCGTTAATCCAAACCCGCACGGGAAATTGTAAATCCTGGGTGGGAGTCAGTTGAATTTGACACTTGCTAGCTAATTCGGCGATCCCACACTCATCATTAATCGCAATACCCTTTTGCAGTACCAACCAAGTTACAGCGCGGTACATTGCTCCTGAATCCAAATACACTAAATTCAGCTTTGCTGCCACTTGACGCGCCACTGTGGATTTTCCAGCACCGGCTGGGCCATCAATGGCGATGATGGGTTGACGATCGCGCAAAATAATATTATCAATCAAACGTGTAGAACCCAAACGTGCTGCGATCGCCAGCATTCCTTCCTCCTGAACTTTATCTAAAGACATCAACGTAGTCGGTTCAACCAATTCAATATATTCCACTGAAAGCGTGCTGACCATTGTCAGTTCTTGCTGTACTATAGCTATCAACTTGCTGCGATCGTGAAGTCCTTGGCGAAAAGCAGCTTCAGCTTTTTGCAAGCCACGATACAGCACCGCTGCTTGCTCTTTTTCTGTTGCAGTCAAATAATGATTACGAGAACTCAAGGCAAGACCCGATGCTTCCCGTACTGTTGGACAAGCAACAATTTCCACTGGCAAATTTAAATCAGCTACTAGCCGCTTAATAATTGCCAGTTGCTGACCATCCTTTTGACCGAAGTAGGCTCGGTCAGGCTGTACCAAGTTGAAAAGCTTGGCCACAATCGTAGCGACACCCTGAAAGTGACCCAGCCGAGAACGACCACACAAGCCTGTTATCATAGCAGATGGGGGGATAACTTGTGTAACCTTTGATTCTTGTATACTTTTCTGGGGTACTGTCATCTCTTCCGGAGTCGGCGCAAAAATTGCATCTACCCCAGCTTGTTCGCAAAGCTGTCGATCTTGCTCTAAAGTCCGCGGATAACGTTCATAATCCTCATTGGGGCCAAATTGCAAGGGATTGACGAAAATACTGACAATCACCCTTGAATTTTCTTGCCGCGCCCGTTGAATCAAGCTTAAATGGCCTTGATGTAAATTCCCCATTGTCGGCACCAGACCGACTGCCGTCTGATGCCAGCCACTCATCTCATCTAGTGCCAGATTTTCTGGAACCGCAATCAGCTTGTTTTCCAAGCAGGGTTTAGTTAAATAGCAGCGTAAAGCCGCAACTGTTGTCAACAGGCGCACAAAAATACCCCTAGTTCTCTCATTCCTCCCCCGTTAGTTTATATCTGAAATAGAGGAGATGGTTAGAACTAGGGATTAGGGATTCGGCATGGGGCATGGGGCAAAGGGGAAAGGGGAAAGGGCAAAGGGCAAAGGGGAAAGGGCAAAGGGCAAAGAAAGATCCCTGCTTTTACCTTTTTCCTTTTCCCTTTTACCTTTCCCCAAGGCGTTGCCACCTCCCCCAGTCCCTCTATCTCCCCAAAACTTCAATACGTACTGGTGCTACGCCACTGCCCATCATTCCTAAAATCCGAGCTGCGCCAGTAGATACGTCAATGATTCGACCCCGAATGAATGGGCCTCGGTCATTAATTCGCAGCACTACAGAACGACCATTGCGGGTGTTAGTGACACGGACTTTTGTACCAAAGGGTAAGCTGCGATGAGCGGCGGTCATCCCTTCAGGGTTGAATCTCTGGCCGCTAGCAGTACGATTACCAGAAAAATCATAGCCATAATAAGAAGCTATACCTCTCAAGGTAGCTCGCACTGCTCCAGCAGCAATTTGTTGGGGCTGCTTTGGCATTGATATTGGTTGACGTACTGGTAAATTCGCAATCTCTTTTAGGGGAGATGCATTTCCTAGTAGTCTCCGCAAGCGATTGGTTGCTTGCAATGCATCTTGCGCCAAATTGTTGGTGGTATCTGCTAGCCGCGTGCCTTGATTGATTTCTACTAATTCTTCGCCGTTAACTTTGATTGTATAGCGATCGCCAGATCCCGGTTCTATAGGCAGGCTTTTGCTTTGGGGAAGATTTGCAACTTTAGATTCGCCCGCTGCTTTCCAACTTACGGTAATCTTACTCGCGTCTAAATTTTCCCGGTTCAACTGGTTAATTTTAGCTGCTATTACACCAGCTATCTCAACCGGATCGTTGTCAACAGAATTAATCTGATTATTTGCTCCCGCTGCATTTCCAATACTCGCAGTTTTTGGTGAGTTGCTAGCAATAAGGGCGTATGATTGTACGCCCTCTGTTTCGTTTATTGCACCAACTTTTTTAGTCTCAACACTCGTATCTGATATAGAACTCAAAAAGGTGAGAACGGGAATATTTTTGATATAAAGAGTTGCCGCCTTACGTCCTCCAATGTTGTAAGGATGAATTCTTGTAATCACAGCATCCGAGGTTTGCTCCCCTGCTCCTGATTTGTACTCTCCCACTTTCACCACATCAGATGCAGGCAATTTGGGGGAAGCTAGCGCATTTCCCTTGGTGGTTTGAGTACAACCGACTGAAGGTATTCCCAAAACAGCCAGAGACAGAGCAACAATTGTCCAGAAATGTCTTTGATTCATGCGTCCAATTTTAAAGCGACTGTAGAACTTAAGAGAACTTAAGTCTTATAATTTTTGGGATTTTCACTAGTAAATACGTGAATTCCCTTCCTAAAAACTCGAACTCGTTCCGCTTTCACTTTTTATTTTGTAACTGCAACAGACTAGCATGAACCTTTTGGCTTGGGGATCAGGGTTTTACCGTAATTCTTGACAACTTTATCCAAAACAAATTGGTATTTTCAAGGTGAAACCTTGCTCAAATGCGGATTTTGACTATGTAACGTTTTTTTCGGCAAGCCAAATTTTTCTTAACAAAACTTTACATTTTTTGAGTGCTCAACTCATAGCACTTTGTCCACATCCGTTTCTAAGGCTCACAATTATGTGTGTATTCTAGATAACATCATTGTTCACGGTTTTGCTGAGATAGCTAATATAACTTTAATTAAAAGGCATCGGCAAAAATACTCAAAAACTATTATTTAATTAAATCTTTATATTTTCCTATAACTACTGTGTCGTGGGAGTTAGAGATCGAATCATCCCGCAAACCAGTTGAAGTTTATTATCTTTTTTTGAAGTTTTTTCTAACTAAATTAAACATGACTTGTATTATTCCTAACTAAGTCAAGCTTAGTAATTTATATAACTTGCTATAACAGTATTGCTGTGTATAAAAAAAAGAATAATACGCAAGCGAACTTTTTTTGTGATTAATGATAAAAAAATTGGTAAAGCTTGGCGATCGCTTCTAGATAATTTTTAGATTGTAATAAAAAGTACAATTGATATGTTTAGGTCTAAGTAGGTTTCGAGAATAGGGAATAGGCAATGGGGAGTAGGGAAAGATAAATTGCCTCTCTCTTAAGGTATACATTATTTTTTCACGCAATCAGCGCGAATTGCTATATATGTAGCAGCTATTTCGTAAAATACTATCAGCCTTATAGCAAACCAACTCAATTCAGGAGATTTAGAAATAGACTCGTCATCATTATTAACTGTTCTCAACGACTTGCATTCCCAGTACAAGTCATTGGATGAGGGTGCAGTAGCGAAGTACATTCCGGAACTGGCAAAGGTAAACCCGGACTTGTTTAGTATTTGCATTGCTACCGTAGATGGTCAGGTTCACAAAGTTGGGGACTGGGAGCAGTTCTTTACCATTCAGTCGATTTCTAAAGTATTTGCTTATGGACTTGCCTTAGAAGATCATGGGCGGGATTACATTTTGACGAGAGTTGGCGTCGAACCCACGGGGGATGCATTCAACGCGATTATTTTGGATGAGCAATCGAAGCGGCCTTATAACCCAATGGTAAACGCTGGAGCGATCGCCACTACTAGCTTAATCAAAGGATCTGGCCCCACCGAACGCCTCAACCGGATGCTAGACATGTTCCGACGATATATTGGTCGCGATGTGTTCGTTGACATGTCAGTCTTTACCTCAGAACGCAGTACCGGACATCGCAACCGCGCAATGGCACACTTAATGCTCAACTTTGGGATGATAGACCAAAACATTGAACAAGCGTTGGATCTTTATTTTCAGCAGTGTGCTGTGCTGGTGAATTGCCAAGATTTAGCAGTGATGGCGGCCACTCTAGCTAACAAAGGTATTAACCCCATCACCAAAGAACGGGCGGTAGATAAGCCTTATATCAAAGATATTCTGAGTGTGATGTACACCTGCGGGATGTACAACTTTGCAGGTGAGTGGGCTTACAAAATTGGTATTCCGGCAAAAAGCGGAATTTGTGGCGGCATTATCGCCGTTGTACCCAATCAGATGGGCATTGGAGTTTTTTCGCCACCCCTGGATGTGCGTGGTAATAGTGTACGGGGGGTAAAAGTATGTGAAGAACTTTCCCAACGCTTAGGGCTACATCTATTTGAATGCCAAGGAAAAGACTAGCAGCTTCGGCTTGAGTTTCCAGGTTTTAAAGCAGAAAGCCCACCAGTTAAACCTTGAAATTCCTAAAAAATTTCAAGGTTTAATGTCCTTTAGTGGTGGGATAAATGCGTAGCCCCTAAAGGCGCAGTCTATCTTGTCTTTTGGTTAGCAATATATTTTTTGATTGTTTCACTATAAGCATCTTTCGGATGTGCGGGTTTGGCATCGAGAAAAGGTTCAGATTCCCTACTTTTCAAATAAGTCGGAATTTTATTATTGATAAATTATTAACAGGACTTACGCACAGGTCACGGAAAACGTAGACGCGAAGCGGCTTGCCGCAGGCTACCACAGAGAACACAGAGGAATAAGAGTTAGAGAGGTTTTTTGCGTAAGTCTTAATTAAGTAATAATTTAGGATTACCTTTGAGTTTTCAAATTATTTTAGGCAATAATTAATAAAGCTTTTTAAGTTGTAGCTGGCTTCGCAAAAATCAAAGAGGAGTCCAATAGTAACAAAATGGCAATAAATAATATTATTTGCCTTGAGAACAACTATTATATAAACGCATTAGTCTAGAAGGAGTGCTGAATTTCGAGTTCTGAGTGCTGAGTGGAACCTCCTAACTTTAGTTAGAGGATTGAACGAGGAACTTGTTTGTTTAGTAAAAGTACCCCATGAGGGTACTGTGCATACTCCACAGACTAAAGTGAAAATAGAGAGTAGAAAATTTTCTTGCTAAAAGACACCAGGGACACAGGACTAGATTAGTTTTTCTGCTTTTTTCAATCATTGGAGTTTAAGCTACTGTTTGCCATCACTTAGTTTCAAAAGGAGAATATCTTGGATGGCTCGAAATAAAAAGAAATCAGCCAGATTTAAGCATGAGCATCCACTTTACTCTAGATGCCCAATTTGTTGTATTGTCCCACCGCACATGCTAGAAAATGTTGTGGTGAATGGGAACCCTGAGCAAAGGAATTGGGCTTTCCGTACATTAAATCTCTCGGCACAGCTTCGCGGACGGCGGGACGTTATAGGTAGTGTTTCCTTTGCGCCTTCTCCTGGTGAGAAGCGCCGCACTATTTACGATGCCAAAACTGGGCAACAACTTCCTGGTACGCTGGTGCGTGGTGAAGGCGATCCTCCTAGCAGCGATGCAGCAGTGAATGAAGCCTATGATGCTGCTGGTGCTACTTATGACTTGTTTTATGAGATATTCGATCGCAATTCCATTGATGACAAGGGTCTGCGTTTAGACTCCACTGTGCATTATGGCGTCAAATACGATAACGCCTTTTGGAACGGCGACCAAATGGTTTATGGTGATGGTGACGGAGAGCTGTTTCAACGCTTTACAATCTCAATTGATGTGATTGGGCATGAGTTAGCTCATGGTGTAACTCAGTATGAAGCGGGTTTACAGTATTATGGCGAACCAGGCGCACTGAATGAATCGTTTTCTGATGTCTTTGGTGCCCTAGTGAAACAAAAGACTAAAAATCAAACTGCACAAGAAGCAGATTGGATTATTGGCGAAGGTCTTTTAGCACCCACTGTCAAAGGTATTGGTATCCGTTCCATGAAAGCACCGGGAACCGCATACGATGACCCAGTACTAGGTAAAGACCCCCAACCAGGGCATATGAAAGATAAATATACTGGCGTTGAAGATAACGCTGGGGTGCATATCAACTCAGGAATTCCTAACCGGGCCTTTTATCTAGCGGCTGTTGAAATTGGCGGCTATGCTTGGGAAAGTGCTGGTAAAATCTGGTACATAGCTTTACGCGATCGCCTGCGTGCCAAAGCAGATTTTAAAAAAGCTGCCAACGTCACCATTCAAATTGCTGGCGAACTCTACGGTAATGACAGTCGCGAGCAGAAAGCCGTGCAGAACGCTTGGCAAAAGGTAGGGGTTATCTAGAGTTAGGAGTTAAGAGTGAGGAGTGAGAAGTTAAAAAAAACTCACAACTTCTACTAAGTACAGATGTGATTAATCGCGTCTCTAACTCCTAACTTTTTGTTGTTGCTAAACTGGGAGGTGAGAATTCTCATCTTCCAGTCTTTGCATTTCTCCCACTCAGTAGTACAACGGAGAGCAAAAAAATGCGGATATCGTTTGAACGCACGGGCGGCTTTGCTGGAATTACGAAGAAAACAACGGTTGATACGGCCGAACTCCCAGCAAACGAAGCTAAAACCCTTCTCCAACTAGTAGAAGCTGCTGATTTATTTAGGCTACCAGAACGAATTACCTCGCCTAATCCCCAGAGCGATCGCTTTCAATATAAATTAACAGTGGAAGATAACGGTAAGCAGCATACGGTGACTGTTAGCGAAGCAGCATTACCAGGAACTTTAAGACCCCTGATTGAATGGCTACAAAACATAGCACAAAAAAGGTAATTTGCTCAATTAACAACTGAATTTTTAGTAAAAAATCCTGTCAAGGCAATATAAAAATGAATCCCCAAGGAGAATATAAATTTTGTGGGCGAAGAGAATATAAATTTTAACTCTGCACAAGAAAACCAAACTGATGATTTTTTGCATGTAGCATCTGTAAAAGAAGATTGGGGTGGAGATGGAACAGGGGGCATGAATTTATCAGGGAGGTGTACAGCAATTTCCCACGAGTATGTACCCCGCAAGTACCAATTTTTTGATACAAATGCCGTACCAGAAAAACATGATTGGCGAGTAAGTGGAATGCCAGATGATGTAGTATTTGGAAGTAGGCGATCGCTAACGTGGCATGAATGTGGTGCATCCACTTCAAAAGTAGTTTTACCGCCTAACTTTGAAGCACCTCCTGGCTACTTTACTGCTGATTTAGAAATTTTTGTATTGAGGGGTGCAATTCAATTAGGTGAGTGGCAATTAAACAAGCATGGCTACTCTTTTATTCCCGCAGGTGTGAAAATCGGCCCTTGGAAAGTTTTAGGCAATGAAGAAGTTGAAATTCTCTGGATGGAAAACGGCCCAGTCAAATTAGAGTATAAAAATGTATTCAATAATCATCCTCTAGCTAAAGTAAAGGATTTTATTCCAGCATTGGATAGCAAATTACTACCGTGGAGCAAGACAGATACAGTTCAATTTGAAGTGTCTAAAAAAAAGTACCTCAGAAAAGATAGTAATGGTGGTGGAGTATGGTTGCTTGCTATCTTGCCACATTATGATGGCAGATATCCAATGATTCAATGTTATAACGAAGAAGCATATTGCTTGGCTGGATACTGCGACATTGGAGATTTTCGATTTGTAAAAGATTGCTTCGGCTATTGTCCTAGCTTTACCACTTCTCCTTGGCACAGAACAGATGATGGTTGCTTATTCTTTATCCGAGTTGATAGGGATTTGTCACAGCTTGGAACAGTATTATCATATCCACACCAATAAAAATCAATTTATTCCATTTTCAATTCCTCTTTTTTTCTTTCTTTGCGTACTTTGCGCTTCGTTCCTTAAAACCCTCAAAATTAACGCGATGAACCGCTAGAAGATCTTTTTAAATAGCGTCCAGTAGGCGAACCTAAAACCTGTCCATTGTTGTAAATCAAATTTCCCCGTAAAAAGGTATTTTTTACCTTTCCAGTTAACTCGATCCCTTCAAAAGGTGTATAACCTTGCTGTGATTCTGACTCCGCTGCATTTACCACAAAACTTTCATTTGGGTCTAGCAATACCAAATCAGCATCATAGCCAATAGCAATGTCACCTTTTTCTAATAAACCAAAGCGCCGCGATGGGTTCCAAGATAGTAACTTAGCCATGTGGTTGTAAGACATTCCCCGCTTACTACCTTCACTAAATACACCAGAAAGTAAATATTCTGTACCGCCAAAACCAGATTTTGCTAACCAAATATTATTTGGATCTTTAGCACTTCTTTTTTGTTCGGCGGAACAACAAGCATGGTCGCTAACTATCCAATCTACTTGATTATTAAGTACTGCTTGCCATAAATATTCCACATCGGCACGGGGACGAATCGGTGGGTTTACTTTTGCCCAAATTGTATTCGGAGTATCTACATCTAATAGCAAATGTCCCGCAGTAACTTCCCGGCGAAAATTGATGTGAGGAAAAGCAGTTTGCATAGTCAAAGCTGCTTCCATTGCCTTACGCGAACTCAGGTGCAATAAATTGATATTTACACAATTAGTTTCATGGGCCAAATAAGAAGCAATGCAAATTGCTAAACCTTCGGAATGAGGAGGACGCGCTGCACTGTAAGCGTGCAGTCCGCTAAGATTAGAGTCATTTTCAACTATTTTTGTATAGGCGTTGAGAATTTCTGCAACTTCGCAATGCAAACTTAAACTAATAGTATCTCGCGCTTGTGGATGTTTTTCCATCAAACGAGTTAGACCGCGCATAATAAATTCAAAATGAGCGAAATCGTAGCGTTCCTCTTTATTAATCATCAAAAATAGGTTTTGCTGGTCTGACAAACCATGCAACCCATAGCCACCATAAAACATGAAAATTTTAAACGAAGATACACCGTGTTCCTCAAACAATAAAGGTATTTCGTCAATATGCTGGCTAGCTATAGGTGCAATGTGATAGCTGTAATCAACAAAAAAATTACCTGCGGATAACGCTAAAACCTCTGGGAAAAAATCTTGATAAGAACCGCCTTTATTGAGATAATACTGCCCTGTACGAATGTAATTTAGACTAGTAGTCACGCCTCCCATTGCTGCTGCTTTACTTTCAGTTACAGCATCCTTGTCGAGGGGTTGATAAATACCGATGTGCATGTGGGCATCCACGACCCCAGGAAAGCCCAGCAAGTTTTTGGCATCAAAGACTTCTTTAGCGGTGTCTGGGCTAATATGAGAAGCAATCTGAGCAAATTTCCCATCTTTAATTCCTAAATCAAGCAGTTCGATAGCATCATTATGGGGACGAACTACCCGCACATTCTTGATAACTCTATCTAATAGGGAAGCTTCAGACACAGTAGACCTCACACTAAAATGAGTTTAGTTAGGAATTTCCACATCGTACCGGGACGCAGACTAAATCCCATCAAGATGTAACAGTTTTTTATGAAATCATCTTCAGGAGTAAAGACAATGGAAAGTTTTAATGAATATCATTTAGATCCAGAGCAATTTCCTTTCCTCAAAAGTTTCCAAGATAACTGGCAAATAATTAGAGATGAATTTAAATACTTTATTAAAAATGCATCTGATGAAGAATTAAAATTTACTTACGATGTTCAGGGGCCAAAAAATAAAACGATAAAAACAAAGGGAAATTCTAAATACAGTGCTTTTGGTATTTTATTTCAAGGTCTTTTTATTGAAGAATATATCAAAATGCATCAAATACAATATCCTGATTTCGCGTCAGAGGAGGCATCAACAAAAGCATTGCTATTAAGAGAAAAATATTTTCCAAATTTGGCTAAGGTAATAGAAAAAATTAACCTTGATCATGATGAAATTATCAGAAATGCGTATTTTGGTACATTTCATCCTGGCTTAGATATCAAGCTACATGTGAACTATAACCCTCACATGAATCGTGGCTATTTAGGATTAATTGTGCCAGAGGGAGATGTGGCTATGAAAATATGTCACGAACAGCTTTATTGGCATGAAGGAAAAATTATGGTTTTAGATCATAGCTATCCACACTGTCCGCATAATTACACTGATTACGATCGCACTGTTTTGGTTATAGACTTTTTTAAACCGGATCTATCTAGAGAAGAAGTGATGCAATTTGAAAAAGAGCAAGTTAGACAACGTATGGAAGATAATCCTTACAGCTTGGGTGTCTTTGGTAAAAGTGACAAAGCTGAAGTAGAAGATTTTATCAAGTATGGTTTAGCTCATCAATTAGAGTGGGATAAAGCTTTATAATGCTATAGCAGGGGAAAGGCAATAGGCAATAGGCAATAGGTTTGAAAATCTGTTGAAGTCTAATACTTTGCTTTAATTGCTATAAACTATTTCTTGTAGGATAAGCGTCTAGCCTGTCCGAGTAATTCGGCGGGCTAGAAAGCTTATCCTACAAATTCTAGCAATTTATCTCTTGGAGTTATCTTGCTGAATCTGCGTAGCGATCGCTTTTAAATAATCTTACTGTAATGATTGCGATCGCCTGTTAATTTGTGGCCAATTCACCACGTTCCACCAATTATTTAAATAGTCAGCACGACGGTTGCGATATTTCAAATAATAAGCGTGTTCCCACACATCATTGCCCATAATCGGATAAAAACCATCCATAATTGGATTATCTTGATTGGCTGTAGTCACAATTTGGAGTTGATTTTGTGGGTTACGTACTAGCCAAACCCAACCACTACCGAAACGAGCTGCACCAGCCGCGTTAAACTCTTTCTTAAAGGCATCAAAACTGCCAAAAGTTTTGTTAATTTCTTGAGCGATCGCTCCTGTTGGCTGTCCTCCACCTTGGGGACTCATCAGTTGCCAAAAAATCGTGTGATTTAGATGACCGCCAGCATTATTACGCACTTTTGTCCGAATATTTTCAGGTACGCTGTTCAAATCTAATAGTAAACTTTCAACACTCCTTTTTTGCAAGTTTGGATACTGCTTCAATGCATCATTTAAGTTGTTGACATAGCTAGCATGATGGGCGCTATGATGCAATTTCATTGTCTCAGCATCAATAGCTTTTGTTAGCGCCCCATAAGCATAAGGTAATGGTGGTAATTTTGCCGGAGAAGCGCTCAATGCTCTATTAGGATAAGCTACAGAAAGAAGCGATCTATCAGTTGTTGTTGGTGTTGTAGGTTGGGCTTCAGCTATGGGTACTGGATTGTAAGAGTTTAGCAGAATTGCCAGCACAATTGTTGTGAGAACACAAATTATTGTTTCTCGCCAAAATCTTATCATAAGTTATTACCTCAAAATAAATATTAGTAATTTGTCATCTAATGATTGAGTCTTGTTTTACAGCCCAATCAATCTAGATATATGTCTTATATCATAAATCTGCTTAATTACTGAGCAAAAAAGCTCTTTTTATCTGCACATCTTATATCAAGTTATGATAATCACTTACTATTCAAAACTCTCTCTATCCTTGCGCCAGTTATAATGATAAGTCTTTAACCTAACCTGATATTACAACCACCGTCTTTTTCTTACCAAACAAGGTAAAAGACAATTAATTTTAATTGTTCAATTTTACTTGTTTATTCAAAATTCCTGTTTTAAACCCATCAATTTCTATAGCCCAAGGTAATCTGGAAATAATTAAAAAACTGATATTTGTAATTAATCAAGTCAGGATAATGTCAAATATAGATTACTTGTTGAATTATTTGGATGAGTGCATCAGTTCACCCTCAAATCAGCTTAAGTAATATTTATAACCACAAGTTAACTTAGTGTAATGTCCAGCAGAGTTTTAGAAAATGATTATGCAAATTTTACCATAAAAGTATTTACATTTTGCCTCTCTTGTATAATTTATTCCCTTGGATATATAGCTGTAAATTATAAGCAAAACTCCTGGCAGATATAGGTAAAATTTTATTTTGGTAAACCTATAATTAAAACCTTGTGAATCTTGCGTTTTAACATTTATCTGATGTACTTAAAGCTCTGTAATCGTTTTAAGTTAATTAAAACACAAGATATAAATTTAGCCCGTCAACACACTTAGTTACTTAATTTTTTAATATGTAAATCTTTGAACATAGACAACATAGAGGATTTTTGCACCAAGACTTTATAAGTCAGACTTTCTAAAAGTTAAGCATTAAAGACGAGAGCAACAGGTAAATAATATGTATGATAGTGAAATCCTGCAAAGAACTGTAGCACCCAATACAAATTTAGATCGCGTAATCCAGAGTGAAGTTAGAAACGAGCAAAAACCAACGAATCAATTGACTATTCCTGATCTAGCTATATCTTTATCGCCCCTTGGTTTGATCATCGGTTGGGTAGTTTTTTTGCTAGTGTTGCAAAAAATTAGATCGTTTTTAGATCGCAAGATGGTTTTTCCAACTAATACTTCACCCAAACTTCCTTGTAAAAACTGTCGATTTTATTCAAATAATAATTATATCAAATGTGCAGTACAACCTTCTATCGTTCTAACGCCAGAAGCGATGAATTGCTCGGAATATTCACCAATTAACAAGAGATCTGGTTCAAAGAAATTTCTGTGAGTGTAAGAATATTCATTAAATGTACATAAGCTGTAGTTGAACGCAGTCGAAACTCAGTGTAGCGCAGTCAACAAGGAGAAGAATTAGTCCCAAATGTAGGGTTTAAAGCCACTATTATTTATTTTGGCATCAATATTCTGTGTGGATTGATTGCCTATTGTCATCAACCAAAGAAGGCTTTACTCGATTTAGATTGAGCTTTACCCCAAAATGCTTAACGCGAACTCAGGTTATAGCAATTATTTATGAAGATGCATAGAAAAAACCCCACCGCCTGCGGCACCTCCCCTTACTAAGGCTACGGTGTACACACAAGTACTATCTGCAAGGGTTTCAGGCGTTATAGACCCCTTAAATTGTCATTACGAGCGCAGCGATAGCCCAGCGAAGTAATCACATAATCCCGTGGTTAAAGCGATTGCTTGTCTGCGACACG
>JAVRCH010000179.1:0-15561 GCA_034530795.1 Nostoc sp. DedQUE12a
AAAATTTAATTTTTGAGTTTAGTTAAATAGAAAAATATAGTTTAATTTTAATATTTAATCCTTCAATAATTGCGGTAATTCATTAGACTTGTTGCAAAAGTGTTTTTTGCAAGAGGTGGGAAAAGGGACTCATGTTAAAGGAGAAAGGAAAAGACCAAACCTTTCCCTCTTTCCCTTTCCCCTTTCCCCGACTTCTGCAAGAAGTCTTCGGTAAAGAAAAGCCGAAGTTGATTTTTCAACATTAAAAAATTTTTCGACATTTCATAACATTATGGTGAAATAAGCTCTTTCGCTTAAAATTAATACTTGCGGAGGATGAAATTATTCTCTAATAGAGAGTGATGAAAGAGGGCTATTAACTGATGACTGAATTATTCAAACCAGAAAGATACCGCAGTATTCCGATTGGCTTTTAGGAGATAAAAAGAAATTATGAATTTGTTTAAAAATCACACTTGCTATTAAATTTTAAATCTGTAATATTGAAGAATTAAATCAATAAATCAACACATTCACATAATGTTAACAAAATCTCTAAAAATTTTGAATGACCACGATCAAGCTCTGTCTAACGAGGGACAAGATGTCATTCAAGGATTAACTCGAAAGCCGAAAAGTATACCTCCAAAATATTTCTACGACGATCGCGGTTCAGAATTATTTGAAAAAATATGCGAATTACCAGAATATTATCCAACACGAACAGAAGCATGGATTTTGCAGCAATATGCTGATGAAATTGCTCAAATAACAGGTGCTTGCGAACTCGTAGAATTAGGTAGTGGCAGTTCTACAAAAACTCTATTTTTGTTAGATGCTTACCAAAAACTTGCAAGTTACTGTAGATATATACCCGTTGATGTGAGTCGTGGTATCTTGCAATCTAGTGTATTAAAGCTGCAACAAAAATATCCAGCTTTTTTTATTGAGGGTTTAATCGGAACCTACGAACAAGCCTTAGCAAAACTAGAATCAACTTTTGCAGCATCACGGATGATTTTTTTCTTAGGCAGTTCTCTCGGAAATTTTAACCCGCAGGAATGCGATAAATTTTTAGGACAAATTGCTAAAACTCTACAACCTGGGGATTACTTTCTTTTGGGGATTGATTTACAAAAACCCAAGGAAATTTTAGAGCCAGCTTATAACGACAGTCAGGGAATAACGGCTGCTTTTAACTTGAATATGCTGTCTCATTTAAATTGGCGTTTTCAAGGCAATTTTGACCTCAATTTATTCACTCATCAAGCTATTTATAACCAAACTGACGCTCAAATTGAGATGTATCTGCATTCCCAGAAGAGTCATCAGGTATCTTTAAAAGCATTAAATTTAGAAGTTTCTTTTACAGAGGGAGAAAGTATTCTCACCGAAATTTCGCGCAAATTTGATTTAGCAATTATGCAAGAACAACTAAAGATGCACGGACTTAAGACACTGAAGACTTGGACAGATCCGCAAGAATGGTTCGGGTTAATTCTTTGTCAAGCTTAAATCGATGTTGAAAAAGGGAGTAGGGAATAGGGTATAAACTCAAAACCCTCATCTAGAAACGCGAAAAATTGCGTTTTCACGAGCCGAACTATTCCCAGAAACACTGGCTCAAACTTTTGTCTTTGACACGCTACGCGTAGCTTGCTTCACCCTAGGAGTAAGCAAAATCTAAAATCCAAAATTTTTTGACAGCATGAGTAGTCTACAATCTACTAAACCTCCAAAACTGGATAGTTGTAATTCTCAAGTCATTCTCGATTACTTTGAGAATGCTTGGCAACTAGAAGATATTTTAATGGCAAGTTTAGTTGGGGAGGATACATTTTATATCAATCCCGACCCTTTGAGAAACCCTCTAATTTTTTATCTGGGACATTCGGCTGTTTTCTACATCAATAAATTAATTCGCGTTGGGTTATTAGAAAAACGCTTGAATCCAGAGTATGAAATTTTATTTGAAATTGGAGTCGATCCAGAGAAACCAGAAGAATTGAATGAAGCGATCGCTCATTTGAATTGGCCGTCTCTTGCCCAAACTTGGGAGTATCGAAAACAAGCATTTTCGATCATTTCAGAAGTAATTAAAACAACTCCAATTACTCTGCCAATTCATCCCCATTGTCCCCTTTGGGCATTAATGATGGCAATTGAACACCAGCGTATTCACATTGAAACTTCTTCGATGTTAATTCGCCAACTACCAATTGAAAGAGTGAAACGTCCTTCAAATTGGAATTATGCTGCTTTTAATGGTTACACTCCTCACAATGAAATGATAGAAGTTCCTGGCGGAGTGGTAAAACTTGGCAAAGCCTTTGACGATAGGACTTATGGATGGGATATTGATTATGGCGATCGCACTGTTGAAGTTCAACCCTTTTTGGCTAGTAAATATCTAATTACCAACGCCGAGTTTATTTATTTTGTCAAAGCTGGTGGTTACGAAAATCCCGAATATTGGGATAAAGAATCTTGGAATTGGAAAACTCAAAATAACATCAAACATCCCAAATTTTGGCTCCCTGAAAATGGCAGTTATAAATATCGAGCTATGTTTGATGAAATGGAATTACCCCTAGATTGGCCAGTAGAAGTCAATCACTATGAAGCAATGGCTTATTGCCGTTGGCAAGGTGAAGATACTCGCCTAATGAGCGAACCAGAATATCATTTAGCAACTTATGGAAATAATTTACCAGCAGATATAGACAATTACAATCTCAATTTCAAATTTGGCTCGCCGAGTCCAGTTGGAATGTTAGAAACAGCCAAAAGTTACTCTGGATTGTACGATTTGCGAGGCAATGTTTGGGAATGGTTGAGCGATCATTTAAATCCCCTTTCCGGATATAAACCTCATTATCTCTATGAAGATAATTCTGCGATCTTTTTTGACACCAAACATCATATAATGTTGGGAGGATGTTGGATAACTAACGGTACAGAAGCTTTAAAATATTATCGCAACTGGTTCCGTCCCAATTTTTATCAACACGCAGGTTTTAGAATTGTTCGAGATATAGCTGCCAATAAGCAATAGACAAAGAAAGTTTTTTGGCGCTGCGGTTTTACCATCAGTTTATGTCCTAAACGAGGATAACGCATATTTAATTTCTGGAGATGTTTATTAATTCTGAATTCTGAATTCTGTTTTCATAACAACCTAAAAACAGGACATTATTAACCATGAGACCAAATCCAATACCACCACAACCCGGCCAAGAATCAGTTTGGGATTATCCGCGTCCAGCTCGTTTAGAAGATACTAATAAACAACTACGGGTAGTTTTTAATGATATTGTTTTGGCAGAAACTAATAAAGGCAAAAGAGTTTTAGAAACAAGTCATCCTCCAGTCTATTATTTTCCCCCTGAGGACGTTAAAGTAGAACACCTGATTGAAACGTCGAAAAATGGCTTGTGTGAATGGAAAGGGCGATATCAATATTATGATGTCAAAGTTGGTGAGAAATATCTAAAATATGCAGCTTGGGCATATTTTAACCCCACCCCTGATTTTGTTTCCCTTGAAAAATACTATGCTTTTATGCCCAATTTCATGGATGCTTGTTATGTCAATGATGAGTTAGTAACACCTCAACCTGGCGATTTTTACGGAGGATGGATTACTAGTGATATTGTCGGGCCATTTAAAGGTAGTCCGGGAACAATGTGGTGGTAATTTTATAGCAGAGAATAGGCAACAGGCAAAGAAACTCCCTTGGCATAGGGGTTTTACGATTAGTTTATGTCCTCAACTATGCTTCAAATGCTATTGTTCTTCATGTTTTGATGAAAGCTAAACCAATTGACACCATTTAGCTGAGCAGTTTCTTAGACTTCAACCACTCATGTACAACTTCTTCAACAGGACGAGATTGATTATCAACCAGGTAATTCATTTTTTGCATTGCTTCAGTGGAAATTAGCCCAGCTAATTGGTTGATAGCTTCTCGTAACTCTGGATATTTTTCCAGAATTGCTTGATTAAAAATAGGGACAGCTTCATAAGGCGGAAAGTATTTTTTATCATCTTCTAAGATGACTAAATTTAAAACAGCAATCAAGCCATCTGTAGAATTACCTGCTATCAAATCTACTTTCTTTTCTTTGATAGCTTGATATATCAATCCTAACTCCATTTGTTGGGGAGGTTTAGCAAATTTTAAGCCATAAGTTTTAGCTAACCCTGGATAACCATCTTGTCTTCCCAAAAATTCATAACCAAATCCTGCTTGCATTTGAGGTGTATACTTAGCAGCTTCGGAAAGGGTTTTAATCTGCCACCGTTTAGCATCTTCACTGCGGATAATCATAGCGAAGGTGTTGTTAAATCCCAAAGGCTGCATGACTTCTAATTTAAATTTTTGGTTGTAGTCTTGTTTAACTTTTTGATAAACTCCTTGAGGATCGCTGATAGGTTTTTGTTTCAAAACAGATGTTAAACTCGTTCCTGTGTATTCTATATAGCCAGCGATTTGACCTGCTTTCACAGCTTCATGGCAAATAAAAGTTCCCCCTAAATTTAACCGTCTATCAACCCTTAATTTAGTATGGGATTCAATTTGTTGAGCTAGTAATTCTCCTAAAATAAATTGTTCAGTAAAATTTTTGGAACCAATAATAATTGTTGGTGGCGTTAGCCAATAGGTAAAGCCAATTAATACCCCAATGAGTAATGTTAATATTGCAAAATAAATGCCTGTTTTGCGATTAATTTTTATAGTTTTTTCACTTTGCTGTGTCAGGTTTTTTTCTAACCATCCCAAGGTAAAATCCGCACCTAAGGCAATCAAAGCGGCGGGTATTGCCCCAGCTAAAATCAGCTGATTATTAAGAGTAGAAATCCCTCGAAAAAGAAACACCCCCAAACCTCCGCCGCCAATAGCTGACGCAATGGTAGCAATTCCCACACAAATAACTGTTGCTACCCTAACTCCTGCTAAAATCACGCCTAAAGCTAGAGGAATTTCTACTTGAAACAGCAATTGCCTATCTGTCATTCCCATCCCCACCCCCGCCTCTCGAATTGCTGGTTCCACGCTATTAATACCGATATAAGTATTGCGAATTACTGGGAGCAAAGCATAAAGAATCAAGGCGACAATAGCAGGAACTTTGCCAATTCCTCCAAAAAATGGTACCGAAATCAGAAAACCAAAGATAGCTAAACTAGGAGTGGTTTGAATAGCGTTAGTTAAACCGATAATAGGTTGGGCGAGTTTCGGTTGGCGAGTGATGAATATGCCTAAAGGAATGCCAATGGAAACGGCTACCACCATTGCAATTACAACTAATACTAAATGTTCTCCAGTGCGGAGGATAATTTCTAGGAAATATTGGCTAAAAAACACACTTATCTCCTGATATGGTTGATGGATAAATCAAAAGACGCGATAAATCGCGTCTCTACAAAAGATTGATTCTGAATTCTGTTTTTAAGCTTTTTTCAACCAGCTAAACATGGCACGTAAATCTTTACCAACTTCCTCAATTTTATGTTCGGCTTCTTTGCGACGCAAGGCAGTAAATCCTGGTTTACCAGATTGGTTTTCCAAAACAAATTCTCGTGCAAATTGCCCAGATTGAATTTCGGACAGAATCTTCTGCATTTCAGCTTTGGTTTGTTCGGTGACAATCCGCGGCCCACGGGTATAATCGCCATATTCAGCTGTGTTAGAAATGCTGTCACGCATTTTGGCTAAACCGCCTTCCACAACCAAGTCAACAATCAATTTGACTTCATGGAGACATTCAAAATAAGCCAATTCTGGTTGATAACCAGCTTCTACCAAAGTTTCAAATCCGGCTTTAATTAAAGCACTCAAACCACCGCACAATACTGCTTGTTCGCCAAATAAATCAGTTTCAGTTTCTTCACGGAAAGTAGTTTCCAGAATACCGGCACGGCTACCACCGATACCTTTTGCGTATGCCATTGCGCGATCGCGTGCCTGACCACTAGCATCTTGATAAACTGCAAACAGCGCTGGTACGCCTTCCCCACTTTCATAAGTCCGCCGTACCAAATGCCCCGGCCCTTTTGGTGCCACCATCACCACATCTACATTCGCTGGTGGTACAACTTGCCCAAAATGAATATTGAAACCGTGGGCAAAGGCTAACACATTCCCTTCTTCTAAATTCGGTTCAATCTCGTTTTTGTAAATCGTTTTTTGGACTTCATCAGGTAACAAAATCATAATGAAGTCAGCAGCATTAGCCGCATCGGCAACATTTTTCACAGTTAAACCAGCTGCTTCGGCTTTCGCCACTGACTTACTGCCCGGATATAGTCCTACAATTACATTCAAACCACTATCTTTTAAGTTGAGAGCGTGGGCATGACCTTGGGAACCATAGCCGATAATAGCAATAGTTTTTCCGCTCAAAAGGTCTAAATTGGCATCTTCGTCATAATACATCCGGGCCATAGAAGCATCTCCTGTCAGCAAGCATCATTAAATTGGCAGGCTTCTGATTGTACCTCAAATTGAGTAGCTAAATACTGGGGATTAGGGATTGGGTATTGGGGACTGGGTATTGGGTATTCAACTTTCCTGTAGTTCCTAGTGCCCAGTGCCTTCATTTTTAAACTTGCATAAATGCCTTATCAAGCACCGATAAATCTACACAAGAAATATTTTCAGTATTTTTAGGAGATGAAAGTTACTTTATTAACAAAATGTTCCTTTCCCATTCCCCAGCCCCTATCAATACATCTGGAGTTTTGATTGACTAATAGTTTTATAAATGTAAAAAAAAATACAAATTTATGATGACAAGTTTGAGACAAATTTGTTAAGAATAGTTACAGCAGTCGTCATTCAAAGAAATATTTCTTATGGTAAACTCACTTGACAATAACCCAATCCATCAAGTTGTCATTGTTGGCGGTGGTTTTGGTGGACTTTATGCAGCAAAAACACTCGCTAAGACAGCGGTAAATGTTACTTTAATCGATAAACGTAACTTTCATCTATTTCAACCGCTCCTGTACCAAGTCGCTACAGGCGCTTTATCTCCCGCTGATATTTCCTCGCCTTTGCGTTCTGTACTCAGTAAGAGCAAGAATACAAAAGTACTTTTGGGAGAGGTGAATAATATCGATCCAGAAGCACAAAAAGTGATTGTGGGTGACGAAGCAATAGCTTACGATACATTAATTGTTGCCACGGGTGCGAAGCATTCTTATTTTGGCAAAGACAACTGGGAAGAATTCGCCCCTGGCTTGAAAACTGTAGAAGATGCTATAGAAATGCGTCGCCGGATTTTTATGGCATTTGAAGCAGCGGAAAAAGAAACCGACCCAGAAAAACGCCGTGCCTGGTTAACTTTTGTGATTGTTGGTGGTGGCCCTACTGGTGTAGAATTAGCGGGAGCGATCGCAGAACTGGCAAATCAAACTCTCAAAGAAGATTTCCGCAACATCGACACCTCGGAAGCCCAGATTTTGCTCTTAGAAGGGCTGGATCGAATTTTGCCACCATTTGCACCAGAATTATCACAAGAAGCCGAAGCATCTCTAACGCGCTTGGGAGTGGTTGTACAAACAAAAACATTAGTAACCAATATAGAAAATGATATTGTCACCCTCAAACAAGGGGATGAAATCAAAGAGATTGCCTCAAAAACCGTATTATGGGCAGCGGGCGTGAAAGCTTCGGCAATGGGAAAAGTGCTAACAGAACGCACAGCTGCCGAATGCGATCGCGCTGGACGTGTTATCGTCGAACCTGACTTGAGTATTAAGGGATATCCGAATATTTTTGTAATTGGCGACTTGGCGAATTTTTCCCACCAAAATGGAAAGCCACTACCCGGTGTTGCACCTGTAGCCAAGCAAGAAGGAGAATATGTTGCCCAACTAATTCAACAGCGGCTAGCAGGTAAAACCTTGCCAGCCTTTACTTATGTTGATCGCGGCAGTCTAGCGATGATTGGGCAAAATTCCGCTGTGGTGGATTTAGGTTTTCTCAAGCTCAAAGGGTTCTTTGCGTGGGCATTTTGGCTATTAATTCACATTTATTTCTTAATTGAATTTGACAATAAATTAGTAGTGATGATTCAGTGGGCATGGAACTACTTCACCCGTAATCGTGGAGCTAGATTAATTACAGGTCAAGAATCAGTCACGCAGTTAGAAATTAGCGATCGCAACACTTATTACACATCGGAGACTAATAAACAGCCAGTAAATGTCTAAATTGGTCATTAGACTTCTTGCAGAAGTCGGGAAAAGGGGAAGGGGAAAGGGGGAAAGGTTTGTTATTTTCCTTTTAACCTTTTCCCTTTTCCCACCTCTTACAAAAAGAACTTTTGCAAGAGACTCCATGAGCTGCGCTCACAATGAACAATAAAAA
This sequence comes from Nostoc sp. DedQUE12a, assembly GCA_034530795.1. Taxonomy (GTDB): domain Bacteria; phylum Cyanobacteriota; class Cyanobacteriia; order Cyanobacteriales; family Nostocaceae; genus Nostoc. The sequence goes on from JAVRCH010000179.1 coordinate 8,357, forward strand.
TCAATCTTCTCATGCCCAATGCCCAATGCCCAATGCCCTATTTTCAAGGCAGGTCTATTAAATAATTCTTCAAGTACGCCATCCAAGTGCAGCTAATGGACGATTTCGCCATTGAAGACTGTTAATTAGCATCAGTCTGTACTAGATGACGTTATTTTGCGTACTTTAATAACATTGGGATGCTCCCACTCCTTCAAGAATCGAATATATATTATTACGCCAAGGCAACGCAAGCGGGGTAAAGGGAAAAGGGGAAAGGGGAAAGGTTTTTTATCCCTTACCCTTTAACCTTTACCCAACCTCCACAACCGCAGACTTTCTTTGCGTATTGCCTATTGCCTATTGCCTATTGCCTGTTATATAAAGTGGTTGCAACCCTTTGATGGATCGGCAGATACAGGTTAGGATAATCCATCAATTAGAGGAATATCTCGAAGCAAAGCGCTTAATCGCGCTTTTTAGCAAAAAATTTGCCCAAATTCAAGTTTGGGCGGGTTATTTGGGGAGGTTGCTACTCTACTATTTTTGTTTTTTAGCTACAGAAAATTTTCGATTAAGTAAATTAAGTTATCGAGCCTTGAATAAGCTACTCTTTACAGGTAAATCTTGGAAATTTATGGCTTTTGCCCTACCGCTAGTGATGTGGTGGGGATACAAAGAAGTACAAAACCAATTTGTACAGCCGCAAGCTGTTGTAGTGTTGGGTGGTTCAACCAGACGTTTAGAGCGAGAGAAGTTTACGGCAGAATTTGTCCGTAAGCATCCAAATATACCAATTTGGATTACAGGGGGTAGCCCAGCAAACTATACACAACGGGTATTTACTAAAGCTGGTGTCGATCCTAAACGCTTACACTTGGACTATGAAGCAGTTGATACAGTTACTAATTTTACAACTTTGGTAGATGATTTGCAAGCTCGTGGGATCAAGAGTGTTTATTTGATTACTTCAGACTTTCATATGCGTCGGGCTTGCGTCATCGGCGAAATTATTTTAGGTAGCCGAGGTATTTATTTAAAACCAGTGCCAGTTCCCTCAGAAAATCCTCCTGAATCTATTGAAAAATCTATTAGAGATGGTGCTAGAGCTATACTTTGGTTAGCAACTGGTTACACTGGTGTCGATGCAGCTAAAACTAAACAGTAAATAACAGCAATTTTAGATTTTGGAATTAGTGCTAATAATCCAGTTATTGGGCATTGGCCAAACAGGGCATTGGGCATGGGAAGAAGATAAAAGGACAAGGAGAATAATTCCTAAATCTTGTACTGACAAAGGTTAATCGTGTCTAAAGACTAATGACAACGGTTACAAGTTAGCTATATAGTTCGAGAAAAAAACGCCCCAATTTCACCCACAATTTGATACCCTAGCTTAAACAGATTTGAGAAAATTTAAAGCGTGGAAATTCAACTTGGGCGGGGAAAAACAGCTCGCAGAGCTTACGGAATAGATGAAATTGCTCTAGTCCCGGGTAACAGAACACTAGACCCCAGTTTGGCAGATACTAGATGGCGTATTGGCAATATTGAGCGAGAAATCCCGATAATTGCCAGTGCAATGGATGGCGTAGTAGATGTTCGCATGGCTGTACGTTTGTCGCAGTTAGGAGCATTAGGTGTCCTCAACTTAGAGGGGATTCAAACTCGCTATGCTGACCCAGACCCAATATTAGATCGCATTGCTTCCGTGGGGAAAGATGAATTCGTTGCCCTGATGCAAGAACTCTATGCCGAACCAATAAAACCGGAATTAATAGAAAAACGTATTCAGGAAATTAAAGAACAAGGCGGCATTGCGGCGGTGAGTGCGACTCCAGCAGGAGCCAGCAAATATGGTGAAGCAGTGGCAAAAGCCGGGGCAGATTTATTTTTTGTGCAGGCTACGGTGGTTTCCACAGCACATTTGTCACCAGAGTCTTTAGTACCACTTGATTTAGCAGAATTTTGTCGTTCAATGCCTATTCCCGTGGTGTTGGGGAATTGTGTAACTTACGAAGTCACTTTGAATTTATTAAAAGCTGGGGCAGCTGGGGTACTAGTAGGAATTGGCCCTGGTGCTGCTTGTACATCTCGTGGGGTGTTGGGTGTGGGTGTGCCGCAAGCAACTGCGATCGCTGATTGTGCTGCGGCACGAGATGATTATTACAAGGAAACTGGTAATTATATTCCCGTCATTGCTGATGGTGGTTTAATCACCGGTGGCGACATTTGCAAATGTATCGCCTGTGGCGCTGATGGTGTGATGATTGGTTCCCCCTTTGCTAGAGCCGCCGAAGCCCCAGGACGGGGTTATCATTGGGGTATGGCGACTCCCAGCCCAGTCTTACCTCGTGGCACCCGCATTCGCGTTGCCACCACTGGCAGCCTAGAGCAAATACTCGTTGGCCCAGCAGGACTAGATGATGGCACTCACAATCTTTTAGGTGCCTTAAAGACCAGTATGGGCACCTTAGGAGCGAAAAATATTAAAGAAATGCAACAAGTAGAAGTTGTGATTGCTCCTTCCCTATTAACCGAGGGCAAAGTTTACCAAAAAGCTCAGCAATTAGGAATGGGGAAATAGAATTGGGGCAGGGGAGGCAGGGGGGCAGGGGGAGTGTGGGGAGTGTGGGAAGTGTGGGGGGAAAAGGGGGAAATGAGGAGATAGGGGAGTGTGGGGAGAGAGGGGGATGGGGGAGATAGGGGAGTGTGGGGAGAGAGGGGGGAAAGATTTCTTCACCATCCTCCCACACCTCCCACACCTCCCACACCTCCCACACCTCCCACCCCTCCCACACTCCCTGTTTGCCCAATGCCCAACAAATTATTAAAAAAATTTTTCAGGCCCCTAAACAATTCCTGGAAAAATTCTATATGTCGCCTACAATAGAAATAGCGGAGACGCATGTTTCCGTTCACTCCTCACACCACACTCCGCCCGGACTACTGTTCGGGCGGTTCCTTATGTTTATGAATAAATTCTAAAGCTTCTTTGCAAATGTACATCCTCTACTCCGAAGCAGATGTTTTTGCTATGGTAGAATTTTCACGAAGCTCAGATATATTTGGCGAAGGTTTTAGGCATGTCAGCAGCCGCACAAGTTACGGATTCTACTTTTAAGCAAGAAGTACTCGACAGCGATGTACCCGTTTTAGTTGACTTTTGGGCACCCTGGTGCGGACCATGCCGTATGGTAGCTCCTGTTGTCGATGAAATCTCCGAACAGTACAAAGGTCAAATCAAAGTTGTCAAAGTCAACACGGATGAAAATCCTAATGTTGCCAGTCAGTACGGCATCCGCAGTATTCCCACATTAATGATTTTTAAGGGTGGACAAAAAGTCGATATGGTGGTTGGCGCTGTGCCTAAAACTACATTAGCTTCCACTCTGGAAAAGTATCTTTGAAACTCAATTGGCAACAAAATCCTCTTGAGTCATATATACTGTTGTCACTTTAAGTTAATTTTTGTAAACAAGTTTGAAAGGCTTAAATTCCTAGTCTTTCAAACTTGTTTATATTTGTACATAATTTAAGAATCTTTTAAGATTTGTAGGAATTTTCTAGCTGAAAAACAACTCTTTAATCCCTGCACTACCAATTTCCACTGCTAGCGCTGCTAATAGAAAACCCAAAAGCTGAGTCACAATCACTCCACCTTCTGCACCAATCCATTGGTCAATCAGATTTGCCAAACGCAAAATCAACCAAGTAACAAACATCGCGGCTAAGATACCTACGACGACACCCAGATGGGGACTGTGTGATTTCGACATCAACAACATTACCGTCGTCAAAGTCCCCGGCCCTGCTAGTAGGGGTAAAGCTAGTGGAGTAATTGCGACATCGCGTCCTTCCTCAATAATCGGCCTATCTAATTCTCCCCGGAGCATTTGCAAAGCAATTAACAGTAACAATAATCCTCCTGCTACTCGCAAAGATCCAATACTGATTTCTAGATAATTCAAAATTATTTGCCCCGCAAAGGCAAACAGTAAAAGAACTGCGATCGCGACGATAATTGCTTTATCTATGACCTTGTTTCTTTCTTCTGGCATCATACCCTTAGTCAAAACTAAAACAATCGGTATATTGCCCACAGCATCTGCCAAGACAAACACAGCGATAAATGTCTGAACCAAAATAGAGATATCCACGAGCTGCTAGCTTTAGGAAGGGTTTGCTCACAACTTAATTGCAATGTTGCTCAGTTTGCTAGAACCTAGAGGAAGATTAAAATAAACAATAGGAATAATAAGTTTGTTCAAGAAAAGCAACAAGTCATGGATTTCTAATTAAGTTTCACAGATGCTGAAGTAGCGATATATTTTGATAATCTATTTCCCATAAATCAACTATTCGTTGTTGAATCTATGAAGTCTTATTTAGCCGCCGCTATTCAATTAACCAGTGTGCCCGATCTCCAAAAAAATTTGGCACAGGCAGAAGAATTAATAGATCTTGCCGTGCGTCAAGGTGCTGAATTGGTAGGTTTGCCAGAAAACTTTTCTTTTATGGGAGAAGAAAAAGACAGACTCGCCCAAGGGGATACCATCGCTATTGAAAGTGAAAAATTCCTCAAAAAAATGGCTCAGCGCTTTCAAATTACTATTTTGGGCGGTAGCTTTCCACTTCCGGTAGATAATACAGGCAAAGTTTATAACACCACTCTACTCATCGATCCAAACGGTCAAGAACTTTCCCGCTACTACAAAGTACACTTATTTGATGTTGATGTCCCTGACGGCAATACCTATCGTGAATCCAATACTGTTGTAGCTGGTACACAACTACCCCCAGTGCATTTTTCAGAAAAACTCGGTAATTTAGGGCTTTCTATTTGTTATGATGTCCGCTTTCCAGAACTGTATCGCCATTTAGCAGATAAGGGAGCCGATATCTTATTCGTTCCCGCCGCCTTTACCGCCTTTACTGGGAAAGACCACTGGCAAGTATTATTACAAGCAAGAGCCATCGAGAATACCGCCTACGTTATTGCTCCTGCTCAAACAGGCAACAACTACGCTCGCCGTCTAACCCACGGACACGCTGTAATTATCGACCCCTGGGGAGTAATTTTAGCCGATGCTGGGGAAAAGCCGGGAATTGCGATCGCTGAAATCAAACCCACTAGGCTCGAACAAGTCCGCCGTCAAATGCCATCTTTACAACATCGGGTGTTCTAGGGATTAGGGATTGGGGACTGGGGACGCAAAGAGCAATACCGCCCTTATGAATGGCTTCTCGAATGGAAGCAATATACTTTGACCTCTCTCCAAACCTCTCTCCTAAAAGGAGAGAGGCTCTGAATTTTGCTCCCCTTCCCTGCAAGGGAATGGGCTGGGGGTTAGGTCTGTATTCCATATAATTGAGAACCGGTATAAAACAAAAAACCGGGTGTTTACCCGGTTTCTGACAACATTTAAATCCTCAGTTTTTTAGGAGCAAAGCAGGACTATGCCCCTATTTATTTGTTGTCAAAATTAAACTTTTGCAGCTGATTTGGTAACAACGTTGAGTTCACCTTTAGCATACTTAGCAGCAAAATCTTCCAAAGAAATTTGCTTAATCTTGCTTGCGTTGCCAGCTGTGCCAAATTGCTGATAGCGTTCAGCACAAACCTTCTGCATGTATGTAATAGAAGGCTTGAGGAAGTGACGGGGGTCAAATTCCTCTGGTTTTTTAGCCAAAGCTTCACGTACAGCAGCAGTAATCGCCAAACGGTTGTCGGTGTCGATGTTTACTTTACGTACACCGCTCTTAATACCTTTTTGGATTTCTTCTACAGGTACGCCGTAGGTTTCAGGAATTGCACCACCATATTGGTTAATCAGTGCAAGCAAATCTTCAGGTACAGAAGAAGAACCGTGCATTACCAAGTGGGTGTTAGGCAGACGGCGGTGAATTTCTTCAATGCGGCTGATTGCCAAAATTTCGCCAGTTGGCTTGCGAGTAAACTTGTAAGCACCGTGGCTTGTGCCAATGGCAACAGCCAAAGCATCTACTTGGGTTGCTTCTACGAATTCAACAGCTTCATCGGGGTCGGTAAGCAGTTGGGAGTGGTCGAGTGTACCTTCAAAGCCATGACCATCTTCAGCTTCACCAGCACCAGTTTCTAGAGAACCCAAACAACCGAGTTCACCTTCGACGCTGACGCCCAAAGCATGAGCTACATTTACGACTTCGCGGGTAACACTGACGTTGTACTCGAAGCTAGCGGGAGTCTTAGCATCAGCTTCCAAAGAACCATCCATCATCACGCTAGTGAAGTTGTTCTTAATTGCTGAGTAGCAGGTAGCAGGGGCATTACCATGATCTTGGTGCATGACAATGGGAATCTGAGGATAGGTTTCTACGGCTGCCAAAATCAGGTGGCGTAGAAAGTTTTCTCCTGCATAATTACGAGCGCCACGAGAAGCTTGCAAAATTACGGGGCTATCTGTTTCGACAGCAGCCTTCAGGATTGCCTGAATCTGCTCCAAATTGTTAACGTTGAAAGCTGGGATGCCGTAACCGTTTTCAGCCGCGTGATCCAACAGCAGCCGCAGTGGTACAAGCGCCATAGATAGTCCTCCTAATGTGGTTGTCAGCTAGTCGGTGTGAGAGAAGCGTAATAATTACGCTAAATCTTAAGAGTTTTTTCAACTTATAGGAAATTATAACTAGTGTCGTGTGTCTATGTTGAAAAAGTTTAAGGGATAGTTACTATAAATATGGCCTATGCTTGTTCATACTGTTGTACAGTCGGCTACCCGAAGGTTATTAGCTCTGGTAGCCATGTATCCCAAATAATTGATTAAAGGCGATCGCACTCCTGAATATTTTCTCAGATCAACAAGCGATCGCCTCACGCAAAAGGCGTTAGTTTTTGGACAAATGCTGCATGTTCTGGTGATTGCAAACCTGTTTGTAAAACAGTTAACACCGACTGCATATTATCTGCTAATAACTCTGCAACCGCTAACCATAACCCTGGAAAAACTTGACTTCGGAGAATTCCGTTACTATCACTAGCCAACTCTAGATACTCACCCTGTTCCAAATAGAACCAACTCAATTTGCCATCGAGTACTTGCCAAACGATACAGCAGTTTGCAACTAAATGAGGTACACAATTAGAGAAGTAAAGATAAAAATTCTTCTTCTCCCTCCTGCCTCCTGCCCCCTACCTCCTGCCTCAAAACCAGTCAATTTGTACCTCATGCAAATGAAATCTGCTGTAT
>JAVRCH010000180.1:0-8023 GCA_034530795.1 Nostoc sp. DedQUE12a
GCAGGCGGGGGGGGGCGGGGGGGGCGGGGGGGGCCCCCCCCCCCCCGCCCGGGGGGGGGGGGGGGGCGGGGGGGGGGGAAAGATTTCTTCACCATCCTCCCACACCTCCCACACCTCCCACACCCCCCACACCTCCCACACCTCCCACACCTCCCACACCTCCCCTGCCCGCATCCTCCTAGCTGATGACAACGCAGATATGCGCGATTATCTCAAGCACCTACTTCAGCCGTATTATGAAGTAGAAGCGGTAACAGATGGGGTAGCCGCCTTAGCAGCAGTCCGCAGACAACTACCGGATTTAGTACTGAGCGATATCATGATGCCAGGAATGGACGGCTTGCAGTTGTTACACGAGTTAAGAGCCGATTCAGCTACAAAAGAGATACCCATTATTTTGCTGTCTGCTCGTGCAGGCGAGGAGTCTCGTGTTGAAGGGCTAGAAATGGGTGCAGATGATTACCTGATTAAACCTTTCTCTGCACGAGAACTGCTGGCACGCATACGAGCAAACTTGGAGTTGTCCCAACTGCGTAAAGATGCTTTAGCCCAAAGAGCCGAACGAATACGCGAGCAGGCGGCACGGGTTGAGGCTGAGGCAGCAAACCGCATGAAAGATGAATTCTTGCAAGTGCTTTCTCATGAAATTCGTACACCCCTCAATGCAATGCTGGGCTGGGTTAAGATGCTTAGTCAAGGCAAACTGGACTCGGCGATGACTGCTCGTGCCTTAGAAACTATTGAACGCAATGCCAAGGCACAAGCGAAATTAGTAGATGATTTGCTCGACGTGTCACGTATTATTCGGGGACAACTGCGGCTGGAGAAGCGCCCACTTTCTCTAATCTCAGTAATTACAGAGACCATTGAAACTGTAAGACCACAAGCTGAGGCTAAAGATATTACTATCGAGTCTATGCTCGATCGCACTGCCAGTTCTGTTTGTGGTGATGCTAGCCGTTTACAACAAGTGCTATGGAATCTACTTAGTAATGCAGTTAAATTCACACCATCGGGAGGACGAGTAGAGGTTTGGCTACAAGCCGCAGGTTCAGACGCGCTTCTCTTGGTCAAAGATACGGGTATTGGGATTCAGGCTGACGTATTGCCATACATATTTGACCGCTTCCGTCAAGCAGATTCAAGTACGACTCGAACTTATGGAGGGCTTGGTTTAGGCCTAGCAATTGTCCGCCATTTAGTAGAAATGCATCATGGAACAGTACACGCCGAAAGCCCAGGGCTTGGCCAAGGAGCAACCTTCAGTGTGCGGTTGCCTTTGATGAATAATTCAAATGTTTCTCATGGTGCAGAATCAATGTCTGCAAAAGCAAAAAATCAAGTTTTACTCAACGGTTTACAAATATTAGTAGTTGATGATGAAGCTGATGGACGCGACCTTGTTAGTTTCATCTTGGAACAACATGGTGCTTTAGTGATTCAAGCAGCATCAGTAGCCGAGGCATGGTCAGTGCTAGAGCGGAGAATGCCACACATACTGATTTCAGATCTAGGAATGCCAGAAGAAGATGGTTACAGCTTTATTCAGCAAATTAGGGCATTACCAGTAGATAAAGGAGGAAGAATACCAGCGATCGCTCTTTCTGCTTATGCTAAAGAAGAAGACCGAAGACGAGCGCTACTTACGGGTTTTCAAATGTACTTATCCAAACCATTCGATCCAGATGAATTATTAATTATGGTTGCCAGTTTGGCTGGTATATTTCAGCATTGACCTTTTAAGCTGATATAAATCCCGACTGCGATCCATTTGTTCAAATGACACAAACCAAGTGTCCTAAGGCATTTACGATAGACCTCACCCAGCCTCCCTCTGGTTCGAGGACAGGACTTACGCAATAAGTCTCTGAAACTCTTATTTCTCCGTGCCCTCTGCGTCCTCTGTGGTAGCCTACGGCAAGCCGCTCCGCGTCTACGATTTTCCGTTATCTGTGCGTAAGTCCTGGAGGAGAGGGAGGAGTAACGAAAAATTAGGCTTTTTGCTCCCCTCTCATTAAAAGCTAAGGTGTACACACAAGTCTCTTGACCTGCACCTTTGTTGCATCGCCTTGCACCTTTGTTGCATTGCCTTGCACCTTTGTTGCATCGCCTTGCACCTTTGTTGCATCGCCTTGCACCTTTGTTGCATCGCCTTGCACCTTTGTTGCATCGCCTTGCACCTTTGATGCATCGCCTTGCACCTTTGATGCATCGCCTTGCACCTTTGATGCATCGCCTTGCACCTTTGTTGCATCGCTTTGCACCTTTGATGCATCGAAGATTAAAAATTAACCTTCTGTATCTTACACAACAGCTCTAAAAGACTTATGTGTACACGGTAGCTCATTAAAGAGAGGGGCTGGGGATGGGGTCAAAATCTGTACATCGAATTCACGTTAAATCCAAGTCTGTAACAGCACCAACGCTGCTAGAGGAAACTAACTTAGCATATTTCGCTAAGATCCCTTTTGTATAACGAGGTGGACGGGGTTGCCATTTGGCGCGGCGACGGGCTAATTCTGGATCGTCTATGTTAATTTGTAATAACCGAGAATTAGCATCAATGGTAATACTATCGCCTTCTTCCACCAAAGCGATCGCACCACCAACAGCGGCTTCGGGAGCAACATGACCGACTACCATTCCGTAAGTCCCGCCGGAAAAGCGTCCATCGGTAATTAACCCAACTGCATCACCTAAACCCGCACCAATAATTGCTGAGGTGGGTGCAAGCATTTCCCGCATACCAGGGCCGCCTTTAGGCCCTTCGTAGCGGATGACAATTACATCACCGGCTTTAATCTTACCTGCAAGGATGGCATCTAAGCATTCTTCCTCAGAATCAAATACCCGTGCAGAACCAGTAATGCAGGGATTTTTCACCCCGGTAATTTTTGCGACTGCTCCCTCTGGAGCGAGATTTCCTTTGAGGATGGCTAAGTGTCCTTGAGCATACATTGGGTGATGCCAAGGACGAATCACATCTCGATCGCTTGGTGGTTCATCGGGGACATCTGCTAAAATTTCGGCGATGGTTTTACCTGTGATGGTGATACAGTCACCGTGAAGTAATCCATGCACCAATAGCATTTTCATCACTTGGGGAATACCACCAGCTTGATGTAAATCTGTGGTGACATATCTACCACTGGGTTTTAAATCGCATAAAACAGGGACACGATCGCGGATAGTTTCAAAATCATCTAGATTAAGTTCTACACCAGCTGCATGAGCGATCGCCAGAAAATGTAACACGGCGTTAGTTGAACCACCCACAGCCATAATTACAGAAATTGCGTTTTCTATAGATTTGCGCGTGATAATTTGTCGGGGTAACAGTTGATTGCGAATTGCTTCTACTAAAACCTTCGCTGATTCTTCGGTGCTATCGGCTTTTTCGTCATCTTCCGTCGCCATTGTCGAAGAATAGGCTAAACTCATACCCATCGCTTCAAAGGCCGAGGACATAGTATTGGCTGTGTACATTCCACCGCAAGCACCAGCACCAGGACAAGCGCGGCGTTCTACTTCCATCAGTTCGGTGTCGTCAATTTTGCCAGCACTGTATTCACCCACAGCCTCAAAGGAACTCACAATAGTCAAGTCGCGGCCATTGTAGTGTCCTGGTTTAATTGTCCCACCGTAAACAAAGATAGCCGGGATATTCATCCGTGCGATCGCAATCATCGCTCCTGGCATATTTTTATCACAGCCACCGATGGCAATGACACCATCCATATTTTGACCATTACAGACGGTTTCAATGGAGTCAGCAATTACTTCTCGTGACACTAGGGAATATTTCATCCCCTCAGTTCCCATAGAAATCCCATCACTAATAGTAATTGTGCCGAACATTTGCGGCATTGCCCCGGCTAGTTTAATTCCCGCTTCAGCTATGAGTGCTAGTTGATTAATCCCCATGTTACAGGGAGTGATGGTGCTGTAGGCATTAGCCACACCCACAATTGCTTTGTTAAAATCTTCATCCCGAAAACCTACTCCACGGAGCATAGCGCGATTTGGCGATCGCTGCACCCCTTGTGTGACAACTTTACTTCTAAAATTCTCTGACATTGTTTTGGCCTCAATCGAATCCCTGTACGAGCATCATAGGTAGACTTTTTTAAGATGTCCAATATATATTTATTTAAATTTGAGACTTATAAAGTATTAAAAAATCGAACTACGACATCTACGCTAGTTTATTGGTGTAGATAATTAATCATGTCTGGAAAAATATCTATAGCAGTCCTAAATCATTCGCGAACAACAAGATTCCCGACTTCTCAAAGAAGTCGGGGATCTGAAGCCCCTCGATTTTCACAAATCAAATAGGATTGCTATAGTAAAACACCAGAAAGTTTGGTAGCGATGTATTTGATAAAAACTATCTTCAGTTATGCCCTTGTAATCTGCATAATTTGTATCTTTCCTATTCAGACATTAGCAGCAGAAAAACCCACGGCAATTTTTCATGCATTTAATTCACACTACAGTGATATTGAGAAGTTTGTATGTGAAATTGCCAACCAAGGATATTCTCACATTCAAATTTCTCCAGCCCAAAAATCTAATCCCGCCCTAGAATGGTGGGCGCGTTATCAACCTGTAGACTACAGCATTATTGAAGGTAGAGGTTCGCTGTTAAATTTAAAAAAACTTATTAATCAAGCCCATAGTTGTAATGTCAAAGTGATTGCTGATGTTGTTTTTAATCACATGGCTAATTTAGATGATAATGAAAATTTTGAAGATTTAACTCAATTTCCGGGTCTTTCTGTGAGTGACTTTAATTCAAACTCCAACCTTTTAGGAAAAAAGCCTTGTAGCATTAATTATGGTGATGGCAACAGAAATTCAGAAATTAATTGTTGGTTAGGTGGACTTCCTGACTTGATATTTACCACTAACGTTAAAACAATTCAAAAAACTCATTTAAAAAAATTGCTAGATTTAGGAATTGATGGATTTCGGTTTGATGCTGCTAAGCATATGCCAGCAGATGTTATTAAAGAGTACATTGACTATGTAGATTTATATAGTCAAGGAAAAGCATGGAATTATCTTGAGGTAATTGCAGATAGCGACACCAGCGCAGAAAACTATAACTGGATTGCTGCTGTTACAGATTTTGTTCTCTACAACTCAATGAAAAATGCCTTCAGCTTCGGAGGAGATTTGCGATCGCTGCGATTTCCTACAAGCATAAACGATTCCCGTAGCGTCACCTTTGGCAGTAACCATGATACTCTCCGCGAGATTAATTCCAATCCCATCAACCCCTATAACGATCCTTCAGACTCTTTGCTAGCAACAGCCTATGTTCTGGCAAGAGAAAGTGGCACTCCTTTAATACTAAATAGGAATAATAGAGATGCTTCTTTTATCAAATATGGTGTCAAATTTCGTCAAATTATGCATCAACGAGGGAATCAGGGAAAAAATATTAAAGAAAATGTTTTAGCAGCCATTGATAGTCCGACTGTATTGCTAATGGAACGAGGCAGTGAAGGATTTTTTGTTGTCAATAAAGCTGAGAATAAATTTAATATCCCAACACTCGACTTAACTTTGACGAATTTAGATGGATGTTATCGGGAACTCCGTAATAATTTTACTGTTGCGATTGAACGTGGCGATCGCCAGAAAAAATTTATAACTCGTTGGGGAAGCTGGAGTAGAGGCGGTATGGAAGTTGAAAAACGTGATGCACTTTATTTTATTCGAGAACCTTTTAATCAATGTCAAGTTTAGGAACTAAATCATAAAATGTTTTTAGAGGTTGTTTGAAAAGGCGATTAGAAATCGCGGCTACACAGGCGAAACCCACCTGCGTGGGTTTGAAAGGCCTAATTTTTGGTTAGTCAGCGCAGGCGGACTTTGTTTGTGTAGTAGCGAATTATATTCGCCCAAAACTTTTCAAACATCCTCTTAGCCTAGCTTTGGCGCTTTTGTTCCGCCAACAAAAGCGCCAAAGATACAATTTTTTAGTCAGAATATCCCTGATAAAGCTGGGCGTTTTATTTTTGGGATCTGCCTGAGTTAAGTCCCATCATCTGATAAGCCACAAAAGCGGTATCGAATGATTTCATCGCACCTGTGTTTGGTGAGCAGTTCGGTAAAGTATGGTAATTATTTTCTGGTGCGCTGATTATTTTTTTATTATTACTAATGTTTGGATGTACTTTATTCCCTACTCCAAATAACAGAGTAATATCAGCAATAATATTTCTATATGTGAGTAATGTAGGAAATTTCATAGTTCCTCTCATGTTTATTGCTTAATTGTGAAAAAATAACAACTAAAATCAGTTGTTGTAATACTGATGTTGACTTAACAGATCTTTTTTCAAAAATTATGCAATTTAACCAGAAAATTGCTTGTAAAACTTTGTAAAAGTACTTTGCTGTTTGCTATTGTCCAGAACAGAAAAAATCACACTTTTAAATTTTCCCCAAAATTGACCGCTTGGTAATAAGAAATCTGCAAAGATTTGAGCAACTATCGTTGGGTCATTTTTAAAGACACCACATCCCCAAGCACCCAAGATGAGAGCATCGCAACCACACTCAGATGCCAAGCTCAAAACTTTTGATGTACGATTACTCAGAACTTCAGGTATTTTTAGGTTTAACTGCTGTTGATTTCTTTGAATCATGCCAGCATTTGGCGCAGGACTGGTGATAAAATCTACAAAATACGGCTGTTTTAATAGCGTTCCATCATCGTCTTTAAAAACTGGACAACTCGGAGAATAAATCATCCAATTTGAGTAAAAAAGCGATTTTTCAGAGCGATGGAAATCATAATATTCACGGCATTTCAACTGGCTTTTGTAGAGTGCCGAACTTCTTGCTAAACTCTCTTCTTGTGCTTGCGCTCCTTTGAGAAATCCACCCCCTGGGTTTTTTGCTGAAGCAAAGTTCAGAACACCAACTTGTTGAAATTTCCCGCTTTTGGCTGTGCGTTCTGCTCCCATCAGCGTTGTCTCATTCCTGACTTCAAATTCAGTAGCTGAGAAACGAGGAACGCTTTTGAGCGCTTGGGATTCGATATGAGAAAGCTTGTCCGGGCTGTAGCATTTTGTCAAATTCAAACAATGGTGTAATTCATCAGCGATATAAACTTGATTGCCATTTGAACAGATGTAGCGACCAATGTTAAGAATTTTTAGGGTATTTTCGGCAATAGCAATTCGTCTCATTGGTGTTATCTTTCTTAGTTCTACACGGCTTTTAGAGAGGCTGTAGTATTATAATACATAAATATTACAAATGTTGCAAGTACATACTACAAACTTTTTCTGTTTAACAGCCAACAGTTAAGCCATAGACCAAAATTTTCAGTAAGTTGGAGTAGTCTTAGTAGTCAGAGAGTTTTCAAACAGTTGAAATCTTGTTAACGTTTATGCTTAAAATTGCACAAGAGGTTTTTTTAGCATCTACTAAAAGCTAAAGCTGACCCTTGCAGGACTCCCCAAGACATGCTGACTGAAATTTTGCCTTTCCGCTTTGAATTAGACACGATCGCGATCGCTGGAGCGAGTTTGTGGTCATTAGCGTTATATCTAGGTTTATCAAAAGCCACTGAATGGGTAATCGAGCAACTCAACCGCTGGTTTAACTTTGCCGAGCGATCGCTTTATACTAGTCAATCAGAATTTGAAAAAACTCGGAAAGCGAGAGAATCCCAAAACGCTTTCTACGCCTCACTATTTAGTATTGTGCCTTTCTTGGTACTCGGCGCTTTGTTCAATTGGGGTGTAGAAATCAGTTTAGGACGTAGCTGGGGAATCAGCTTAGGCATACTTGCTTGTATTAGTTGTGGCATTTTTGAACTGGGAAGACGTAGTGGCGGGTCTTCGGATTAGGTAGAAGAGGCAGGGGAAAAGGTTAAAGGGAAAAGGTTAAAGGGAAAAGGAAATAAATTTAATCTTTCCTCTTTTCCCCTTACCCTTTTCCCTTTCCCCATGCCCCATGCCCCATGCCCTATGCCCTATGCCCCCTTAACTCATTAACA
>JAVRCH010000181.1:0-73642 GCA_034530795.1 Nostoc sp. DedQUE12a
ACCAAAACCCCATTCAAAACCAAAATTTTAAAAAACTGGTTTTTTTTTTTTTTTTGGGTTTTTTGTTCAACCAAACCAAAAAAAAAAAAAATTTTTTTTGGGGGGGGGGGGGGGGGGGGTTGGGGGGGGGGGGGGGGGGGGGGGGGTGGGGGGGGGGGGGTGGGGGGGGGGGGGGGGGGGGGGGGGGCTGGCTGGGGAGCAGGGGAGCAGGGGGGCTGGGGAAAAGGTTAAAGGTTAAAGGGAAAAGGAATAAATTTAATCTTTCCCCTTTTCCCCTTACCCCTTTCCCTTTCCCCATACCCAATGCCCTTAGAGATCGCTCATCTTAATTCTTCTGTTGTTGTGGGATAATCCCGTTTAAATAATCATGAGATTTTTGATCTGTGTTCTGCTAAGAATGCTGCTACGGTTTGGTTAAATGGCTCTGGTTGTGTCAAAAATGGCCAATGATTGCCGGGAACTTGGGAAATGCGTAAGTTTTTCAGATAGGTTTTGTAGGGTTGAATTTGCCAATTTTGGCGGTTCAGTCCCTGTTCTGGTTGGATGAAGAGGGCAGGGGTATCAAGGGGAATTGTAAAACCAGGCACTTGCATTACCGCTTCAAAAATTCCATCGCGGGCGGGAATAGTAAATTTGCTCCCCCAACTACCATTGGCTTTTTGCTCAATTCCGGCTTGGAAGACTTGCTGTTGTAGATGACTCCATCCTTGATATTGCTTTAATTTTCGTGCTTGCTGTTCGGCTTCTTCGTGACTAGCAAAGGGGCCCATACTTTTAAGAAAAGGCAAGAAGCGATACAACATTGGAAAAGTTAGCCTGAAGAAGTTAGGCATTTTCCAGATAAAAATTGGATCGATTAAAACCATACTTCGTAAACGCTTTGGATTTTGTCTTGCCCAAATGGCGGCTAATTTACCTGTCCAAGAGTGACTAACAATATGGGCAAAAGTCCATCCGAGGCTCTCCATGAGTGCTTCTAGATCTGCGATCGCACTCTCAAAGCTATAATCTTTCTCTGGTTTACTACTTTCGCCATGTCCACGCATATCTGGTGCGACTATGTGGTAATCTGCCGCCAAGTAATCTGCCAAATTAGACCACACAAGAGCATGGTCACCTAAACCATGTAACAACAGTAAAGGCTCTTGACCCTGGTTCCACTCTAAATAGGAAAGTTGGATATCAGGTTTTAATAAAGTCTGACGTACAGGCATCATTGCACATCCATCTGTGGCGAGATATCTTTGCGTTTATATCGTACTGCGAAAGAAGGGATATAGGGCATTGGAGGCAGAAGGCAGGAGGCAGGAGGCAGAAGGCAGGAGGTAGAAGGCAGAAGGCAGAAGTTGTTTAATTTTGAATTTTGAATTGATTTGTCTCCCCATGCCCAATGCCCCATGCCCCCTGCCCCATACCCAATTCAGTTAGCAAATACCACTTTGTGAGTCTGAGGATTGTACTAATTGACACGAAATAATGAGACTGATGAATGCCAAGATCTAAATATAAGGATGCCCTAAGGATATTGAAAGTACTATGCCAGAATTACACCAATCACTTGCTCAGCATTATCACGAACGGACTAAATACGACCCTGAGACTCTCGCTTTGAAAACTCAAAGGTTAGACTGGGCTAAGCAGCCAGTACCTTTCAAGGAATACAAAATTGGCTCTACTTACGATCTCAAACCTTATATCCAAGAAAAACCAGAGGCATTTGCTAATAATCGAGATGCTCAATGGTGGCAAAGACTGTCGCGGTTGCTGTTTCGCAGCTATGGACTAACGGCGAGAATGCCTTCTATGGGAAGTGCGGTTTATTTACGTGCGGCTCCGAGTGCTGGCGGTTTGTACCCTGCGGAGGTGTATTTGGTTTCCCGTGGTACGCCGTTATTACCTCCAGGTCTGTATAATTACCAATGCCGGACTCATTCGCTGATGCATTATTGGGAAAACAATGTTTGGCAAACTCTACAAGAAGCTTGTTTTTGGCATCCTTCCCTAGAAACTACGCAATTGGCAATTATTGTGACGGCGGTTTTCTATCGTTCTGCTTGGCGCTATGAAGACCGGGCTTATCGTCGGATTTTTCTGGATACGGGTCACCTTTTAGGTAATATCGAGTTAGCTGGTGCGATTACTGATTATCGCCCCCATTTAATCGGCGGTTTTGTAGATGAATCAATAAATGATTTGCTCTATATTGATTCACAACATGAAGGTGCGATCGCTATTCTACCTATGGCAGATTTGTTAGATATTAATCAAAATCTGCCTTTGGGATGCACTGCTTTACCTTCTGCCACTGAAACAAGTTATCCACAAATTCCCGATGGCGAACTGCTGACATACTTCCACAAACACACCCAAATTCAACCAGGTGTAACTGGCAAGCTCAATTTACCAGCTATCAAACAAAAAAAATCTTTGGAGGATAAATATAATTTTCCTTTCTGTTTGAAAATTCCCACCACCACTACACCTATACAGTGGGGAGAAAAACTCTCAGACTTGGAAATGACTATGTATAAGCGGCGTTCTACCCGCGCTTACAATGGTGATGATTTAACTTTTGATGAACTGAAAAGTTTACTTGATTTCACCTATCAACCGCAAAGTTACATTGACCAAAATTTAGATATTTCTCCAGATTATTTTGACCTGAATTTAATAGAAACATTTATTGCTGTTTGTGGAGTCAAAGGACTGGAAGCTGGTTGTTATTATTACGCGCCCAAAGCTCAAGAATTACGCCAAATTCGGTTTAAAAATTTCCGCCGAGAGTTACATTTTCTCTGCTTGGGACAAGAATTAGGACGAGATGCAGCAGCGGTGCTGTTTCATACAGCCGATCTTAAGGCTGCGATCGCTCAGTATGGCGATCGCGTTTACCGTTATTTACATATGGATGCCGGCCATTTAGGACAACGGCTGAATTTAGCTGCAATGCATCTAAATATAGGCGTTAGTGGCATCGGTGGATTCTTTGATAACCAAGTAAATGAAGTTTTGGGTATTCCTGCTGATGAAGCTGTTTTATATATCACTACATTTGGACGCCCAAGATAGAACTAACCGCTCCCAGCAGAGGTAACAGAAATTTTCTGATTTCTTTGCCTCTGGAGCGGCTCGATTTCGTCGCTAAATTTTTGGTGGCAAATATTTTTGTATATGATTTTACTTTTATTTTTTCAGCACCTTAATACCTTGATAACAGGCTGTTTTTTTGTAATATAAATCACTTTGTAATACCTAAAAAATACTGGTGAAGATTGTTTGTTTTTTTATAAAAGTTGTTTAATTGATTAAAAATTTATTTATAATCAAGTACAATTAATATTTCAGAAAGGCTCTAGAGCAAAAATTATTAATTTTTCAAAAAGTATATTAATTAAAAATCATATTATTTTTTAATTAATATAAGACAATAAAATAAGTATTTTATAAAAACAATAATTACGGATTAAAACCGTTTTTTCAATTTAATTATATCAAAATCAAGGATAAAAAAGGTCTTTATAAATAAAAATTGATGCTATCTGCTGAAAACGAAAGTCAACGATTAGAAGTACTTAATCAGTATCAAATTTTAGATACAGCTCCAGAAGAAGTTTTTGATGGACTAGCTCAACTAGCTGCTAACTTTTGTGAAACACCAATTGCTTTGATTACTCTAGTGGATGCAGAACGCGAATGGTTCAAGTCAAAAATTGGAGTCACAATATCGCAAGTGGCGCGAAACATTTGCTTTGGTAATTATACAATCTTGGAAAATCAAATATTAATCATTCCTGACACTTTGCAGGATGAACGGTTTGCCACAAATCCCTTAGTAACATCAAATAATGGTTTTCGCTTCTATGCAGGAGTTCCTCTAATTACCTCTGATGGCTTTGCATTAGGCACTCTTTGTGTGATTGATTTTGCTGTACGAGACTTAAATCTTAAGGAGCAAGTAGCTTTACAAAATTTGGCTCAACAAATAATTATCCATTTAGAGTTACATCGGCAAAAAATTATTGATGATAGCCCAAAAAGTTTTAATCTTATTTTTACTAAAAATCCTAATCCCATGTGGATATTTGACGAAAATAGTCGGCGATTTTTAGATGTAAATGAAGCTGCTATTGTCCACTATGGTTATTCGCGAGAAGAGTTTTTACAAATGCGAATAACTGATATTATTTTTTCACAATATGTGCCTCTAACGTCGGAATATTGCGGACAAAAAGATTGTAGTTTCGATTTTAGTGAACAATTGCAACATCGTCAAAAAGATGGAAACATCATCGATGTAGAAATTGCCTCACATCCAATAGACTATGCCAATCATAAAGCTCAGTTAGTTAATATAAAAGATGTTACAGAACATAAACGAATAGAAAGAAGTCTTCAAGAAAGTGAAGCTAGATTTCGAGCCATTTTTGAAGCTATTCCTGTTCCATTAATTATTTCACGTGTAGCTGATGGTTTGATTTTATATGCTAATCAGGAATTAATTCAAACTTTTAAATTTTCTCCAATAGATTTAATTAACCACAAACATTTATTAGACTTATATCATAATTTAACAGATTTTAAAACATTGTTAGAAGCCTTAAAGAAACATGGTTATATTCGGAATTATGAACTTGAATTAAAAAGAGCAGATGGTACTTCTTTTTGGGCAATCGCTTCACTACAATATTTAAATTTTAACAATGAAGCAGCAATTTTAACAGTATTTTATGATATCAACGACCGCAAAAATATTGAAACAAAACTTCAAGAAAAAAATGAATTCTTGCGGTTAATTTTTGAAAATATACCGTTGATGATTGCACTCATTAATTCTAATGGTAAACTTCAGTGGGTGAACCAAGAGTGGGAAAATGTTCTAGGTTGGAAATTCCAAGATTTTCAAAATGCTGATGTTCTAGAAGTCTTATATCCTAATCCCGAATATCGTCAGCATGTGATTAATTTTATTCAGTCTGCTCAACGCAATTGGGGTGACTTTAGAGTTCGGGTGCGGGATGGCCATTTGCTAGATACATCTTGGACTAATGTTAACCTGCCAAATGGTCAAATTATCGGTATTGGACAAGACATCACAGAACGTAAGCAAAGTGAACTTGCGATTATTGCTCAAGCCGAACGAGAGCAATTGATGAGGACTGTTGCTCAAAGAATTCGTCAATCTTTGAATCTGCAAGATATTCTCAATGCAACAGTTGAAGAAGTGCGAGATTTGCTCAAGGTTGAACGAGTGGTAGTTTATCAGTTTAACCGAGAGATGATCGGCACAATTATGGCAGAATCTGTAGAGCCTGGATGGACGGTTTCCTTAGGCGTAGAAATTCATGATACTTGTTTTCAAGAAGGCGCAGGAGTAGAGTATTATCAAGGACGCAAACGAGCGATCGCTAATATTTATCAAGCTGGACTAACTGAGTGTCATATTGAGCTATTAGAACGGTTTGATGTCAAAGCAAATTTAGTTGTACCCATTTTACTAGAAGTAAACTCTCAAAACCCTGGTTCGCGCATTTGGGGTTTACTAATCGCTCACCAATGTTCTCGCTTTCGGGAGTGGGAAGAAAATCAATTAGATTTGCTCGATGGAGTTACAGTACAGTTGGCGATCGCCATTCAACAATCTAGCATCTTTGAGCAAGCTCAAACTGAACTTATTCAAAGACAAAAAGTTGAACTCAAGCTCAGAAGCGCGTTGGCTGAAAAAGAAGTTCTCTTAAAAGAAGTACATCATCGAGTTAAAAACAATTTGCAGATTGTCTCTAGCTTATTGCAACTCCAGTCTCATACAATTAAAGATCCAGAAGTTATTAAAGTTCTCAGAGAAAGTCAAAACCGCATCGAGTCAATATCTCTAATTCACAAAAATTTATATACTTCTACTAACATTGGACAAATTGATGTTGGTGAATATATCCATAATTTGGCAGCCAGTCTGTTAATTTCTTATCAAATAATTCCCGGGAGAATTAGTCTAGAAACTGATATAGATTCAGTTAGTTTGAATGTTGACCAAGCCATTGCCTGTGGGTTAGTGATTAACGAATTAATCTCCAATGCCCTCAAGCACGCTTTTCCGAATCAACAAGCAGGCACAATTCATATTACTTTACGAAATCTTAATAAGAGTATCGAGATGACTATCCAAGACAATGGTATTGGTTTACCAGATAATTTAGATTGGAGAAATACTGGTTCTTTGGGCCTCTCTTTAGTGTATGACTTAGTTACAGAACAACTCGAAGGTGAGATTACTCTAGAACGCGATCGTGGAACAGTATTCAAAATCCAATTCACCCAGTTAACTTTGGATTAGTAAATATCAAATGCCTCAAGCTAGGATTTTAGTCGTTGAAGATGAAGTGATTGTGGCTAGAACTATTGCCAGCCAACTCAGCCAATTAGGATACACCGTCACAGGTACAGCTTCCTCTGGAAAAGTTGCCATTGCTAAGGCGTGGGAAACTCAACCAGAACTAGTACTAATGGATATTATCCTGAAAGGAGAAATGGATGGTATTGCTACTGCCGCTCATATTCGCGAACAGCTAGATGTTCCCGTGATTTTTCTCACTGCCTATGGTGATGAAAATACTCTAGAGAGAGCAAAAGTTACTCAACCTTTCGGATATATTGTTAAACCATTTACGACAAAAGATTTAAGAATAGCTATTGAAATCGGTTTGTTAAAACACCAGTTAGAACGTGAGTTGCGGGAGCATCGAGATCAGTTAGCAACTCTTTTAAACTCCATGAGTGATGCTGTAATTGCCACTAACGAGCAAGGAATGGTGACATTCATGAATCCCGCTGCTGAGGCGATAACTGGATGGCAGCAAGAAGATGCTTTAGGAAATGAGGCGTCAAATATTTTTCATATTGTCGATGAAGTTACAGAAGCTACTTTAGAAAATCCAGTCACAAGAGTACTGCGAGAACAACAGGTTGTTTATTTGGGAGAATTCACATCTTTGATTACTAGGGACGGAAAAAGAGTTCCCATTGGCGATAGTGCTTCACCGCTGAGGCGGCGTCCCGACCAGATAAATGGTGTAGTAGTTGTTTTTTGGGATCTTAGCGAACGGCGTCAAGCACAATTGCTAGAGCAAGCATTACAAAAGGAGCAAGAACTTAACCGTCTTAAGTCTTTATTTATCTCGACTGTATCTCATGAATTCCGTAATCCCTTAACAGTTATTCAAACGGCAGTAGAACTCATAGAAATTCAAGGTTCGCATTTGACAGATGTTAAAAGACGCACTTATTTAAACCGCATTCAAGGAGCAGTACAATCCATGAACCAACTCATGGAAGAGGTGCTATTTATGGGCCATGCGGAGGCAGGAAAACTCGTATGCAATCCTGCTCCAATTAACTTAGAACAATTCTGTAGAGAACTAATCGACGATTTTTCTACTGTTATAAATAGTGTAAGTCAAATTATTTTTACTTGTCATACTGAAAATACGAACGCTGTGATGGATGAACGGCTTTTACATTACATGTTCGGAAATCTACTGTCAAACGCAATCAAATATTCTCCTAGAGGTGACAATATTCAATTCGATTTAATATGCGATCCTACGGATAAAGTAGCAATTTTTTATATTCAAGATCGAGGCATTGGTATTCCTGAAGCAGACCAAGCCCGACTTTTTGAATCATTCTACCGAGCCTCGAATGTCCAATCAATTCAAGGCACTGGATTGGGGTTAGTTATCGTTAAAAGATGCGTTGATGCTCACGGAGGTCAAATTAACTTTACAAGCCAAGTTGATGTCGGTACTACATTTACAGTAATTTTGCCTTTAAATCCCGAATCATAGAAATGGGGTATGGGGCATGGCTTCGCTAAGGGAAAAGGGTAAAGGTTAAAGGGAAAACAGAGATCTTTCCTTTCCCCCTTCCCCTTTGCCCCTTGCCCCTTGCCCCATACCCAATGCCCCATTGCAATTTTGATTAATAATTCTGTTGCACACCGCCTACTACTGGCTTAATTTCAGAAAATGGATCGGCGCCACCACTCCAGTTAAAATCACTAATTCGGAAGCTTACAGCACCTAGCTCCAGTACTGGATTGTAACGCAAGGTAATGCCATAGGTGCGGCGGCTATATTCCACTATGTAGTCAGTGCTAGTTTCTTTACCTGTATCTAAGTTAATTGATGTTTGAAAGCCTAAACGTAGAGGCCCATAGATTTGCTGTGTAATGCCAGCAGTCAATATTTTGTTATCAACGGAGCGATCGAATAAAAAAGGTGATAATCCGTTATTTAAAGCTTGAGAATAACTAATATTAAACGCAGTATAGTCGAAAAAGGGTCGAGAAAAATTACCAATTTGTCCTAGTAAGCCAATTCTACCAGTTAGGGTGCTTTGGTTATCTCCATTGCTGTAATAACTGCTGGTACCCGTGACGCCAGCGATCGCTTGTAAGTAAGGAACTACAGGGGTAGCTGTGTATCGTAATCCCTCACTGGATGTCGGTGGTAATGGTTTTCCCTGCCATAGCAGGAACCCAGTACTGAGGTCAGCACTGGCTTGTAGGCGACCTAGTGAGATGCGATTGTTTTCCCGCACTGGTTCTAGTAAGTCTAAGCGATCGGTATTGGCATCGATATACTGGGCACTTGCTTGATAGCTAAGGTTGATGCCACTTTTCCCTAAAGGAATCACAGGAGAGGTAATCAGACCACCAAAACTACTCTGAACGTCTTGAAAACCAAGGCTGCCATTGTAGAGACGATCGCGGTAATTATATTGCAAATTCAACAAATGAGGCAGGCGATCGCCTAATATTTGGCGCAATCCCAAATTCGCCCGAAAACTGTCTTCTACGTTGTCGAAGTCAAAACTGGTTAACTCTCCAGTACCTTGAATTACAGTTCGTGGACTCAAAACAGAATTTATCCTGGTTCTGACACCAAATATTCCGCTTAAGTTATCCGTTCCTTCTATAGCCCTTTGTACAAATAACTGGGGCGTGATTGTCCAGCGTGTCTGCTCTGTATCGATGACTTGAAAGCCACGCTCAACATAGAAACCACCTCGGTCTTCTCCGTCGTAGCCGGGAGAGACTATAAAGGGTGTAACATCCCGCTCTCGACGGTCAATCGTCCGCTCATTTACGGGAATTGGTAAGGAAATCGTTTGATCTAATACTAAACGCTGTCCCCGTGTCTGGATGCGGTCTACCAAGGGGGATTCCCGCGTGGAAGTGACTTTATCTGCACGTAACTCTAGTTCTGGGGGGGAAAAAGGGTCATTAGTGATGCGGACATTGCTTGCTTGCCAGCCTTGGGGATAGAAGTCTATTTGTTGGGCTTCAAATCTCAAGCGCTTGACTGCACCCCCAGCTTTCGGGGGGGGGAGATTGCTAGCTTCTGTCTGACCAGCACCAACTGTGATATCGATTCCTCCAGGACTGCTGACACTTGAAAGCGGCTGATTAGCTGTAATGCCATCGCTCGGCAGGCGTTGTGGTACTCCACCAGCAGTTATGTTTGTGGATGAGAAAGCAAAGTCTGTACTCGCTGAGGGTACGAAAATTTCCCCTCTACCATTTAGCATTTCCCCGCTATCTTGAACAAAGTTATAGGTAAAACGTTGTCCCCGCAGTACTTGATCCCCCCGTGTGAGAACGACATTACCTTCCCCCGCAGCAATCAAGTTATCCAAATTGACTTGTAGGCGATCGGCATCTACTACCGCTCCATCAAATCGGACAACCACATTACCAACAGCTGTAATAATCCGCCGTTGTTCGTCATACTCCTGCCGATCTGAAGTTACTTCGACAATTCTCGGTGTGGCGGCTGGCGGCGTAGTAGCTGGCGCTTGTGGCTGATTTGTTGTGTCTACTTGTGGCGTAGGTGTTGGTGTTTGGGTTTGGGAATAGAATTCTACGGTGAAGGGGGCAGAAAGTTTGTTTGTTGGGTTGCGAGACTTGAATTGGATTAAATTTTGTACTGATTGAGAATTGGATGCAGAAACAGGAGGAGGGGAAGCGGTGACGCGGGGAGTGGGAGACGTGGAGAGAGGAGAATCTAATGAGGTTTGTTTTTCTTGGTTATTGGAGTCGGGATTTGGCGATCGCTGTTGAAGTTCCTCAGATCCTCCAACTTCTGTTTTTCCCTGTCCCCGCGTCTCCCCGTCTTTGCGTCTGTCTACCTCTGTATCTTCTTTTTCAGCAAGATTAAAAGTCTGAACTTCCTGCGTGGGATAACCAACTTCTAGAGATTGCCCTAGAAGTGCCGCACTTTGGGAGGCGCTACCAGAAGAAAATTCTGGCGGGAAAGTTTCTGGTGGATTGGGTGGAGATGGAGTTTCGGCAACTAGCACCTCATCAGCAGTTGAGTCGAGCGAAGTTGGCGATCGCGGATAACTTTTCGTCTCACCTGCGATCGGCAACTGAGCTAAATCCTTGTCATGCTTGGATTTGCCTGTGTTTAAGCGGATCCGAGTCTTTATACCTGAAGTAGACTTAGTGTCACTAACAGATAAGACAGGATTGGCAATTTGTAAAGGTTCGAGAATAGGAGGCGGATCGGGCGGCAGAACTGGATGAAGCATATTTGAGCAAAACCGAGCTAACAAACAGCCAAATGGCGAACAAAAGCATGAATATACATTTTGCCTTTCGACTGTCGCCTTCTGCTACTTGGAGCAGGAAACTTACTAACTTTAACCTAGTAAGTTTCCGTGGCGTTGAGTATTTTCCGCCTTCCAAAGTTGTGGATAATTTATCGCTGTTTTACTCCAAGTCGCGACGGCCGGGGTTACGAGCTGGGTCGTTCGACAAAAATCCGAAGACGAAGATAGCTACAAAGAAGGCAACAACAATATAAACAACGATTTTTAAAGTCACCATACAAACATCTCCAACGGGTATAACAAAGACAGCTTTTGTTTCAGTATCTGCCATGCAGAAAAAGTAGCTACTTTATATTACCCACATCTCGTCCCTTTTTGAGACCAGATTCTGGGGAGTGTTGGCTGTTGACTGTTGAGTATTGACTAGAGGATGCGAGGAAATCAGGGGTGTAGAAGATGTTACGGCTATTTTCAGCTAAATAGACCACGGGGTAAAAGCGCAAGGCCTTGCGCCCCTACGACTCCTAACCCAGCACTCCTAATACCCAAGTTTATTGAAAATGGTGCGTGTCTGACTTGCTAGATGTCTCTAAAAAATAACTCAGAGACTGGCTATTCTTGAGACGTTGACTAACAATATAAGTTTCCCAAAAAGTAGAGTTTAGAGAAAACACTTACCATATCTATTTCTCAGTCATTAGTCAACATTTACCCTAAAGTTTTGCTAGTTCCTTACCAATTCGATTTTTGATTACTCGTGCAGGTATGCCTACAGCAACGGAGAAAGGGGGAATATCTTTATTCACAACTGCTCCCGCACCAATCACGCTGCCTTGACCGATGGTAACGCCATCTAATACTGTTACTCCATGCCCTAGCCAACAATCATCCTCGATCGCAATTCCCTTACGAGTCACACCTTGGGATTTTATCGGTTGCATTGGATCGCTAAAGTTATGACTATTAGCATATATCCCTGAGTGGGCTGCAATCATACAGTGTTTGCCAATTTTAATGTCTCCTGGCCCTTCAATACATACGTTGGGGCCAATGAAGGTGTCTTCATCAATATGGATATACGTATTTTCCAAGCACCCGATATCAACGTAACGTTCAATAGCAACTCTATTTCCTAGATGAATTCTATTATTTTTGTGTCCACTGCCGTCCAACCGCACACCTTTAAAAATATATACTCCACTGCCAATTTCAATACAAGAAGTACCGTTAAATTCAACACCATTTTGGATATAAACTGGGTTGCCTATTTTGGCAAAAATAGTACGATATACTAAATTTCGCAACTTTGGCCCGAGAATGAGTGTCGGAAGATCTCCGAAGACTGTAGTTACTAAAAGTTCTTGGGCGCGTTGAAATTTTGAGAAATATTGGTCTTTACGCATGGTTACATATCTCTTCAATCAATTGTGGTTGACAGTTTTGAAGCTTTTTTTGGGCTGTATCCTAATCTCGTGCCCATACCATTAGTATTGGTATGTCTTAATACCTAATTTAAATTAGCGGTATTACTGTATTCCCTAGATTTTTTACATGGCTTTCAAATTTGGAACAACCAAAGTCTGACTTGAACTATACGAGCAATTTTTTAACTTTAATGCAGTATGATTACTCACCTAATATGCTTTGGCACTAGTAAGCTTACGCAAAAGTTTTGCTGATTTTTCAAAAGACGCATTGCAGAGTCAAAGTTCAGACTATTAAATTGTCTGATAGGAATATTTTTTC
Organism: Nostoc sp. DedQUE12a; assembly: GCA_034530795.1. Lineage (GTDB taxonomy): Bacteria > Cyanobacteriota > Cyanobacteriia > Cyanobacteriales > Nostocaceae > Nostoc. Next base: position 12,355 of record JAVRCH010000181.1, read on the forward strand.
GTTGAGATAGGTTACTGTTTTGCTTATTGGGCTAAAAATTTTAAAAGCTTGTTACACAACTACGCATAGAGTTGTTTACCTGAAGGTTATTTATTCTCAGGCTATGTGAGTGTTTTAAAACAACTCAGTCCTACAAGCTATTTGGCAACAAAAATACATTTGACTAGACTATTTCAAAGCTCAAAGAAATTTATGTCTAGCAGGATATGTAATTATTGTTGGATTTTCATGGGTAATTCTGCCCAAATCAAATCCAATTTAAGGTGGATTATCTCCCACATCGGCCATCACATTGAAGTTAACCATCGGTGCAAACAAGTAAGCGCTTCCCCGACTGCTATGACGGCTTTCTTGCAACGAATTTCTAGAGTATGCTGCTCCAATCATGTTGCACACGGATGATTTACAGACTAACCAATTCATTCTTATTAATTAGATGAATGGCTTTTAATTACAATTGTTCTTAACGATAACACATTTTATTTTTAGTGGAGCAATCTTCCTGAAATAAGTTATTTTTCAGGCTATTTACTGATAAAAATTATGGAAATCAGCTAAGTTTTTTACGAGCTAATTAGGGAGTAGAGACGCGGGGTACAGGGGCACAGGTAACAGGGACAGAGGGGCAGAGGGTAAATCATGACTAATGACCAATGACTAATGACTAATGACTAATGATATTTATACCGTCACTGAAGTCTAAAAAAAATTTTAGTTTTTGTTAAATTTAAAATGATATCTACTATACTGAATCACACCCTCTTTTTGGCAAAAACAAAAACCTAAAAATTAGCTTCTTCCCTGTTACTTATATCTCAAAATTTGTAAATCACCCAAATGGGTGAGCCAAGCGGGTGATGCGTGCTTGGGTGTGCTTGTTATAAATTTTATGGAAAGCTAAAACGTATCCGAGTTTCAGGGAAAAGTTGACAAGGCAAGATGCAATTGGAGAAATTGAGGTATCGATTTTAACTCACACACTTGGTCTAAATTATGGCTTTAATTAAACAACTTGTAGAAGAAGCTCTAGCTACCGGTTATTTGAGTATTGTAGCTGAAGAGGAAATTCGATCGCTAATTCAAAGTGATTATGATTCCGAAGATCTAGATGCTTGGATATTATTACAGCGATCGGTTGTTGCAGGTGATGTAAAGCAAGAATCACGGCGTAAAAAAATTTCGCCTGCTCCTAAAACGAAGGACGCTTCATCAAGTATTAAACATGCTTATCAAGTGGCAGCGGAGATTGCTTATGCAGCAGCTATAGCTCTCACAATGTCAAAAAATACTAAGGATCAGCCTTCACTAGGTGCATAAGATAAGTAACTGGGCTTAAATAATTTTCGTGGGGATAAGGCAATAGGCAATAGGCAATAGGTAACAGTAATCAGCATTTTAGTGGAGTTTATTTTTTTCACATAGTTTGGTTTTATTATGCCAACTTAACAGAAGAGTGAATTGTTTTACTGTTGTAGTATCAAGGTTTGTTTGATACTAAGTGGTTGGCGTAGGCGTAACCCGTCGTAGACATCGCTTTTTCTGCTGAACTCCTGACTACAGTTTTCCTCAACAACAGCTTCCGCCTGGGTGAAACAATGTCATGCGATCGCATAACTAGGTTAACCTAACTTATGCATTGTGATAACTTCAATACCAGGAGCATTTTATTAAAAAATAATTAATTTTTTCCGATCATTACAATGGGGATGATAATATTTCAGCTCCGATAAGGCACGATAATTGATCCCCAAAAGGAATAATAAAATAAATATAAATAATTTATTAAAAACTCAATTATATTAAATGATACATGCCAGTAAATGGTTAAATTTTCATATACCAAGTACATGGCTGAAAGTAACGCATAGAATAAAAAATACCTTAGTGTAAACTCTAGCAAAGAGGTTAAGAAAAATTCTCAATGCTTAAAAAAGTCATGGCTTTTTCACAAACTAAGCTATAGAGAATTGGCAACATTGGTAAAGAAAGTAAACAATAACCATAGCTAAACTTGGAGTTTTGCCAACCTATGCAGCCAATTCGCACATTCAATGTCTCTCCCTCGCTACCGCCGCGACTCGAACCGCTGCGGCGGCTGGCATATAACTTGCACTGGGATTGGAACGTTGAGACTAAAGATTTATTTCGTCGTTTAGATTCTGACCTGTGGGAGTCTAGCCGCCATAACCCGGTGTTGATGCTGGGTACTATTTCTCAGACGCGGCTTTTGGAAGTTGTCGAAGATGAAGGCTTCCTCGCGCAAATGGATCGAGCTAACCGTCAGTTAGAAGATTATTTGCAAGAGCGCACCTGGTACCAGAAACAACGGGAAAATAAACCAAAAGAATGCTACGCCTATTTTTCGGCGGAATTTGGACTTGTAGATTGCTTGCCCGTCTATTCTGGAGGTTTGGGCGTTCTGGCGGGGGATCACCTTAAATCTGCCAGCGACTTGGGTCTACCCCTTGTAGGTGTAGGTTTGCTCTACCAGCAAGGCTACTTTGCCCAATATCTCAATGCTGATGGTTGGCAGCAAGAACGCTACCCCATCAACGATTTCTACAATATGCCTTTGCACCTAGAGCGCAATCCCGACGGTTCAGAACTACGGATTGCGGTAGAATATCCAGGGCGCAAGGTCTACGCCAGAGTTTGGCGCGTACAAGTGGGAATGGTGCCTTTATATCTCCTAGACACCAACATTGAACCCAATAATCCCTACGACCACGACATCACAGACCAACTCTATGGTGGCGACATCGACATGCGTATCCACCAGGAGATCATGCTGGGGATCGGTGGCGTGCAAATGCTCAAAGCCTTGGGGCTAAACGTAACCGCCTACCACATGAACGAAGGTCACGCGGCCTTCTCCGCCCTAGAACGCATCCGGCTGCTGATTCAGGAAGAAGGACTGAGTTATGCCGAAGCTAAACAAGTGGTGGCTTCGAGCAATATCTTTACCACTCACACGCCAGTACCCGCGGGTATTGACTTGTTTTCTCCCGATAAAGTTTTGTACTACCTGGGGTACTATGCAGAAATCTTTGGCTTGCCCAAAGAGCAGTTTTTAGGACTGGGGCGGGAAAATACGGGTGATTTATCTGCGCCTTTCAGTATGGCAGTGTTGGCGTTGAAAATGGCAACATTTTCCAACGGTGTGGCACAACTGCACGGCGTAGTGTCCCGGCAAATGTTCCAAGGCTTGTGGAAGAAAGTTCCAGTAGAGGAAGTGCCCATCGCCGCCATTACAAACGGTGTCCATGCTCGGAGTTGTGTTGCCAAATCAACTCAAGAGTTATACGATCGCTACCTGGGGCCAAGTTGGTCATCAGCGCCAGTAGATAGCCCACTGTGGGACAGGATGGACGCCATACCCGATGAAGAATTGTGGCGCAATCACGAACGCTGCCGCTTAGACATGATATTGTACGTGCGGGAGCATTTGGTCAAGCATTTACGCGATCGCGGCGCTTCACCTTCAGAAATTGTCCAAGCCCAAGAAGTTTTAGATCCTTACGCTTTCACCATTGGCTTTGCTCGTCGCTTTGCCACCTACAAACGCGCTACCCTGTGGATGCGCGATGTAGAGCGCATCAAGCGGATTTTGTTAGCCAACAAACACCGAAAGGTGCAATTTGTCATCGCTGGTAAAGCGCATCCTAAGGATATTCCCGGAAAAGAACTCATCCGCGACATCAATCACTTTATCCGCGAACAGCATTTAGAAAAGCAGGTAGTGTTTGTTCCTAATTACGACATTCACATTTCGCGGTTGATGGTAGCAGGTTGTGATATCTGGTTAAACACACCGCGTCGTCCACGGGAAGCATCTGGTACCAGTGGCATGAAAGCCTCCATGAATGGATTGCCGAATTTAAGTGTACTAGATGGTTGGTGGGATGAAGCTGATTACGTCCGCACAGGCTGGGCAATTGGACATGGAGAAAATTACGACGATCCCGCCTACCAAGATGAAGTAGAAGCAAACGCCCTCTACGATTTATTAGAGAAGGAAGTTGTACCGCTATTTTACGAACATCGGGATAGTGATGGCTTACCGCGGCCGTGGGTTGCCAAAATGAAGGATGCAATTCGCTTGAATTGTCCATTCTTTAATACAGCGCGGATGGTGGGAGAATATGCACAAAGAGCTTATTTTCCAGCTAGCGATCGCTATCATACCCTGACGGTTGATAACTATGCCCCAGCCAAAGAACTAGCCGCTTGGAAAGCAAAACTCAGCGACCATTGGTTCAACATCAAAATCAAAGATATTGATGTATCCACACCTGCGGATATTGAAGTTAATCAAACTGTGGCTGTGAAAGCTAAGGTTGACTTGGCAACTTTGGACAATGATGATGTGCAGGTAGAGTTATATCAAGGTGCGATCGATGCCAATGGTGATATCGTCAACGCTATACCAGTGGTGATGGATTACCAAGGCGAAGATAGCCAAGGATTGAGTACTTACACCGCTAACATTACCTACACCACCTCCGGTTTGCAAGGCTTGTCTTTGCGCGTATTGCCGAAAAATCAACATTTGGCTAATCCCTATGAGCCAAGGTTGATTGCTTGGGCAGAATAAGACGATTGAATAATTTTTGAATACTTAATATTAGGCGTTGCTGATTTCAATTTAGCAACGCCTTTTTTCTATATAATTTCAGGTAGATAATTAATATCTAATAGCTGTTCTAAAGTATAAGTGCAACATTCGGGTAAGTTATCTAGTTTACCTTCAGTTTTCTCAAGAACATACCCTAAAGCATCATCATAAATTGATGGTAATTCTTTTTCTAAAAAATGATATAAATTCGTTGTCAAGTTACGTTTTAACTGAGTCCTAAAACTTCTAATTTCTGCTCTCCAATATCCAGAATTATATTCAGATTCTTCTTTCCAATATTGCAGTAATAAAAGATGTCTAATAACTTGTTCTAATAAACTAGCAACCCTGGCTTTGTCTCTCCGTCCCAAATTTTCTAGCTCCTCAATTAAATTTTCTAAATCTAATTGTTCTAAATGATTAGCTTTCAATAATTTGATTGTTTCCTCTAGCCAGAGATGTTCATCAATTTCATAAAGCTCTTTTAAACTCAAATTAGAACTAATTCCTGGCATAAAACCTCGGTAAAAAAGACTGGAGATTGGGTTTGCAGCAATATATAGCTCATAATCTAACACGCCTCCTCTGCACCTGGAGCGTGAGATAAAATCCCATTTTCGACAACGCCATTTTAAGTTAAAATTCTTTGAGGAATTACAATATAGCCTGTAGTGCGATCGCCAAGTACTAAATTACGCTCTTCTCCCCAATACCACCAGTATCCAGCAATATAAGCGCAAACTAAGGCATCTAGTTTATCTTCAGTTGCTTTCAAGGCTGCGCCTGTGATGGGAATTTCCGGAATTAACGAACCGCAGAGACACAGAGGAGCCAGTGCGTTGCGCGGGTTCCCCGCGTTGTAGCAACTGGCGTGACGCAGAGGAGGGGAGAGAGAGGGGAGGATATGGAGAAGATAATTTTGCAGTTTAATTAATTCTAGGCGGCGTTCGCTGAGGCGTCCTTTTTTGTATTTGAGGATGCGTTCTAAGTTGAAGAGATGAACAATTGCTGGGTGGGGAAAGACTTCTATTTGATATCGGCCAAGTTTTTGGGGTTCGATGGTGGGTGCGTGTACATAGCCGCGAGATTCTAATTCTAAGCCAAAGTTGATGGTGCGATCGGCAAAGGGTAGGTTTTTATTAGCTGGGTAACATCCGGCGTGATATCTGCCAAAGTATTTGTGGGTGAGTTTGTCGGGGAGGCGGCTTCCAGTGTCGTTGGGTATGAGGGTGGGTGCATCTACGGCGATGATGGCTGGTTCGTCTGGTTGCACACTGTCATCAATCCATGTCAGGATGTCTGCAATGGCTTCTTTGCGGTCTAAACCCAGTAGTTGCAGTTGTCCATCTATCCATTCTAAACAGCATAGTCCGCTTGGTTGGGATTTCCAGCCTAAATCAATGCCAATAAATTTCATGGTCGTTAGAAGAATTTCCAATTATTTTCGCATTTCACAGGAACGGCTCACCAAAACAGCGCCAGTTACATTCAATGGGGAAGCCGTAGGGTGGAAGATGTGACTTGGGACAAATTAGTATGAGTATTCAAGAACAAATTAGGTTAACTAATATTGAATTGCGAAAAAATTCTGGCAAATAATCTTATAATCTTAAAAACATTACCAAAATTCAGGAGCGAGAATAATTGAACAATTTGCAGAGATTATGATGAACCAAGAACAGCATAATTAATTGTTTTTGAAAGAAAATATTTCACACTTATTTCCAAATTCGGGAATATATGATTTTAAACTTGTAGAAATACAACAGCTTGCTTATGTACTAATCATTCTCAACTACTTACAAATTCTGAATTCTGACTTCTGTCTTCTGTTTTATTTTATCTCACAATAAGCTAATTAAAATTATTGCGATGCAGATTTTATTTTTACATCCCAACTTTCCCGCGCAATTTCGCAACCTCGCCATGTTTTTGGGCAGGGATAAGAATTTTAGAGTTGTCTATGGCACAAATCGTCGTGAAGGAGAAATATTTGGCGTTCACAAAGCTATTTACACTCCTTCTCGTGAAGCTGCTCCCCAAACCCATCACTACGTTCGTAACCTGGAAAATGCTGTACTCACTGGTCAAGCTGTTTATCGGATAGCAGAAAAATTAAAATCTGAGGGTTTTGTTCCAGATATAGTTTATGGTCATTCTGGTTGGGGGCCGACTTTGTTTATGAAAGATGTGTTTCCTAAAGCAGAATTATTGTGTTATTTCGAGTGGTTTTATCATGCTCATGGTTCCGATGCAGATTTCGATCCTAACGAACCATTAAATGCTGATGATGTATGCCGAATTCGCGTGAAAAATACGCCGATTTTGACTGATTTATACAGTTGCGATCGCGGGCTTTCTCCTACTTATTGGCAGCGGCAACAATTTCCTAAAGAATTTCGAGAAAAAATCACTGTCTGTCATGATGGAATTGACACTAAATTTTTTGCTCCCGTACCAGATGCGAAGTTAGTTTTACCAAGAATAAATCTCGACCTTTCCCATGTGGAAGAGTTAGTAACTTATGTAGGACGAGGAATGGAACCTTATCGAGGTTTTCCGCAGTTTATGGAAGCAGTAGCTCTACTTCAGCAACGGCGACCCAAATGCCATGTAGTCGTTGTGGGAGAAGATAGAGTAGCTTATGGGAAAAATCTCCCCGATGGCAAGACTTATAAACAATTAATGCTAGAAAAATTATCTTTAGATTTATCAAGGCTGCACTTTACAGATAGCCTACCTTACAATGAATATCTCCAAGTATTACAAGCCTCTTCTGCTCATATTTATTTAACCCGTCCTTTTGTTTTATCTTGGTCGATGTTAGAGTCAATGTCAGTGGGATGTGTGTTAGTAGCTTCCAAAACTGCGCCGGTTTTAGAGGTCATACAAGATGGTGTTAATGGGCTGCTCGTAGATTTCTTTTCTCCCAAAAATATTGCGGATCGGGTTGAAGAAGCGCTGGATAATCCTCAAGAAATGAAAGCGATTCGCGCCAACGCACGAGCGACAATTCTCAAACATTATGATGTGGCAAAACTCTTACCAGAGCATTTGGAATGGATGTTAAGTACTAAAAATTCTGAAAGTAAAAAGCGCCAAACCACTAAAGTTTCCAAAGGATTTGGCGGAAATTAAATATTAGAAATAGGGTATAGGGCATTGGACATTAAGCATTCATAAATGACCAATGACTAATGACTAATGACCAATGACCAATGACCAATGACTAATGACTAATAACATTAAAAATGCGAATTCTTCTTACTATTGCCCATTTTTTTAAACCTAGCGATGAGGGTCGTCACGCTTCCCAACGCAAAGACCCCAAACCTCGTTTGCAAGCCTTAAGCCAAAGCCTTACTGCCTTGCACCAATTATTTGGGAAATCTCAAAGTATTATTAACATTGCTCAGCGATTAGCTTTTCCTGCTAATCAACCCCAATCTCACGAATTAGATATTGTTATTTGTACAACCCAAAATAATCATCTTTTGAATCAGCTTCCTATACCACCCCATTTATATAAGCATCATTCTAGCAATGTAGAACCTATGCTTTTAGGATTTGAGTGCCAAGCTGTTCTGCAAAGTTGCCTTGGGAAATACGATTACTATTGTTTTTTAGAAGATGATTTGATACTTCATGATCCTTGGTTTTTTGTCAAATTAAACTGGTTTACCCAACAAGCAGGTGACTCAAACTTACTTCAGCCAAATCGTTATGAAATCTCTCCTCATGCTTTAGTTCATAAAGCTTACATTGATGGAGATTTGGCTTTGCGAGTTACTGCTCAATTTCAAAATGTGCAGGAACAACAAGAACTTAAGGGTACAATTATGAATACGCCTATTACTTTTAATCGTGCCCTAAATCCCCATTCAGGTTGTTATTTTTTAAATGCAAATCAGATGGCTCATTGGGCTAATCAACCTTATTTTCTTGACCGAGATACAAGCTTTGTTGGCCCTTTAGAAAGTGCTGCTACTTTGGGAATTATGAAAACATTCCGAGTTTATAAAACCTCACCTGAGCAAGCAAGTTTTTTAGAAATTCAGCACTTTGGAACAGGATTTCTTGGATTAATTGGAGGACAAGTAGGTTTGGTAGAAAGGTAACTCTATTCTCTGGGTGAGAAAAATATAAAAGAAAGACGAACCGCCAAGTACGCCAAGAGATGAAAATCATGAGGTTGGTAAGTGGAGACAAGATTAATATCATGTCCAGCTAATCACTTGTGATTAAAATTTCTCCGCGTCAGAGCGTCAATCTTAATAATAAGTCTTTAACGGGACATGATATAAATTAGTCTCTACTTGTCAAACTCAACTAACAGGTGACAATTGATAATTTGCTTTTTCTGTTTGTTGTGCTTGCTGCTGTTGCTTCAAGATTTCTAGTTGTGTCTCTAGTTCTAACTTCACTTCATGACGGAAGCTGAAGAAGTGTTCGCCAAAACTTAATGCCACGAGGTAATCATACAATAAATCTGGTTTCTGAAGAGCGATCGCCGCTAATTGCCACCAAAAACGCCAACGAGTTGAACGAAGAATACCCTGTCGCCAAACAATTACCGGAAATAATCGTAATTCATGCCATGTCAGAGGACGTTTGCCTTTGGGACGCTTACCTTGCATCAAGTTAAAGTGATGAAAAGTGCGCTTGAGATAAAGCATCGGCTCATACAAATTCCAAAAAGTTTCAATATACTCCCTAATAACTTCTTCTAATGGGCGAGTGGGTACAAAATTCATCAACCCTTTTTGAGAACCCATGAAATCCATCGATCCTTCTTTGAGGCGTCCTTCTTGTTTGAGACGATTCCACATAGCTGTATTTGGTAATGCTTGCAGCAAACCAAGATGCGCTTGGGGAATACCCGTTTCTTCTACAAATGTTTGAATGCGTTGTCCTGCTGCTTTTTTTTCACCATCAAAACCAATAATAAACCCAGACATAATTTGTAGCCCGGCTCGTGTAATTTTGTAGCAAGATTCTGACAGTGATTGGCGGGTGTTTTGTTCTTTATTGGCTACCGCTAGACTTTCCACATCTGGCGTTTCAATGCCCATAAATACCATCCTAAAACCAGCTTGCACCATTAACTCAATCAATTCATCGTCCTCCGCGAGATTTAAGGACGCTTCTGTGAGTAACATAAATGGATAGCTGCGTTCTTGCATCCAAGGAATTAGCGATCGCAATAAAAGCTTAGCATTACGTTTATTGCCAATAAAATTGTCATCAACGATAAATACCAATCGCCGCCAACCCATTTGATATAAGACTTCCATCTCAGCCAGCATTTGTTCTGGTGTTTTGGTACGCGGCTTGCGACCAAATAAAGTAATAATGTCGCAAAACTCACACTGAAATGGACAGCCGCGCGAAAATTGCAGCGTAATTGCTAAGTAAGCATCTAAATCTAACAAGTCAAAACGCGGTATGGGTGTTTGAGTGACATCCGGTTTTTCTGCCGCCCGAAAAATCCCAGAAGTTTCTCCCCTTGCTAATGCTGACAAAAATAAGGGAACAGTACATTCTCCCTCATCCAATATTAAATAATTAGCTCCTGCTTGCAGCGCGAATTCTGGCACTGATGTCGCAAAAGGGCCACCAACTGCCACTTTTTTACCTAACGCTACCCCTTTTTGAATTAACTCCCACAAATCTTTTTTCTGGATAATCATTGCAGAGATGATTACTAACTCACACCAATCCCAGTCTTCATCCGTCTCTAGACGGACATTGCGATCGACTAATCTAATTTCCCAATCACTTGGTAGCATTGCCGCTATTGTAATTAAACCCAAAGGCGGGTTTGTAGCGCGTAACCCTGCCAAATCAAGAGTTTCCTGGTAAGACCAGAAAGAATTGGGCATTATGGGCCAGAGTAGTAAAGCTTTCATCAGCAGACTCCCCGGAGTAGAGAAATTAACTCACAATTTCAAGATTACTGCTAGTTTCTCTCACAAAAACTTAAATTTTTTCTAATTCTCTAAACAGAATGAACTCAACAGTTTCCTAATGCAAGATAGAATTGACCCAAATCCCATAGTGCAGTTCTATGTTGGTCTCCAATCCCCTGGTTCTAGATGCTAGTGCTTCTTATACATTCCGTAGCTACTTTGAGATGCGCTTTTCTCCAATAGACATTTTAGGAGATTTGGGGTGTAGTTTTAAGCGATCGCCACTCTCTTTACCCCATTCCTATTGGGATACTCGCACATTGCGACAGCGGATTGAAGGATATTTGCCTTACATTACTTTGACCAGTGAAGCTGCTCGCCGCGAATCTTTAGTAGCTCCAATTTTATTAGAGCTAGCACAAACCGTTAAAACCCCAATGCAAATCGAATATCCCCTTGAAGTTAATCAATACCTTAAAGGTGAACTCGATTACTACTTGAACAACCAATACAATCTAATTGTAATTGAAGCCAAAAACGCCGACCTTACCCGTGGAGCTGTTCAACTTGCAGTGGAACTAATTGCTCTGAATTTATGGTTAGCGAAGCGACAAGGTATTGCATCGCTACTGACACCCCTTACCGGAGCCGTCACCACTGGTGATATTTGGCAGTTCAGTCAATACGACCCAACCCAACAACAAATTACCCAAGACTTATCACTCTATCGCATTCCTGAAGATTTAGAACCTTTGACTCAAATTCTTAAAGGTATTCTCGATCGCACCCATTCTACTGAAGCCGTAATCACATCTGAATTTTAATGATTTTCTATTGCTTGTGCGTAAGTCTTAGTTTTGTTAGAAACTATTAGCTATAAATAGAAAAATCAGTAAAATCATTCATGCGCCGAGACTCAATATTTTACAAACTATTTCAACAATCACCTAGTTTACTATTTGAACTATTGACAAATTCCCCAGCAAATGCAGATGCTTATCGATTTGATTCGGTAGCTGTCAAAGAACCAAAGTTTGAAATCGATGGGGTATTTCTGCCACCAGAAAGTGAAAGTCCTGGTGTTATATATTTCTGCGAGGTGCAATTCCAGAAAGATGAACAGTTGTATGAACGGGTCTTTGCAGAATCCTCATTATATTTCTATCGCAACCGTGCCAGATTTCGCGATTGGCAAGCAGTAATAATTTATCCCTCACGTAGTGTCGAACAAAGTGAAGCAGTACGGTCTTGGGGTCTCCCCAAGTGGAGTAACTGCTGAACCCGAAGGGTGATATTTATCCCCATCGAACTCAACTCAATGGAAACCAAGTGCATCGGGTCTATTTAGATGAATTAGGAGATATTCGTCAGTTACCTTTATGGGTTGCTTTGATGGTGTTAACTACGGTAGATGATGAACTTGCACCACAAGAAGCCAGATATTTGCTTGAGCGTTCTTCTGTGGAACAGCCTGAAACTGCAAGTCGCGCCATAATTGACTTAGTTACAACGATAATGGTGTACAAGTTTGAACAATTAAGCCGTAAGGAAGTTGAAGAAATGTTAGGAATTACCCTGAAAGAAACGAGAGTATACCGAGAAATCAAGGAAGAAGGACGAGAACAAGGACGAGAACAAGGACGAGAAGAAGGAGAAAGATCTCTTATTTTTCGTCAACTAACTCGACGGGTGGGAGAATTACCTGAAGATGTGCGCGATCGCATTGCAACTCTCAACCTAGAACAATTAGAAAATCTTGGCGAAGCACTGTTAGATTTTACCAGTATGGCTGATTTGCACGCTTGGTTAGAAGCACAATGATTAAATAGCGTAAACCTGAATCCTAGTCTTTTCAAGCTTCCAGATAGAAACTTTTGCAATCTACCGAAATTCAGAGCAAATCTGCTGTCATGAGTAAATTGCTAATTTCCTGACGGCGAGTTGGCACGGAAAATGTCAAAATTAAATGAGTTTTGCGTAGGTGCGTTTGGGTTAATGCAGCCTCTTGTAGAAAACAGAGGCGAATTCTCACCAGACCGGCACTTAATTAGCGCAGATTTGAGATAACTAAGTTGAGAATTTATGGGCAAGCAACGTGTTCTTTCTGGAGTTCAACCAACCGGCAATTACCATCTAGGCAACTACTTGGGAGCCATTCGCAACTGGGTAGAAGGTCAGAGCGAATACGAAAATTACCTCTTTGTGGCTGATTTGCACGCAATTACAGTGCCACATGACCCAACACAGTTGGCAGCTGATACTTATACTCTTGTTGCTTTGTATCTAGCTTGTGGTCTTGATTTAAATCACTCCACCATTTTTGTGCAATCCCACGTTTCGGCCCACAGTGAACTCACCTGGTTGCTCAACTGTATTACACCCCTAAACTGGCTGCAAGATATGATCCAGTTTAGGGAAAAAGCCGTCAAGCAGGGAGAAAATGTCAGTGCAGGCTTGTTGGATTACCCGGTGCTGATGGCATCTGATATTTTGCTTTACCAGGCTGATAAAGTGCCAGTGGGTGAAGACCAAAAGCAACATTTGGAATTAACACGGGATATTGCAGCTCGATTAAATCACCAATTTGGGAAACCAGACCAACCAGTTTTGAAGTTACCAGATCCTTTAATTCCCAAACAAGGAGCAAGGGTGATGAGTTTGGCAGACGGTACGCGCAAAATGTCAAAGTCCGATCCTTCGGATTTAAGCCGTATCAATTTGCTAGATTCGCCAGAGCAAATTCAATACAAAATTAAGCGTTGTAAAACCGATCCGATTCGTGGTCTGACTTTTGACGATCCAGAGCGTCCAGAGTGCAATAATTTATTAACTCTGTATACATTGCTTGCTGGGAAAACAAAAGAAGATGTAGCAGTTGAATGTCAGGATATGGGTTGGGGACAATTCAAGCCTTTGTTAGCAGAGACAATTATTGAGGCTCTCAAACCAATCCAAGAAAAATATCAGGCGGTAACTGAGGACAAAAGCTATTTAGAGTCGGTGTTGCGGGATGGAGCCGAAAAAGCGAGAGCGATCGCTAATCAAACTTTATCACAAGTCAAAATCGCTTTAGGCTACTCTCTGCCTCTATGAATTTTACCTTTTGGGTGTGATTTGTTATACCATTTAACAAGACAGAATTCAAGCGCTAGTCGCCAGAATTCTTCAATTGAATTCTAAATTCTGAATTCTGAATTCTGACTTCTAACTTGTTTTTTAATAAATCCAGATTTCTAATGATATGCATCATACCCATAGCCCCACTGCCTTCCGTAGAGCCGTGCAAGCAGGTGAATTCTTGGTTACCGCTGAGGTAGCACCTCCAAAAGGGGGAGATCCAACCCAGATGATTAAAATGGCGGCGACCCTTAAGGGGAGGGTTCATGCCGTCAATATTACAGATGGTAGCCGTGCCGTGCTGCGGATGTCTTCATTAGTGGCATCAGTAATTTTATTACAAAACGGTGTAGAGCCGATTTGTCAAATTGCTTGCCGCGATCGCAACCGCATTGGTTTACAAGCCGATTTGATGGGCGCTCATGCTTTGGGCATACAAAATATATTAGCCCTAACTGGCGACCCAGTAAAAGCAGGCGATCATCCAGATTGCAAAGCTGTTTTTGACTTAGAAGCTGTGCGACTCCTACAAGTGATTCGCAAGCTAAATCAAGGCGTTGATTGCAACGATAAACCCCTAACTGATGGGGCACTAGATTTATTTCCTGGTGCAGCAGTAGATCCACAATGTAAGAGTTGGTCGGGTTTGCAAAGTCGATTTGAACGTAAAATCGAAGCCGGAGCGCAATTTTTTCAAAGTCAGTTAATTACCGATTTTGAATGCCTAGAAAAATTTATGGACACAATTGCTGCTGGCTATAAAAAACCAATTTTGGCAGGAATTTTTCTGTTGAAATCGGCTAAAAATGCTCAATTTATTAATAAGTGTGTTCCGGGTGTAAATATTCCCCAACATATTATTGATAGATTAGCAAAAGCCAAAGATCCTCTCGAAGAAGGAATGAAAATTGCTGCCGAACAAGTGCAGATAGCGCGGCAATTGTGTCAAGGTGTCCACATGATGGCAGTGAAACGCGAAGATTTAATTGCCCCAATTTTAGATTTAGCTGGAGTTCCTACAGTTAATCAGTTGGTATCAAGGTAAACGAAGTAACGCATTTTTGATGAAAGCAGTTGGTGATTCCATCTGCTTTTTTTTTATGTTGAAACAGAAGGCGATCGCTATTTTTGATAAACTTTCAATAAACACTTTCAGCGTTAAGTAAATCCCAGTGCAAACTGATAAAATATTTTATAGCTTATTTCAAACTTTTCCCAGTATATTTTTCGCCATCATTGGAGATACATCTGTTAATGTAAACGCCTATGAATTTATTTCTGTTGAAGTGAAAGAAACTGCGTTTCGTATTGATGGTGTGTTTGTTCCTACAAGTGAAACTATAGAGCAACCACTATACTTTGTTGAAGTTCAGTTTCAACAAGACTCGACTTTCTACAGACGCTTATTTGCAGAAATCTTTATTTATTTACGCCAAAACGAATCAGTAAATTATTGGCGTGCTGTGGTTATCTATCCGCAAAAAAGTTTAGATCCAAGCGACCGCCTGCCGTATGAGTTTCTGCTAAAGAGTTCGCAAGTACAACGTATTTATCTAGATGAATTAGATGCAGCAGAAAACTCGTTGCAAGTAGCATCGTCAAATTAATTATCGAAAAAGAAGAGACATCTCTCAATCGAGGCAGAGAATTGATTTTACAGGCAAGACAACAACTAGCAGACGAAGCAACCAAAAAGCAAATTGTAGAATTGATAGAAACCATCTTGTTGTACAAATTTACCCGGTTAAGCCGAGAGGAGTTAGAAGAAATGTTGGGCATAGACGAGGAATTCAAAAAAACAAGAATGTATCAATCAATTAAGCAAGACGGCTTAGAAGAAGGCCGCCAAGAAGGTCGGGAACTAGGTCGCCAGGAAGCTAAATTAGAAGCTGTTCCGAGGTTGTTGTTACTAGGGTTAAGTGTGGAACAAGTAGCAGTGGCTCTTGATTTAACAGTTGAGCAAGTACAACAAGCGGCTGAAAATCAGTCTAGCTGATTGTGTGCTTTACCTTTGGTAGCACTTTAGTGTATGTCGCTCAACCAACTGACTCACATAAGTAAAGTCGAGGGAAGCGTTACTACTCCTCTCGACTGTACTTTTATCGTGCCCAAAATTGTGTATTTGTATTACTGCTAGCGATTACATTTTGCACATCATTAAGTGCTTACTAAAGGCGATCGCTACTACATCTTTCAACTATCAAACACTTCTCTATAGCAGCATAATATCACTAATGACATAGAATACTAAGCCGCTTAGACAAGTCCATCGCATCAGAGTTGGGTTACATCTTACCGTGTTGCAGTACTTCTTGTAGATGGTGACGAATTTCTCTTGCTTGCTCAATATCAGATTGCCGCAATTTCTGGAACAACTCTACGCAAGGTTGGGAACCGACTTCTTGTGCATCTTTAATGTAAGTATCATAAGCCTTAACAGCTTCAGCCTTGTTGTGCAACACGGTGACAAAATCGTACTCTAAGTTGCTAATTGGTTCTTGAGACTGTCCATTACCTGTATTTGTAGCCATTGTTTAAACCTCTTTGTAAGATTTCTAATTAACTTATACTGAGGCTTAAAGAGTAATTCATCTTCCAAAAAGGGTATAGTTCAATACGTCGGAAGTACCTTGCAAAAGCTGGTTATATACCGAATGACTAGTCGGCTCTTTTAAGAATTTTTTGTTAAATGTCTTAATTGGCTTATTTGAAAGTCCTTTTAGTTATGATTTCTGTTAGCGCAGCAGGGCGTAGCCCATTCTGGATTCTGAATTTTTATACTGCCTTTTTAGCTTGCCTAGTTTTTGCAGAGGTTTTGGGTTGGTTGAATTTGCTAGCCTTTACAATCATCGTGCTGGGTATTTACTTTGTTCTAACCAGTGATGGAAAAATTGAACAACAACCCAAGGAAGTCAAAGACACTTTTTACAACCGATTGGTCAAGCATAGTAATTTTAAAATTTATTCTTTTATCATTATGAATTACTGCTTATTTGTTATTGATATTCAAAATGGATTTCTAAATCAAAATACAAGTCATGTCGTAGAAAATATTAAATTTATATTAGAGGAAAATATATTTGAAGACGTTGTATTCACCCGATTTATAAATACACTTGATAGCCCTTATGTAAAATATTTAAATTGGCATCAGCTTTTTTCCGAAACAGAGCAAAAAATTGTTGACGCTATTAAACCATTTGCTAAGGTAGTTTTTGATAAAAACGTATATACTGCCTGCAATCAAGAAACTTTGACATTTCTAAAAAAAAGAAATATTCAGATAGTGTTTATTTGTGGTATTGATACTGAAGGTTGTGTGTTAAAAACTGCTATTGATTTTTTTGAAAATAATATTATTACTTATGTTTTAACATATTACTCAGCATCAAATGGAGGCGATAATTACCACCAAGCAGCAATCTTAGTTTTAAGTCAACTAATTGGAAGCAGCAATATTATAACTGAACCGATAGATAAAGATAAATTAAATAAATATTTAGAAAAAATTCAACAAATTTGAATTATCTGATTTGGTACAGAGATGCTCAGCTGTAACCTCAAACAAAGGAGCAGGGATATTAAAAAGTAAAAAGGCACGATTTATACTTTTAGCTTTTATCTTTTAATTTACAGCAGTTTGCAACTAAATGAGGTACAGAACCAACGATTCACAAATCAAATTATTCTTCTGGCTCCAGCATAGCTGCCTTCTGGCTCCTGCCTCAAAACCAGTGACTTTGTACTTCATGCAAAAGAAAACTGCTGTATTACTCCACCGCTCCTTTTTTTGATAGAAATTTATGCAATAGGTTGATTTTTGTCACATTGACGTGAATACTGAAATTGCAGATCCTTTGGTCGTTCTCTACTTCCTTTATAAGCAATAGGGCACAACTTAGTGTTAGCGCTTATACAATCCATGTGTGGCGTTTTAGCACAGACTATCAATAAGCCACCCAGAATAAACAATAAGCCGCAAATTGCAGCTGTCTGAAAGGAAGAAATCTCTAATACCCCATGAACTACTATTTCTCGCAGAACAGAAACAATTGTTACCTCAACTGCTACTCCTACAGAAATACTATGTTCTTGTAAATAGACCATTAATAGTCGAAATAACTCGACTAAAATCAACACAAATAGTATTTTTGCAGTCACCTGTTTATAGTCTAGTGGCTGCGTGAGGGCAATAGCTATCCCCCACAATTGGAGCAGCATAACGGCAAACAAACCCAAACACAAGACAATCACAATTAAGTCTTGAAAGGCTTCCATGTTGCGAACAATTGAGTGGCGATCTAGCCAGCGATCGCAAAATAAAAATCGACTCTTCAGGCGCTTTTGCATTATGTTTCATTCCAGTCAGGACAAGTTCAGACAACACCAGCGAGTCAACCCAATATTTTAATGTTACAGCAGAATTCAGAATTCAGAATTCAGAACTCAGAATTGATGAATTCAGAATTTATCAGGAATCTAGTAGGATTGGTATATTGACTTATCACATATTTTCACCCTTGAACTCTTATACCGGATTTTAAGGAAAGTGAAGTACATAACCAAAGTCTCAAACCCTCTCATCAAGGCTGTTTTTCTTCTGAATTCTGAATTCTGAATTTTGAATTCTTATGTTCGCTATTCACCATTCATCTATTTAAATTTTGTGCTTGTTGCAACAATTGTTCGGTATTTTTTGCCCATTGAGAATTACCCTGAGCATTGTATAAATCTCTGGCAAATTGCAATACTTGGACTGCATCCCTATATTGTTGTAACTGCATAAAAACTAATCCAGCACCATAATAAGCATTAGGATAGTTGGAGTTAGCTTCGGCTGATTTTCTAAAAGCCTCTAACGCTTCTTGGAATTTACGTTGGTTAAACAAAATTGAACCAATATTATAATAAGCTTCTGGATATTTAGGATTAATTTTGATAGCTTGATTAAAGGCATCTCTGGCTCGATCGCTTTGACCTTGCTGTAGATAACACATCCCAATATGATAATGAGGTTCTGGCGCGTTTTTGCTATATTCTATGGCTTTTTTAAAAGATGCGATCGCCCGCTCACAATCTCGTTGCTGTTCTCGTAGCAACCCCAAGTTATAATGAGCAAATCCGAGTTTGGGATCGAGTTCTAGGGCACGTAGCAAGTAATCGTTAGCTAACTCTAAATTCTTGCCTTCTAACAATGTACCGCCTAAATTAGCAAAAGCTGGAGCAAACTTAGGATCTGCTTGCGTCGCTCTATAAAATGCATCCGCAGAGGGTTGTAATTGCCCTATTTGTCGCAATGCCAGCCCTAAATTATAGTGCGCTGCTGCCAATGTGGGATCTAATTGACTTGCTTGTTTAAAAGCAGCGATCGCATCTTGTACTCTTCCCGCCTGAATTGCTTGTAAGCCTTGGTTTAACGAGTCTATCGCAGCTTGACTATTAGATTGTGCCAGCAACAGGGGAGATGAGGGAGATGAGGGGGATGAGGGAGAGGTGAGGCTACCTACTAATATCAAACTTACTAGAGTTGCTATGGGATATTTATATAGTGATAATCTCATGGATTTTCTAAATCACGACAATTTCCAGTTAGTTTACTTAACAAAAACTTTGGGTAATGCTGAGGTTTTTTACAAAACTTTTTGATTGAGTATTTAACTTTGTGTTGCTTAACTTTTCTTAAGCTAAATCTTACGACAGGCTACAATTTTTTTAACTTTGGATTAAAGGTAGGATAATAACAAATTAAAGAAGGGGTAATTTTGACTGTGCCAATTTTAGATTTTAGATTTTAGATTTTAGATTATTTCGGTTCATGTTCCCCCGGCTGCGTCACGCTTTGCTAACATCGGCAGAACAAATCCCAAATTTAAAATCAGATGCTCGATGACACGGCGAATCGCTGCTCTATCAAGCCCCTACCCAGAGTGGTAGGGTTCAATCCAAAATTTAAAATTTAAAATCCAAAATCGATTGACTCCAGAGAACCATTTTTTATCCCTGATAAAGATAGCGTAATGCGGTTGGTAACGAATTACCGCAAGGGAGGTTTTATGAACGAAAAAGTAAAATCGGGTTCGCGGAATGTTGCAATTGTTGGGCCTTATTTGAGTGGAAAAACAACTTTACTAGAAAGTTTGTTATTTGTCACAGGGGCGATTTCTCGCAAAGGAAGTGTTAAAGACAGTAACACAGTAGGAGATAGTGCTGCCGAGTCGCGCGATCGCCACATGAGTGTAGAAGTCAGCGCTGCTAGCACTGAGTATAACGGTACTCGCTTCACTTTTGTTGACTGTCCCGGAAGTGTAGAATTTGCCCAAGAAACATACAATGCTTTAATAGGAGTCGATGCCGCAATTGTAGTTTGCGAACCGATACGCGATCGCGTCCTCACCCTCGCCCCTCTATTTAAATTCCTCGACGATTGGGAAATTCCCCACATAGTATTCGTCAACAAAATGGATCGGGCAAATATCCACGTTTTAGAAACATTACACGCCCTCAAAGCAGTTTCCAGCCGTCCCCTAGTAGCACATCAATATCCCATCATGCAAGGGGAACAACTCACCGGCTTTATCGACATGGTGAGCGAACAAGCATATCAATATCATCCCGGCGCACCCGCAGACCCCATCCCCTTCCCCGAAAATTTAAAAGCAGAAGAACATATAGCACGGGCAGAAATGCTCGAAGCCCTAGCAAATTTTGACGACCATTTACTCGAAGAACTTTTAGAAGATATAGAACCGCCCCAAGAAGAAATCCTCAAAGATTTAAAAATGGAATTAGGGGCAGATTTAGTAGTCCCGGTTTTCTTTGGTGTAGCAGAACAAGATTATGGTGTCAGACCTCTCATAGAAGCTTTGTTACGGGAAGCCCCCGAACCAGAAACCACAGCCGAACGCCGCCTCAAAAATATTAAAGGCAATGCTCCCCTAGCCCAGGTACTCAAAACTTACTACACTCCTCAAGGCGGTAAACTCTCCCTAGTGCGGGTTTGGCGGGGCAAATTAACCGATGGTCTTGTCCTCAATGGCGTTCGCACTGGTGGAATTTATCGCCTCATGGGACAACAACAGCAATCAGTTAATGAAGTTGCTGCTGGTGAAATAGTTGCCTTGAGCCGTTTGGAAGGAGTCAAGACCGGCGATACAGTTTCCACAGAACAATCCTCAGCGATGCAATTACCCAAAGCTCAACAGTTGGAACCTGTGTTTGCCCTCGCCATCACGCCAGAAAAGCGCAACGATGAAGTTAAACTCAGTGCTGCCATTACTAAGCTATTAGAAGAAGACTGTTCGCTGGCTTGGGAACAACACGGCGACACCCACGAAGTTATCCTCTGGGGTCAAGGCGAAATTCATCTGCAAGTCGCCTTAGATAGACTGCGCCGTAAATATAACTTGCCGATGACAACCCACTTACCGCAAGTGCCTTACAAAGAAACCATCCGCAAACCGGTGGCTTCAGTGCACGGACGGTACAAACACCAAAGCGGCGGTCACGGTCAATTTGGTGATGTTTTCCTGGATATTAAACCCCTACCACGCGGCGAAGGATTTAACTTTAATGAAACCATCGTCGGCGGCGTCGTTCCGAGACAGTACATCCCTGGCGTAGAAATGGGCGTGCGGGAATTTCTGGCACACGGCCCTTTAGGCTTCCCTGTGGTGGATGTCGCGGTAACTTTGACTAACGGTTCTTACCACACCGTTGATAGTTCCGAACAAGCCTTTAAGCAAGCCGCCCGATTAGCCATGCAAACGGGGATACCCCAAGCACAACCCACGTTATTAGAACCGATTCTGCGGGTAGAAGTGACAACACCAAGCGAATTTACCTCCAAAGTGTTGCAACTGGTAAGTGGTAGACGGGGGCAAATTTTAGGCTACGAGGGCAAAAACGATTGGCAAGGCTGGGATAATGTAGTTGCATATTTGCCACAAGCAGAGATGCAAAACTTTATTGTAGAGTTGCGATCGCTCACCTTAGGTGTTGGTTCCTTCCACTGGGAGTATGACCATTTGCAGGAAGTTCCAGAAAAACTCGCCGAACGCGTTATAGCTGGCAATGGCAACGGTGGTAACGGCAACGGCAAGTAATTTTTTTGAATTTCTCTAAAATCAAAGCCCTGCATTTAAAGATGCAGGGCTATTTGTTAGTGAATATTTAATACATTTTGGACGTGTTGTTGAAACTCTAATTTGTCTTTACCCCAACGTTCTTGGAATGCGTGTATATTTTCCAATCTTATTGCTTTTCCAAATGCAGGGAAATGAATGGAACAATCAAATACTTTGTCATTTTCTGGAGGATGCTCCCAATTATCCGCCATCCAAACTACTTAGTCCTACTTTTCCCAACTTGCCTATTTTTGAAGCAATTCCCTATTTTGTCGAACAGAGCCAAACTTTAGGTAGAAGTCCAACACTGAGAGCATTTAGGCAGTGGGTAAGAGAGAAAATTGAAATTTGACAATATCCTTCTATCGGAAAAGTACGGTTTCACTTATAATTTGCACATATAAAAATAAATTAACCACGTTACTAATATGATGGCATAGCAGATTATGATCTAAATAATACGAAGTCAACAATTTGGAGGTAAAGACATTGATGGAAATATCAAAGTCACTCATAGGAGCAAAACTTAATAACAAGCAAAACACAATTAAAATAGGCTCTACCGACTTAGCTAATACTACTCCAGCAATTTCCTTGATATCTTTAGACTTTCCAACTGGTAAAAAGGAATTGATTAATCAGATTCGACCTCAAACCGTTAATGAAATTCTTCCTACAACTGTAGATAACACCGATACAAAAACTGAGATTGCCAATCTATCTGCATATACTCAACTGCCTGAGCGACTAACTAGTTTAACGACTTTATCTGATGACACATTGGTTTTTGTGACCACAGCCTTAACACAGAAGGGTCATCATAGTAATTTACTATTTTTTGATGGTAAATCTTCTAAATCTAAAAAAGTATCAGGATTTAAAAAATGCAATTGTGCTGTTGAAAATCTGATAGCGATCGCAGGCGACAAACTCATTGCTGTAGTTAGTTTAGCTGGAGGGATTCCTCCTTTTGAACTAGTAGAAATTGACCTGAAAAATGGAAAAATAAATTTTGATTCTGATTTAGGTTTGCCACAGTTGCCACCAAATATACGGCTCAGCAATCTTGCTTTAGGCCCGGATGGAAAAATTTATGCAACAACTCTCGGCATGGAAGGTGTAACAAGATTGGTGCAACTAGATCTGGATAACAGGTCTATGATTACCGGGAAAGGAAAGATTGTCAGCTTGTCACCATTGACTTGTGGCAAAAAGTTTTTGCAAAAAGACTTGCTCAGCCTGACCTTTTCTCCGTCAGGCGAAGTATATGCGCTTGCCAACCCTGAATATGAAGAAGCCAATTCTGTTTTCTCAGTAGATATGCACGCTGGGAAGATGACGCTGCTGTCGAAAGCGAAAGTAGATAAGATTACCTATCGCTAGTTTTTGCAGATCAAGATTTAATTGGTAGATGTGAAAGAAAATTTAGAACGGTGATGCCTGCGGCAGTAAACTAGGCAACACAAAAAATATGTAGAAACGCAATTTATAACGTTTCTACACTATTAATTATCTTTAAGATGAATCAATTATTCAAAATCATAGCTTGCTGCCCTTGGGCGGAAGTTGCGTAACCTAAAAATGCTTGAACTCCAACATTGGGAGGATTTTTATAGACATAATATAGCTGCCGTTGGAAAGGATAACCACTTGCATCTGGTGTCAACCCATCAATTGGAATAAATCGCACTGTTTGTTGATTGGCAACTTGAGCAAAAGTAGCATAGCCGATACCATCAGTTCCTAAAGCTTGGAGTAGCGGAGTTGTAGCATCACGTTGCAATGTTGTGATGTTTGGTGTAGTGCCAAAATTAGCTCCTTTTAACACCATTTCTTGAAATGCTTGATGGGTTCCACTAATTGCTGGTCGATTAATAACTCGGATAGTTCCATTATTACCACCTACTGCTGACCAATTATTAATTTTGCCCTGAAAAATATCTGCTGCTTGGGTACTGGTTAATCCTTGATTGAAAGGATTTGCTTTG
Organism: Nostoc sp. DedQUE12a; assembly: GCA_034530795.1. Taxonomy (GTDB): domain Bacteria; phylum Cyanobacteriota; class Cyanobacteriia; order Cyanobacteriales; family Nostocaceae; genus Nostoc. The sequence goes on from JAVRCH010000181.1 coordinate 36,107, forward strand.
CCAACCACAAGAGCGATCGCATCTGTTGTTACAGACACCGCCACCAATCCCTGGCTTTGTTCTTGTGGAGTCAGCGATCGAGATACCGCCGCAATATCCGTTCTACCTGCTACCAGATCCTCAATACCCTTTTGAGAACCATTAGCACTAGTTACGACACTTGTACCCGAAAACTGCCTCTCAAAAGCTCTTTTAAGATTTTGATTAATTGTCACCATGCTGGTAGAACCATCTATTCTCACAGTAGTACCGCTTGGTAGAGAACTTGGGGGTGAGAAACTAGTAGAGGGTGTATTGATTGGGGAGGTAACATTACTTGGTACTGGTTCCCGCTTGAAAAAGAACCAGTAACCACCACCGATTAAAGCTAGAAAAATCAGGATAAAAACAATTGGAGGAGGAGCGCTTTTTTGACTCATAAATTTTTACTCTGGTAGTTTTTCAATGCTCGATTCAGCTAACATCTGCAAACGACGAGAAACTTCGTCATCTACAGTCATCTGTTCTATTTCAGCCTGGAGTTTTTCAGATGGGTTTTCAGACATTTCAGCTAAAGCGCCTGTTTTTAGATTCCGCCGCTCAACTGCATTTTTAGCTTTTTCAAAGTCACTTTTAGCCGAACCAATGTCAAATTCATTATTGACTTTGGCAATCATCGCTAGTGCTTCGTTTACCTCTGACATATCTTTCATATTTTGCATGTCAGCTTTGTAGGTTTCTAACTTCATGCGCTCCCGATTTAGCTTGTCTTTGGAAGCATTCACAGCCGATTCGGCTTGCTTAACCAACTCTTCGAGTTTGGGCAAAATCTGCTCTGTTTGAATTGCTTTGGTCATTGCCATCCGCGCGGCTTCTGGATTCCCACTGCGCTGGGCAATATTTGCTTGCTGCTCCAAAGTCCGTAATTCTTTGACTTTTGTCTCGTATTTATTTTTGGCTGTTTTGTAAGAACCTTCTTGTATAGCAACAGCTTCAGCCAGCTTTTGTACCGATTCCTGCATTGATTGAAGTGATTCTTCAGCTACCGCCACAGCTACTTTACCACCAGATTCTACTGGCATTCCCCATAGCCAATTCCAAGTACCAACTATGGTTCGTCCTGCTTTTTCACCCATTAACCAATACATAACTTTTTTCATATAAGACACCTATCTAAACTAAGAGTGGTTTTACTCGGATACAGCTTCTTTATGGTTCCCAATCTTATTAGATTCACATCAAGTATTTCTATTTTTATGAAATGAATTACTCGAAAGGCTCAGATACCCGAATTCTTAGAAAAGTGGGGTATCTTGTTCTTGACGATAAAACCAAGGTAAATCCTTGAGCTAAAAGACTTTTGGGTTTTGTTTAACTTTGTGCCGTGCGATTATGAATTTTTCTCTAGCAGCGTAATAAAAACTTATTCATATTTATAAGATCTATAAGCAATAAGTGAATAGAAAATCAGGTAAACTCAAGCTGCAAAAGCTTTTTTGTCTTTCGGATAAGTAATTTATAGCCCCATCCCAGCTTGGGAGAAAAATCTTTGTGGACGAACAACTTAAAAAACTGATTGATGAGGTATGCTGCTACCCAGACCCCAGTATAGAGAGGCAGAAAGCATTAAATAGACTGCTTATAGTTATTCAACAGCTGCCTGGAATTTATAAGTCAGGGCATCAAGACTATTTAGAAGCTTTAAATCTAACTTGGGAATGGGTGAGTCGGAAGATTTGTGCATTTGAAGCGCGTTCACGAAGTGACTCCGTTCGCGTAGCGTCCCGAAGGGAAGGAGTATCGCCTTCGCTGCAACAAAGCCTAGTAATCTGGATTAATGGCTATCTCAAGTGGCGGATTAAAGATTTATACATCGCAGACAGTAATTATACTATCAGTTTAGACAGGCTCACCCGTAACGATGAGGGTGACGAAACAAGCCTGCTAAATATCCTGCCAGACCCTCAATCACCAACTATCACCTTAGATTTGTTGGATATCAAAATTGCCCAAATCCAAGAAAATCAGCGTCAGTCCTTGGGAAAACGCATCAGACAATACATTGAGGAAGATGAAGAAGGCAAATTAACAGCTAGTTGTCTGCGAAAAAACCCAGAATGCCATTGTCAGCTATTGGCTATGCGCTTACTTATCGAAAATCCACCTCATAAAATTTCTGATATTGCTAGAGATTTAAATATAAGCAATCAAACTCTTTACTCTCACTGGAAGAAAAATTGTCTGCCTTTGTTGAGAGAAATTGGTATAAATTTCGGATATGACTAATGACTAACACACAACCAGATATTTTAAGCGTTCCCCTCCCCCAAAATGCCCACCGTTGGGCTGAGGAATTTGCCGCCGAACAAGATAACCCCCAAAAGGGCAAACAAGTTTATCTTAATACTCTGGCTGTTTATGCCGTTCACAGTTATCTCAAATGGCTAAACATTGAAACGGCGCTAAATCAAGGCGATAGCTGGCATCGCGGTTTAAGGGCGATTTTTGATGTTGCTGATTTAGTTTTGCCTGGTGTTGGTAAGCTTGAATGTCGTCCGGCGTTACCAGGTGAGGTTGCCATAGTCTTGCCTGCAACCATGACACAAGACCGCATTGGTTATGTAGCAGTTCAGTTTAGTCAACAATTAGATTATGTAGAATTACTGGGATTTCTTCCCACAGCAGCGATGGCTGAATCGCCACAAATATTGGAAATAGCACAGCTGCAATCTTTTGATACTCTTTTTGAGATTATACATAGGCGTTCGGTATTGGTAAATTTGCGTCAATGGATAACGGGAATCTTCCAACCCGATTGGCAATCTCCAGATTTAGTGTTTGCGAGTAATTTCAGAAGCATTAGTACAACTACTCGCCCTGCAACAAACTCCATCAGTCGAGCGAAAGTGATTGATTTAGGCAGACAAGTGCTGTTGTTAGTGCAGTTAACTCCCACAAACAGTGAAGTTTTCGACATTCGTCTACGAGTTTATCCAGGTGATGATGCTATTCATCTACCGACTTCTTTACAACTGATAGTCCTTGATGCAGCGGGAAACACTAGCATGGAAGCGCAAGCAAGAAGCGCAGATGATTGGATGCAACTAGAGTTTAGCTGCGAACACGAGGAAAAATTCAGTGTCAAGATAGTGCTAGGGGAAACAAGTCTGATAGAAAAGTTTGTTGTTTAAAACAAACAAAAGGAGACAGCAATGGCGATCGTCAAGTTGAAACTCAGACGCAGTTCGCAAGATGGATTTCTGGTAATTCTGACAGTAAAGAATTTGGATGAAGAAACAGAAGGGTTTCTCCCTCCCTTGCCACTAAATTTAGAATCATCCTTTAATCAATGGCAGTCAGCCTATCGTCAAATCGAGGCTGTGCGTTCTTGTGTTGCTCCTGCACCGGGGTTACGTCTCACACCCAAAACTGTAACAATTCATTCCCACGCCGAACATACTCTGGCAGTAAAAGACGAGCTAAATCAATGGCTGAATACTTACGATAACAAATGGCTACCAATTAGGGATAAATTAATAGCGATCGCTCAGCAATTGCATCAATCAAATGAAGAGATTCGTGTCATTATTGATGCCAAAGATATCGATTTACGTCGCCTTCCCTGGCAAGAATGGAATTTATTTGAAGAACATTATCCTAACGCCGAGATTGCCCTCAGTGCACCCAAAAACAAAAATAAACACAGTGATAAACTAGTTCCTCAAAGCCAACATATCAGAATTTTAGTTGCTGTTGGTAGGAGCGACGGCATTAATACAAAAGATGACTTAAAGCTAATTCAGGATTTAGAAAAAGATGGCGTAGAAGTATTGTGTTTAATGCAGCCTACCCGCAAAGATTTATGTGAAGCGCTTTGGGATGAACAAGGTTATCATATTTTCGTGTTTACAGGGCACAGTGGCAGTCAAGAAGATGGACAAATAGGTTGGATTGAACTCAATGACAAGGATAGTTTGAGTATTGAAGATTTTAAGGAGGCTTTAAAGCAAGCTATTGATAAAGGATTACAATTAGCAATTTTTAATTCCTGCGATGGTTTGGGATTAGCTAACCAACTGGCACAAGTACATTTACCTCAAGTGATTGTAATGCGGGAACCCGTGCCTGACCCCGTGGCAATAGATTTTTTAAGGTACTTTTTCAAAGAATTTACCCATAATCATAAATCACTATTTACTTCCGTTAAAAAAGCACGCAAACGCCTAGAACATTTTAAGTCGGATTACCCTGGTGCAATTTGGTTGCCAACAATTTGTATTCAGTCCAATGTTGAACCGTTGACTTGGCAAGGATTGTGCGAAAGTTCTCCACCAAAACCGACTGTAATCAAACCAGACAATTCAACTCATCAACCAAAGAAAAATATCAAGCCGTGGTTATTAATTGGTTTGCTTGGTGTGGTTGCCAGTGGCGGTGTATTATATTTTTTTCCTGGCAAAAAATCCGACTCTGATTTTAGTTCCGTTGCTGCTCCCGAAGGAACGTGGTTTTATGGTGGTAGCACATCTTGGGCATCAATTCGGCAATATGTAGATCCTGAAATCACAACAGCTCATCCGAAATTTGAATTACGCTATACCGATGCGATTAATGCTACGCCAGGTTCGGGTACGGGAATTCGGATGTTGTTGGAAGGACAACTCACCTTTTCTCAATCCTCCCGCCCCATCGCAGACAGAGAATTTCAACAAGCTCAACAACGGGGATTCAGCCTCAAACAAATACCAGTGGCTTTAGAAGGATTAGCGATCGCTGTTCACCCCAGTCTGCAAATTCCGGGGCTAACCTTAACACAAATTAAAGATATTTACACTGGTAAAATAACTAACTGGAAACAGATTGGCGGCCCTGACCTCAAAATTACTGCTTACTCCCGTCAGTTTGAAGATGGAGGTACTGTAGAATTCTTTGTTAACAACATTCTCAGTGGAGAAAAAATCGGAAGTAACGTAGTATACGTTTACAATACAACAGATGCTCTGAGAAAATTAGCAAGCGATCGTGGTGGTATTTACTACGCTTCAGCACCAGAAGTTGTTCCCCAATGCAAGGTTAAGCCAATACCAATTGCCAGACAAGGAAAGAGTTTTGTCGCTCCCTACATAGAACCTTTGATTAAAGCCGAGCAATGTCCAAATCAGCGCAACAAGTTAAACATCGATGCTTTCAAAACAGGTAAATACCCAATTACACGCCAAATGTTTGTCATAATTAAGCAAAATAATGGCAGCTTAGAACAACAAGCGGGCGAGGCATACGCCAAAATGCTACTTACAAATCAGGGACAAAAACTCATGAATGAAGCCGGCTTTGTGCGTATCCGTTGAGTAGCAATTCTCATAATATTTCATAAAATTTTCTGGGAATAATGTGATTAAGTATATCCGTCTTAACCACACAGAAAAAACTTATGGGCTTTATAGTCTCTCTCCTAACTAACCTGATTGCAATTCTCGTTTATCTCAATACAGGTAAGATATCTGGTGAAAGGTCACGTTTAGCAATACGTACAATTACGATATTGATTGGCGCTATTGCAGTACTAAATTGTATTTCTAGATTTTTGGTGATTGTCCCACCAGGCAATGTTGGTGTCGTCAACTTTTTTGGTGAGGTTTCCGAAACTACTCTTAGTCCTGGTGTTCACTTGCTTAACCCGTTTAGCAAAGTGCTGAATTTTTCCACTCGTCTGAAGGATGTAAAGGAAAACATAGATACAACATCCCAAGAAGGTTTGAGCCTAAATCTTGATGTCAGCCTTCAGTACAAGCTCGATCCGCAGAAGGCAGCTACAGTATATAAAACAATTGGAACTGACGAAACACAACTGGTGATTTCTAGATTCCGTTCTACTGTCCGCGCTATTACAGCAAACTACCCAGCCAGCGCTATTTACTCTACCAAACGTCAAGAAATCGCCCAAAAAATTGACCAACAACTCTCCCAGGAGATACCCGCTTTAGGTTTCATAGTTGAGGAAGCTCTTTTACGCAACATTAAAATGCCCGATACTCTACAAGCAGCAATTCAAAACAAACTCAACGCAGAGCAAGAAAACCAACAGATGAAATTTGTTTTAGAAAAAGAGCGCCAAGAAGCAGAACGCAAGCGTATTGAAGCGCAAGGCATAGCTGATTCTCAAAAAATTATCTCTAATGGACTTACCAATCAAGTGCTACAACTACGAGCCATTGAAGCCACAGAAAAACTAGCTCAATCTGATAATTCTAAAATTGTAATTCTCGGTTCTGGAAAAGGCGCAGTACCCATTATGATCCAACCAGAAACAGAAATCTCAAAGCCGTAGAATTTCTTTTGTATTAAACTATTAATTTTTTATCTTCACTTAACGTAAACCTTGCTGTTGCAATAATTCATTTGCCCAAACTGCATCAGCTTCTCCAAGGGATGGAACTAGTTCGCGAGTATAGTCTATAGCCAAATCAAATCCGGCGCGTTCGTATACGCCGTGTATCAATGCTTGTAAATCTACTAACGGTTCTGTATCATCTCGACGTAGAGGTAACAAAAAAGTTGGAATTTGCTCTTGTAGTCCGAAGGGATACAATTCTGCTTTGGGGCGAAATTCGCTACGACTTACCAAAATCCGATAATCTGATTTAATTTGATTACCCAAGATTGGCATTGGTTCGCCATCACGCAACAAATCTACTTCAATTAGATGAGTTAAGCTACTTAATACTTGCTGGCGCTTGCTTTCGTATGCCTTTCTTCCTTCTCCAGAGCGCTTATTTTTTGGAGATAAAACCTCAATTGCAACTACAATTTCCCCTGTTCCAACTTCCCGCACCTCTAGGTATCCTTCTCGCACTTCCTCTGGCATCGGAACGTTAACAGTTATTGGTTTTGTAGGTGGTGAAGCTACTGCAATATTAAATTTTTCTTTATCTGTATTTGTTAAAGAACGTCCTATGGTCACATCAGGAATACCAACGAGAATATAATTTTCATCTATCATTTGGTATATTCGTTTTTCAACTGCCACTCGATATTTCGGTCGTAGTTGAGGAGCAATTGCATCAGCGATCGCAATAACTAACCAACTTTGAACTTCAGCCCACAGTTCTGGATTCTCTAGATAAGGGTTCATCCCTGGAAACGGTGAAGGCATAAGCTTGACAAAACAATATTCTTAATGTATATCCTAGCAATCTGCTTTGTAGAATTCTGACTATAAAAACCAAATTTTCACTGCCACTATGGAAAATACACAAGAATGGTATATTGTCAAGCGTTCTGCTGGTAATTGCGAAATAGTCTCTAGCGACCAAATACAAGAGGACGATGCAGAAATTATAGAACAGTGGGGGCCTTATACTTCACAGGATGAAGCGATCGCCCGCCGTGTCGGACTCATTAGAAGTGGGAAGTGTCAACCAGTTTGAGTTGGGCATAGGGCATAGGGCATGGGGAAAGGGAAAGGGGTAAGGGGAAAAGGGGAAAGATTAAATTTATTCCTTTTCCCTTTTCCCTTTAACCTTTTCCCCTGCCTCAAGGAGTTATTTTTCTGCTGTAGCTGTGCCTTTAGCAGCAAGTTGTTTACCCATCACTTCCACAGCTTTAGCGAATTGGGGGTCTTTTAGGGTAGCGAGTTTGTCACGTTCGTTGAGCCACAAGTCCTGTCGCTGAGCATCGCTTAAATCTACCTTCACATCTGGATCGATGCCATGCTTATTAATATCGCGATCGCTCGGTGTGTGGTATTTTGCAATGGTCACAGCTAACCCCGAACCATCTTCTAGGGGACGTACCGATTGTACTAATCCCTTACCAAAGGTTTGAGTACCTACCAAAACTGCACGTTTATTGTCCTGCAAAGCTCCTGAGAGGATTTCACTGGCACTAGCGGAACCTTTATCTACTAATACCACCAAAGGTTTATTTGTTAGCGCCCGTCCGTTTGCTACCTCTCGTTCTCGCTCACCCCCACGGTCAATGGTGGAAACGATTGTGCCTTTATTCAACCACATCCGGGCAATTTCTATACTGGAGAATAATAAACCGCCTGGATTACCACGTAAATCGAGGATATATCCAGATACCTTTTTGCTTTCTAAATCTCTGATAGCGGCTTGCATTTCTTTACCAGCATTGGCGCTGAATTGGTTCAGACGAATGTAACCAAGGTTACCTGCTGGAGTTTGTTTTTGAGAATATTTAACTGGATGAATTTCGATCCGCGCCCGTTTAATGTTAAATTGCCTTGTCTGACCGTTTCGCTGAATGGTTAGGGTGACTTGGGTTCCGGCTTCACCTCGAATCAAAGATACTGCCTGATTTGTATCCATCCCCTTAGTGCTTTTGTTGTCAATTTTGAGGATGATATCTTTGGCCAAAATACCAGCTTTAAAGGCCGGCGTATCTTCGATTGGAGCAATCACAACCAGTTGCTTGGTTTTTTCATCTTGACTGATTGTGATACCAATTCCTGTTAATTCTCCAGAGGTATCCACTTGCATATTCTGGAATTCCTTTGGATCCATAAATCGGGTGTATGGGTCATCTAGCTTTTTGAGCATTTCCCGAATGGACTTATAAGCTTCCTCTTGATTACTGTAGGACTTGTTCTTCACATACTCGTTACGAACAGCCTGCCAATCTACCTGGTTAAAAGTACCGTCTACATATTGGCGTTGGACAATTTGCCAAACTTCATCTACCAATTCTTTGGGACTTGCTTTAAATAAAGCCTGACCTCGTGAATGAATGCCAAGGCTAGTAACTGCGATCGTGGAGAGTGTTACTACCGTAGCACCCAAAACAAGCCTATTTTTTGTAATCACCATAATGACAGCTGCGTCAGAGGGAAAATTTATAGTCAGTATGCTCAATCTAACACAGGGTATTAGTGTAGAGGTCAAGCATGTATTTCTAATTTCACCAAAATACTTGACAATCAGGCGGTGTTGGTCGTTATCTATACAAAAGTTTTATAAATTGGGCAAAGGGCAAGGGGCAAAGGGCAAGGGGCAAAGAAATATCCCTGCTTTTACCTTTTACCTTTTCCCTTTTCCCTTTCCCCTTTTCCCTTTCCCCTTTCCCCTTTCCCCAAGGCGTTGCCACCTCCTACGGCTCTACCCAACGTCCATCTGCCTTAATCAGATTGATTAATTCCTCTACACCTTTGTCTTCTGGGACTTTTTTAATTTCTTCTCTGCCACGATACAAAGAAATATAACCAGGTGTTTTACCGACATAACCATAGTCGGCATCTGCCATTTCTCCTGGGCCGTTGACGATGCAGCCCATAACTGCTATGTCCAGACCAGTTAAGTGTTTAGTGGCTTCCCGGACTTTGTGTAGCACTTCTTCTAAATTAAACAAAGTTCGTCCACAAGAAGGACAGGCGACGTATTCCACCATTGTTTTCCGCAATCCCAAGGCTTGCAGAATGCTATAACAAACGGGAATTTCTTTTTCTGGTGGTTCTGTGAGTGACACACGAATTGTGTCGCCAATGCCATCAGCGAGTAATGTCGCAATCCCAGCGGTGGATTTGATTCGTCCATATTCGCCATCGCCGGCTTCGGTAACACCTAAATGTAGCGGATAATCCATACCTAGCTCATCCATGCGCTTGGCCATGAGGCGATAGGCGGCTACCATCACTGGCACTCGTGACGCTTTCATGGAAATTACCAAGTTGCGAAAATCTAAAGATTCACAGATACGAATAAATTCTATGGCTGATTCCACCATTCCTTCAGGGGTGTCACCGTAGGTAAATAGCATCCTCTCAGCGAGGGAACCGTGATTTACCCCAATTCGCATTGATTTACCTTGGTCGCGCAAAGAAACTACCAGAGGTTCTAGAGTTTCGCGAATTTTTTCGCCGATTTCGTCAAATTCTGCTTGAGTATATTCGGTTCTATTAAAGTTTGGCTTTTCAAAGACGTACAACCCTGGATTAATCCGCACCTTCTCTATGTGCTTGGAAACTTCCAGAGCAATTTTCATGCCGTTGTGATGGACATCAGCCACAATTGGCACGTCTTGATAAGTTTTAATTAATTTTTGTTTAATTTCTGCTAACGCTTTAGCATGAGCCATACTTGGCACTGTGACGCGGACAATTTCGCAGCCAATTTCGTGCAGACGACGAATACCAGCCACGGAACCATCAATATCAAGAGTGTCTTCGTTAATCATTGACTGCACCACAACGGGGTAGCCGCCCCCAATGGTGACATTACCTACCTTTACAGGACGGGTTTGACGCCGCTTGATAGTTGTATCAAAGGTAGTTTGGGTTGATGTAGTCTTTGCAGTATCCGGTGTGGACAGAGTTTGCATAACCTGTAATGGCAAATTTGCTGTAGCTAAAATATCAGATTTGATAAATCTCTGTTTCCCAGATTGCCACAGTAGGGGTATTTTTGGGTAATGGGATTGCAAAAAAGAAAATAAAGAAACAAAAGCGATCGCCTTAAATTTTCTTAACTAACCACATTTTTTAGTAGAAACTTTAGTCATTAGGAGGTTTTACACCAAAGCGATACGTATACAGCAAAGAATATAGCTTGGAGGGAACAACAGAAGCGATCGCCAGCTAAATTAGACTTATCACCAAATGCTTGAAGTCCCATGCTAGAAAAAACATCTACATTCCAGAAAGCTATAGAGGCGGTAGAAGCACTAGACCCAGAAGCTCAGGCTATTCTTGTAGATATTATCCAAAAACGCCTCAAACAACAGCGACGGGATGACTTATTAAAAGAAATCGCACAAGCAGAGAGTGATTACGCTCAAGGTAATGTCCGCCGTGGTTCAGTTGCTGATTTGATGGCGGAGTTAGATGAATGAAAAGTTTGGTTTGGAGTGCGACTTTTGTTCGTGCTTTTAAACGTGTAGTTAAGAAAAATCCTGAATTACGCTCTCAAATCGAGCAACTATTACAACAAATAGCTGAAGATGCTTTTCAACCTAGTCTACGTAGTCACAAACTCAAAGGTGATTTATCGGGTAGATACTCATGTTCAATTGATTATCGGAATCGGATTTTATTTAAATTTGTTACAAATCCTGAATCAGCAGAAGAAGAAATCTTGTTGCTAACCTTAGGTTCTCATGATGATGTGTACTAAGGTAACACTAGGCTTAAAAAAACTTGGGTATTGAAATTATTGATGTTATTACAGAATAAATCAAACTGTAATTATGAATACCCAAACAATAACCCAACTACCAATTCCGCCGCACTTTAACCCCGATAAAGTCGGCGAAGTCTGGCGCGTACCTTACCAAGAGATTGCAGCCGCAGCTGAAACATGGGCACAACAACACAAAATTCAACCTGCATCTTCAGATAAAACCCGCATTTGCTTACTATTAATTGATGTCCAAAACACCTTTTGTATTCCTGGATTTGAATTATTTGTAGGAGGAAGAAGCGGTACTGCGGCAGTGGATGATAATCGGCGATTGTCTGAATTTATCTATCGCAATTTGGGAATAATTACAAAAATTATCCCCACCTTAGATACTCACACCGCAACCCAAATTTTCCATCCTATCTTTTGGGTGAACCCCGCCGGACAACATCCCATCCCGGCAGCTACTAGCATCACTCCTAGAGATATCGAACAAGGTATTTGGAAAGTCAACCCAGCAGTTGCTAATAGTGTCACGAATGGCAATTACGAATTATTAGAAAAACATGCTTATCATTACGTTAAGCAACTCAGCCAAGATGGAAAATATCCTCTGACTGTTTGGCCTTATCATTCAATGTTGGGTGGCATTGGTCATGCTTTAGTTTCATCCGTAGAAGAAGCAATTTTTTTTCATGGCATCGCTCGTCAAAATCAAACACAATTTGAAATTAAAGGCGAAAATCCTTTAACAGAAAACTATTCTATTTTACGTCCAGAAGTGTTGGAAGATTTTGAAAAACGCCCACTTGGTCAAAAGAATACGCGGTTAATTAAGCAACTTTTAGAATTTGATGTTGTAATTATTGGTGGCCAAGCTAAAAGCCATTGTGTCGCCTGGACAATTGATGATTTATTAACAGAAATTAAACAGGTAGATGCTACCCTTGCCAAAAAAATCTATCTGTTAGAAGATTCCACTTCCCCCGTTGTTGTTCCTGGTGTTGTGGACTACACAGAACAGGCAGATGCGGCATTTACAAGGTTTGCAGAGGCAGGAATGCACATCGTCAAATCTAGCGAAAATATAGCATCCTTTATTTAAGGTAAAGGATCGCAAAGGTTTCGCAAAGGAACACAGACAATACGGTTCGGTTAAAGGGGAAAGGGAAAAGGGAAAAGGGTAATTTCAAGCCTTTTCGCTTTTCCCTTTTCCCCTTACCCTTTTCCCAGCCCACATCAGAGATGAAAAATGCTTATCCGAACCGTATTGGGAACACAGAGATTTCCTTTGCGTTCCTCTGCGCTTTCCTTTGCGTTCCTCTGCGTTTAAAAACAAACCTCACTTCTTCAAATAACCCTTGGGATCTTGGGCTACCCAACCCAGAGATGAGCTAGAACGCACTTCAAAATGCAGATGGGGTTGACTGGCGCTTGGTGTTCCACTCGTGCCTACAGTTCCTAATAAGTCGCCTTTGTTGACTTTTTGACCAACACTGACATTGATACTGTCAAGTTGGGCGTAGCGGCTTTGGAGCCCGCCGCCGTGGTTAATGATGACCAACTTGCCATAACTACCTTGATCGTCGGCAAAGGCTACGGTTCCAGGCGCGATCGCTAGCACATCTGTACCAACTGGTGCTAACAAATCAACGCCGCTATGGAAGAAAACTTGACCTGTACCAGGATTTATCTGCCAGCCGTAAGCTAATGCCACATTTGCTACTTCTCCCAAGGGATATCCGGACAGAGATACACGGTTTTGCGTACCCGTATCAGTAGATACAGGAGCCTTGGTGACAACACCATCGGGCGACCAATTTACCCCTGGAACAAAGACGATTCTGGGGTCTTGTTGGCAACCATTCACCTCAAAAAGGCTATCAGCACGAACCTTGTATTTTGCTGCCACTTGTCGCCAAGTTTGACCGCGGGGCACTTCGACTACAATCCCATTGTAGGGAGGAATTTGTAGTACAGTACCAACGGTAGCGTTGATGGAACCCGCCGCAGGCATCGCTCCGTTATTCTGCAAAGCTGGATTCATCCCGATAATAGTTGTGGGAATCAGATTATAGCGCTGCGCTATAGTCTCCAAAGTTTCGCCACGAACTACTTTATGGCGTTGGAAGCGAGATAGGGCTGGAGTTGGACAACCACCTACACCAGCATTGGCGCTGTTAAAGTTTGGCAGTATGAATACTAACCCCAAGGCGCTAACTAAGCTACAGAGAAATAGTTGACGAAAAGGTAAAGTCATGTATACAAGTCAAAAGCGCATTAACTTTAGATCTTAGATGGAGATTTTAAAAATTGGGCATTAGCCAAACAGGGCATGGGGAAAGGGTAAGGGGTAAGGGGTAAAGGGGAAAGATTAAATTTATTTCTTTTCCCTTTAACCTTTAACCTTTTCCCCTGCCTCAAGAGCTCCCCCTGCTCAATCCCTAATTCCTCCTAAATTGATCTGTCCACTTGCCGTTGGCTTGACTACACTTAGAAATTAGCAACTGCATTGCTGTCCTTGAGCAGAATGATTATGAAGTTATCCTTAAAGCAACTGGCCGTTTATCTGTTTTTACTGGCGATGGGTGGTGGTGCAGGTTTGTTTGGCAGTCGTTATCTGCTGCCACAAAATCCTTCGTTCCAACAGTTAAAAAATGTAACAATAGCTTTGCCTCCAGAATCGGTAGTTCCCAATTCTCCCAACGGAGCGATCGGGGGTACTGGAGGCGATAATGTAAATTTTATTGCAACGGCAGTGCAAAAAGTTGGCCCAGCTGTGGTACGAATTAATGCCACCCGTAGAGTAGCCAATCCCATTTCTGATGCTCTAAAAAATCCCCTCTTGCGCCGATTCTTTGGAGAGGATGAGCAGCCGATTCCCCAGGAACGGATTGAACGGGGTACGGGATCGGGATTTATTTTGAGCGAAGATGGACAATTACTCACTAACGCTCATGTTGTAGCTGATACAGATACAGTATTAGTTACCCTCAAGGATGGTCGGACTTTAGAGGGTAAGGTGGTGGGAGTGGATTCGATGACTGATGTGGCGGTAGTGAAAATCAAAGCGAACAATCTACCGACGGTGAAGTTGGGAAATTCGCAAAATTTGATACCAGGACAGTGGGCGATCGCTATTGGTAATCCTCTGGGTTTAGATAACACTGTCACCATTGGCATCATCAGCGCTACAGACCGCACTAGCACTCAAGTTGGTGTCCCAGATAAGCGGGTTAGCTTTATCCAAACTGATGCAGCAATTAACCCTGGCAATTCTGGCGGCCCTTTGTTGAATGCCCAAGGCGAAGTGATTGGTGTTAACACTGCCATCCGCGCTGATGCCCAAGGACTCGGCTTTGCCATCCCCATTGAAACCGCCGCCCGCATTGCCAATGAGCTTTTTACCAAAGGGCGTGTAGAACATCCCTTCTTGGGTATTGAAATGGCAGACCTTTCTCCAAGCAGAAAGCAGCAGATTAATCAAGAAAATCAGCTGAATATTCAGCAGGAAGCGGGGGTTGTCATTAAAGAAGTAACAGAGGACTCTCCAGCCAAACAGGGAGGACTTCTTGCTGGAGACGTGATTCAAAAAGTCAACGGTCAGCCAGTTAAAACCTCAGCCCAAGTGCAGAAACTGGTAGAGTCCAGTAAAGTTGGGGATATTTTAGCGATCGAAGTCAACCGCAGCGGTAAAATTCAAACCTTCAAAGTGCAATCAGGAACTTACCCCAAAAAATAGTTATGAGTTAGAAGTTATGAGTGAGGAGTGAGGAGTTAGAAATGTATGAGTGAGGAGTGAGGAGTTAGGAGTTAGAAGTTAAAAACTTTCCACAATTCCTAACTCATAACTCAGAACTCCTAACTCTCACCTCATTACTCATAACTTTTGCTCTAATTGCATTCTTTGTTCCATTTGACGGAGAAAATAACCCGTCATCATAGCCGATGCTAGAAGCCCAGCTAAATTTTCCCGATCTGTGGTAATTTGTACATTGAAATTTTCTGCCGGGAGCATCCCCACTAGCCCTTGGACATTTTGCGAGATAATTTGTTTAATTTCAGGGCTGACAGACTGGGCGACCCGAGCTAAAACATCAGGAGACTGATGTTGTAGATATTTCAGTAATTGATTGGGGTATTCCTCAGAGTGATCCGAAAGAAGTTGATTAGGGTGTTCCTCAGAGTTGTCATTCAAAAAGTCAGGATTAAACACCATTGGCAGTTTTATTTAGCTTAATTGCTAACTCTACTCTAAACCATAGTACAAGGGTAACGCATTCACCACGGGTATAAGTCATTAAGAGGAAATGGGCAGTGGGCATTGGCCAAACAGGGCATGGTGAAAGGGAAAGGGGTAAGGGGTAAGGGGTAAGGGGAAAAGGGGAAAAGGGGAAAGATTAAATTTATTCCTTTTCCCTTTAACCTTTAACCTTTAACCTTTAACCTTTTCCCCATGCCCCATGCCCCATGCCCCATTCCCTATTCCCTACTCCCCACTCCCTTGAGTTCTAGTTCTAGTTCTAGTTGTTCTTCCTTTTGGTTGGTAGAAAGTATTTGGGGAAGTTCTTCAATTTGGAAATATTGATGAAATTTTGGGGTTACTTGCAGCGAGTAGGAGCGAGAATCGCTGTCTCGCCGCTTGCGAACGAAACCAAGTTCAACTAATTCTGGAACGTGCTGATATACTCCTGAACCCCGTAAATTAATTAAGTCGCTCTGGAGTATGGGATTATTGAGAGCGATCGCCGCCAATGTTCGCAATGCACCTACACCCAATTCTACTGGTATCATTGTTTGCACTAAATCGTGAAAATCAGACCTGAGTTGCAAACTGTAACCATCTGGGGTTTCTACTACCTCTAGGGCACTATCTCGGTGGGCATAATTGTCCATTAATTCAATGATGCCTTCCTTAACAGTGGCGCGGTCGCAACCGGCATACTCGGCGATTTCGCCGAGCGACAAGGGTTTACCCTTTAAATAGAGAATCGCTTCTATCTTAGTCGCTGTGGCTGTAATCATTTAGTCAATAGTCATTAGTCATTGGTCATTAGTCATCGGTCATTGGTCATTAGTTGTTCACAAAGGACGAATGACAAATCACAACTAACAATCAACAAGTCTCTGGGATCATATCCTAAAATGTCAAAAATATTTTGACAATCTCAAAATTAGGGAATGGGGAGGGGGAGCTCTTGAGGGAGGGGAAAAGGTTAAAGGTCAAAGGGAAAAGGAATAAATTTAATCTTTCCCCTTTTCCCCTTAACCCTTTCCCTTTCCCCATACCCTGTTTGCCCTGTTTGGCCAATTCCCACTTCTTCAAAAACCCCTGCTCATAAGGATAAATTCTGCGATCGCTAAATCTTGTGGGGTGGTAACTTTTAAATTTGTCTCTTCGCCTTCGACAATTCTGACTTGAATGCCACATTTTTCAAACAAAGCGGCATCGTCTGTTACTTCCCAACGTTGGCGCACGCCTTCGGCATGACACTGCTTCAATAATTTGACATCAAATCCTTGGGGAGTTTGTGCTGCCCACAGCTTTTGTCTGTCGGGCGTACTTTGAATTATTCCTTGTCCATCGACAACTTTGATGGTGTCTTTGACGGGTATCGCAGCAATTAAACCGCGACATTCGCGGATGGCTTGGGCACAAGAATTAAATAAATCTGGTGTAATCAGACATCTGGCTCCGTCGTGAATCAAAACTTGTTCTGCATCCGCTGGGAGCGCCTGTAAGCCATTGTAAACAGACTCTTGGCGGGTGGAGCCGCCAAGAATAAATTCCACCGGTTTGGTGAGCTTGAGATCGGCGATAATTGCCTTCAAATCAGGCCAATCAGTCGGTTGGGAAATAATTCCGATCCAAGTGATTGTACTGGCGGCTTGGGCGGCTAACAAAGTCCAAGCAATAATTGGTTGCGATCGCACTTTCAGCAGGAGTTTATTGCGGTTACTCCCCATTCTTTTTCCGATTCCGGCAGCTGGAATTAGTAAATACACAGAATTCCTCAATCTTTAAGCTATATATTTTCCCCTAAAATAAGGAGCGAGTAAGCGTCAATAAATATTATGCGAGTAGTAGCCCTTGTACCTGGCGGGATTGGCGAACAAATTCTCTTCTTTCCGACTCTAGATGACCTGAAGCGCTATTACCCAAACGCTCAGATAGATGTCGTTGTTGAACCCCAAGCAAAGGCCGCCTACCATGTCAGCAAGTCAGTTCACGAGGTACTGGCTTTTGATTTCAAAGACCGTAACAGTCTGGCAGATTGGGGCAACCTAGTGGGCACAATTCGCGATCGCGAGTACGATGTTGCCATTGCTGTTGGGCAAAGTTGGTCGATTGGTCTTTTACTCTGGTTAACGGGAATTCCCATACGCATTGGCTACCAAGGCAAGGGTTCGGTTTTTCTAACCCAGGCTGTGCCGTTCAAACCATCCCAGTATGGCGCGGCGGCATATCACGACCTGCTGCAACCATTGGGTATCAATACTCCTGTACCAGAGTTAGCCGTAAATGTGCCAAAACCAGATATTGAGTGGGCACAAAAAGAACAAAAACGCTTGGGGGTACATGAAACAGGCTATGTCTTGATTTATGGCAGTTCTGAGCAGTTATCTCAAGCTAAAGAACAGGATAAAATCTATCCTGTGGAGAGTTGGCGGCAAATTATCCAAGATTTTCAACACAAACAGCCGGATATGCCTGTGGTGCTAATTAAGGGGGCTGAAGATGACCAGTTTGTGCGATCGCTTCTGGGGTCTTCTCCAGATGTCAAGGTGACTGCCCCAAGCGATATTGGCAAGTTAACTGCCATGATTGCCGGAGCAAATTTGCTGTTGTCTACTGATAGTGCAGCACTACAACTCAGCGTTGCAGTACAAACTTATACAATTGCTCTGTTTGGCCCCAGCGATCCAACTAAGTTATTGCCGAAAAACGATAAATTCCTAGCCATTAAATCCCCTACAGGGAAAACTGCGGATATTTCACCAAACGCTGTTTTACAGAAAATTTGGGGTGGTTGAAGAAGAATACAGAATTCAGAAGTCAGAATTCAGAATACAGAATTCAGAATCAATCCAGTGGAGAATTGTAACCGACTACCTACCTAGAACACCGTGCGTCTATCATCTGTGTCAACTTCAGGTGAAGCCTTAAGATATTGCCTCATTCCCAGCCAATGGCTGGGAATGAGGCAATATTAAAAGGTCGCGGCTTTCTACTCAATCCGCTACTTCAAGGACTGCTAAATTCTGAATTCTGACTCCTGTATTCTGAATTCTGAATTCTTTAAAAGATCTCAAAAAAAGCATCATCTAATTCATAGCCCAGCATTTGTGCCATAGATTTCAGGCGCGATAAGCTGGGAATCTCTTGTTGTTTGAGCCAATCGCCCAAGACAAAGATTTTGTGCATCAAAAATATTTCTAAAGCTTCGGGATTGTACTGTATGCCCTCTTGGGAACTGAACTGATGTGGTACTAGCATGGCGGCATAACGAGCAAATTCTCCAGACTTCCAATCTAGTAAAAATGGTAACCACGGGTATTTGGCATCTAGGCGCACAAACCATAGTCGGATCTCTGGAATTTCTGAGAGTTCCCGCGGATCGCCAGGTTCTCGTTCGTAATTGACTTCAAATCGTAGCTGCTGTTCGTGGGACGCGACCCCATCTTGCAGCAGTTGTTCGATCGCCACTGACGCAGGCGACAGATCTAAATTGTTAATCAATTCATTATTGAGTGCGATCGCAATTGGTTTTGACTCAGCAGCCACTTTCTTTATGCTCAACTCTAGGATCGAGAATACACAGTAGCAGTTTTGAGCCATTGATGCTAGATTCCGCAAAAAAGTCCTCAGTCATAAAAGTTGTAATGTCTCGCGATCGCCGCTCACACCATAATTTTGCTCAATTGAAATATTACTTTCACACCTGCTATAATTACACACCTTTAACTCAAAAATTAGTACATCATTAACATGGCATCCCATCAGAACAAGGGTCTTTTGTCAAGGCAATGCCTACTCTCAGGTGGACATTTATGGCATTTTTAAGCTAAAGTTGTAATGAGTTTGTTTTAGATTAAGGTCTGACAAAGTAGGCATCAAAAGCAAAAAAATCATTATTGCAACCTGTAACTTCCGCAGCATCAAAAGCCAAAACACAAGTACAGGTATAAAAATTGTGTGCAATAACCTTGCATATATCGAATAACCATAAACATTGAGATGGGAAAACTCCCCTAACAGTTAATAAGCTGTATGCAAAAACAAACAATTTCTACAAGACCAATTCGTTCCCTAGAAGATGCGCTAGAGCGGTGTCAAGTACTGGGTATGCGCGTCAGTCGCCAGCGTCGCTTTATTCTGGAACTACTTTGGCAAGCAAACGAACATCTTTCTGCTAGAGAGATTTACGATCGCTTAAACCAACAAGGCAAAGAAATCGGTCATACTTCGGTGTATCAAAATTTAGAAGCATTATCAAGTCAAGGAATCATCGAGTGTATTGAACGCTGCGACGGACGTTTGTACGGCAATATTAGTGATTCTCACAGTCATGTCAACTGTATAGATACAAATCAAATTCTGGATGTTCACGTACAACTCCCAGAAGATTTTCTCCGCCAAGTCGAAGAACAAACAGGAGTGCGAATTACTGACTATAGTATTAACTTTTATGGTTATCGTAATTCAGAAGAAAGTTAATTTGGGTATGGGGCATGGGGAGCAGGGGAAAAGGTTAAAGGTTAAAGGGAAAAGGAATAAGTTTAATCTTTCCCCTTTTCCCCTTACCCCTTTCCCTTTCCCCATGCCCTGTTTGCCCAATGCCCTATTCCCTAATCGAATTATTGCCAAAAACAGTTTCATCAACTGCGTCATCATCATATAAACCTACTGGTAAAATTGTGCCTTCGCAGCTTTCAATTAGTCCGATTGTTGCGGGATTGTTCCAATTAACATCTGTATTAGATGTGATTTTTTTAGCGTTCAATAAGGGTTGCTGCGCTCGCAAATTTTTTAGTTTTGGAAATGATTCTTTGACAAACAAAGCACCATTATCGGCGGCTAATTTTTTGTCACTCTCACTAAGAATGGCATCGAATAAACAAGCATTTGTGAGATTAGCAAAATTCAGATTTACTCCCATTAAGTTTGCTTGTTGAAGATTTGCGCCTGCGAGATTGGCTTGTTGGAGATTTGCGCCTGCGAGATTGGCTTGTTGAAGATTTGCGCCTGCGAGATTGGCTCCGATTAATTCCGCATTAGATAAGTTTGTTTGCTCAAAATTTATTTGACTTAACGTCACTTGCAATAAAGAGGCTCCTGATAAGTTGAGTCCAGCCAGAGATTTGATTCGGGTTGTGAAGGCATTTTTGTGCAAAACAGCTGTCCTAGCAATCAGCAAACTTAACGCCTCTGGATTGAATTCTGTCAAATTTACTGGATTGCCACAAGGCCAAAAAGGAATTTTTGTTTCCCGGTAGCAAGCACAAAGTAATAAAAATACATTTAATCCTACCGCAGCATTTACCTGTTCAACATTCACAGGGTTTTGTAGTGCGTGAAAATTAGTCAAAGCTTTGTGTGCTATTCCCTCATCCAACCAACGCCCTTGACAGTAACCACGCCAGAAAGACAAAAGGCGTTGAAACAAAACTTCAAAAGAAAACCGATCTTTTTGCTCTTTGCGTAATCCCTCGATCGCCAGTTCTTCAATTTCCTCACTTAGTATCCCATAACCCAGTAAATTATAAATATGTTGGGCTACACTACCGGGAGAATCAAGCACAAAACTAAGCGCCCCATAACCCTCATCTTGGTACTGAGTCAACAACTTTAACTCACCAGCAACAGCTTTTGCACAAAGATATTCTCCCAACTTAACATGGGAAAACTCAACCAAATTACTTTGCGCGGCAGTCGCTATAACAGGGGGAACCCCTGCAACGCGCTGCCTTGTCTTTGCGTCTTTGCGTGAACTTTCCCAATCCCTAACTTCAAAATAAAACCCCGCTAAATCCTTCCATTCCCCATTGATTTGATAACGCTGCGAGTGTAAAATTTTCAAAGCGATCGCTTGCATTTGTTCGAGTAAATCTTCCGCATGACGATGGCCAAGTAAATTAGCGATCGCTTCTGGAGTCCGGTGAATATGAGCAAATCCGGATCGCAACAGCATAGTTTTTATCCCACCAGTTAACGGATAGCCTAATAACCAGCGACTCAAGCGATGATGAATTTCCCATAACAAAGCAGCCTTGCTAGTTAATTGTAATAACTCATCATCTAGCAGCCCTTCACGGTGCAAAATGCCTAATAAATGCAGCATTAAAGGTTGACGCACAAAAACAGACAATTCTGGAAACTTTGATTTCCCAAACAATCCCGCCTGTTTTAAGAACGTAAAGAAATTTTGAGCGATGGGCAAGGATTGTACTTTTGTCCACTGCTGAAACCATTGTTTGAATTCTTCCACATCAAACGGCTGGATAGCAATTCGCTTGAATAAAAGTAATATTTCTGGGTCAATTTCCTCCAACTCCTTTGGCCGACTCGTTAACACAATTTTGTGGCGATGCTGAGACTGAAAATTTAGCAATTGCTGGATAAAAATTACTTTTGCTCTTATACCCTGAGCAGAAGGCGGTAGTTCATCCAGACCATCTAGTAACAACAAACAGCGAGTATTTTCTTGTTCTAACCAAGTTGAAAGATTAATATGAAAAGCCGAATTGAGAGTTTCAGTAAAAGTTTTGCTGTATGTTATATCTCGCAATCTAATTATTATCGGCATCCAATCAGGGTAAAGTTTTTCTGCTACTTCTGCCGCCCAGAGTTGGCAAAAACTAGTTTTTCCATAACCCGGTTCTGACTCAACAACAGCGATGGTTTCTAAATCAGCTAGTTGTTGTTGTACCCATGTTTTTAAATCAACTGGCGTCAGAGTTTTTTTATCCTGTTCAGAAATGCTTTCTTCTACTATTAAGCCTTTTTGTGCTACATAAATATCTTTAAGAGCAAAGCATTCTGTGAGCAATGGTATACTCAAATTTTTAATCAAACTTGCCCGATAACTTTCTCGGTGCAAGTCAATTTTATCGCTGACCGTAGAATTAACTAATGAAATCCCCAATCGGACAAATTTTTGCAGTTGGGCTAAGGGGGCGGCATTTTTGGTAACTACTACCAACAAATGACCAGGAAATGAGTTTAGCAAACGCTGTGCTATCAATTTAGCTTCAGTTTCCTCTGCACCATTAGTAACCAACCAAGCTATGGCAGCATTATTTATTTGTTGTACCAGTAATGAGCTGGCAAGCAAAGACAGTGCTTGTTCAGCTTGAGTGTCAGTCAATTTACCAGGACTGAGAGTTTTCAGTAGTCCTTGCAGTTGAGGATCTTGGAGGATGTTTGGGTGGCTGGGTATTCTTCCTCGGTCTAGCCAGGGTCTTTGCAAGCTTGATTCTTGGTTTAAAATTGTTTGCAAAGCTTCAAGATAGGCAATTTGAAAGGCTAACCATGTACCTTCGTTACGCTTTAAAGGTTTTTTTTGGCTGAGGCTACGCAACAAGCTTGCTGTCAACTCAGAAATAACCCTGATTTCTTGGTAAACAATAGTTAAGGGTAGTTCTAAAATCTCTACCAAAGTACATATATCAAAAGGCATCAGACTTTTGACTTCCATCTCCTGAACAATACGGTAGGCAATACCCCCCAATTGCCCCGCAGAAAATCCGCTGATTCCATTGATTGCAATATTATGTTCTGCCAACCAGTGCCTAATACTCAGGTTCATTTAATTACAAACTGAAGGCTGCTATGGCAATTATGATCGATTTATTCAGTTTGCGAAAACAAGTCACAATGGGTAAGGCAAAGTTTTGTATCAAAACTGTTTTTTACTAATTAAAAAACAGTACTTGTATAATCGAGCAGACTATGAGCGATCGCCCTTTAAAATTACTGCTAATTGACCAAGACCCGATTTTTCGTCTGGGATTACGGGTAGCTCTAGAAGCAATTCCTGACTTGCAAATTACAGCAGTGGTAGAAAGTTATACGGCTGCTTTGCAGATTTTAGTAGAAATTGCTGAGCAAGACCCTAACCAAGTGAATTTGGTAGTTTTGGAATTAGGTAATGGTCGCTCTACCACCAGTCAGCAGCTAGGATTGCAATTGTGTCGGCAGCTGAGAGCCTTGTACCCCAATTTACCAATTTTCCTCCTTAGTTCTATTCAAGAACAAGGATTACTATTAGCTGCCAAATCCATTGGTGTAAATGGCTACTCTCCCAAAGGCACGCCTGTTTCTGAGCTAGTCATCGCCATGCAACAAGTTGCAGCTGGCGGTTTCTATTGGTTTGACCCAACCCAAACATCAATAACAGAGGCGATAAATCGCGTCTCTACTCCCAACTCTTCTACAGACGCGATAAATCGCGTCTCTACCCAGCTCCCATTCCCTCTGTTCAAACTGCGAAATAATTTACGTTTGTCAGGAATTGGTTACATTAACGCTACCTTAGCGGCAGTAACAACACAATTACAAGTACCCGGAATACCAGTATTAGATCGGGCAATTCTGGCTGGACAGCGGCGAGAACTGCTAGCAGCTCGTTGGTTGCTTAATCGGTTGCTGGTTTCGCCACAAGAAAGGCAAGAAGACAAGATTCCGGTTACTGATGAGCCGCCTGCAAGTCCTTCATTGAGTAGTGCTATTCAACAAACTCAAATGCCGCCACCTCTGCTAACCACAGCAGCGTTACAATCTGCTTTGTTTGCATCTTGCGTTACTAAACTTCAATTTCCTTTGGAAAACGTTACAGATATCCCTTTAGAAATTGACATTTTGCGCGAACAAAAAAAGCGAGAATTACTTTATTTGATTCTGCAAAAACTAGCTCAACAATTGGATGAATTGCGGGCTTCTCAAATTGAGATAAGTCAATTATCTGGAGTAAAAAGTACCTTAATAGGTGATTTATGGCAAGGATCAGTAACAGAGTTTTTCGGTAAATTTTCTTTGATTAAATTAGGCAAACAAAATATAGAAATTGTAAATCTCTTGTTGCAAAATACTCAAGTTGTGCAAACAGAAATCCTCAATAAAATTCCTTTAATTTTTGAATTGTATAGTTATCTGCTCTTTCAAACAGAAATGTACATTGATAATGCTTCCTATGCAGCAGTCAGCGTTGAAGCAAAAACCCAAGCATCAATGATTTTGGAGAACTTTTTGATTCAAATAGCAAATGGAGTTGTGCAACCATTACTGAATTCTTTAGCAGATGTAGAAATTATTAAGCAAAATTTTTATAGTAGCCGATTGATTTCCACAAGGGAGATTGAAAGATTTAGGAACGAATTGTCATGGAAATATCGTTATAATAATTATATTAATGAAGCCCAGACAATTTTTGAAAGTCGCTACGAAATATTTGTAATTGCCCCTCGCGGTATTGCTAAAACTTCAATTTATGCGCCTCGAAATCAGGAATTAGCAAAACTTTCTAATATTCCTTTATTCGTCACACTTATTTTAGAATTTAGTGATGCGATCGCACCGCGTTTAAAATCACTAGTAGCCTTTTTAGGTAGCGGCATTGTCTTCATTTTGACCCAAATAATCGGTCGTGGTTTAGGTTTAATCGGTCGCGGTATTCTCCAAGGTATTGGTAGCGTTTCGTTAATAGAAAAGAACTTTAAACGAAAATAGCGATCGGACTAATTACTAAACATAAAAATTTAGAAATGCCACTGATAAGTTTTTCTTCTCATCAACCGAATTTACTCGGTGCAATTCAAAATTGGATTAATGAAATTGAGTAATAGCAATTTTCTATAGCAATCCTATTTGATTTTTGAAAAAGATTACGAAAAAATACGATTAGACATACAAGTGTAAGAATAGAAAATAATAAATCAGCATGTGTAAACTGCATTATTGCCTGCGGGAGTATGTTTCTTTGGTTAAATGCTATAGATTAACTTAAAAAAAGTTGTCTGGCTTCGGGAGAACTTTGGGAGGAGCCACTTAACCAAGTTTCCCCAGCAAGCTAAGTAGTAATTAAATGAGGTGTAAAAATGAAAACCGAACGCGAAAGAAAAGAAATTATCAAGGCTATCAATGTACTGCTAGACCAAGCTTATGACAGTACTTTAGATGAAATTCTCGGATTATTAAAAAAAGTCGATGATGAAGAGGATGAAGAAGATATTAGAGACGCTCGTGCTGAATTAGAAGATATCAAAATCAATGGTGGTATACCTTGGGAAGAAATTAAAACAGATATGAACAAGGACGTAGCGTGAATTACCAAGTCATATTTTCCAAAGCTGCGTTAAAACAGTTCAATAAATTATCATCAGACCTCCAAGAACGCATAAAAATAAAGATTAATGAGTTAGCAATAGAACCTCGCCCTAACGGGGTAAAAAAGTTAGAGGATGATTTGTATCGGATTAGAGTAGGAGATTATAGACTTATTTATCAGATAAAAGACGATATTTTATTAGTAAGTATTGTCAAAGTTAGCCATCGTAGTAAAGCCTATCGTGATGAAAGTTGATTATTTAATATTTTACTGAAATTTTTGTGTCAAATAACTTAGAAATACACTATTTTTGAGATGCCTAATGACAAACAACGATATTATCGCGTTAGTAATTTCTTACGTATATGCAACTAGTTTACTCGTTATTGGCGAGGGACTACGTAGGCTGTTTGGCGTCAAGCCGGATTTGACTCGTAAGGTAATTCATGTTAGCGCGGGGATGTGGGTTTTCGGCGTCCTGCTGCTGTTTAATCGTTGGGAAATCGGAATTATACCCTTTGCTACGTTTATCGCGCTCAATTACCTGTTTTACCGCTACCGGGTTATTGGCGCAATGGATACTGAAGATAGTTCACCCGGTACAGTTTATTTCGCTATTTCCGTGACATTACTGTTTGGGTTACTGTGGCGACCAAGTGGCCCTGTAGATAACGTTCCAATTGCTGTAGCTGGTGTGATGGCTATGACTTGGGGTGATGCACTAGCAGCCTTAATTGGTAGACGCTTCGGGAAGCATAAATACCAAGTAGGTAATTCTGTGCGTTCTTGGGAAGGTTCAGCAGCGATGTTTGTAGCGAGTACAGTAGCGATTTTCTTGGTGCTGTTGTTACTTCCTGGTTCGTTTCTTAGCCCCCTAGCAATCCCTTTTACTTTAGGATGGGCTTTATTGACAGCGATCGCAACTGCTACTTTTGCAACCCTAGCTGAAGCAGTCTCACCCCACGGTACAGATAATCTCAGCGTACCATTGGTAGCGGCAGCAGTAGTTTGGATAATAATGCAGGTTTTAATAATTCGTAGTTAATTACATATTTTGACTAATCACTAATGACTAATTCACAAATTCCAATTGCGGCGAAAATGGAAGAAGCCTTCGATAAATTCTTGTAAAAGGATATTAGTATTTAACTTTTGTTTAGTCCACTCTCTAACAATTTGCTCTACAATCTCTGAAAAACTTAGATAGATAGGAGAAAACTTTAGTAAATCTTTGATTTTAATTTTTTCAGACATAGCCAAAGCAATCAAATTAATTAATTCTCCAGCTTCTGCACCTAATATTGAAGCTCCTAAAATTTCGCCATTGCGTAGCACAATTAATTTACACATCCCTGTGGTTTCATCCCGGAGTTGGGCTGCTGCCACTGTTTTAAAATATTGTCGTAAAACTAAAAATTCATCAGGGCGAAATTGGCGTTTTGCCTGTGCCTCAGTCAAACCCACTTGCGCCATCACGGGCACTGAAAATATTCCCCAAGGAATGCAGCGATAATTTACTCTTAATCTGGGGAAAAATAGTGCATTTTTCAGAGCAATTTTAGCTTCATAATTAGCGATATTAGCAAAGTCGTAACCACCAATGACATCACCACAAGCGTAAATGCGGTGGTTAGTGGTTTGTAGTTTCTCATTCACCACTAAACGGCGTCCATGCCATTTCACACCTACCGCTGCCAAATTTAGAGATTCAAGATTTGGCTGTTGTCCAGTCGCCACTAAAATTTCATCAGTTTCAATGGCTTTATCTCCTGCCTGTAGCCACTTTTTATCATCAATTCGCCTCACTTGAGTCACTGGTTTAGCGGTGAGGACGCGCACACCTTCAACTTCCAGCTGTGCTTGCAGCAGTATGGCTATTTCTGGGTCAATATGAGGTAAAACATAGGAATACTTGACTACCAACGTCACATTACAACCAAACCGCGCTAAAGTTTGAGCGATTTCAATACTTTGGGGAACCCCGCCAATAATTACCCAATTTTTGGGTAAGGAAGCTTTGTTTAGGGATTGCCAAATGTTAGCTAGCGTAATGTAGCCTGTAGCTTCTAATCCTTCAATTTCCGGAACTTCTGGACGGGAACCACTAGCTAGCAAATAAGTGCGTGCGCGTAATAACCGATTGTTAACAACAAAAGCCAGTTGGGCTGAGGATTGAAATTGCCCAGCACCAACGATGACATCGACTCCCTGCGCGGCTAGAATGCCAGGAGAATATTGTTCTTCGAGATTTGAGGCAACGGCTTGAGCATACAGCATCGCTTCCTGCCATGCCAGAGATATGTGGCACTCTTGTGAGGTATGAGTGTGTCTGGCATGAATACCAAAGCCAGCAGCATTACGCAATTTTTGTGCCAGTTTAGCAATTTCGCTCAAAGCGTAATGATTAATAAACCCATAGTCTACTTTGGGTTGCACCAAGGCAACTGTAGCACGTAGTTGGCTAGCAGCAAGGGCAGCATGGTATCCAGCAAGACTGCCACCAATAATTACGACATCGTAATCAATAGTCATTTGTTATTTGGGCATTGGGCATTGGGCATTGGGCATTGGGCATTGGGCATTGGGCATTGGGCATGGGGAAAGGGAAAGGGGTAAGGGGAAAAGGGGAAAGATTAAATTTATTCTTTTTCCCTTTAACCTTTAACCTTTTCCCCTGCGTCCCCAGTCCCCAGCCCCTACTCCCCAGCCCCTACTCCCCACTCACTCAGCGCTGTGAGTAGGCGTTGGTTATCGGACTCTTCACGTACAGCAACCCGGAAAAAGCGATCGCCTAGTTCTTTAAAGCTAAGGCAATCGCGGATTAAAATCTGATGGTGCTTGAGTAATTCTTGCTGTAACTGCGAAGTGGATTTTTGAGACTCAACCAGTAAAAAGTTAACAGCACTTGCTTGGGGTTGCAATCCAGGAATTTTAGCTAAACCCTGAAAAAGTTGTTTTCGTGCAGGTGGTAGCCATGTCCAGGTTTGCTGTTGAAACTCCCTATCTTGGAGTGCCGCAATTGCCGCTGCTACCGCTAGCGTGTTTACAGGCCAGGGGTCGCGCCATAGCTGCCACTTAGACAGGCTGTCGGGGTGAGCGATCGCATATCCTAGTCGCAGTCCTGGGAGACTGTAAAATTTAGTCAGCGATCGCAATATTACTAAATTCGCATATTCCTGCACCACCCCAATTAAGCTTTGTTCCTCGTTGGGTGGCACAAAATCCATAAACGCTTCATCCACCACTACCAAGGCAAATTGCTCTAAGTAGGGCAAAATCGAGTTCCGCGAAAATAGTTTGCCCGTTGGGTTATGCGGGTTATTCAGCAACAGTCCTTTGTCCTTAGTCTTTTGTCCATTGTCAAGAACTAATGACAAAGGACTAATAACTAATGAATCTTGACCAGCGACTAATGACAAAGGACACTCCAGCACTTTAGCCTTGTACGCTCCCAAGGTTCGGTAGTAGTCGCCAAAGGCTGGAGTTATTAAAATTGTTGCCGCCAATTGTGCTAATTCTCTACCTATTAAAGTAAGTAATTCTGCTGAGCCGTTACCAGGCAGAATCCATTCAGGCGGCAATTGATGGAAGTGACTGAGAGCTAGTCTCAGTTCACTATAGTTAGGGTCTGGATAGTGCTTAATATTACCAATTTGGGACAGGATCGCAGCGATCGCGCTGTTTGGCGGCCCCAAAGGGCTGATGCTAGCAGAAAAATCCAGAATAGCATCAGGGGGACAGCCAGCCAGTGCTGCTGCCCAGGCTAAATTTCCCCCGTGTGCTGGTTGCCGCATCAAAAAAAGGTTTCCTGAAACAGAGCCTATGATTTTGGGGGTGCTACCCTTTCTCTAAATAGCTTCCCTGCCGAGAAGGCAGGCACCTTCGTCGCTGGAATTTCCATTTTTTCATTTGTTTTTGGGTTGCGACCTTCACGAGCTTTACGTTCCCGTGATTCAAAAGAACCGAATCCCACCAGCGTCACTTTATCGCCAGAGGAAACCGCCTCAATAATCGTTTCCAGTGCGGCAGTTAAAACTGCATCGGCTTGTTTCTTGGTAACACTAGCCTTTTCAGCAACGGCATCAACTAATTCACCTTTGTTCATGTCAAACTCCTAAAGTTTACTTGAGATTTTTTTACGGATGTATATTCATACATCTGTACTTAAACCTCTGTTGTTAGAAATACAAAAATCATCCTTTGGGAGTATATTTACTCAAAACGGCTGTACATCCCATCGGCTCGACTTTTCAATGAATCATTCTAAGGTGTTGTAGCCTGATGTGGATAGATGAAACCATTAATTTATATAGATTTCAGGATTTTTTGTAGTTTTAGGGTACTTGTTAGACTAAAAACCACCCCAAAAGTAGGAAAAAATACCTAGTGAAAACCCTAGTTCTGACAGAACAGGAGAGGTGGAGAGACAAGGGGACAAGGGGATAAGGGGACAAGGGGGAAAGGAGATGAGGGTATAAGCAGACAGGGGTCTAGACGAATTTGTGAGTTGGCAGTCCGCTTTCATTATCACTTCACCTTGTCGTAGACGTTCTCAAGCATCTGAAAATATAGCTGTCAGAATCTCCCAGAGATTACGATTTATAAACTTCATCAAGGTAAAAGATAAGAGGGAACAGGGAACGGGTAACACTTCTGTTTTGCTGTTCTCGCCCTGTTGCGGCAAGCTTCCCGCAGGTTAGAGGCTGGTAAAAAGGCAAAAAACAGAGTTAAGCTCATCCCACCCCTTTTTAGGGATGGGATTTCACGTTGACTGTTAATTGTTAACCGTCAACA
Source organism: Nostoc sp. DedQUE12a (assembly GCA_034530795.1). Taxonomy (GTDB): domain Bacteria; phylum Cyanobacteriota; class Cyanobacteriia; order Cyanobacteriales; family Nostocaceae; genus Nostoc. Next base: position 66,339 of record JAVRCH010000181.1, read on the forward strand.
TTTGTTACTTGACAAATTGGGGCATAATTTCGGCAGCAGTAAATATTCCATGAATGCCGCGTTGGTGCAATTGTCTACCAGCTTTGAGATAGCCGAAAGCCGGGCCGCAGACATTAGCTGCCATGCTCGTTTCATCTCCCAAAGTAAAGGTATGGGTGGAAATTTTACCTTCAAAGGTGCGTCCTGTGACCTTAACGTTGGTGCTGAGGGGCTTTTTAGGGTTGCGAGTATCGACTACACCACCAACAGTAACGCGATCGCGCCCCACTATTCCCGCTACTTCTAACATCACATCATCTGCGTGTTCCATATTCTCTAAAGTCAGCACGCCATTAGTTTTATCTAATAGTGCTTCCACCTCAGCATCAGTCATCGCCCTAGCAGTTTCCACTGTGTAACCAGGCATGTGGCCGATGTCTTCCCGAACCGTGGCGCGGTAAGCCTCCCAGTTGGCAATGCCTACACCAAAAGTAATTTCTACCTTGTGAATTTCGGCATAGCTTTGGGCGGCTAAAGCAGCAGCGGCAGTTAACAGTCCAGGCGTAGCACCGCATCCTGTCATGTAGGTAATTCCAGCTGCTTCCAGTTCCTCTTTCATCGCCAGTAATTGTTCTACAGCACTGGTGCGCTTAATCGCATCCACTAGCACACCCCGCCAACCAGATTCGATAAACTGCTTGGCAACAGAGGGAATAAAATCATTTGGTAGGTTCGGTAAAGCCAGAAAAAACCCATCTACAGGCTGACTGGTAGCGATTAAATCTTGAATACTGTTATTGCTTAATGTGCCAACTGGCTCTAGATAACCCACCGAACCTTGAGACTGATACGTAGCGATGCATTCTTGAGTATTTAAACCTTCAGCAGCGTAAGTGTAGCCCTTTTGATCTGCCGCTGCGACTAAAATCATTTCGCGTTTGCCAGCAAGTAGTTTGGCGGCGGCTTGCCCTAGTCCACCAAATCCCAGTACTCCTACGCGGATTATTTTGTTCGCTTGTTCTGTATTCATAGTCAATTTGTTGAGTTGAGTTAACAGCTTTCAGTATTTACCGTCTTAGATTCAAGCTTGTGGCTGATCGCTAAAAGCTATAGAGGTTAATTATGCTTTATTATCCTTGGTTCTTCGGCAGACTGATGTTTTTTTATGTAAGCGACTTGGACGGTATCAAAAATTAATTTAAAGTAAACACTTGCTAGGATAGTCAACAGATAAAGAAATGTTCGGAATGCCTACTGCTGCCCAGCTAGAGAGTCTATACCGCATCGCCTATCAACTTACGTATGTTATGCTTCAGCCCATACATCTTGTTTGTGTTGATAATCGAACTGGCAATGTGTATTTATTAGCTGGCTATAGCGAAGAACTGGAGTTTCAAATTCTACCCAACGGGGAGTTTGCTGATGAGCCGCGTTAACTATGATGCAATGTCTAATGCTGAGTTGAGAGAGTATTTTCTCAAACATCGTAAAGATGAGGCTGCATTTCAGGCCTACTTAAACAGAATTAACCAACGTCCACTCAGAATTATTGCATCTCCTAGCGACCCTGATTTTGATGAAAAGGTTCAAGCAGCTATTCGTCAAAAGTTAGAAGCTGCAAGAAATGGTAGCAATCAGCCGTCTAACACAGCATTGGAATCGAAAGACCAAGACTGATTGCAGTTTACCCATCACCCACAATCCCATTATTAAGAGATGGCAAATCCCCAGAAGAAGCTGAGTGAACTCCTAAATAACCTAAATCATAATCTTAAACTTCTTCGTGAAAGACTAAACGTGACTACTGAAGCAGACGAACAAGAGCAAAACAAGGAGGAACTTAACACTTTAAAAAGCGCTATACAAACTGATATCAAAGATGGTCATGCTCTCCTTGCTCACCAAAAAGAGGTTGGTGATGCTGAATTCTTTGAACAGTTTGCAAGTATTTTTGGAAAAGAACAAGCTAATGAATTGTGGAATGAAAATAAATGGGATACAAATCTTATCTTGAAAAACATAGCTTATGTACTAAAGGATGAACCTGAATTACGCCAAAAAATTGAAGAGAGAGGAATCAATATCGAAGAGATTATTAGATTAACTTCCAATCTGCTGCCAAATGCAGAAAATGCAGTCGTTGACATTCGTAAACTACGTGACTACTGCCTCAATCCAGAGCATGATGAAGGAAAACATAAAGCTCGTCTGTTTTCATCAATTCTAGGTATGACAGCTGACAATGCTGAAGAATTACGACAGATTCTTCTCAAAGTTGTCAAAACTCATGAAGTTCGCTTGGGACGGGGCGATGAATTTGGACAACGCTACACTCTAGATTTCACATTGGAATGGCAAGATAGAAGTGCAACTATTCGGAGTGGTTGGATTATCGAAGAAGGTTCTGATGTCCCAAGATTAACAACCTGCTATCCGCTGTAAATATTTGGAAGTGAGAGAAGATGACTAAAAATACGGTCAAGTTGCTGGATGTAGTAGCACTGATAGTTGATTTGCCTGAATATAATCTCTACCGTGGTCAAGTTGGTACAGTAGTAGAGTTATTGGCTGGTGGTGCTGCGTTTGAGGTTGAATTTAGCGATCGCCACGGCCGCACATACGAATCTATCGGTTTACGCCCAGAGCAAATTATGGTGTTACATTTTGAGCCAGCATCCCCCGAATCAGTACCGGAAATGGTGACAGCTTAAGCGATAATATGCAGAGCGATCGCTCATCGCAGTGAAATCTACCAACTATGAATATAATATGATCGGCTATTGTGGTGTTGAGTGCGATCGCCCATAACTTATAATTAATAAGCTGTTTAAAATGCTCAATGTCACAAGGATTTGAAAAATGGACGTTGAAAAACTCAATGGCAAAACAATAGAGGTATCAGACATTACAGGTTGGAATAAAAATGGACAAAAACTTTTAGTATCAAAAATTAGAGCAAGAGACATTCAAGAAGATATTAAATCCAAAGTAGAAGAAATTCTCAAGTTCGAGCATGAACAGAATCAAGTTATAGTTCCTTATGCTATGACTGCTACGCCTGAAAACATTAATATTTTTAAATGGGATGGGAAAAATCTAGAGAGTCTCTACACTTTCCCAACTCATGAAGTTATGTCTGAATACGATTCAGAATTTCCAAATAAGAGAATTTCTGAGTTTTATCTAGAAACATTAATTGAGAGTTGGTTAAGAGATCTAGCATATAACTGGAAAACAGATAATCCTCCTAAATCACAAGAGTTAAAAACAATAGATTTTGTAGAAAAGCTAGCAGATGCAGCATAAGGTCAGGAAACCTAGTGACTACACTTTATCTTGAAACTAACTTTTTCATTGGTTTCGCTAAGAACCAGGATAAAGATTCTCGGCTTTTAATTTTTCCTCCAGAAAATAGCAAAATATCACAAATTCAAATTGTGACTCCTGCAATTTGTTGTATGGAATCTCTTTCTGTTCTAGAAGATGAGCGCAGAAGGAGACACAGTTTTACACAAAAATTAGAAAAAGAAAGAAACGAACTCAAAGAAAACAACAATTCAAGATATTCTGCGGAAATTTTGCGTTCTCTTCAAACTGCAAAACTTAATAACGAAGCGATGACTGAATGATATAGAAAATCGCCTTTTTGAAGTTATGAAATGGGCTGCTAATAATGTAGAGTTAATAAATTTAGAATCATCTATACTCATTACCACTCTGAATCAACAATTTATTCCCGCTCCGACAGATAACTTGATTTTACATTGTATTCTTAATCATGCCAAAACATCTTCGGATTGCAATAAAGTTTTGTTAAGTGGAAATTCTAAAGACTTTGGTACAAAAGAGATTAAGGAAAAATTGGGTGAAGCAGGAATACAAAAATATGTTGCTAGTACGAAAGATTTTTTAGGGTGGTTGCACTCAATTTAATTATAAGAGTAGAGAACGATCGCCACGGCCGCACATACGAATCTATTGGCTTACGCCCAGAGCAAATTATGGTGTTACATTTTGAGCCAGCATCTCCTGATTCAGTCCCGGAAATGGTGACAGCTTAAGCGATAGTACCCAGAGCGATCGCAGCACTAAAATAAAAAATACAGCAGATTTAAAGTTGCTGAATTACGAACTATGAATATAATGCGATCGCTTAACTTACCACTTTAGCTTTTGGTGCAGGTGCGCCACGCAGCATTCCTTCTGTGCTGAGGTCTTCATCGATGTCTTCCCAATGAATCCCATAACCACCGCCGCAAGTTTCCCATTTTAATCTTTGTTCAAGCGTAGCATTGAGGAGCCTGGGATACCAAACTAATGGCACTGTGATTGTTCGCCCATCCATTAAGTCAACACTGATAGTTTCATCGGTAAAGCGGACATCTTTAACTCTCTCATCCGCCCGAATTGCCAAAATACCCATTCCAAGCCTCCAAAAGTTTTGCTTGATTTTCTTGTACTAACACTTCTAATTTTTGCAGTTCTTTAGGACTGAAGCCAATGCTACTTGATAAACTCACTTGCTCAAGCCAAAATTTAGCTGTTGAGTCATCACGATCTATATGAATGTGGGGTGGCTCATTAGGTTCATGACTGTAAAAGTAAAATCGGTAAGCACCAATTCTTAAAATTGTCGGCATATTTCAACACTACACCAACGCATCTCTCAAATCAGCCTTTTTGAAAATTAGTTTACCAAAGGCGATCGCACATAAAAAACTAGACATTAACTAGCTGCTACACCCAATAGCTAATTCTTTGGCTACATTTGATGATTGTTACCAGATGTAGATACAATGTAATTACTATTTGTCCTCAAAGCAACTTAAATATGGGCGCAGCTATTAGAACTCGAATTGTGAAAATTGGTAATTCCCAAGGTATTCGTATTCCCAAACCTCTGTTAGAGCAAAGCGGTATTCACACAGAGGTTGAAATCGAAGTTCATAACGATCATTTAATTGTTCGTGCAGCACCAAAATTACGGGTTGGATGGGACGAAGCTTTTGCAGCAATGGCAGAACAACAGGATGATGTTCTGCTAGATGAGGCTAATACAACCAACTGGGATGAGTCGGAATGGCAGTGGTAGTCAAGCGTTTTGATGTTTTTTTAGTTAATCTCGATCCCACTGTTGGGAGTGAAATCCAAAAAACGCGCCCCTGTGTAGTAATTTCGCCAGATGAGATGAATCGGCATATTGCTACTGTTATTGTTGCTCCCCTGACTACAAAGGGTCAGGCATATCCTACACGCATAGCCTGTGAGTTTCAAGGCAAAGATGGGCAGATTGTCCTAGATCAAATACGCACAGTGGATAAAGCTAGATTAGTTAAACTGCTTGGTCAAGTTAGCGACCAGGAACAAAAATTAGTTATCGATACCTTAGCTGAAATGTTTGCAGAATAAACTACTTTAAACCTCAGTACAGCAGATATCTGTAAAAACTTTTTAGTGCTGATTTTGACTATTATCTCAAAAGGTTTAGAACTGCGATCGCACACCTACCATTTTGCTGTAGCGCTACCTACGCTGAATTTCACCTCAACCATCGCCAAGCTTAACGATAATGATAAACTTTTTCAAAAAATTTATATTTTTGTAACTCATTTGGCTAGCTATAGTACCTCTAAATGCTTATTTTTAGGACTTTTGCTGCTTACCTACCAAACTCAATTATTACCTTGACTAATCAAAGAGGTTAAGAGAGACTAACTAAAGACTGATGTACGTGATAGCAAAATTAATAATTTTTGTAAAGATTCTGAGATATATATATTGGAAGATGGAACATTGGTTAACAAATGGCAAGTTTGTATCTAAGTAAAAATGTTCCGATGGCTATATTTGTAGCCTTCTGCTAACGCAGTAGAATTCAAATGTACTTATCGTGGTTGGCCAAGAGCATGGAGACATTAGAGTTCATAATTTATCCAGATGGTCGGGTACAAGAAAAAGTCACTGGCATTGTGGGTGCTTCTTGCGCTGAGGTTACAGCAGCAATAGAAGCGCAGCTGGGGCAAGTACTTAAGCATGAGCCAACCTCAGAATACTTCGCCGCCAAGGTGCAGCAATCGAACGTGGCGAATACCCAAACCACTTACAGCGATTGGTAAGTTTTCACAGTAGTTTAGTCTTATTTAATTCAAACCACCATGTCACACTTTAGCCAAATTAAGACTCAAATCCGTAACCTTGATTCTTTGAAAGATGCTCTGACTGAATTAGGCGTAGACTGGAAGCCAGGCCCACGCGAAGTACGCGGTTATCGCGGCCAAACTCATCCTGCGGAAGTTAGCATTGAGCAGGAAAATGGCTACGACATCGGCTTTAAATGGAATGGCAAGGAATACGAACTGGTGGCAGACTTGCAATATTGGCAGCAAAATCTTTCTGTGGATGGATTTTTGCGCCAGGTAACACAGCGGTATGCTTACCAAACAGTGATGAAAGAAACTGCTCGTGTTGGCTTTCAAGTCGCTGAAGAACAGAAAAATGAAGATGGTTCAATTCGCCTGGTAGTACAACGCTGGAGTGCGTAATGGCTGATTTTCTGCCGTCGCCGGAAGAACAAGAAGACAACCGTTCCGGTTTGGAACCAGAATTAGGGGGTTTTTTGCGGGATGCCCCAGAACGTTCTGGTTTAGAGCCGGAATTGGGCGGAGTTCTGCGCCAAAATGGTGTTTACGTTGATGAACTCACCTGTATTGGTTGTAAGCACTGCGCCCATGTCGCGCGTAACACCTTTTACATTGAACCAGATTATGGGCGATCGCGAGTAATTCGCCAAGATGGGGACGCCGAAGAAATTATCCAAGAAGCAATTGACACTTGTCCGGTTGATTGCATCCATTGGGTTGATTACACTGAACTCAAAAAGTTAGAAGAAGAGCGCAAATATCAGGTAATTCCTGTAGTAGGTTATCCGGTAGAACAGGCTGTGGCTGCTAGCGAACGGCGACGTAAAAGGCAAAAGTTAAGGAGTAAGAAATCCCGTTATTAAGATAAAAAATTTAAACGAATATGACAAAGGACTGAATCTATCAGTCCTTTTATTTTTGTGACATTGCATAATTGAGAATAAACAATTGGAATGAATATTGTTGTTTGATATTCTGGAAGTAGCTTATTGAGTGAATCTTTTTAGGGAACTCCAAGAAATAAATTATCCAATATTGTGGGGTCATTGGTGTCAACTTAAGTTAAATGGCTTAACTGTCGGCTTCCTTACCCGCCTGGAACTAAAGTTCTTTTGCTTATAGCTAAAGTCTACTGAAATAGACTAAAAATTTTTAAGTACATCTAGTCATCTTAAGATGACTTTC
>JAVRCH010000182.1:0-65567 GCA_034530795.1 Nostoc sp. DedQUE12a
TGAAGGCAGGAGTTAGGGGGCAGGAGGCAGGAGGAAAACTGACCCCTAACTCCTGCTAGTACCGTCAGGACAAGGTGAAACACCGCACCAAATTAAAAATTTGGTGGCTCTCCCTATTGAGGGGTCTGAATCCCCAACTGAAGTAAAAACCTCCAGCATAGCTGCCTTCTGCCTCCTGCCTCCTTCAAATCATGGCGCTACCAGCCTTCAGTATTTTTGCTGAGGTTATGCCTACATTTTCTCGCAATCCCCTATTTGGTTATGGGCCAGTTGCGATCGCTACTGATGAAATCACAAAGACCTAAATCAAGGTTATAACTACAAGATCGAGGGATGTATCCTTTCATCCACTAGTTGACATCAGCCCCTCTGCACAATACGCTGCTGAAAAAGCACAATCAAAAGTAAGAAGCCACCACGGAGTACGAGCTGCCACCAAGGAGTAATGGTTCCCTCAAGATTTAAGAGGTTGTACATCATTCCTAGTAAAAGTACACCGACTAGCGTCGGAAACACGCTCCCCTGACCCCCTGCAAGAAATGTTCCTCCCATGACGGTGGCGGCGATGGCGTCCGTTTCCCAGCCAAAGGCAGCCACAGGCTGACCCGCTCCTAAACGACCTGCGAGAATAACACCAGCAAGCCCTGAAAGCAACCCGCTAAATGTGTAGACTGCCAGCTTGACTCGATTCGGGTTCACACCCATGAGTCGGGAGGCTTCTTCATTGTTACCAATAGCGAATATGTGCAAACCTAATCGGCTTCTGTGCAGCATAAACCAAGCTGCAAAATATAAGAGTGCAACTATCAGCACGGGTACAGGAACCCAACCAATGAACCCCCTACCCAGCCAAACAAGTCCCGATGCTGTTGATGGGACGGCAATGGACTTTTCCTCGGTGATGCTCAACGCCAGCCCGCGTGCAGCGCTGGCAGTGAATAAGGTAACAACGAACGGCTGAAGCCGTGCGCGAGAGACGAGAAGACCATTGACCACACCGAGCAACGTGGTGCTAGCAATGCCGGCAGCGATCGCCACAAAGCTTCCTTGTCCGGCAAGCATGGCTGCGACAACTCCACCTAGAGCAACGAGAGAACCCACGGATAGATCAATTCCTCCACTCAGAATCACGACAGTCATGCCCAGCGCCACGATCGCCAGCATACTGTTCTGTCGCATGATGTTCATGAGATTAACAGGTGTCAGGAACGTTTCATAACGAAAGGATGCGAAAACAGCCAAACTCAGGAGCATGAGCAGCACGCCCTGGGAGGTGAGGAGCTTGACAAAACGCCGCATACCTGCAATTGTAAGAGACTTTGTAGCAGCCATGACACGTTAAACCTCCCTCGGTCGCTGCAAAAAAATGGCGAAAAGAATGATTACGGATTTCAAAACTAATGACCAGGTAAAGGGAATCAAAAGCATATTGAAACTTGTGGAAATCACCTGCATAAGCAAGGCTCCGACAACAGTGCCGAGGACATTTGCCCGCCCACCAGAGAAGGGTGTACCGCCAACAACAACAGCCGCGATCGCATCAAATTCCGCGTTGACACCGACCTTGCTCGGATCGCCCATGCCCAGCCTCGCTGTCTCGACGAGTCCGGCAACCCCGGCAAGCAGAGCGCTAATTATATAGACTATATATTTCACGCGCTCCGCACGGATACCCGCAAGCCGTGCAGCCTCCTCGTTGCCGCCAACTGCAACGAGATGACGCCCAAAAAGCGTAGAGCGGATACAGAAAAAAGCTGCCGCGATCGCTACTGCTGCAATTACGACCTGAATTGGTATAGAACCGAGATAGCCCTTTCCCAGCGCTTCAAATGTAGGATGGACGAAGGGAACGAGCTTACCGTCCCCGACAACCTGAGCAATCCCACGCCACAAGATCAGAGCCGCCAAGGTGGTAATTAAGGCATCAAGTTTCAGACGTGAGATCAGCAAGCCATTGATAAAACCAACCAACAGAGCCGCGCTCAAAGCGAACAAGATGGCAACAGTCATCCCATACTTAATCAGCAATGCCACGATAACTGAAACCAATGCCATAGTAGAGCCAACCGTGAGGTCAATGCCACGAGAGGCAATGACAAAGGTCATCCCAACGGCAATCAACATTGTTGTGGATACTTGGAGCAACATATTCAATGTGTTGCTAACTGTTGCAAAACGCGGAGTGAAGACGGCGTTCGCAACATAGAGAATTAGGAGTGCCGCAAATGCACCGAAGTTTGGATTCCATAGAGTTCCCCAACCCAGCTCAGGCTTCTTGCTCTTCATTATCTGTCCTGCTCTGTTTCAAACTATCTACCAACCGCTTCCAGACCTAAGAAAAAAAGGATTTGAGCCACCTAAATTTATCGGGAAAGGCAGAGGGCAGGAGGCAGAAGGCTTTTATGGAATTCTGGTTCCTGCCCTCTGCCCGTGATGCCTTGGGAACAAGGGTTTAAGACCCCCACTGAACTCTTGTTCAGTGGCTCCAAGTCAGGAGGGGTCACCAATCCCCTTCTGACTTGTTCCTCCTGCCTTCTGCCCCCTGCCTTCTGCCTTCTGCCTCCTGCCCCCTGCCTTCTGCCATTGCGTGCAGAATTGCCTTTATGTTCTTCTGCTCGCCACTGAGTTCTGCAATTGACTGCCCGTCACGCAGGACGACGACACGTTGCGAACCTTCAACCAACTCTTCCACTTCCGAGGAAATCATCAGAACTCCCAGCCCTTGCTCTGCTAGTTCGGCAATCAGCTGCTGGATCTCGCGCTTTGCACCAACATCAATCCCACGAGTTGGCTCATCGAGGAGAAGAAGTTTTGTATTCTTGCACAGCCATCGCGCCAGAAGAACCTTCTGCTGATTGCCGCCCGATAGTTCGTGGATTTTCTGCTCGGCGCTGGCGGCTTTGATACCAAGACGTTGCATGAAACGCTCCACAAGTTCGCTTTGTCGTTTTCTGGAAACGATGCCCCATTGTGTAAGGTTCGGTAGTGCAGCAAGCGTGAGGTTTTCGCGCACCGAAAGCTCAGGGATGATGCCGTCTGCCTTGCGATCCTCTGAAAGGAAAGCTATGCCGGCGTCGATGGCATCATGAGGATCGCGCAGGGATAAAAGACTACCTTCGAGTTTTACAGTTCCACCTTCAAGGGGTTCAGCCCCGAACAAAGTACGCAGCGTTTCACTACGACCAGAGCCGAGCAAACCCGCAAGTCCGACGATTTCGCCATGCCGCATTTCAATGGAAACACCATTGAGCCGTTTTTTATATTTGAGAGCTTCTGCCTGGAGCAGCACTGGCTGACAAGGCGTGTTTTGCGAGTGTCCTGCAAACGCCGTGATTCCTTTGCTCACTTCTTCTGGCTTACGGCCTAGCATAAAACAAACGAGTTCCAGACGAGTGAGCGTAGACAGCGATCGCGTCACGATGTTACGCCCATCACGCAGTACCGTCACGCGATCGCACACAGCATAAAGTTCTTCAAAACGGTGGCTGACATAGATGATGGATGTCCCTTCCGACTTTAGCCGCCGCATGACATCAAAAAGAACAGAAACTTCAGTTTCCGTCAGCGAACTCGTGGGTTCATCGAGGATCAGCACCCGCGCACCAAAGGAGATGGCGCGGGCGATCGCCACCATCTGGCGATGGGCAATATTCAGCGAACCAACTACTGAGCATGGGTCAATATCCAACCCCAGGCGCTTTAGGATATCGGCCGCCCTAGCGTTCATAGCCTGCCTATCAATAATGCCGAAACGATGCGGCTCCCTACCCAGAAAAATATTCTCGGCAACGGTTCGCAAACCCACCAGTTGAATCTCCTGGTAGACGGCTACGATGCCTGCCGCCTGTGCTTGGGTCGGGTTCTGGAATGTAACGGGTTTCTGGTCGTACTCCATTACACCTGAGTCTCGCCGATAAGCCCCCGTCATAATCTTGATCAGCGTCGATTTGCCAGCACCATTTTCTCCGACCAGTGCATGGATCTCGCCTGCCTTCAGTTCAAAATCTACTTCCCAGAGTGCTGGCACACCGGAAAAACTTTTTTTTATGCCTGTCATCCACAGGACATTTCTAGTCGCCTGATTCATCGGCTTTACCTAGTTTTTGTCTTAATTGCCGATAGTGGAGATCCTTGTCTTCGCACTATAGTAATCTTTTTTGTCTATCGTGGAGGCTCAGGATAGTTCCAGGTTATCTTTTTTCTATTTTAGGACGAGAACTACTTATACCAATTTTCTAAAATCCGTTAACACATTCAAACCCCAAGACCCAAACAATATCTGACTTTCTTAATTACGAATTACAAATTGGTATTAGTATGCTTCATTTACAAAATCCTTGGCGTTAGTCACGTCGAAGAGTCTGTCCTTGAGAATAATCCGAGGAGGAATTTTCTTGCCAGCAAAATACTCTTCCATCGTGGCAAAAACAAGCGGGCCAAAACGCGGATTCGACTCGACACTAACACCAAGCTCACCGCGGATAATTGCCTCAAGCGCGGCTTTTTGACCATCGATTGAACCAACCATCACATCCTTACCAGGCTTCATACCTGCGGATTTGAGAGCCTGGATAGCACCCAAGGCCATTTCGTCGTTGTGAGCATACACTCCGGTAATGTCGGAACCCTTGGACTGGATGATATTTTCCATTACACGCACTGCCGCAGCCCTGGAAAAATCCGCCGTCTGCGTGGCGATGATTTTCATGTTGGGATAACTGGCGATCGCATCACGAAACCCCTTAGCCCGATCTATTGCAACCGATGAACCCGCTGTTCCGGTAAGTTCCACGATGGATGCCTTGCCGTCGGTTGCCTGGGCCAGCCATTCGCCAACGCGGCGGCCTTGCGCGATAAAATCTGACCCCAGAAAGCTGACGAAATGTTCGCCTGGTCTTCCAGCTGCTTCACGGTCGATGAGAAAAACCGGTATTTTTGCCGCTCTCGCTGCTTCGAGGGCGGGGGTGAGACCCTCATACTCACGTGGTGCAAGAAATATGACATCAACTTGTCGTGCGATTAGATCCTCAATGTCGGCAAATTGCTTCGATGTCTGCCCCTGGGCATCTGTCATCAGAAAATCATAAGTTTTCTTACGCTTGGCTGCCTCCTCCTTAATGCTGTTCGTTTCGGCAATGCGCCACGGCCCGATGTTCTCCGTCTGCGAAAATCCGACAATTTTTTTTGTTTTCTCGCGCACACAACCAGACAACGAGAAAGCCGAAACAGTAATCACAACGTAGGCGCTAAATACCAACAACTTTGGCATATAGGCTTTGATACCTGAGCATCCAAAACAGGTTTTATTCTTCATAACCCAATCATGTCTGAACGCTACATTGAGCTTATCTCAGATTTTGCCGACCTCACAGCACAAACTCCAACACTCTTAACCGCGATCGCCGATGCTAGGTTCAAATAGTTGCAGACAATCAAAGACCAAATTCTGACGCAAGTACTAGAAGTTGATGTCTACTAAGTTGTGTTAAAGAAATAACGTATAAAATTTAACTCTAATTATTAGAGTTAATTATTTTTTTGCAAGGTTTTGGAGATAGATTTATCTCTTAAACTAGCTGGCAACTGCTATATCTTATGCCTATAAGCAAGAGAAGACATGCGATCGCCACCTTGCTAACCTTAAGCTATATTGGACTTTATAGCTGCATAGTTAAATAAAAATGTAAATAAAAATTTACATTAATAAGAGTAATTACTTTAATAAGTTGTCAATATAGGTTAATAAATATTTCTTTTTTTATATCGAATTGTGTCAGATAGGCGATAAAATGCCCACTGGGCAAGCATTTTCTGATAAAAAACTCATATTGCCCAATAATAACGAAGTTAACTGCGGCAGTATCAGCTGCTTATGAACTTCTAGTAGAGAACACGCATCAAAGGAGCCGAGGAAGCATGTTCACCCACGTCAAGTCCACCATTAGACATATTGCGCCTGATAACTTACGCGGACGTAATTTAATCAAGGTGGTCTATGTCGTGCTTGAGTCCCAGTACCAGAGTGCATTGTCACAAGCGGTGCGGGCGATTAACGCTAGCAACCAAGAACTGGCGATTGAAATCAGCGGTTACTTAATTGAGGAACTCCGAGATCCAGAGAACTATCAGGAGTTCCAAAGGGATATGGAGAGTGCCAATATATTTATCGCCTCCCTGATTTTTATCGAAGACTTAGCACAAAAAGTAGTAACAGCAGTAGAACCACACCGCGATCGCCTAGATGTTGCCGTTGTCTTTCCCTCCATGCCAGAGGTTATGCGCCTGAATAAAATGGGCAGCTTTTCCCTGGCACAGTTGGGTCAGTCAAAAAGTGCGATCGCCCAATTCATGCGGAAACGCAAAGAAAAATCCGGTGCGGGATTCCAAGATGGGATGCTCAAGCTTTTGCGAACGCTACCGCAAGTGCTGAAGTTCCTGCCAATGGACAAGGCACAGGACGCACGAAATTTCATGCTCAGCTTTCAGTATTGGCTAGGTGGTTCTCCAGAAAACCTGGAAAACTTCTTGCTGATGTTAGCTGATAAATACGTATTTAAAGGTTTAGAGAAACAAAATCTAGCACTTCGCACATATCAAGAGCCAGTGGTTTACCCTGATATGGGGATTTGGCATCCTTTAGCTCCCAGTATGTTTGAAGATGTGAGAGAGTACCTCAATTGGTACACAGCCCGTAAGGATATCTCTAAAGATCTTAAAGATCCCCTAGCTCCCTGTATTGGTTTGGTATTGCAACGCACTCACCTAGTTACAGGGGATGACGCTCATTATGTAGCAATGGTGCAGGAGTTGGAAGCACTAGGGGCACGGGTATTACCTGTGTTTGCTGGTGGTTTGGATTTCTCCAAGCCTGTGGATGCCTACTTCTACGAACCGAATACCAATACACAGTTAGTAGATGCAGTGATATCGCTGACTGGTTTTGCCTTAGTGGGTGGCCCGGCTAGACAAGACCATCCCAAGGCGATTGAATCACTCAAACGCTTGAACCGTCCTTACATGGTGGCGTTGCCTTTAGTGTTCCAAACCACAGAAGAGTGGATGGATAGCGATTTAGGCTTGCATCCCATACAAGTAGCTTTGCAAATTGCCATTCCCGAATTGGATGGGGCGATTGAGCCGATTATATTATCCGGTAGAGATGGGGCAACAGGAAAGGCGATCGCTCTTCAAGACCGGATGGAAGCCGTAGCCCAAAGAGCATTAAAATGGGCTAACCTCCGCCGCAAACCCAAGCTCAATAAAAAAGTCGCCATCACCGTTTTCAGTTTCCCGCCAGATAAAGGCAACGTGGGAACCGCCGCTTACTTAGATGTATTCGGTTCCATCTACGAAGTGATGAAAGCCTTGAAAAATAACGGCTACGACCTTCCAGAGTTGCCAGAATCAGCCGAAGCGCTGATGCAGGAAGTCATCCACGACGCCCAAGCACAGTACGCCAGCCCGGAACTGAACATCGCCTACAAAATGTCAGTGCCAGAATATGAGGCACTCACCCCATATTCCCAACGCCTCGAAGAAAACTGGGGGCCACCTCCGGGACATCTCAACAGCGACGGACAAAACCTGCTGATTTATGGTAAGCACTTCGGTAACGTCTTCATCGGTGTGCAACCCACCTTCGGTTACGAAGGCGACCCGATGCGGCTGTTGTTCTCCCGTTCCGCTAGTCCCCATCACGGTTTTGCTGCTTACTACACCTACCTAGAGCAAGTTTGGCAAGCTGACGCCGTGTTGCACTTTGGCACTCACGGTTCTCTAGAATTCATGCCGGGTAAGCAAATGGGTATGTCTGGAGAATGTTATCCAGATAACTTAATTGGTTCCATACCCAACCTGTATTATTACGCAGCCAATAATCCTAGCGAAGCGACAATTGCCAAACGTCGGGGTTATGCCGAAACAATTTCTTACTTGACACCGCCGGCGGAAAATGCTGGATTGTATAAAGGTTTGAAGGAACTGAGCGAATTAATTGCTTCGTACCAAACCTTAAAAGATACTGGACGCGGTATTCCCATTGTCAACTCCATCATGGATAAATGCCGCATCGTCAACTTGGATAAAGATATTAACCTGCCAGAAACCGACGCCAAAGAAATGAGCGCCGATGAACGGGATAATATTGTTGGTAGCGTCTACCGCAAGTTGATGGAAATTGAGTCTCGGTTGTTGCCTTGTGGGTTGCACGTCATTGGTAAACCGCCAAGTGCAGAAGAAGCCATAGCAACTCTTGTTAACATTGGCAGCTTAGATCGTCCAGAAGAAGAAATTGTCAGCTTGCCGCGAATTATCGCTAACAGCATTGGGCGCAATATTGACGATATTTACCAAAATAGCGACAAAGGCGTTTTAGAAGATGTCCAGCTATTGCAAGACATCACCTTAGCCACCCGTGCAGCAGTTAGCGCCCTTGTTCAAGAGCAAACCGACGCTGATGGGCGAGTTTCTCTAGTTTCTCGGTTGAATTTCTTCAACATGGGCAAAAAAGCACCTTGGGTAGAAGCGTTACATAAAGCAGGCTATCCCAAAGTTGACACCGCACTTCTAAAACCCCTATTTGAGTATTTGGAATTCTGCCTCCAGCAAGTTTGCGCCGATAACGAACTGGGAGCATTACTCCAAGGCTTAGAAGGCGAGTACGTCCTACCCGGCCCCGGTGGCGATCCCATCCGCAACCCGGATGTCTTGCCTACTGGTAAAAATATTCATGCCCTAGATCCGCAATCCATCCCAACAACAGCAGCAGTTCAATCAGCTAAAATCGTCGTAGATAGGCTTTTGGCACGTAACAAGTCCGAAAACGGTGAAAAATGGCCAGAAACCATCGCCTGCGTCCTTTGGGGAACCGATAACATCAAAACTTACGGTGAATCCCTAGCACAAATTATGTGGATGGTGGGCGTGCGTCCAGTTCCCGATGCCTTGGGACGGGTGAACAAGTTGGAATTGATATCTTTAGAAGAGTTGGGACGCCCTAGAATTGATGTGGTAATCAACTGTTCTGGTGTATTCCGCGACTTGTTCATCAACCAAATGAACCTGCTAGACCAAGGTGTGAAGATGGCGGCGGAGGCGAATGAACCCTTAGAAATGAACTTTGTTCGCAAACACGCTTTGCAACAAGCCGAAGAAATGGGGGTTAACTTGCGTCAAGCAGCAACTCGCGTTTTCTCCAACGCTTCCGGTTCCTACTCGTCAAATATTAACTTGGCAGTGGAAAACAGCACTTGGGACAGCGAAGCTGAGTTGCAAGAAATGTATCTCAACCGCAAATCTTTCGCCTTCAATTCTGATAACCCTGGGATAATGGACGAATCACGGAAGATTTTTGAAAGTACATTAAAAACTGCTGATGCAACTTTCCAAAATTTGGATTCTTCCGAGATTAGCTTGACGGACGTTTCTCACTACTTCGACTCCGATCCCACCAAATTAGTTGCAAGTCTGCGCGGTGATGGTAAAACACCAGCATCTTATATTGCAGACACCACCACAGCCAACGCACAAGTGCGGACATTATCAGAAACCGTGCGCTTGGATGCGCGTACCAAATTATTAAATCCCAAATGGTACGAGGGGATGTTGTCTCACGGCTACGAAGGTGTGCGCGAACTCTCCAAACGATTGGTAAATACAATGGGTTGGAGTGCAACAGCCGGCGCTGTGGATAACTGGATTTACGAGGATACTAACGAAACCTTCATCAAAGATGAAGAAATGCAGAAACGTTTGATGAACCTTAATCCTCATTCTTTCCGCAAGGTTGTATCAACTTTGTTGGAAGTAAATGGACGCGGTTATTGGGAGACTAGCGAGGAGAATTTAGATCGCCTACGCCAGTTGTACCAAGAAGTTGAAGACCGGATTGAAGGGATTGAATAATCCCTAATCATAAATGTAGGGACGTTTTATAGAACGTCTCTACATTTAACCGTTACTGAAAAACGCTGTATATTTACATTTTATTGAATTTAATGAAAAATCAGATCCCCGACTTCTTAAAGAAGTCGGGGATCTCAAACTCTCAAGTTTCAATAAGTTCAACGACATTCTCGGCTCATTACTAAATCGCCGTTTGCTAGCCGATATACTCCTTGTGGTTCAACAATGCGATCGCCTTTTTTCCACTGGCTATTTATACTATCATTACTAATATTTTGTACATCACCTGTAGCATAATTTGAGGCTGTTGCATTATTAGGACGAGTAGGTAAACCACCAACACCCGTAATTAAAAAAGTTCCTTTTTGCTGAGGACTACGAGCGATACAACTATTAGCAATTAGCCTATTAGTATCAATAGGATTATCTTGTAATTCCGTGAGACTGTTTTGGATAAAGGTGATATCGGGCACACCAATGATATTACCAGATATTGCACCACTGGCGTTGATATCGGCGCGATCGCTATTAGCTAATGACTCAAGAGTATTTCTATCACTTGCTGTTTGCGCGGGACTGTATAATGGTGCAGTCAATAAAGCACGAGTATTAAAAGTAATATTGCCACCTTGACCTTCAGGTGCAAATGCCAAAATGTCACTATCTTCTAAGGCAATGATAGTGTTAGCATTTAGGTTAATATTACCTCCATTTGCCTGACCTGTAGAAAGGTCGGTGCGGATGTCGCTACTATTACGCAGGCTGATATTTCTCGCAGTAATATTGATATTCCCACCGCCTGCTTGTTCAGCCCTGGCGCTGATAAAGCTATTATTGGCAGTGTAATTTCCTGTTGCAATAATATTAATATCCCCTGCAATACCTTGTCCCTCACTACGTACAGTCACTCCACCGCCATTAGCTACATTGAAGTTATTTGTGAATAAAGATATCGTCCCACCATTACCGATAGAATTGGGATTTGTACCTGCAAATATAGCTGCGTTATAATCATCAGCGCTCAAACCAGAAATAGTTATACTATCTTTAGCATTTATATTAATATCACCGGCATTGCCACTACTGCTAGTTGAGTTGAGAATTCGTGCACCAGTTAACACTTCAAGTGTTTGGGCGTTGATGGTGATATTACCTCCATCGCTAGAATTACTTGTACTAGCACTGATTTCGCCTCTCTCTGCTAAACGGAAAAAACCTGTGTTAATTGTAATGTTTCCTGGTTTTCCAATACTTCCGTTGTCGCTTCTAACTGATATTAAGCTAGGAAATCCATCTGCATCTAATCCAGAAATAATTACAGCATCGGCAGCATTAATGCGAACATTTCCACCCTCGCCTTGTCCTCCAGGGAGATTTCCATCTGGTTCGCTAATACCTGCAATAATTTGACCGCCATTTGTTAAAGTCAATTTTGCTGTATTAATCTCAATATCTCCAGCTTTTCCCACTGCACCTTCTCTGATATCACTAGTAATAACGCTATCATCAATAACTACTGCATCTGTACTATTGATAATGATATTACCTCCATTACCCTCACCGAAAGTTTCAGCACTTATGCTTCCACCAATGAGTTGTAAAAATTTAGTATTAATAGTTATATTGCCTGCATCATTACCTTTGCTTGAGGTTGAAAACCCAGTCGGAAAAACATTTGTTTCGGGAGCATCTATTTCTATGCCATCACTAGCATTAATAGTTATGTTTCCCCCACGCCCGACTTTTCCTTGCCCTTCTCCTCCAGACCGAGCAGATATAAATGCTCCATTCTTTAAAAAAACTCGCTCTGCTTCAATACTAATATCTCCTCCATTGCCAACAGAATCATTTGTCAGCGAGTTTAATGCATTTGATGAGATAAAAGAGCTATTTTCTATTATCATTTCTTTAACTTTAATATCTATATTTCCAGCATTACCGCTGCCAAAGCTACCTGTTGATATATTTGATAACCCATTCTTTAGAATCAATCTATCAGCAATAATTGATAAATTACCTGAATTCTCTTTACTGTCAGTGTTTGTTGAAATTATCCCTAGATTATCCAAGATAATTGACTCAGAAATTTGAATTTTAATATCTCCAGGTTTGCCTGCTAAAATATTGCTAGAAGTTATCAAAGCACCATCTGAAAGCAAAAGATTTCGAGCTTGTATATTAATACCACTACTGCTGCCATCAGTCCGTGTTTGGGAGCTAAATAGGTCTGAAGAAGATGTTAATTCTGCTGATACTGAAAAAGCCTGACTTATAATTTTGCTATTAGTACCAACTGAAATTGTATCATTAACTTTAATATTAACTCCACCTGCGTTACCTTTTGTAGTAGTGGAATTAATTGAACTTCCATTAATAAGTTCTAGAGCTTGGGCAGAAATATTGACGTTTCCTGTATTTCCTGTTCCAATACCAAGACTAGCAATAGAACTTTCATTTTCTAAGCGAATAATTCCATCAGCATTTATGGAAACATCGCCTGCTTTAGTTTCAGAAGTGCCTTGATTTCTAGATATAGAAGTATAAATACTACTGGAGTTTTCTAGGCTGAGATTATTCGCATTAACTACAACATTGCCTGTGCTTGTACCAAAACTAAAAGCACCAGAAATATTCACAAGTGAGATATCTGTTTTTGCTACACCATCGGGAAAAGTCAAGTTGAAATTGTTGTTATCAATATTGAGTCCTACTGTTCCTGGCGCGGTTAATCCACCAATCTCTACCCTACCATCTCGTGCTGCAACTAATCCTCCATCCATGAAGATTTGTCCTGTAGATTCAGGTGTAGGTGCAACATGGCCACCAAGCAATATTAAACTTTTATTATTACGCACTCCTAAAATACCTCGATTTTCAATCGAGTTTATACCTTGATTAGCAATTTGATTAAACAAAAATGCTGTAGGATTTACACTTAGTAAAGTATTTTGTGGTATGACTGGGGAAGTTAAAGAAAATTCAGCACCACCAGGAAATTGAATTGCATTCGCTGTGGTAGCCACAAATGAACCACGAATATCTAATAGGGCATTTTCTCCAAAGATAATGCCGTTGGGATTCATCAAAAATAAATTAGCAGTACCTTGAGTGCGAATAAATCCTTGAATATCAGAGGCGGTTCCACCAGTTACTCGTGCAAAGATATTACTAATGCTGGCATCGTTGAGAAAAATTCCCGCACCACCATTAGGAATACTAAAACTACTGAAACTGTGGAATAGATTTGTGTTACCAACTGTTGTGCCACCTTCAATAAAAGAAAATGAGCCATTATTTGTAACTTGTGTTCCTAATGTTTGGTCTGGTGTTACTTGAGCTAAGGTACTGGTATTTGTTGTAAAAGTAAAACTTAAAATTAGCCCGAAGGGTAAATAGTAATTCCAGTAATTTTGATTAATCACAGTTTTTATCTCTCAGTTCATTTGAAAATATGGATTTATTTCACGCAGAGACGCAGAGTCGCAGAGAAGAGGAGTTGAGAGGAGTTGATTTTGGAATTGGAGTTTATCTGAAATGAATTGAGTTTTTAAGGACATTCTCGGCTCATTATCAACTGACCATTTGCTAGCCTATAAATACCTTGAGGTTCGATGATTGAGTCACCTTTTTTCCAATGATGGGTTGCACTATTATTGCTGATATTTTGTACATTACCTGTAGGATAATTTGAAGCGGAAGTATTACCAGGACGAATAGGTAAACCACCAACGCCTGTAATGAAAAAAGTACCTTCTTGCTTGGGACTACGAGCAATGCAACTATTAGCAATTAGCGCATTAGTATCAATAGGATTATCTTGTAATTCTGTGAGACTGTTTTGGATAAAGGTGATATCGGGCACACCGATGATATTACCAGATATTGCACCGCTGGCGTTAATATCGGCGCGATTATTACCCTCTAATTCTGTCCTCAAATTTGCTCTATCGCCTGTTTGAGCTTGGGGACGATACAGTGGAGAACTTAAAAATGCTTGGGTGTTAAAAGTGATATCGCCACCTCTACCATCACTAGCAAATGCTAAGATGTCGCTGTCTTCTAAGGCGATAATTGTACCAGCAGTAAGGGTAATATTGCCACCACCACCTGCACCAGTCAGAACATTTGTACGAATATCGCTATCACCGCGCAGCCGAATATCTTGTGCTGTAATATTAATAGCACCACCTGAAGATTGTGTGCTAGCTGTGCCTATTGTACTGTTATTGCTACGTAAGGTATTACCAAGTTTAATAGATATATTACCTGGATTTCCTTTACCAGTGCTGCTAGTATTTACGAAAGATTTGTCTGTCAACAAAAGCGAGTCAGCCTGAATATTAATATCACCACCTTTACCAGTAGCTGTATCTACCACTCCACTATCTATGAAAGAGTTGCTTAATGATATATCATTCTGCACTTCTACAAATATATTGCCTCCATTTCCTTGTCCGAAAGCGCTGCTTTGGAGATAAGCATCGTTGCTTAAAGAAAGCGATCGCGCTTTAATTGTGATATCCCCTCCTTTACCACCGCCTACTACTCCCTGGAAATTAAAGGCTGCAACGCTTTGTACGAAAGTTCCGTCAAAATAGACTGGGGCATTTTTCGCTTCGATATTTATATTTCCTGCATCTCCTTGTCCGGTACTAAAAGTTCCTATTTGAGAATTACCGCTTGCAGAAATCAAATCTGTTGCATTAACGCGGATATTTCCTGCTTTTCCTGCTGCGAAATTAGACGCGCCAATGATACCATTCTTTAATAACAGCGAACCTGTTTGCAGATCGATGTCTCCTCCATTACCGAGAGATAACTCGTCAACACTACTACTTATTCCACTTTGATTATCGTTTCCTGAAATTGAGATTTTATCTCTAGCTTGGATAGTTATATTGCCAGCATTTCCTTCTCCAAGAGCGTTAGAACCGACGAACGAATTATTAGTAAGTTCTAAAAAATCCGTATTGATAAATATCTTTCCTCCATCCCCTTTACCAGCTGTACTAACATTCACTTCTGAACCATCATTTAGAGAAAGGGAACGAGATTTAATAGTAACATTACCACCCTGGCCAGTAGCTGACTCAGCAACTACGCCAAAGATAAAACTATTTGCAAAAGAAATATTGTCTTGGATGTCTAAACTTATATTTCCGGCGTTTCCCTGTCCTACAGTACTAGTTTGAATAATGTTGTTAGTTGCAGAAAGCGATCGCGCTTTTATTACAATATCACCAGCTTGACCGCTAGTTATGGTTCCTGATAATACACTTCCCCCCGCAGTACTGGATATTAGACTTGAATCAAATATAATATCCGCTTTTTCTGCCTCTATTGTGAGATTTCCCGCATCTCCTTTTCCAAAATTACTACTTCCTATTTGTGCATTTTTAACGCTAAAAGATTCAGCAGCATTTATTTGAATATTACCTGCATTGCCACTCCCTAAACTATTAGCACCAATTTGACCATTATCTAAAACAAAACTTTTTGTCTGTATATTAATATTTCCTCCCTTTCCTTCTGCTCCTGTTTCAAGGAAACTACTAATTGAAGTTGTTGCACCAGTTCCCAAAATTGTCACTTTGTCTCTAGCTTGAATATCAATATTTCCAGCATTACCTTTTTCAAGAGTAAAAGTCCCAATTGCTGCATCACCAATAATTTCAAGATTAGCTGCTTTGATAATTATATCTCCAGCTTTTTCACCATTTTCTATTACATTAAAAATTGCACTATAAGCAGAACTTGTACCCTCAAGAGTTACATTATCTGTAGCAGTAATTTCAATATTTCCTGCCGAACTATTAATATTCTCTAAACCTTCATTTAGAACTGTCAAACGGCTACCACCATTAAGAGAAAAATTACGAGCGTTAACAGTAATTCTACCGCGATCGCCAGATACAATAAAAACAGCAGCCGCATTTTTAAGAGATACGTCTGCTCGTGCTACATTATCAGGAAAACGCCAACCCGTAGTATCTAAATTAATTATTCCTGGTTCTGTTAAACCTGCTAATTCAACTCGTCCACCAGGAGCAAATATAAACCCTCCATCTAAAGTGACATTTCCCCCTATCAGCGATAAATCTTTGCCATCAAGCACCGTCAGTCCTGATATTTGACGTTGAGGATTGCCATTCAATACAGAACCTAATACTGTCGAACTAGCCCTAGAATTGTTAATAATTTCTGCTTGATTGTTAACCGCATTAAAAAATAATGCTGAAGGTTGGACGCTGAGTAAATTACTTTTGGCAGGTTCGGAAGCGTTGAATATACCTGTTTGTCCTAAATTAACGCCATTAGCAGTTGTGGCAACAAATGAACCACCCACATCTAAACTTGCGTTGGGGCCGAAGATAATACCATTGGGATTAATTAGAAATAAATTCGGGTTAGAATCGCTAATTATACCCAGAGTTCCGAAAATTTCGGAAGGGTTTTTACCTGTAACGCGAGTTAAAACATTTTGAATGTCAGAGTTATTAATTAAGAAGTATGCTGCTCGTCCTTCGCTAACATTAAATTCTTGGAAACTATGAAATAAATTGATTCCTCGAACTGCACCACCATTGATTAAGTCAACTGGTAAGTTGTTGGTGGTGTCTAGAGGGGTAACAACGGAGCGATCGCTACCTAAAGTATTATCCGGTATAATGTTGCTTTGAGCAAAAACACAGTTGCTAAAAAATAATATTTGTAATCCAACACAGCCCAATAAATTCAACCGTGTCTGCAATGCTTTTTGAGAAATATTTGTTATAAATTTGAATTGCATTCGTCTTAACCTCAACCACATTCTCGACTCATAACCAATTGTCCGTTTCCTAGCCGATACACTCCTTGGGGTTCAACAATCAAGTCGCCTTTTTTCCACTGATGTATTGCATTATTATTAGTAATATTTTGCACATCACCTGTGGCATAAGTTGAAGCTGAAGCATCTCCAGGACGAGCAGGTAAACCACCAACACCTGTGATTAAAAAAGTACCATCTTGTTTGGAACTGCGAGCAATGCAACTGTTAGCAATTAACGCATTAGTATCAATGGGATTTGATTGTAATTCTGTGATGCTATTTTGGATAAATGTGATATCGGGCACACCAATGATATTACCAGATATTGCACCACTGGCGTTGATATCGGTGCGATCGTTATTATTTAATGACTGAAGGCTGTTTGCATCTGTTGAAGTTTGCGTCGGGCGATATAGCGATGAAGTAAACAAAGCACGAGTGTTAAAAGTAATGTTACCACCTTGACCTTCTGGCGCAAAGGCAAGAATATCGCTATCTTCCAAGGCAATAATAGTGTTGGCATTGAGGGTAATATTACCTCCGTTACCTTCACCTGTAGATAAGTCGGTGCGGATATCGCTGTTATTAAGTAGGCGAATATTTTTCGCAATGATGTTGATATTACCACCGCCTGCTTGTTCAGATCGTGCATTTACTAAACTATTATTTGCCCTGAAATTTTCCTTAGCAGTAATATTGATATTACCTGCAACACCTCTAGCATTACTACCTGTAGAAACTACAGCGAGGTTATTAGGCAAGTTTAAATCACTTGTCAATAAATTAAAATTAGTTGTAGATAAAAATATTGTTCCGCCGTTTCCAGTAGAACTAGTACCTGCAAATAGACCAGTGAGATTATTTAAGTTAGTAGAGATAGTGATACTATCTGCGGCGTTAATGGTAATATCACCGGATTTTCCACTGTCGAAAGTTCCTGTATTTAAAATTCCACCATTTGATACTTCAAATACACGAGCATTGACATTTATATTACCGCCGTCACTAGAATTACCAGTTGCAGCTGATATAAGACCATTGTCTGTTAAACGGAAATAATCTGTGTTGATTATAATATCTCCCCCTTGACCAAACGCCCCGCTTTGGGTTTCAGTTAATATTCCACTTCTATTTCCATTTGCATCATTTCCTGAAATAGTTACTGCATCAGCAGCATCAATGCGGATAGTTCCACCTTTACCTTGTCCACCAGGCAAATTTCCTTCTGCTTGAGCAATTAAAGTATCGATTCCACCACCGTTATTTAAAGTCAGTCTTCGTGTCTGAATTTTAATATCTCCAGCATTACCGACTCCACCAGATCCCACGCGGCTATCGATTAAACCGTTGTCAACAACAACCCCATCATTGCTAACAATAAAGATATTACCAGCATTACCCTTGCCAAAAGTTCCAGCACTTATAACTCCGTTTGTTAACTGCAAACTTTTAGTATTAATTGCTATATCACCGCCATTACCTACAGGAACTATATTATCTTTGAAAGGTTGAACCGTTGTACTGATAAAGCTACTCAAATTAGGGTTTGAGCTAATCAAATCAACAGAATCTGATGCATTGATAGTAATATTACCTGCATTACCCCCTAAATTGTTAACAGCCTCTGCTACAATAGAACCGCCATTTTTTACCTGTAGATTTTTTGTTTCTAATGTTATATTACCAGCACTACTACCGCTAAAAGTTGTTGTAGTAATACCAGTAATAAAATCTGGTGAACCTTTGGTATCGATTTCTATTGAATCAGTAGCTGTAATATTAATATCTCCACCACGTCCAATTATTCTACCTGGTTCTGGTTCTCCAGAGACAGAAGATATACTTCCATAATTTGTTAAAGTAATTTTTTCGGTTTGGATATTTATATTGCCAGCATTACCAACATTAGATATGACTTGTGGAAGTGAATTAGCAGATGCAGTGATAAAAGAATTATCTAAGCTAATATTCCGAGCCGTAATATTAATATCGCCACCATTACCACCAAAAGTCCCAGCTGATATTTGAGATTGGTTTTCCAAATTCAAAGAATTGGTAGTAATCGATAAATTACCTGGAATTGCTTTTTCATTAATAGTTGTAGAGATGATTGCTGCATAATTATTCAAATTAATTGAATCAAAAGCCTGAATTGTAATATCTCCAGAATCATCTCCCAAAATGTTACCGCCATTTATCGAGCTAGCATCTGTAAGCAAAAGATTTTTTGCTTGGATATTAATACCACCGCTTCTGTTGTAAGTTGGCGTTTCTGAAAAGGTTAGTTGTGCAGAGTCACGTCGTTGAACACCACTTGAAATCAGACTACCGGAACCATTAACGTTTCTTCCAAATAGAGAAACTGTATCTTTAACTATAATATTAATGACACCGGAATTACCTTCTGTGGCAGTTGCTTGAATACTACTACTATTAATGTTTAGCGATCGCGCAGTAATATTAATATTGCCACTATCTCCAACACCTAAAGCAATATTTCCCAAAACACTATCTTCATTGAGTGTTACAACTCCAGTAGCATTAATAGTAATATCACCTGCTTTCGTATCGGGAGTTCCTTGATTTGAATTTATACCAGTAAAGAAATAACTGGAATTTTCTAAATTCAAATTATTCGCATTAACTACAATATCACCACCACTTGCATCGGCAGCAATAGCAACAGATTGATTTACAAGTGAGATATCTGTTTTCCCCACACCATCAGCAAAAGTCAAGCGTAAATTATCGTCGTCAATATTCAGTCCTACTCTTCCTGGTGCAGTTAACCCACCAATTTCTACCCTACCGTCTAATGCCTCTAGTTGTCCTCCATCTATCAAAATTTGCCCTGTAGATTCGGGTGTAGGTGAGATGCGACCACCAAGTAATATTAAACTTTTATTATTAGCAACTACCAAAGTTGCACGATTTTCAATTGAGTTTGCGCCTTGATTCGCAATTTGATTAAATAAAAATGCTGTAGGATTAACGCTAAGTAATGAATTATTGGATGTAACTGGAGAAGTTAAAGAAAATTCTCCACCGCCAGGAAATTCAATTGCATTAGCTGTGGTAGCTACAAATGAACCACCAATATTCAATTGAGCATTGTTTCCAAAAATAATGCCGTTGGGATTCATCAAAAATAAATTAGCAGCACCTTGGGCATAAATCAATCCTTGAATATTAGATGTTGTTCCACCAGTTACTCGTGCAAAGATATTACTAATGCTGGAATTGTTAAGAAAAATTGCTCCGCCATCATTAGGAACGCTAAAACTGCTGAAGCTGTGAAATAGGTTTGTATTGCCAACTGTTGTGCCACCGGAAATATAAGAACCCAAGCCAATATCTGTAACTTCTGTTCCCAAAGTTTGGTCAGGCGTTACTTGAGCTAAAGCGGTTGCATTTGTTATAAAACTTAAAATAGTTGATAGTCCCAAGCGCCAATACCAATTTAAATAAGATTGATTAATCATGGCTTTAATTTATCTAAATTTAAAGGCTCAGCTCCCCGACTTCTTCAAGAAGTCGGGAAGCTTATTGTTCAGTATCAGACCAGCAATCATATTACCAGAAATTGCACGAGTAACTAGGATTGATATCGAAGCGATCGCTCTTTTTCACCAAATCCTGACTAACGGGTAATTCTTTGCATACAACCAGCTAAATTACAATGTAGTTTTCTGCAATCTGCCATACACAATCGTGCATATAATACTGCATAAAAGCTGAGCGAATAATTTTCGTACTTTTCTTACTCTATATTTTGTTCCTGGTTTCTCAGGGTTGTTTTCTATTCCCGAACTCTACAAATTAAGTTCAGAAATAAAAGCTGTTCCCTGTTTCCTGTAAATATATTTAGTCAAAAACTGAAATAATCATTTGATTTTGATTCTAAAAAGGAGAAACAAATGTCTACTTTTGTTGGTTCTGCTACTGGTGTTCCTAAAACTGGTTTAGCTTATATAGACGGTTTATTATGGGGCAGTCGTTGGAAAATTGAAAACGACAATAGAAAACTGACTTACTCTTTTATTGATAACAAATCTTGGGATTATTTCTTTGATAACGCTGAAATAAATGCCTTTACTAATGCAATCAAAGCTTGGTCAAATGTAGCTAACTTCCAGCTAGAATATTCTGGTTTTAATGATTCTCAAGCTGAGTTAACTTTTCATGTTGTTGATTCTTCTCTTTTTGGCGATGGCGTACTAGGTCTAGCAAACCCGCCAGGAGAATCTTTCGATTTTCTTGGACAAGGAGATGTTTTAATTAACTGGGAACCTTACCAATACAATCCTGATGCTGCTTTAGCAGTTGGTGGCTATTCTTACTATACTTTTGTTCACGAAATTGGTCATGCTTTGGGATTAGCTCATCCCCACGATGAAGGCGGAACTTCTTCTATTTTTCCTGGTGTTGATAACTCTGGAGATTTTGGCGACTTCGGCCTTAATCAGTTTGTCACCACAGTCATGTCTTACGTTGATATTCAAAGTCCCTATTCTCCTGGGTATGATGCAAATTGGGGTTTTGCTGCGGGGCCAATGGCATTTGATATTGCAGCTATCCAATATCTTTACGGTATCAATAAGACATATAACACAGGTAATAATGTTTATTCGCTGCCAACTTTTAATGGCGTCGGAACCTATTGGTCTTGTATTTGGGATGCAGGTGGAACAGATACAATATCTGGTCAAGGGGCAACTAATTCAGTAATTATCGACTTGAATAATGCGACTCTGGCAAATAACGATCCTGATGCTGCTGGCTTTATTAGTCAAGTTGTTGGTATTAAAGGTGGATTTACCATCGCCAATTCCCAAGGCGGTATATCTGTGATTGAAAATGCCATAGGAGGTAACTTTAATGACAGTTTAACAGGAAATGAATACAACAATTATCTGTCTGGGGAAGGCGGAAACGATGTCATTGATGGCAAAGCAGGAAATGACAGTCTTGTAGGTGGCGCGGGAAATGACACGCTTTATGGCGGCGCTGGCAATGATACCCTCAATGGCGGTACTGGGAATAATACTTTATATGGTGGCACTGGCAACGATCGCTATATATTCAAGAGTGATAATTATATAAGTATCACAGAATACGCTAATGAAGGTATCGACACCGTTGAATCTGCCTACACCTTTAACTTGGGTGCAGCTTTTATAGAAAATCTGATTCTCACCGGCACATCTGCAATTAACGGCACTGGTAACAATCTCAACAACACAATTACAGGTAACGGTGCTAACAATCAACTCAATGGCGGCGCTGGCAATGACACATTATATGGTGGTGCTGGCAATGATAGCCTAGTTGGCGATGGAACTACTAACGAAACTAAAACCTTTAGCAATAACTCTCCTGTTACTATCCCTGACTTGTCTAAAATTACATCTAATTTAGCCGTCAGTGGTTTACCGACATCAATTGTTGATGTCAACGTCACTTTAAATATTAAGCACAACTGGGATTCTGATTTAGATGTGTTTCTGATTAGTCCAACAGGCACTCGCGTGCAATTGTTTACTGATGTCGGGGGTAGTAACATTAATTTTACTAACACGACATTAGACGATGAAGCAGCAACATCAATTACACTTGGAACTGCACCTTTTAGTGGAAGTTTTAAACCAGAAGGACTATTATCTGCTTTTGACAGTCAAAACCCAAATGGCACATGGAAACTAGAAGTTACCGATGATGAAATTGCTGTTGCTGGTACGCTTAATAGTTGGTCGCTGCAATTTACAGTTCAAACAGCTGGCGTTGGCAACGATTTTCTCGATGGCGGTACGGGGAATGATACCCTCACTGGCGGTGGTGGTAACGATACACTAATTGGTGGGACTGGTAATGATATCCTTGTTGGCGGTACTGCAAATGATACACTAACTGGTGGTAGTGGCAGCGATCGCTTTACATTCAATTCTCGCACTGAAGGAATCGACAAAATTACTGATTTTAGCGTAGTAGACGATACGATTGCCGTCTCTAGGGCTGCTTTTGGTGGCGGGTTAGTTGCTGGTGCCGCCATCGCTGCTAGTCAATTTTTCCTTGGTTCAGCAGCAACCACAAGCAGCCAAAGATTTCTTTATGATAAAGGTATCGGTTCTCTGTTCTTCGATCAAGATGGTACAGGAGCGATCGCTAAAATCCAAATCGCTACACTCAATGCTGGATTGTCCCTAACCAACGCAGACATTTTTGTTGCTGCTTAGATCTCAAAGAGACGTTGCATTGCAACGTCTCTACATTTGGGTTGTCCGTTATGTCAAGTTCAGATAACCAGTTATTATTAAAATTTCTCCGCGTCCCCTTCCGCGTCAGTCCTAATGATAAGTTTTCACCCGAACATGATATTAGGCGTCCTTGTCATATTTTTCGTAATAGATTATCTTCAAATACGCGGCGAATACACTCTACAATAATTTTATTTTGAATTTGAAAAATTGTAGAAAACTACATAGCCAACATTCTTGAAGTTGGCGATAACTTATTACTTACGTAAATATTGTGACAATTAGTTGACAAATATATAACCAATCTGATTTGATGCTTGATAAGACTATTTTTAATCACTATTAACATCTATTTTACCGTGGCTAAAAAAAATTATAAATCAACTACTCATTATTGGTTAACAGCTTTATTTTTTGTCAGTTTCACGTTTTGTGTATGGTTAAATAATGTAGAATTGCCAATCTCACAAATAAGTATCGGTAAGTTAGTTCAAGCTCAAACTGGTAATGCCGATGAATTGGTTAACAAAGGTGTGGAAAGCTATAAAGCCGGAAACTTTCGTGCTGCAATTCAATCTTGGGAAGCGGCTGTAGAGCTATACCAGGAAAAGAAGAACTATAATAATGTGGCGATCGCCAATGAGAATTTAGCACGAACTTATCAACAATTGGGTGAAAATGAGCAAGCCCTGAGCTATTGGGATCGAGTCAATAATTACTATCGCTCTCAACAAAACTGGCAAAAAGTAGGGCGGATATTAACAGAGATAGCACAAGCTTACAGTAATTTTGGGCAAACAGGAAAGGC
The DNA here is from genome assembly GCA_034530795.1 of Nostoc sp. DedQUE12a. Taxonomy (GTDB): domain Bacteria; phylum Cyanobacteriota; class Cyanobacteriia; order Cyanobacteriales; family Nostocaceae; genus Nostoc. The sequence continues at coordinate 23,777 of JAVRCH010000182.1, forward strand.
AATTAATTTTTTATGTGGTGTTGATGCCAAAAATATCCAAAACCTAGCCTGTCAGCAAGGTAGTGCATTACAAATAGCTTCACAACAACAAGATAAACCCGGAGAAATTGCAGCATTAGGAAGTCTTGGCGAAGCTTATCGGCTTCGAGGTAATTATGATATGGCAATTCAATATCTCGGAACTGCAAAAAAGACTAATAACCAAACATATAATTTTGCCATCCTCAATAGTTTAGGTAATGCTCACGCCAGTCGCGCCCAACTTTGGAATTTACGCGCCACATCTGCTGAACAACAAAGTATTTCTAAAGCTAGTGAGTTCCAACAAAAAGCAAACAATGATTATCAGCAAGCTCTGACATATTTTCAATCAAGCCTCAAAGAAGCTCGTCAACAAGATAATAAGTCTGGCGAAATCCGCAGTTTGCTAAATCTGATTCAGCTTTTTTATCACTCGAAAACAATTGCTTTAATACCCCAGAATCAGTTTGAAACAAATATCCAAGAAGCTTTAGAACTGTTAGATAAATTACCTGATTCTGTTAATAAAGTATATGCAGCGATCGATTTAGCAAATTTGCCTGCTGTTGATGAACAATTAACTTCACCATTAACTCAATGTTTGGCAAAATCAAAATTACCAAACGCCCAAGCAAAAGAATTATTTAACCAAGCTATAAAAATTTCTCAAAGAATCCAAGATTCCCGTTCTGAATCTTATGCTTTAGGTGCGCTTGGTCATTTTTATGAGTGTCAAGAAAAGAAATATCAACAAGCTTGGGAATTAACTAATAAGGCAATTTGGTTAGCAGATCAAAAATTAAAAGCTAAAGACAGCTTATATTTATGGGAATGGCAAGCGGGGAGAATTTTAAAAGCAGAAAATAAAAATATTGCAGCACTTCCTTTTTATCAACGAGCATACAATATATTAGAACAACTACGCAGTGACATTCTCATTGCAGACCGGGATTTTCAATTTGATTTTCGAGATATCATCGAGCCTGTTTATCGTCAGCTAGCACAACTGCAATTAGAATTTGCTTCAGCAAATAATACTAGCAATAAACAACTAAGTAGCCCAGGTTTAAATTCTGCCTTAACTACAATAAATTCCCTCAGGCTAGCAGAAATCCAAAATTACTTTGGTAATGATTGTATTTTAAGTGCAATCAATAATAGAAATGTCACCGAAGTCGTAGAAGACAATACCGCATTTATTAGTTCAATCGTCCTTAAAGAGAAGACAGGGCTTATCTTGATTTTACCCAATCAAGAGAGACATTTGCAATGGATAGATAAAAGCCAGGACAATCTGAGGGAAGAAATTAAAAGCTTCTACAGTGGTTTAATTAGAGGAAAAAGAGATATTAATTATAATACAAAAGATGCAGAAAATCTTTATGAATTAATCATCCGCCCCTTTGAAGAAGATTTAAAATCTCAGAACGTTAACACTTTAGTATTTATCCAAGATAGCTTTTTGCGTAATGTGCCAATGGCTGCACTTTATGACAAAAAAGACAAGAAATATTTAATTGAAAAATATGCGATCGCTACTACTCCAAGTTTACAATTAACCTCAACCCAAAAAGTCAATCTCAAATCAAGTCGAGCCTTAGTTTTAGCTGTCAGTCAAGAAGCAAAAATCGACGGACAATTATTCGATCCGTTAGTAAATGTTCTTTTAGAAACTAAGGCAGTTCAAGAACAATTTTCTAACACTAAAAAGCTAGAAAATCAGGATTTTACAATTAGCAATTTAGAACAAGAAATTAAAAACACATCCTACCCAATTATTCATGTTGCAACTCACGCACAATTCGGTACAATTGCCGAAGATACATTTTTAGTCACCGGCAATAACGACAAACTCACAATTAATCAACTAGAAACATTGCTACGTCAAACTAGTAATAGTTCTAACTTAGTTGAATTATTAGCACTCACCGCCTGTCAAACAGCAGTTGGTGACGATAGGTCAACCTTAGGGTTAGCAGGTGTGGCGTTACAAGCTGGTGCCAAAAGTGCAATGGCTTCATTATGGTCTGTGGGAGATGAGTCTACAGCTAATTTGGTGTCAGAGTTTTATAGTAAATTACGTGAATCAAAAATGAGTAAAGCAAAAGCTTTACAACTTGCCCAATTGAAGCTGATTAATACCAAAGAAACGCAGATTGATAACATACATAATCACCCTTATTATTGGGCACCATTTATTATTATTGGAAATTGGCTGTAATTGGTTATTCCACATTTAAACTACATAATTACGGTGGGCATATTCAACTTTGGTTAATTACTTACTAAACCTGAAGAACCCCACCCCGCCAAAGCTGTGCTTTGTCTCCCCTCCCCGCAAGCGGGGAGGGGATTAAGGGGTGGGGTCTAATGATTACCGAAATCATATGCGCTTTCCTTCGTCTTCCCACCGAAGTTGAGAGCGGCGGCTTCCACCGCTCTGACTTCTCTCTGCGTTAAAAAACATTAGTTCTGTACCTCATTTAACTGGGAATCGCTATATATAATTTTATCTTCCTTGCCAGTTGCAAATTTAGCAAAGCGCTCTGCTAAAGGCGGTACGATGACAAGAGGATTGCTGAATCCAGAAAACACATGAATATTTTTAAATTCAGGAACAGCAACAATTAAAGGAATTTGATTGTTACTAAATGCTACTAAGCAATGATGCCAAGTTCCTGGTAAATTCCCCAAAGCTGGTAACACTTCCCCAACGCTTTCTCGCAACCACCGTTCGCTGGCTTCTGAGTTTACCTCAGCATGAGGATCTGTGAGAACGCGGCTAATTTGACCCAAACGCAAGCTACCATCTTGAAACTGAATTGCACCTGCATCTAAAATCGCTGGTACTGGTTCATTATCTGGTTTATCCCACAATTGCTCAACTTGAGTAGATTGTGCTTCTAATTGAAATCGTTGCACATTTGCTGGCATAACTAAAGTGCGTAACCTAACATCAACTGGTGCAGTTTCAATTATTTCTGCGTGGGTAAAATATATTTTAAAAGTAATACCAGCTGATTTTAATAGCTGCCGGCTAAGTCCACCCGCACAGATGACGACATTTGCACTGTGGTAAGTTGCATTGGTAGTTTGTACGCCATTTTCCAATATTTGCAATACTTTGTTAACTTGCACCTCACCTCCACTACGCAAAAAAGCTTGAATGTAAGCTTGTGCAGTTTTTTGTGGATGAATATGACCGTGTTTAACAGTTAAAGCGCCAGATATGGCCTGTTGATTTATTAGTGGTTCTAGTTCACCAGCTGCTTCTGGGCTGAGTAAACGCGGTACAACAGCACAATTACTATATAACGCAGCGATCGCCTCTGGGTCACTAGCTGCTGAAATCGTCAGTAGTAAATCTAATTCCCGAAATTCGATATCAGCGTCTAACTCTTGGGATAGGATATGATAACGAGCGATCGCATCTTCACACAATTGCCGAGTTACTGGTGTAGTACCCGCCCAATAAGCAAGCCCACCATAACTATAGCGAGTTGCATTCTGTGGTGTTTCATATTCTTCCACCAAAAGTACACCAAAACCTGCCTTTCTTAACTCATAAGCAAGCGTAGCACCCGTAATCCCACCACCAACCACAATCCAGTCGTAAGTTTTCATCTAATATGTTGCTTGTAAACGACTTAAAAGATATTCTCCCGCAAGGATAGGCGGATAAATAGGCAACTCTCCTTTTTGACAATCCAAACAAGCAATCTCTACATCATCATTAGGATGACAGAAAAAAGCAATAGAATAGCGAGACTGATTTACCCTATCATCGTTGGGAATCATTACCCGATGCTTAGTCGAACAAAATACATTATTTGTCCACCTCTGCATTAAATCGCCAGTATTAACTATAACAGTATCAGCAATTGCAGCCGCCCCAATCCATTCTCCTCCTGTCGTTCGTACTTCCAAACCGCCGATATCATCTTGGAAAAGTAAAGTAATACTGCCATAATCGGAATGTTCCCCTGCACGTACTTGTCCGGGTTTAGGCGGTGTTTGTAATGGGGGATAGTGGAGCGATCGCAAGGTATGATTGTGTTGGCTGTGCCTTGTGGTAAAAAAATCTTCTGGCAAGTCCAACGCCAAAGCAAATGTTTGCAAAACCGTGTTAGCTAGGTTTGTGCAACTATCATAAAAAGCCCCAATACAAGCATCCATAACCACAGCACCTTCTTTGCTGACATTAAACGCCTCTTTTAAGTCGCCTGGCTTATTTGGGTCAAGACGTTCTCTCTCTATAGCAACATAGCCTGTATTATTAAATTCATCACTCCAAGCTTGCTTTTGCTTAACTTCTAAAGGTAAATTGAAGAAAGATTTGCTGTAAGTAAATACTTGCTTTAATAAGTCTTTTGGAATTCCCGAATTTTGTAAATACATAAAACCGATTTCATGACAAGCATGATAAACTTCTTTCACAACAGCTTGCCGAGTTGTTGCATTGCCATTCGTGAAATCAGCCAAATCAATTACTGGAATTGTAACCATCAATGATTCAAGATATAGTTAACAATTTGTAGGGTGTGTTATGCCTTATAGCAACGCACCTCCAATTTAGTTTTATTTAACGGAGGCATAAACCTTGCTCAAAATCATACCTGTAGAAAATGAAGAACGTAAATCTGATATTAAAAAACTGTTTTTTGACTATTTTAATGAAACTAAATTAATCTTTAGCCAAGAATATAACATCAATATAGATGTTAATACATTTTCCGAGCAATATATCACCCAACTCGACGAATTTCTACCACCTTCAGGACGCTTACTTTTAGGACAATATGAAAAACAAATAGCTGGCTGTGTTTGCTTGCGAAAGATTAGACCTCTTGAAAAAGACTTTTTGCAAGAGGGGGAAAGGGAAAAGGTAAAAGGGAAAGGGTTTTTTCTTATCCCTTTCCCCTTTCCCCCTTACCCTTTTCCCGACTTCTGCAAGAAGTCTATTAACCAAGATATTGGCGAAATTAAAAGGATGTATGTCAAACCACAATTCCGCCAAAAAGGAATAGGTCGAGCATTGTTACAAGCTATCATCAATGAAGCTACTGATATCGGTTACTCCAAACTTCGCCTAGACACCGCGCCTTATGCAAAAGAAGCACACGCACTTTATCGTGCATTTGGCTTTTACAATATCGAGCCGTACTTAGAAAAAACAGAAATTCCGTTAGAATATCGAGCGAACTGGATTTTTATGGAATTGATTTTAAAATGATGAATATCCGTCGTGAAACTTTGACAGACTACCCAGCAATAGCACAGGTGAATACATTAGCTTTTGGTCAAGACAACGAAGCCAAACTTGTGGAGCGAATTCGCCATTCTGACCGCTATATTCCAGAACTTTCGCTAGTTGCTGAAATTGAAGGTATAGTAGTCGGTCACATTTTATTTAGCTATATTGACCTGGCGAACGAACAAACATTACAAGTACTAGGTTTAGCACCTTTGGCAATTCGTCCAGAGTTTCAAAGACAAGGCATTGGTAGTGCCTTACTTAAAGCAGGGTTAGAAATAGCCCAAGCAAACAAAGAACCTGTAGTAATTGTATTAGGTCATCCAGAATTTTATACTCGCTTTGGCTTTCAACCTTCTGTGATTTATGGAATAGAATCTCCCTTTCCGGTACCAGAAGAATTTTTCATGGTTAAACCACTGCAAAGCGATCGCGAAAGCTATAAGGGAAAAGTTATTTATCCATCGGCTTTTAATGAAGTGTAGTATTCAGATATAGCAATTATAAATCATTTGTGAAAAACAAGATACTCGATTTATCAAATAAATCGAGTATCTAAACACCGCGCAAATCAAAAACTCTATTGAGATCCTTTTTGAGTAGCATTTTTTAAGCGAGTTGCTCTACTTTTACGCAGAATTTCACTTTTGCGAACTCCACCAGCCATTTCATATTCACGGCTGTCTTTACCGTATTTAAAAGCAATCCCCGTCAGCAGATTCTCACAGTAAATTGCCAAATTTTTTTCTAACTGTTCAACTTCCAGTTTGGAAGAGTCAATCATTCTAAGAATACTATTATGATTTTCTAATTTGGCGCGTAACTCTTCAATTAATTGCGTCATTTTTGTGATGTTGTAATTATCTCCGATATCCAGACTGCTATTTATGGCTTTGAGTCCAGAAAATTTTAACTCAGCATTTTCTAGAACGCGAGATGCGCGTTTTTTCTGAGACATATATCTACTACCTTTTGAGGTTTATAAAATTACTATGCCCCACTCAAATTAAATTTTGGCTCAGCAAAATCCACAAATTTTGTGTAAATAGGCAGGAAGCAATAGGCAATGGGCAATAAGCAGCCAAAAAATAGGCTTTTTGATTTGTATAGTGTTGTTTCAAAAATCAAATTACTCCATCGCAATTGCAATATTTTTTGATTTAAAGTATTTACAAGTATAAAATTATACTTTAATATACAAATAAGAAAGGCGATCGCCCTCGGCCAGGAGTCTGCGATCGCCTTTCCCTAAACCCCCATTCTGGGAGATAAATACAATCATGGCACAAGAAGAAAATTTTGTAGAAAATCAACAGTCCGGCGAAAACAACTCACCCGCCAGCGATGGATTTTCACAAAACCCATTACCTAAAAGAAAACGAATTAAACACCTATTAATCGGTTCTTCAAAAGCCGTCACCAGTACAATCCACTATTTGCAAGTAATTGGCTATGCAACCACTGGTGACTGGAGTCCATTATTACCAACTGACAACCCAGACGAGGTAATGAGTATTTTAATCCGTCAGATTTTAATCCAATAGCACATATTTAAGTAGTGCGTTGCCCTTTGCGACAACGCACTCTACTACAGAACAAGCATTACTCACTCAAAAACATGAGCGATCGACAAAAACATGTTGATTTGTCCCTTCAGAAGGTGTCGGAACGACAAAAAAGTCTTGATTTATAAATTAACAATAAGTTGTTCGAGAAAAAACTATTTTTGACTTATCATTCGAGTACTTTGTATAAATAAAAAATTAGTCGTTCTAGAACCACTTTAGTTTTATTTATACAAAGAGACAAATTTCGAGAAAAACATCTCCATGTATAAGCTCAACTTAAGTTTTTCTAGAATTGATTTTTTTTGGGCTTATACATGGATGAGTTTTTGCCAAAAATTATCTTAAAGTTGGTGAATGGATGCTGTAAGTTGTCAAAGTAGGATGGCGATCGCACTTAAGTAACTTTACAAAAGTAAGGTGCGTTGCCGCTAAGTACAACGCACCAGATAAGGAATCAGAGCTATCATATTTTTTCGCCTTCACCCATTCAGTAGAGACAAGGGTAATCGCGTCTCTACTTCCCACTTGCCATTTAAGCCCAAATCCGACCCCGGCGGAAAGGTTTCTGTTCTTTGTTGGAATTGGCTTGTGCTTTTAACATTTCTTGCCACCAAAAACCGTAGTCTTCTAAACCAGTCGCCAACAGATGAGATTCCACTTGTTTGGGAATTCCTTCCGGCTGTGTTGTTGGAGGTGCTACTGGAGGTGTTATTGGAGTTGGTTCTGAGTTTTCTGGGAATTGCTGCTTTTTAGCCATGATAATTCAGTCTCCTGATTTGATTTTTTAGATTATTTGGACAAACTTACTCTTATTTAAAAAGACAAATATCACTTCATATCATAATATAGTTTCACATGCTCAATCCCCCGTCCATAAAAGTTGTGTTCGGGAATGCCTACAGTCAGAGAGTTAATAGGCTGATGGCGATAATAAGCATGAACTTTTTTAGTCATCTCATTGCCTAGATTATCGACAAAGCTATTGGGGTCATGAACATAATCAAAATAGAGAATATTACTTTTATTAGCGGGACTAAAGCCTACTTGAAAAACTTCACATTGCTCTAGTAGCGGTAATGCACGAGGCGGTAAAAGTGGGATTATTCGATTACGGATATGAATCTGCTGCAACTCATTTTGACTAATGATTGGATAAATCTCTATTTCACTCTGACCATTTAAAAATAAGTCAAAACCTACTTGAAGTCTATCAGTAACTAAAAATGCCCGCAATGTTGGACTATCACCACACAAGGCAATAGCTTTTTCTACTTTGTCAGGAGCATTTTTCAGCCAAATATACAGCTTTAGGCGCGAGTCAGTAATTACTGGACGTGCATCTATGGCAACACCCATCAAAATAATACCTTGAAAATCAGAATTGTTAAAAAATTCTTGAATATGGTGGTAATTAAGCTTAACTTCTGGTCGGCTTTCTACTTTTTCAAAGAATTCAAACGCTGTTTGTAGCTGTTTTTGAGGATTGTAAAAGAGTTGAGCTTGTTGTAGTGAAGGAAAACTCAAGCCGAAGCGACCCGGATGCAATTGATCCTTATCTATATTAGATAAAATAAAACATGAACCTCCTTTTTTACCCTCAACTTGCACGAAATCTTCAAAAAGTCTAATGGGATAGAGATCTTCGTAAATATCAAAGGCAAGTTTATGTTTGGCAATGTATTCTAAGTACCGTTCGCTATTAGTTTGAATCGGTTTATATGTCACCATAACTTTGATTTTTATTTAAGTTTGTGTTATTTAGTTTTTTATTTTTTTGATATACATTACTTCTTGAAGTAATACAGCTTCACTTTCTCAATTGAGCTAGCATACAAGTCTTTTTCAGAAACACCAACTAGTACATGTTTGACAGGTTGATGGCGGTAATAGGCATGAACTTTTTTTGCCATCTCATTACCAAGATTATCGATAAAGGTATTGGGGTCGCGAACAAAATCGAAATAAAGAATATTACTTTTATTAGCTGGACTGATACCGACTTGCAAGGCTTCACATTGATCTAATAGCGGTAAAGCACGCGGGGGTAAAAGTGGTAGAATTCTACTTTGGATATCAGGCCGTTGCAACTCTTCTTGATATATAGTTGGATAAACCTCGATTTCACTGCGTCCATCTAAATAAAAGTCAAAACCTACTAATAAATCATTGTTGACTAAGAATGTTCGCAATGTTGGGCTATCACCAGACACAGCAATGGCGGATTCTATCTTATCGGGGGCATCATGCAGATGAATAAACAGCTTTAAGCGGGATTCACTAATTTCTGTCTGTGCATCTACACCCACAGCAATAAAATAAATGCCTCGAAAATCAGGATTCTTACCAAAAAACTTTTCAAGCAGATGATAATTGACCTTGACTTCTGCTCGACCTTCCACTTTGCGAAAGAAGTCAAAAGCTGCTTCGAGTTGCTGTTGGGGGTTGTGAAGCAGTTGCAAATCGTCTTGTGTAGGAAAGAAAAGAGCGAACCGAGCCGGAGACAATTCATCTTTAGTTACATTACAACCGCAGCGAAATAAACCTCCTTGCCTCCCCTCTACTTGTACGAAATCCTCAAAAAGTTTTAGTGGATAAAGGTCTTCGTAAATATCAAAGGCACGTTTATGTTTTTCAAGGTATTCTAAGTACGGTTCGCTATCAACTTGAATCGGTTTATAAGTCACCATAATTGATTTTCTTACCCTGGTGATGTGTGAAGAATTGGGTATTCATTACCCATCTACAAAATATTTTTTTAGCTCAAATATTTAATGAAAGACTTACAGCACCTTGCAACTAAACAAACTACACACCCTAGATAAATCTTGTGGGGTTGGCATCCTGCCATTGGTGTCAACTTAAGCTAAAAATGGCTTATCTGTCGGCTTACTCGCCCGCCTAGAACTAAAGTTCAAGGCTAACAGTTAAAGTCATCTAAAGATGACTAAAGATTTTTAAGTATATTTAGTCATCTTCAGATGACTTTTGCTATGAGCAAGGAACTTTAGTTCCTTGCGGGACATTGGTTTCACGTTAAATTGACACCAATGGCGAGACGCCCACCACACAAGAGAGAATTGGATATTTTTTATTTGTCAGTCCTTTATCTAATTTAGATGAGATGTACTGTAAATCCATTTATTCATTTGCTAGTTCCACAGAATTAAATTCTGACTCCTGAATTCTGAATTCACCAACCGCCACATCCATAACCAGATTGAGAGCAAGCACTGTAATTAAAAGCTGGAGGATCGTTATAGTTAGCTCCGTGTAATAAATCCATGCGAATGTGAACCAAATCTTCTACTCTGCCGTTAATTACATCCACAGAGCGGTGCGGATAAATGATATCCGGTCTTTTCACTGGAGGAGCAAGTTTTGGTAATCTCATAGTTGTCCAAAGTTAATATTTGCTTGATAAATAATCTAGCTTATTTGGGTGCAGCCCAAGAACGCACTTCGCCCAAGGTGACAGGCATGATCTCGCGGACATCAATGGTGAAACGGAAAATTTTTCTAGCCCTGCGGTTACTTTCTGGGTCAAAAAACTTCAATTTCACATCCCAACAGTTGCTATCATACCGACAGTAAGCGCTTTGATATATCTCAATGCTGTCGAGTTCTAAACCCGCCGCCACTGCTTCCTTAAAGGTAGAAGCTGCTTGAAAAGCATTAGTAGCCGCAAAATTCAACGCCCTGTCTCTGTCAGTTTGTCCCCAGTTTCGCAAGTCGTAGTAAATGCGGTTCAAGAAACTAGTTAAAGTCCGCTGCACTCTTACTCTTTGGGCTTCGATTGTTTCACCTTCTGTTGCTAACGTCTCTAAAGCAGCATCGACTAGACTATTAATTTTCCAACCATACATCCCCCGGATATTTTCTGGTTCAATCACTGGGACAATTTGCCCAGAAAATAACTCCACTGTTCTATTTGTCAGCCTTGCTGGAATACTTGCCCGTTCAATGTAATTATCGCTGTCTTGTGGTTCTATTTGTCCGGCTAACAGCAATTGTAAGGTTTCATAAACATCATCAGCAAAAGCTTCAATGGGTTCGATCGCATAAATTGGAGTTAAGTCTAAATTCAACGTCCAAATTAAAGATTTTGCTTCTGGAGGGTTATCTACCAGATAATCTACCACCTGACGGGCATCGTAAGGATTGGCTGGAATTACAGTGCCATCAATTGCAATCCCAGGCATTAGTTGTTTAAAGGAATCTCGCCGTGCTTGGGAGCCAAAGTCATAGCCTACAGTACCCAGTGCATAAACTAAACGACTAGTTCGGGTTTGAACGGGAACTTCCAGCTTTTGACTTGGGGTGATTTGAGACGCTACACCTTTACTAGCCTTAATTTCTCCATAATAAACTGGCAAATTAGCAGCAGGATTTAGTAGCCACAGTTTCCTCATATCTCCTGTAGGCAACTGTTTGGTGAAATCCCCAAACTCAATATTTTGAAAACCTGCTTGTTGACCTGCCTTTGCTAATTGACTCAGAGGATAAATATGGCAAATTAAATCCTGATTCAACTTTGCCAATTCTCGCTGCTGTTGCTCAGTTAAGGGCAGTTCTTGGCTGACCAAATCGGTTATGTATAAGTGACCTCCCGGACGCAGCACCCGGTAGACCTCTGCTAAAACCTGAGGGAGATTTTTGGAGTATTTAATGCTCTCATTAAAAAACGCGACATCAAATACTCCATTGGGGAAGGGCAGGTAATTAAAGTCACCCACCCGAATTTGAATGCGATCGCCTAATCCCGACGCCTGTACCCGCTGCCGAGCATCTTGGGCTTGGATTTGGGATGAAGTAATGCCTTCAATTCTGATTCCAGGAAACTCCTGAGCAATGTGCAGCGCCGGAATTCCCGCCCCACAACCAGCATCCAGAATGTAATTCCCTGGCTTGATTCCGGCTTGTTTGGCTAAATTCAAATTGTGCGATCGCGCCCAACTATCAGTAATATCCTTATTCTGGTTAAAACGTGCCAAATTATACAACTGACGTTGCCTTAGCCAGTGATTATCAGGAGGCGCATGAGTTTGGTTACTGGTCAAAAATTGCATCTTGCAAAAGTCCTTCTTTGCTTTCTCTTCTTTGCGTCTTTGCGCGGCAGTTGCTTCAAGTCGGGAAACCCGCCCAACGCACTACCTTGCGTTTGCGTGAACCTCTTAAATAACTTTGTCAGCAACACCAAAGAAATTATGCAAGAAGTCTAATTAGTAAGCACTCGACCAAGTACGGACTTCGCCCAAGGTAACAGGAATTAAATCACTAACATCAATAGTAAAGCGGAAGATTTTTTTGGCTCGACGGTTGTTTTCTGGGTCAAAGAACTTCAACTTCACATCCCAACAATCACTATCCTTCCGACAGAAGGGGCTTTTTTCAACAGTGATGGTATCGATTTCCATTTGTTCTGCCACTGCTTGGGCAAAAGTTGTCGCCGCTTGGAAAGCATTAGTTGTAGCAAAATTCAGGGCACGGTCTTGAGAAGTGGTTCCTAAATTGCGGAAATCATAATAAATCCGGTTGAGGAAGCCACCCAAGGTTCTACGAACATTTTCTTCCTGTGGTTCTCCCACTTGGGCATTAATCGTATCTAAGGCAGCATTAATTAAGGTGTTAACCTTCCAACCGTATAGCCCCCGTGTATTTTGTGGTTCAATTACCGGAATATATTGCCCAGAAAATAATTTAACAGTGCGTCCGGTTAAAAGTCCGGGGATGCTAACGCGTTCTACATATTCTGGGTCATTTTCTGGTTGAATTTGCCCAGAAAGCAGTTCTTGTAAAACCCCGTAGACATCTCTAGCAAAAGCTCCTTTGGGTTCAATGGCATATATTGGAGTGAGTTCTAAGTTCAGCGTCCAAATTAAAGATTTACCTTCCGAGGGATTTTCTGCCAAATAATCCACCATTTGGCGAGCATCGTAGGGATTTGCTGGCACTCCTGTATTATCAATGCTAATCCCAGGCATTAATTGTTTAAAAGAATCTCGTCTGGCTTCAGTACCAAAGTCATAACCCAATGTACCTAAAGCATAAACTAAAGTTTCCGGGTTAATATCGCTAGGAGCTTGGCTGGCGGTGACAGAAGAAGCAACAGGATAAGACATAGGTTGATTGGATGTTGTTATGTAGGATTGCAGAAGGTTTTGAAAAGCTGCAAGATCGGCAGAAGTGGGCAAAGGAACGTTAGAAGCAACATTTGAATTAGATGTAGATGGTGCTTCAGTGGAAATTGGATTTGAGGTTGCACCACCAACAGAAGCTAAAGCTTCCCCAGGCGCAGATTCGGTCACACCGTCAAACTCGGAACTTGCTACTTGTGAAGGCGATGTGCCACTATCTGCTGCTGAATGATTCATATAATTTATGGGGTATAAAGAATCGCCCTTGCTAACGCCTCCGCATCCACAACCGGATGCGGTCAAGGCTTCTGGTTGTTGTGACATTTTTCCTCCTTTAATTTTTTCCATTGCGCCCAGAATATTTAGTTTGCCGACTAAACAGCGGGGGTGATCGCCTTGTTCTTTTAGTTCGCAAGGTATGGCACTTTGTAAAATAGCGTCTCTAACTTTTTGCGGGTCGGGTTTTTCTCCACGTTGCTGCTGCAAGCTCAATAGCAAGGCCGCGACTCCTGAGACAATGGGGGTAGCAAAGCTTGTGCCAGTCCACTCTTTAATTCCGCCTCCAGCTTTTGCCCCTAAAATGTTTTCGCCTGGAGCAAGAATGCCTTGAGTTTGATATGCATCACCCCAGTTACTAAAATCAATGGGCTGACCGCGATCGTCCATTGCTCCCACTGCCAACACAGCCGGTAGCGCGGCGGGGACGTGCAAACATTCACAGCCGTTATTGCCAGCTGCGGCCACCAGTAAAACATTATTCTCTTTACACAAAGCCACAGCTTTTTCTAACCAGCCATCCGCCTGGCCATAGTCAGCCAGTTGCCCACCACTAAGATTAATAATATGCGCCCCGGAATTGACTGCTTGTTCGATTGCTCGTGCCAGGTCTAGTTGAGATAAACTACGACCTTTGTCAGAAAAAATGGGAAGAATCAACCCTTTGCATCGAGGTGCTATTCCTTCCACTGGTGAGCCGTGCTGCCCAAAAATCACGCTAGCAACATGAGTTCCATGTCGATGCATCAGCCCTTCTGGGTTGGGGACACGCTCTACCATATTGGGAAGCTCTCTCAAATCGGCTCCCTGGAAACAGGGATGAGAGCGATCGACTAACCCATCTAGCACCGCTACACAAATTTCCGGTTTGCCCAGTGTTTGCTCCCACAGATGTGTCAGTCCAGGGATTATCTTGACTTTAGACATGAGGTAGTCGCAAAAAAGTTTTAGAGTCTAGAGAATTTTAAACAACTTAGTTTGAGCATTTTCTTATTACTTCAGTAATTTCAATAGAAAACTTTATAGTCGATCGATTACAAGCAGCGATCGTACTCAAGTTATTTTTTCTAGATTGAAAAATTATATATGACTATTGTCACCAAAAATCAATAGCTAAATTGCTAAAAAATAAAAAAATAAATTTATTAAGCATCGTTAAGACAGTTAAGCAAATTTCTAGTGGACAGTTAAGACAGTTAAGACAGTTAAGCAAATTTCTAGTGGACAGTTAAGACAGTTAAGACAGTTAAGACAGTTAACAAAAATCTTTCTTAAAAAACCAGGCTATTGCTAAGCATTGTTCATCGTGATATAAGAAATTAAAAGTTTCTGTAAAAGAATTTTGTTAAATAAACTTTCTTTTGGAGAAACTTTTGATTCGATTTACTTCATTAGGAGAAATCTCTCATGAAACCAGAAAATCAAAAGCAAACTCGTTTGCAACCCAAACTTTCTGAACCTACAGTGCGTGTTATGCCTGGTATCCAACTCGACTTATCAGAAGAAGAGTTGACAAATGGTGGCGTAGGAGTTGGTGGTGTAAACGCTTCTCAATACGGTGGTGGAGACGGTGGTGTAGGCCCTTCCATTCCATTCAGCACTGGTGTGTAATTAGCTCAAAAGCAGATATATCAATTTGCTTAAGAGTTCAAAAGTTTTTTCACTTCATTTGAATACTTGCTTAGTAGCAATAAACTGATAGGTTGCCTACTTCACTAACTCGTCTAATAACACTTTTAACGAGTAAGTCGTCTTAGGTTTAATATCGGTTTGGAGTGAATAAAACTATTAGAGAAACAAACCCTTGGCAAAATCTTACTATCTTAGTAGGATTTGCTTGGGTTTGTCTTCTCTGATTAAATTGATTCCCTAAAAAATCGCCTTCAGAGTAAATAAACCTCTGCGTACCTCTGCGTTTAACTCTGCGCCCCTGTGCGTTAAAAACATTCCTTCTACACCTGACTTAACTATAAATTTCTAAATCATAAACAAGCCCTTGTAACATAAAAATAGCAATATGAAAATTCTCCAAATAAAACCCCATTTCCGTGCCGAAATTATCAAACCCAAGCACGTCTATTTATTAAGTGAATCTTCCACCCATGCCCTTACCGGAGAACTTTACTGCCAACTGATCCCCCTCCTCAACGGCAACTATACCATTGATGAAATTATCAATAAACTGCAAGTAGACCCCAGTCACATTGACTATGCCCTAGAACGCTTGCAAGCCAGAGGCTACCTAACTGAACCCATCCCTCAACTAACTCCAGAAGCAGTTGCCTTTTGGGGTTTGCTAAAAGTAGAACCCCAAGTTGCTTACCAATGTTTGCAGCAAACCCAAGTTTACGTCTCTTCAGTTGCCAATCTTCCCACCCAACAGTTAATAACTGCTTTGGAAGAAGTGGGAATCAAAGCTATCAAGTGGGATGGAGAATTACAAGAATTTCCACCTCATTCTCTGCTAGTTGTCTTAACCGATGACTATCTCCAACCCGAACTGAATAAAATCAATCAAATTGCCCTAAAAGCCAATCAACCTTGGCTGCTAATTAAACCCGTTGGCACAATCCTCTGGTTAGGGCCAATCTTTCGTCCTCAAATAACAGGCTGTTGGGAATGCCTCGCCCAACGTCTCAGGACTAACCGAGAAGTCGAAGCTTCAGTATTAAGGCAAAAAAACAATTCATTGCAACTTTCTCCTAGCCAAGAGTCGAACTCTTCTGTGCTACAAAGAAATGGAAATGGAGTAAAGTCAGAGGTAATTGAATGTCTTCCTCCTCCCCCAGCAGTAATTCCATCTACTCTACAAACTGCTTTGCACTTAGCAACCACAGAAATTGCTAAATGGATTGTCAAACAAGGTGTAGAAGAGGCAACACCCTTCCCTACCTTAGAAGGAAAAGTTATTACCTTTGACCAGAGAAACTTAGACCTGCAAACCCATGTTCTTAGTTTACGTCCCCAATGCCCTAGCTGCGGCAACCCCAATCTATTGAGTGAACGGGCTTCTCAACCCTTAGTTCTTAGCAGCCGCAAAAAGCATTTTACCAGCGATGGCGGACATCGTGCCTTATCTCCCGACCAAACCGTTAATCGCCACCAACACTTAATTAGTCCTATTACTGGAGTGGTCACTTCCCTAGTTAGGTATTCCGATTCTGATGATAGCTTGATCCATAGCTATAATGCTATTCATAGCTTTGCAGTTGCTACGAATATAGGAAAATTGCGCCGTTATCTTAAGCATAAAAGTGGGGGCAAAGGAAAAACTGACAGTCAATCAAAAGCCAGTGGGTTTTGCGAAGCGATTGAACGCTATTCTGGTGTTTACCAAGGTGACGAACCCCGGATTAGTGCCACTTTAGCCGAATTAGGAGAAAAAGCTATCCATCCTGCACGGTGTTCACTTTTTAGCTCCGAACAATATCAATATCGTGAAGAATTCAACCGTAGAGGTGGGGTGTTTGATTGGATTCCTCAACCCTTCGACGAAACCAAAGCCATTGACTGGACTCCCGTTTGGTCTTTAACCGAGCAAACCCACAAATATATTCCCACTGCTTATTGTTACTACGGCTATCCTCTACCCGAAGACCATGAATTTTGTCGTGCCAACTCTAATGGCGATGCCACCGGTAACACTCTCGAAGAAGCGATTATTCAAGGATTCTTTGAAATAGTCGAACGGGATAGCGTAGCAATTTGGTGGTATAACCGCTTAAAGCGTCCCGCTGTGGATTTAGCTAGTTTTAACGAACCATATCTGTTGGAGGTACAAGATTTATATAGAAGTAACAATCGTGACTTGTGGGTAATTGATATTACCGCAGATTTAGGCATTCCCACTTTTGTCACTGTCTCTTATCTCAAAGATAGCAAACAGCAAACAATTATCACGGGTTTTGGAACGCATTTTGACCCGAAAATTGCCATCTTACGGGCAGTTACCGAAGTCAATCAAGTTGGGTTCACTTGTGATGGTGTAGAAGTGGCTAAAGAGTTTGTGGAAATGCGAGAATGGTTTAAAAAAGCAACCATCGAAAATCAACCTTATTTAGTTCCAGACTCTCAAGTTCCAGCAAAAGTATATCAAGATTATCAACAGCGTTGGAGCGATGATATTTATGAAGATGTCATGACTTGCGTTGAAATTGCTAAAAATGCTGGATTAGAAACTTTAGTATTGGATAAAACTCGCCCAGATATCGGCTTAAATGTGGTGAAGGTCATTGTCCCAGAAATGCCACATTTCTGGCTGAGAATGGGGGCAAAACGCATCTATGATGTTCCTGTAAAAATGGGCTGGTTATCTACACCATTAACAGAAGAACAAATGAATCCGATATCGGTGCCAATTTAAATCAAGGCAAGTAATTTTCATGCCCTTGATCATACTTGTGGGGTGGGCATCTTGCCCGCCCAGTTTATATGGTGGGCGAGACGCCCACCCCACAAGAAATAATTGAATATTTTTATTTTGAAATCTCTAAATAATAGTACTTGTTTTAATTTGGTCTTATATCATTGCTCGTAGTGAGGACTTTAGTCCTCAAGCCAGGACTAAAGTCCTCTCTGCGAGACGCTACGCAAACACTACAAATTATTCAATTTTTACTTACTATTTTAGTTAATCCCATGAACTCACCTTTCACCATTTCTTTAGCACAAAAAATTGACTTAATTCCAGAAAATGAGCGCATTATTCTCAAATCTAATAATTACAAACTAACCTTATCCCACCTACAACCTGGGTTAAAAACTGCATTCAACCATCTCAAGCATTCCCCCACTACTCTCTCTAACTTGAGACAATTAGTTGTAGAAACCGATGGAATTGAAGAAAAAGATAAATTTGATAAATATCTCCAAGGATTAACTAACTTAGGCTGGATTTGTCATTCAGTTTATCCCCTGGCGACTGCTATTCCCATGACGGGAAACTATCAGTTTAATTATCCAAAAATAGAAGATTGGCAACAACAAACATTCACTCTATCTCGGTTTGCCTATTTGCACCAAGTAAACGGGGAAATGGTTTTAGAATCTCCCCAGTCCCAAGCCAAAATCATTTTATTAGATTGGCGAGCAACAGCCCTAATTACTAAGTTATCTCAGCCTCAGACTAGCACTACATTAATAGCAGGAATTCCAGATATTGCAGAAGAACTAGCCCAACAATTTCTCAGTCTGCTTTTAGCCACTCAAATGCTATCTTCAGAGACAGAAAATTCTCATCTTATCCAATGGGAATTTCACGACCTCCTCTTCCACAGCCGCAGTCGTAAAGGTAGACACAGTAATCCAGTAGGGGGAACATATCGTTTCTTAGACAAAATTGAACCTCTACCTGTGGTCAAGCCGCCCATGAGCGATAAGGTGATTCAATTATATAAACCCGATTTAGAAAATTTAGCAAAAACAGATATTTCTTTCACTCAAGTATTAGAATCAAGACGGTCAATTCGAGAGTATGGCGAAAACCCAATTACCATAGAACAATTAGGAGAATTACTATATCGTTCTGCTAGAATCCAAGAGATAATAGATAAAGAAAAACTGGGACAATTGAGCCGTCGTCCTTATCCTGGAGGCGGTGCAATTCATGAATTAGAGATTTATCCACTGATTAACTACTGTGAAGGACTAGAACCCGCACTATATCATTATCGTCCTGATGCCCATCAATTAGAGTTAGTTTCTGACTGGAGTCAAGAAATAGAAGCTTTAGTCACAGAGGCTTGTTTATCTAATGGAAGCCAGAAAATGCCGCAGGTTGTAATCATAATTACTGCTAGATTCAACCGCATGTTTTGGAAATACCAATCAATGGCCTATGCCGCAATTTTAAAGCACGTCGGAGTTTTATATCACACTCTCTATTTAGTATCAACCGCAATGAATTTAGCTCCCTGTGGAATAGGTGCAGGGAATTCCGATATATTTGCTAAAGCAACAGGAATTGATTACTATGAAGAATCTTCTGTTGGGGAGTTTATACTAGGTACTGTTAAACAGTCGTGACTGAACAAGGCAAAAGTCGTATGACAGAGCAAACAGAATCTTTGCAGTCAGTCCTTGTATTTGATGGACAAGACGACTCGATAGATTTAGGTAACAAACCTGAATTTAAAATCGAGAAGGAAATTACTTTAGAAGCTTGGGTGTATTGTCAAAATCAACGACGACGGACTGGTATTGTTTCTAATGTTTTTGACACAACTGCAAAAGAAAGTGGATATGGTCTGCTTCTCGATGGTAAGAGTGGGATATTTTTTGCCTTGAAAACTGCATCTCAAGGAATTCATTATTTGAGCAGCAAGGTTGATAGTTTAACACTCAATCAATGGCATCATCTTGCTGGAACCTACGACGGTAAGCAGATAAAGGTGTATATTGACGGCGTAGAAAAAGCCACTAAAGCAATTGCAAATTCTCCAATTAGTTACGAACCGGAAAATGATTTATCGATCGGGACATACAAAGATAATAATGAAACCTATCCGTTTCAAGGTAAAATTTCTGAAGTTCGCATTTGGAATGTAGCTCGTACTCAACAAGAAATTCAAAATAATCTCTACCAACGTCTTGGAGGAAATGAGCCAGGGTTAGTTGGTTATTGGCCTTTAAATGAAGGCAGCAACAATATAGCTCATGACCGAACCAGTAATGCCAATCATGGTACTATTAACGGTGCTAACTGGGAACAGTCACAAGTGCCATTTTCTAGTCCTAAATCTTATGAGTTACTAGTTGCCAAAACTGTAACTAAGGAGAAGGAAACTACCTCAGAGTTAGGCGAAGCAAAACAGCAAACAGCCCAAAATCTTGAGAAAACAAAAGAGATTGAAAAACATCTTTTAGCCACTGGACTAGAAGACTATGGATTTTGGTGGCAAGAAATGTTAAAAGCCCAAACTCAAAAAACTGAGCCAGATAAACCTTTTCGCCGCGGTCGAATTTGGGCTTAATATATCAGAATTCTGAATTTTGATGTATCAGGGATCTATCTGTCTAAATAGATAATTTCTCAACAAAACTTTTATGTTCTGGTGTAGATAATCCCTGTTGTAAAATGGCTAAAACTTTAGCTAAATCTCCCGATAATAAAGCCGCTTTATCTAACCATAATCCCGGAAATACTTGTGAACATATTACACCATTACCATTGGAATCAAGTTTAATATATTCCCCTTCATTTAACCTAAACCAATCAAATTGACGGTCATAAACTCGCCACACTAAATATTCCTGTACTCCATTACGGCGATAAACTTTGAGCTTTTCATGCAAATCATAGGAAGCACTAGAAGCAGCAATTTCTATAATCAATTCGGGCGCACCTTCTAAATAATCGTCTTCAGTAATTAGAGTTTGTCCACCTTGTTCTATTCTTAATAAAGCATCTGGTTGCGGTTCGTTATCAGCATCTAATAAAACAGTGGTATTATCTGCAAAACCTACGCCTGGTGTCGCTGCTTTGTAAGCTCCCAGCCAAGCCATGATGTAAGCATGAGGTTCTCCATGACTCTTGATTCTCAATGGGGATGCCACGTAAACAACTCCTTCAATCAATTCTGCTTTTTTCAGATTTGGCATGGCGTGGTAGCGTCGCTCAAATTCAGCACGGGTGAGTTTGTCGCCGTTTTCTAAAGGCGGAATCATCAACAGTTGAGCAGTTGTGTCAGTAATCATAATTTTTTGATCGTTACTGAGATGGGAGGGAACAGGCAATAGGCAATAGGTTTGAAAGTCTATTGGTGTCGTGGTTTTACGTTCAGTTTATCTCCTAACCTAGCTGGCAACTAGTATATTAATAATCTTAGTAGCAAAAAATTGAGTTAAAAATTTACTATTAACCATTAAAAATTACTGGTGCGGAAACTATACCTTTTGCTTCTAAAGCTGCTGCAACTTGTAAAATCAAGGCTTCATTATATGGTGCTGCTATCAATTGCACGCCTAAAGGCAAACCATTTGGGCGTTGAATTGGTACTGATAAAACAGGTAAACCAATAAAAGATAATGGTTGAGTAAATAAACCCAAATGAGGACGAATCAAAATTTCTTCCCCGTCCAAAATCATAGTTTGTTGACCAATTAACGGGGCAGCAATTGGTGTACTTGGTGCAAGAATAATATCGACATTTTGAAATACTTCGCGCACGCGATCGCGATACCATCTTCTAAACCGTTGTGCTTGCAGATACCAACTACTAGGAATTAACGCCCCAGCCAAAAAGCGATCGCGTGTTGCCGGATCGAAATCCTGAGGACGCCTCTGCAATTTATCTAAATGCAGATTTGCTCCCTCGCTAGCCGTAATCACAAACGCCGCAGCACGGGCGCGGTGTGCTTCTGGTATGCTGACATACTCAGTTACATCCAAAGCCTCAGCAACTTTTTGCACTGCTGCTAAAGCTTCCGCTTGGGCACCTTTAGTGAAATAATCAGCAGCGATCGCAATTTTGATTGCAGAGATATCTTGATGTAGAGACGCTACATGTAACGTCTCTATAGCAGGACGCTGAGTGCAAATTGGATCGCGATCGTCTTTGCCTTGCAACACATCAAACACCGCAGCGACATCCTGCACCGAACGTGCAAAACATCCAATGTGGTCAAAACTGCTAGAAAATAAAGCTACCCCAGCACGAGACAACCTACCATAAGTCGGCTTCAAACCAAAAACCCCACACAAAGCCGCCGGAACGCGAATCGAACCATTAGTATCAGAACCCAGCGTCAGCGGCACCAAACCACCAGCCACAGCCGCCGCCGAACCACCCGACGAACCCCCAGCGACTCGCAGTAAATCATGGGGATTATGAGTAGCACCATAATGGGAATTTTCCGTCACAAACCCATAGGCGTACTCATCCATATTCAAAGCACCAAGTAGCACCGCACCCGCTTGTCTCAACTTCGCCACTGCGGTTGCATCTTGCGTAGCTGCTGGGTTTTCTGCATTAATTTTCGACCCCGCCAAAGTCGTTAAACCGGCAATATCAAAGAGATTTTTCACCGCGAAAGGCACACCAGCAAGTATTCCGGGGTTATTACCTTGGGCAATTTCCCTGTCAATACGTGCAGCATCAGCCAAAGCCGCCTCAGCAGTGATAGTTGTAAAACAGTTGAATTGATGATTCCGCGTTGCTATTCGTGCTAACGCAGCTTTGGTAACATCCACTGCGCTAACATTGCCTTCACGTACAGCAGTTGATATCGTGATGGCATCGGCTGAATCAAAATTCATGCTGGAATATTTAGGAGATCGCACGTTTAGCTTTTTGAGTAATAGCAGTCCGCATAGTTTTTGCTAGTTGTAGCAAAATAACTGTCAGACCTACATCTAAAATACAAGATAATAGAAACCAAACTGGTAGAAATTTATCTTCAGGATTTTTTGTAGCTTGTGTAATTCATTGCATGTTTCCAATAGCATTATCGGTTGCTGTACTAGTATTGCATTATACTTATTAATCAGTAAAATTACTATAAATTAACCGATTCTTGAAGCTACTATGGTTCAAATATTGATGCGACTTCAATTTCTTCAGGTAAAGGAAAAGAATTTACGAGATTAGCGATCGCTTTAATTCTCTCAAAATTTGCCACCACCCCATCAAAATACTCATCTCTTATCTGCAAATCCAACAATAACCCCATCTGCTTAACATACTCCTCCACATTAAACTCTCGTTCCATCTTTCCTCCTCTGCGTCCTTGGCGTCTTGGCGGTAGCCTGCGGCAAGCCGCTCCGCGTCTACGTTAATTATAAATCCCTAACTTCTGGTGGTAACTCAAACAAACCATCTTCCCCATCTACAAAATCAATTACCTGATACACAGCATCAATATTCAACTCCCCATAAATATGAGGAAATAATTCTCCTATTTCCGCCTCTTCATCACGAATCTCAGCTTTCACTTTCTCTAAATCAATAAAAAGTAAAACCAAATCTTTTTGATTCTTAAAAAATCTATTTGCAACTTTAACAATTTGCCTTGACCTAGAACAATGAATAAACCCTTCAGAATCGAGTGAATCAGCCCGGTAGCTGCCCAAGTTTTTTGCTCGTTCCCATTGTTGGCGTTGAGTGATGTGGAGAATAGTATTCATGTTTCTTGCATCATTTTACGAGTATCATCTAAAGGCGATTCTGGTTCATTAAGATTATCACTAATATTCAAACCATAAAATAAAATTACTCGACAACATTATCATTTCTCTCCCGCAGAGACGCAAAGACACACAGTTTCTTTCTCTGCGCCTCTGCGTCTCTGCGTGAACTTATCATTCTACAAATTCCCCGGAATACAAACATCTGGCGCACACAACCCAACAAACTCCAGCGTTATCACCTCAAAACTATTCAAATCCACACGCCGAATAACATGATTATTAGTATCACTAATATATAGATATGAACCCCAAACACTCAATCCCGAAGGTTCAAAAAATCGAGTATTTTTACCCTGTCCATCTTGTAAGCCAGCAGTACCATCTCCTAAAATCGTTTGACAATTCCCGCTAGGACTGACTAATTTAATTTTGTGATTGTAACTATCCGCCACCCAGAGAAAATTCTGTGCATATTCCACTCCCAAACAGTGCTGTAAACGAACATTTTCACCTTGTCCATCAACATCGCCAAAGCCAAATAAATCTCCACTACCGCAAACAGTTCGTACTTGGTAAGGTTCTACAATTCCAACACCACGAATGGAACTAACTTCACTGTCAGCAATATATAATTCTTGCCCATTATGACTGATACCACTCGGTTGAGCAAACGCAGATTCAGCGAGGGAACCATCAATACACGCTTCTGCACCCATACCAGCATAGGCTTTAATAAAGCCTGTTTCTAAATCCATCTGCCAAATTTGATGCGACCCCGCCATTGCAATGAACAAAGAATTTTCTACTTTCACTAAATCCCAAGGAGAATTCAGCGCAGTTTCTAAACCAGCACCGCCATGAAGTTGAATATTGCGGCTTTGTTCGCCAGTTCCCGCGATAGTTTCTACTACCTGGCGCTGCAAATCAACTCGCCGCAGTGCATGATTTTCTGTATCAGCAACATAAAGCATTTGATTTTCTGCATCGAATGTCATTCCCTGCGGTGCAAAAAATTGTGCTTCGTCAAAACTACCATCAGTTAAACCAGATTTTCCAGTACCAATTAAGTGGAGAATTTCGCCATCAAAACTACTCATAACCAAGCGATGATGTCCAGAGTCAGCAATAAATAAACCCCCTTGTGTAGCTAGAACTTTACCAGGAAAAGCTAAAGGTGTGATTAACGGTTGGCGTTGTTTTTCTAAAGTCAAGGTAAGTTCTTGAAAATTAATCGTACCTTTGTTGCGGTGTTGCTGAATTAACTTTTGAATTAACTCTTCTAAAACGTTACGCTTTCCTTCACCAGAGACAGACCCAATTACATAACCTTCTGGGTCGATAATCATTAAAGTCGGCCAAGCACGCACAGCATACTCTTGCCAAACTCGAAAATCGATATCAACTACAACTGGGTGTTCGATGTCATAGCGCAAGATAGCTTGGCGGATATTTTCGGTTTCTTTTTCGTTATCAAATTTGCCAGAATGAACGCCGATAATAGTAAGGCTATTTTTATATTTTTGTTCTAGATATTTCAGGTCTGGCAGAATATGTAGACAATTAATACAGCAGTATGCCCAAAAGTCTAAAATTACGACTCTACCCTTGAGTTGTTTGAGAGATAGAGGTTTATCTGTATTCAGCCAAGAATAATTTTGTGGTAATTCTGGCGCTCTTACACGAGGTATCATAAACTGTTCTCTACTAAAGTTTACTCATCCGTTTAACTTGCAATTCAAAGTAGTCATCATTGTACCGATAAAAATTAAACATAAAAAATCTATATGACATCTGAAGATTATGTAAATCTAAATTCGCAAATAGTTAAACTTGATTTTTGTATATTACAGGCAATCTAGTGATTTAGTGTCAATTGAGGTATAATTCTCCTTTAAATTAGTACTAATCAAAATTTATGACCCCTGTCTATATTTCAGATTTAGACGGTACATTGCTTGGAAATAATGCAAAACTTTCTTCTTTCAGCAAGAAAGTTTTGGATGAACTCTTACAACAAGGACTACAGTTTACTGTAGCTAGTGCGCGTAGCGTTGTTTCTATGCAAACGATGTTAAAGGGTTTAAATCTTCGTCTCCCAGTTATTGAATTCAATGGTGCTTTCATTTCTGATTTCGATTCTGGCAGACACGAAATCATTAATTTTATTAATCCTGATATAGTTGAAAATATTTATAAGCTGATTTTGGAGTTTCGCTGTGTTCCTTTTGTATCTAGTTTTAATGGTACAGAAGATTGCGTCTATTATAAGGATGTAATCAACGATGGTATGCGTTGGTATCTTAACGATCGCCTGACAAATAAAGACCGTAGATGGCGAACAATCGAAGATTTGACGCATTCTTTTAGCGATCGAGTTGTTTGTCTCACAGTAATTGGTAACGCACAACAACTGCTCGAACTTGAAAATGCAATTATTGAAATACATAAAGGCAATGTAGAAACACACTTGATTGAAAATCAATATTCTCCAGGTTGGTACTGGTTAACAATTCATGACTACAAAGCTACTAAAGACCAAGCTATTCAGACTTTAGTAGAAAATTATGGATTAAAAAAAAGTGAAATTGTGGTGTTTGGGGATCAAATTAATGATATCAAAATGTTCAAAATTGCAGATCGCGCCATTGCAGTTGCTAACGCAGATCCCGAACTCAAACGTTACGCGACATTAGTAATTGGCTCCAACACAGAAGATAGCGTTGTTAAATACATTTGTCAGGATTGGTTAAACAGATATGGTGTTCAATTGAAGTCTGACATAACCTAGCATTGTGCATACATTATTGGTATTTAGCCAAGAGTAATTTGTTGTAATTCTGGGCCTCTGGCACGAAGAATCATAGTAAAAACGAATTTTGTCAGTTTCAAAAACTGTAACGAAAGCAGCTATTAATTGCTCAACTGCCATATTGGAAACGCACAAAAAGTTTCCGATACGGTTATGTATTATTTGAGAAGTTCTAAAGTTAATTTTGCTAAAACATTACCAAAGATACTATCTGCTTTATGTTTTTTGGGTTTGGTAGGTTGTCAAGCAGCTCAAAGCCGAGTTGAGCCAAATACGTCATTCCAATCTCAAACACTTGTGGTTTCTGGACGAGGGATGGTGGATATTCCCAAAACAAATGCACGAGTGAGTTTAGGCGTTCAGGTGCAGGGTGAAACATCTGGACTTGTCCAACAGGAACTTGCTAAGCGATCGCAAGCAGTTGTTAACTTATTAAAAACACGTCAAGATGTGACTAAATTAGAAACCACTAGTATCACTCTCAATCCCCGCTACAACCCAAAAGATGGTAGACAAATTGGCTATTATGCAACTAATCTTGTCCGCTTCCAAATTGCTCCAGAAAAAATTGGGGCTCTGTTAGATGAAGCAATTAAAACAGGAGCTACACGAATTGATGATATAACATTAGTGGCATCTGATGAAGCCATCGCTGCTGCACAAAAACAAGCGATCGATGCAGCCTCAAAAGATGCTCGTTCTCAAGCAGATGCAGCTCTTAGTGCTTTGCAACTCAAGCAACAGGAAATTGTCAGCATTCAAATTAACGGCGCTCGTCCACCTATACCAGTACCAATGCAGATAGCTGACTCAATACAGAAAGCAGCTCCCATGAATTTAGCCAGTACACCTGTTGTTGCTGGAGAACAAAGAATAGAAGCTTTTGTAACGTTGCAAGTTCGCTATCAACCTACTCAAAATTAACTGCTTTACATAAACTAGAAATGGTTTAGGTAAATTGGCACAATAAAATCAAACTTTGTGAAAAAAATCAACTAGGCTCAAGTCTTTATCCCTATGCCTTATCCCAACAACAATTATCACGCCGACTAACTTAACACCTTTGAAAGGACTTGATAAAGTAACTACTACAGAATTATCAGCTTGGGTACAACAAGCTAAAACCCAAGCTGAGCAAGGACGACTTGCCGATCGCATTCCCCAATTAGCTTTGGCTAATTCCGATTGGTTTGCAGTTCACATCTGCTGCAAATCTGGAAAAACCATCAACTTTGGAGATACGGGTTGTGTGTTTCCGCTGATGAGCATTATTAAAACATTTTCCTTACTTTATCTCCTAGAACATCTACCAGTAGAAACAGTTTTTGGCTGGGTTGGGGTGGAACCATCAGATGCACCGTTCAATTCTTTAGAACAATTAGTTAGCGATGGCGGCCGTCCCCGCAACCCCATGATTAATAGTGGCGCAATTACCCTCGCCGATAAGTTACCAGGAAAAGACGCTAGCGATCGCACTCTTTTATTTTGTCAATGGCTCAATCAATTAGCAGGTTCCCAACTATACTTAGACGAAGCTATGTTGACTTCAGTGAGATTAACACGCTCAAAAGCCAATCAGGCGATCGCTAATTATCTTGCCGAAATCGGACATCTCGAAAATCTCGAAACAGCCCTTGACACCTACGAGCAAATATGCTGTTTATCTGGGCGAGTAGAAGATTTAGCCTTGTTAGGAAAACTTCTAGCTTTGGAAAATAATTGTATATCTTCACAAAATCGCCGAATTGTCAATGCCGTGATGTCAACTTGTGGGCTTTATGAAGCTTCAGCCGAGTTTGCAGTTAAGATTGGCCTGCCGATGAAATCAGGCATTGGTGGTGGACTTGTAGCAATAGTACCAGGTACAGGGGCGATCGCTTGTTATAGCCCCGCCTTGGATACAGTGGGAAATCCTGTAGCGGGGCTTGTTTTTGTCGAAGCGTTATCGCGAAAGTTGGAATTGAGTGTCTTTGGGTAAATGAAGAATTAAATTCGTGGTGAATTGAGGTATGAAATTTCAACGCAAAGAAACGCTGAGTAAGCGCAAAGGGACGCAAAGTATTTCTAAGGGGAATTTGCTACTTGAGAGGCTGTACTGAGTTTTTTGTTATTCAGCAACGCCCGACGTTGATTTAGGTGTTGGTGTTACTGTTGGCTGTGGTTCTGGCGACGGGGTAACTGTTTCTGGCGCTGGAGGCTCGATGATTTCTGGCAGGGTGGGTGGCGAAGTTGGAGATGGGGCGAGTATTACTTTTGGGGTGGGTGTATTCGGAGTTCGACGGTTAAAAAATCCGCCAAATTTCGGTTTTACTGGCTCAGGTGCAACTTTTTCGGGTAACGGCGTAGCTTGTGGGGTAGTTGGTGTTGCTTGTGGAGTTGGAGTTACTTCTGGCTGTGGTTCTGGCAATGGCGTAACTGTTTCTGGTGTTGGAGACTCAATAATTTCTGGCAGGGTGGGTGGAGAACTTGGAGATGGCACAACCTTTGTTTCTGGGGTAGGTGTCTTACCCGCCCGACGGTTGAAAAATCCGCCAAATCCATGTTTTGCTGGCTCAGGCGTAACTTTTTCAGGTAACGGCGTTGATTCTGGAGTTGGGGTTAGTGTTGGCTGTGGTTCTGGTAGAGGAGACTCAATAATATTTGGTGGTGTCGGCGACAAGCTAGGAGATGGTGCAGCTGTTGGAGGTTGTAATTTTGGTTCTTCTGGCTTGGTTGGCTGTGTTTTAGATTCTTCTGGAATTTCAATTTCAGGAATTGGCTGTTTTTCTACCTTAGGTTGTATTTTGGGCGTTTCTTCAACAGTAGGTGTAGGTATGAATTTATAATTCGGGTCTACAATGCCGCGCACCTCATCTGCTGTGAGTTCCCCTCTGGTAATTCTCGACAGAGTGTCTTTACCCTTTGGTTCGTAGTTAATCAGCCTAACTGTGGTGTTGAAAGCATTTTTCAGAGGATTTCCCTGATTATCAAGAAATTCGAGTTTTACCCAGTTTTTACCAGGCTTCCAACCTTTGAGGTAAATTGCTTGCCAGCGATCGAAAATAAAGCTTTCACCATTGATTGTGCAACGGATACGCCAATCGCTAAATTCGTCCTTGGCATTTTCTGACGCAGCCAAATGCAAAGGAGCATTAGTTAGGTAAAAGTCAAGTAAGATTGGCTCTGCCCCATAACTACTTTGAGGGCGACTGTAGGTGAGCAACGGCAGATTAGGTGCTGGGTTGTTGTCGTCAGTTTTAGTGAAGACGTGAAATGTTGTCTGGGCATAAGCGCCTTCATTTTTAAAGCTTTCATGCCAAGGACGCGAAGCAAAGACGCGCAAGGTATGAGTACCTGGAGACAAGTCTGGCAAAACCAACGGCTGATTCAGGTCGTAAACAGGTATATAAGGTTGATTATCAACAAATACGTGTAGATGTGGCCCTAGTTGTAATTGTGAGTCTTTAAAGATTGGTAAATCCTTCACCTGAAAGTTGGCTGTGACTTTGTTATCTGAGAAAACTTCATCGGATTTTGGAGTAACAATTGTCACTTGTGGCTGATAAACTTCCAAAATTGGACGCAATTCTTGGATAACAGCAGGAGGGGCAACTTCCGAAAATTGCTTAGAAACTTGAGAAATTCCCCCAGCCTTTTCTTGGTTAGCAATAGATATCTCCTGGCTGCCAGCCTTATCGCCACAACTGGTTAAGCTACATACCAAAACCAATGTCATCACCCACCTGAGAATCGGAAAACTCCAAGGGAGGAGTTTATCTAAAACCCTTTTCTGCGACGATTTCATGCCTTGCACCCAGAGATCCTCTTTGACATGTCCATAGGGAACTATAGCCCAAAATTGGGGACTGGGGCATTGGGCATGGGGCATTGGGGAAAACCCTTCGGGTAGGGAAAAGGGGAAAGGTTAAAGGGAAAAGGAGGGATCTTTCGTTTACCCCTTGCCTCTTGCCTCTTGCCCTTTGCCCTTTACCCTTTACCCTTTTCCCTTTACCCTTTACCCCATGCCCAAACTATATATTTTACGAATTGTTATCCTTTGTAAATTAAATGAATAATCTATTGACTTTTGGACAATTACTTTGAACTTAAAAGGCATAAAACACAGTTATTTCAGCGATTTTGAATTATTGTTAAAATATCTCCATCAATGTACAAGTGAAGACTTTATAATTCAACGAGAAACAACTCTCCACATGGGTCTTCACTGTGGCTTCAGCAAATCACTGGAGTGTGCGGTAAAACATTACTATGTGGTAATCATGATTCCTCATTCCTTATCAGAGAGGAGGTCGAATGGCAATAAGTCCTCCGGAGCGAGAGGAAAAAAAGGCAAGAGTAATCGTCGATAATGACCCGGTTCCTACCTCATTTGAGAGATGGGCAAAGCCTGGACACTTTGACAGATCTTTAGCCAGAGGTCCAAAAACCACTACATGGATTTGGAACCTTCACGCACTCGCCCACGATTTTGATACACATACAAGCGATTTAGAAGACATCTCCCGCAAGATATTCTCAGCACACTTCGGCCATTTAGCCGTAGTGACCATCTGGCTGAGCGGGATGATTTTCCACGGCGCGAAGTTCTCTAACTACGAAGCTTGGCTGAGCGACCCGTTAAACGTTAGGCCAAGTGCCCAAGTCGTTTGGCCCATTGTGGGACAAGACATTTTAAACGGTGATGTTGGCGGTGGTTTCCACGGCATTCAAATCACCTCTGGTTTATTCCAAGTATGGCGTGGTTGGGGGATCACCAACTCCTTCCAGCTTTACTGCACTGCGATCGGTGGCTTGGTATTAGCAGGCTTATTCTTATTTGCCGGCTGGTTCCACTACCACAAACGCGCTCCTAAACTGGAATGGTTCCAGAATGTGGAGTCGATGCTGAATCACCACTTACAAGTATTGTTAGGTTGTGGTTCCTTGGGATGGGCAGGTCACTTAATTCACGTGTCTGCACCGACTAACAAGCTTTTGGATGCGGGGGTTGCTGTTAAAGATATACCCTTGCCCCACGAGTTCATCTTGAACAAAGACTTGTTGACGGAACTCTATCCCGGCTTTGCTGCTGGTTTAGCACCTTTCTTCACCTTGAACTGGGGTCAGTATGCTGACTTCCTCACCTTCAAGGGCGGTCTAAACCCAGTAACAGGGGGCTTGTGGCTAACAGATATTTCCCATCACCACTTAGCGATCGCAGTCCTGTTCATCATTGCTGGTCACCAGTACCGTACCAACTGGGGTATCGGTCACAGCATTAGAGAGATCCTGGAAAACCATAAAGGTCCTTTCACCGGTGAAGGTCACAAAGGTCTCTACGAAAACCTGACCACATCTTGGCACGCTCAGCTGGCAACTAACCTCGCCTTCCTGGGTTCGCTGACCATCATCATCGCCCATCACATGTACGCGATGCCTCCATATCCATATTTGGCAACTGACTACGCTACGCAGTTGTGCATTTTCACCCACCACATGTGGATTGGTGCATTCCTTATAGTGGGTGGTGCGGCTCATGCTGCCATATTCATGGTGCGGGATTACGATCCGGTCGTGAACCAAAACAACTTACTGGATCGGGTGATTCGTCACCGAGATGCGATTATCTCTCATCTCAACTGGGTATGTATTTTCCTTGGCTTCCACAGCTTTGGGCTATACATCCACAACGACACAATGCGTGCATTGGGTCGTCCCCAAGACATGTTCTCTGATACGGCAATTCAATTGCAGCCAGTATTTGCCCAGTGGGTACAAAATATCCATGCCTTGGCTCCTGGAACCACTGCACCCAACGCCCTAGAACCAGTTAGCTATGTCTTTGGCGGCGGTATTTTGGCTGTTGGCGGCAAGGTGGCAGCTGCGCCCATTGCTTTGGGTACGGCGGACTTCTTAATCCACCATATTCACGCATTCCAAATACACGTTACTGTCCTAATTCTGCTCAAAGGTGTACTGTTTGCCCGTAGCTCTCGTCTGATACCAGACAAAGCAAACCTGGGCTTCCGTTTCCCCTGCGATGGTCCTGGTCGTGGCGGTACTTGTCAAGTGTCTGGCTGGGATCATGTGTTCCTCGGACTTTTCTGGATGTATAACACAATATCCATCGCAATTTTCCACTTCAGCTGGAAGATGCAATCAGATGTCTGGGGAACGGTAGATCCAGATGGAACTGTGACTCACATCACTGGTGGCAACTTTGCTCAAAGCGCCATCACGATCAATGGTTGGTTGCGTGATTTCTTGTGGGCACAAGCGACACAAGTCATCAACTCCTACGGCAGTGCGCTATCTGCTTATGGACTCATGTTCTTAGGCGCTCACTTTGTTTGGGCATTCAGCTTGATGTTCCTGTTCAGTGGTCGTGGCTACTGGCAAGAATTAATTGAGTCCATCGTTTGGGCGCATAATAAATTGAGAGTAGCACCATCAATTCAGCCCCGCGCTCTGAGCATTATTCAGGGACGTGCTGTAGGGGTAGCTCACTACCTATTAGGTGGAATTGCTACTACTTGGGCATTCTTCCACGCACACATCCTTTCAGTAGGGTAGCAATCAGCAGAATGGAGTTAGGAGTTAGGAGTTAGGAATAAAAATTTCTAGCTCGTCACTCTCACTCCATAACTCTCAACTCATAACTTACAAAGCTGATACTTGATGGCTAAAGGTCAGAGGAATTATTAAACCTATGGCAACAAAATTTCCAAAATTTAGCCAGGATCTCGCACAGGATCCGACTACTCGTCGGATATGGTATGCGATCGCCACAGGCAATGATTTTGAAACCCATGATGGCATGACAGAGGAAAATCTTTACCAAAAGATTTTCGCTACTCACTTCGGTCACTTGGCAATCATCTTCCTGTGGGCATCCAGCCTCCTGTTCCATGTAGCCTGGCAAGGTAACTTTGAACAGTGGATTAAAGATCCCCTTCACATTCGTCCCATCGCCCATGCGATTTGGGATCCCCACTTCGGCAAACCAGCGGTCGAAGCTTTCACCCAAGCTGGTGCTAGCAATCCAGTAAACATTACCTACTCTGGTTTGTACCACTGGTGGTACACAATCGGTATGCGGACAAATACCGAACTGTACAACGGTTCCGTATTCCTGCTGATATTCGCAGCTGTCTTGTTGTTCGCTGGTTGGCTGCACTTGCAACCCAAGTTCCGTCCTAGCTTGGCATGGTTTAAGAGCGCTGAACATCGCCTAAACCACCACCTAGCAGGTCTGTTTGGTGTTAGTTCTTTGGCATGGGCTGGTCACTTAATTCACGTTGCTATCCCCGAAGCTCGCGGACAGCACGTAGGTTGGGATAACTTCCTCAACACCCCACCCCACCCAGCAGGTTTAACACCTTTCTTCACAGGTAACTGGGGCGTTTATGCTCAAAACCCTGATACCCCTGGACATTTGTTCAGCACATCCCAAGGTGCAGGAACAGCAATTCTAACTTTCTTGGGTGGTTTCCATCCCCAAACAGAAGCTTTGTGGCTGACTGACATCGCTCATCACCACTTAGCGATCGCAGTTATCTTCATTGTTGCCGGTCACATGTACCGGACTAACTTCGGAATTGGTCACAGCATTAAAGAAATGCTGAACTCCAAAGCCGGTTTAGTACCCGGAACCAAGAGTGAAGGTCAGTTTAACTTGCCTCACCAAGGTATTTATGATACCTACAACAACTCACTGCACTTTCAGTTAGGATTTCACCTAGCTGCTTTGGGAACCATTACCTCCCTGGTAGCACAGCACATGTACTCCATGCCTCCTTACGCCTTTATTGCTAAGGACTATACAACTCAGGCAGCGCTGTACACTCATCACCAGTATATTGCTGGCTTCCTGATGCTCGGTGCTTTTGCTCACGGAGCAATCTTCTGGGTACGTGACTACGATCCAGAACAAAACAAAGGCAACGTTCTTGAGCGCGTATTGAAGCATAAAGAAGCGATTATCTCGCACTTGAGCTGGGTATCCCTTTTCTTAGGCTTCCACACCCTTGGTTTGTACGTACACAATGATGTAGTAGTTGCTTTCGGTACTCCGGAAAAGCAAATCCTCATCGAGCCAGTATTTGCTCAGTTCGTCCAAGCTGCTAACGGTAAGGTACTGTACGGTTTAGATACATTATTATCTAACCCAGATAGTATTGCTTACACAGCATGGCCCAACTATGCTAACGTTTGGCTACCAGGCTGGTTAAGTGCCATCAACGCTGGTACTAACTCCCTGTTCTTAACAATTGGCCCTGGCGACTTCTTGGTACACCATGCGATCGCCTTAGGTCTACACACCACCACCTTGATTTTGGTCAAAGGTGCTTTGGATGCCCGTGGTTCTAAGCTGATGCCCGATAAAAAGGACTTCGGCTATGCCTTCCCTTGCGATGGCCCCGGTCGTGGCGGTACATGCGACATCTCTGCTTGGGATTCCTTCTACCTAGCTGCGTTCTGGATGCTCAACACCATTGGTTGGTTAACTTTCTACTGGCACTGGAAACATCTCGGTATTTGGCAAGGTAACGTTGCTCAGTTCAATGAGAACTCTACATACCTCATGGGCTGGTTCCGCGATTACCTGTGGGCAAACTCCGCTCAGTTGATTAACGGCTACAACCCCTACGGCGTGAATAACCTGTCTGTTTGGGCTTGGATGTTCCTGTTTGGACACCTAGTTTGGGCTACCGGCTTCATGTTCTTGATCTCTTGGAGAGGTTACTGGCAAGAGTTGATCGAAACCCTTGTTTGGGCACACGAACGTACTCCTCTAGCTAACTTAGTTCGCTGGAAAGACAAACCCGTGGCTCTGTCCATCGTTCAAGGTCGCGTAGTTGGTCTAGCTCACTTTGCAGTCGGTTACGTTGTAACTTACGCTGCATTCTTAATTGCTTCTACTGCTGGTAAGTTCGGTTGATCCGGCTCCTAGTTTTGTAGATAAGTAATCAAAATCCCCTGCCGTAAGGTAGGGGATTTTTTCTAAAATTGATTAAGTTTAAAATTACAGTAATAGAAGTTAAAAGTACTATAAAAATAACTGGAAATAAAGTGCAATTTCAACAAAAATCTATTCTCAAAGAAACTTGGTGGCTGATGTGGTGTAGTTTTCCTAACTTAAATTGGGCAAGGTTAAGAACTTACGATGATTTCTCCGCTGAGATATTAGATTGTGATGGTTCTAAATACACATTTTCTAGTGGAGAAGAAGCGCGTTACTTCTTAATGGAGGATGAATATACACAATTTGAATCACTTGACCAAGAAGATGAACAAGAACTTGGTATCCCGTTGTGTTTCATACAGATACCGGAAGGAAAAAACGAAAACGAATTAATAGAAAAAATGTATGTAAAACAAACCGGAATACGAAATGAACACTAAACTTGTTGAATCACTGTTGCAAGTTATTCTATCTCTCTCTGATGAAGAGCGATCGCTTTTGAAAGAAAAGCTATTTTTCGATTCATCAGAGCCTTCAACTGATGAGCTAATGCTACTTGCCCAGACTGGAGGAGCCTTTAACTTTCTTGAAAATGAACCAGATATATACTCACTTGACGACGGAGAACCTATCTAATGTCTCTCCAAAAAGGTGATATCGTCTTAGTTCCATTTCCATTTACAGACTTGAGTGGAACAAAACTACGCCCTGGTTTAGTTTTATGGATAGACACTATAGGCGATGATGTCACTTTATGTTTTATTTCATCTCAAAATATAAGTAGTTTGAGTCCAGAAGAGTTTATCTTACAACCTTCAGATCCAGATTTTACTAGTACTGGATTACGGGTTGCTTCTAAAGTTAGGGTGACTCGAATAACTACCATAGAGCGTAGACTAATCACCAGAAGAATAGGTAAATTAAGAGCAAATCAAGTTCAGCAGTTGAATACAGTGATTCTTCAAGCTCTGAAACTTACATAATTTCAAGTGTGTTATGAAGCTAGTGAAAACTGCGTAGTTTACCGCCGTAGTCATCACCTAAAATTAACCTAGCGATCGCCAGCAATATGGAAGAACTCCAAATTTCAGAAATAGAAGCTACCTTTATAGCGCTTGTTAACCAATGGCGTGAAGAAACTCGTGGTATATCATCTATTAATCAAATGTCGATGCACCCTGCATACCAGCAAATTATTGGTATGGGAAAACCTGTAATCCCACTTTTACTTAGGGAACTGGAAAAGAAATCTGGACACTGGTTTTGGGCATTAAAATCCATCAGTAGAGAAGATCCTGTACTTCCAGAATATAGGGGAAAAGTAAAGGAAATGACTAAAGTTTGGTTGGAGTGGGGTAAGCAAAGAGGCTACAACTGGTAGGTAATAACGCTTGGGTTAAGTTTGTCAGAGAAAAAATTGAGCGTGATTATCCTAACCTCACTTGTCTTGTAGTAGCAGACGAAATACAGACGCGAATCCGGCGATCGCAGTGATACTATATATGGAAAATCAGAGGAGTTCTTAGATGTCCATTCCCGAAATTACCCAAAAGCTACTAGCAGCAAAACAAGAGAAAGGACTAAACTTTGCCGATTTAGAAAAAATTCTCGGACGCGATGAAGTATGGATTGCTGCTGTAATCTATCGTCAAGCTAGTGCTTCCCCAGAAGAAGCCAAGTTACTAGTCGAAGCATTGGAATTAGGCCCCATTTATATTAATGAGTTGATTGAATACCCTGTCAAAGGATTAGGCCCAGTTGTACCAACTGACCCACTGATTTATCGTTTCTACGAAATTATGCAGGTGTACGGATTCCCAATTAAAGCCGTGATTCACGACAAATTCGGCGATGGGATTATGAGCGCCATTGACTTTACTTTAGATGTGGAAAAAGAAGAAGACCCCAAAGGCGATCGCGTTAAAATTACTATGTCTGGTAAATTTCTACCATACAAAAAGTGGTAGTAGCAGACGTTCTCATACACAGGAATAAAAAATTAATATACTTTTCTGTGTTACTCTGCCTGCCAATGAGAATTTTTTAAATAAAATATCGAGACAATATCAAAACAAGTTATAACTATAAAACTGAGATAACTTGATAAATTTTGCAAGAAGAACCAATCACGCCAGCAAAAGAAATAATTTTTAATCCCTATTATACGCAGCAAAACGGAGCAGCATATTTAGGTGATAGCCTGAAACTGATTAAATTCATTGATGATAATAGTATTAATTTAATTCTCACCTCACCGCCATTCGCTCTCACACGCAAAAAAGAATATGGTAACGAAACTGCTGAAAAATATATCGAGTGGTTTCTGCCTTTTGCCTATCAATTTAAAAGAGTATTGGCAGATAATGGCTCATTTGTACTGGATTTAGGCGGTGCTTATTTACCTGGTAATCCCGTCCGGAGTATTTATCAATACGAACTTTTAGTTAGATTATGTAAGGAAGTAGGATTGTTTCTGGCTCAAGAATTCTACCATTATAATCCGGCTCGACTGCCAACTCCTGCTGAGTGGGTGACAATCAGGCGCATTCGTGTCAAAGATTCAGTAAATATAGTTTGGTGGTTGTCTAAAACACCAAATCCTAAAGCAGATAATAAAAAAGTTTTAAAACCCTATAGCCAAAGTATGAAGCAATTACTTAAAAATGGCTATCAGGCTAAAATACGTCCTAGTGGACATGATATTTCTGATAAATTTCAAAAAGATAATCAAGGCGCAATTCCACCGAATCTGCTTGAAATTGCCAATACTGAATCAAATAGTTCTTATTTACGACGCTGCAAAACAGCAGAAATTAGACCCCATCCAGCACGCTTTCCTCAAGGATTCGCAGAGTTTTTCATCAAATTTTTAACTGATGAAGGTGACATGGTTCTAGATCCATTTGCAGGTTCTAATACAACTGGCTTTGTTGCTCAGAATCTCCAACGCCGATGGATTTCTTTTGAAATTAATGAGGATTATGTAATGGGAAGTCGTTATCGTTTTACTGAAGATTCAGACTATCTGAAGAGTCACGAATGAAAAATGAAGAGTTAAAGTTTATAACCCATAAATAATAGCTATTCACTTAAATTTCTCCATTCACTTGCATTTGATGAACTTGATCTGCCAACTCTTGACGACCTTGGTCATCTAGTTTATCAATCGCTAACATACCCATAAGAATAACTTCTTTCAGGGTTAAACGTGTCGAATGTGCCTGTTTTTGCACAATCTCCTTAATAATGGGACTAACACCAATCGCTGTACTAGCTCTAGCCACGGAAGAAAAAACACTAATGATTCAGCCTAAATCTTAGCACTTCCAATGAAGTTATTCTCTATAGTTAAAACTTAATTCAAATGTGTTTCAACTCATACTTCCACGAGCAAACATAAATTTCAAATTATGTACATAGAGAACTACAACGGAAGTACACAGTATTATCCTACCTTCAGAAAATTTTCGTTAGATCTCCCATCGCAGCATCAAACCTAAAAACCAACTTTTGAATAAATTTAACTATTGTCATCCGCGAGTGACAAGTATAGCATTTTACAATTTCATTCCTCAGTCGAGAATAATCTCAAATTAACTGAGGTATAAATTTTTGGGAGCGAGTTCTTAAAGTTTCAGTATTTTTAACTGAGAATGGATGATTGAGATATTATGTCAATACCATTGACAAGTAACTTTTCAGCTATTCTTCCAAAATTTCCACTAGCTCCTCAATGGTCACCTCAAAGGTGCGAGCCAATTTGTAAATAGCAGTAAAATCAACTGTTGTCATTGCTGGACGACGAGCATAACTTCTAACTGTGCTGTAAATTACCCCAGAACGGTCAGAAACTTCCTTGAGTGTCCATCCTTTCTCTTGTGCTAGTTCTCGAATCTTCAATCTCACTAATCCCATATTTGATAACTGATGCATTTGCACCGCTCAATTTCATATGAGAAATCAAAAAGCTTAGAGCTTTTGTCTCTTGTAGTCAGACATCGCCTCTTGATTAATCAAACTCTCATGCGTTCACGAACTGACTCTCAAAAAGTATCGCCACAGCTTACTGAAATTTAGAAACCTGAAATTAAATGCTTATTCCGTATATTAGCAACACCAAAAGCAAAAACCTCTATCCTGAGATTGTCAAAAATCATCTAGCGATCGCTAAGTTTGCAGCCACTTGCAATATTTGTCACAACCAACTTGTGGTAAGTCATCCTTTAGTAAAAATATTCCTTTGAGTCAAAAGTATTCTCATAAACCCGACTCATCTACCACCGGGAAAACCCTAGTTTAAAGAGATCGTAAATTGTCCAATATAATCTCGTGAACACGCTTTACAGAAATATACAGTGTAAATAAGAATAATAATTTGACCTAAGTAAAATTATCCTGAATACAGCCAACTAATGCTGTCATAGGAAAAAGCAGTGAGTAGAGGAGAGACAAAGCGATGAGGGATCCTTATCTGTTGGCAGCAGGCTTGTTAACAGGATTGGCAATACCAGCATCGGCTCTTCCACACCTGTCGATTGTCCTGCCGGAAAATTCTAGATTTCTTTGGGATTTAAAACAAGGTTCCCCGACAATAGTCAGTACAAAAATTATCAACAGCGTCGATTTTTCCTTACCGGAACTTAGCGGTCAAGTGCTGCAACCCTTAGAAAGTTTGCAGCCGACAGCAGGTGAGCAAAACATCAACAGTATTGATTCCTCATCGCCACAACTTAGTAGCCAAGGATTACCAGCTCCCACAAAAAACTCATCCACAAAAGAGTCATCACTCAACCCCAGCGCTCAAGCAGCTACTTTCTCACTGACATCTGGCAATCAACTTTACTACCAAAGATTGGCAGCTCTGAAAACAGGTCAGATTTATACACGCGGGGATAGCGATAATTTGCAATCATTGTGGGAGTCAATCAAGAAGCGTCAACTAACTTATGAAGACTGGAAAAGTTTACTAGCTTTAGAAGCCAGAGCCATCGCCCAAGGTCAAGGTACAAATCACCTGAGTATTTTAGTTGGTGATTCGCTAAGTATGTGGTTTCCCAGAGAAAAATTACCTAGTGGGAAATTATGGCTCAATCAAGGTATATCTGGAGATACTTCCACTGGCGTTTTAAAAAGATTAGGGGCATTTTCAGCAACCCGACCGGATGTAATTTACATTATGGCTGGGATTAACGACTTACGAAAAGGCGATAGCGATCGCGCAATTTTGAGTAATTATCGCCGAATTGTCCGCCGCTTACGACACAATCACCCCCAAACTCAAATTATTGTCCAATCAATTTTGCCGACTCGCTTACCAAAACTCTCTAATAGCCGCATTCGTAACATCAACACCCAACTAGCTAAAATTGCCAAAGAAGAAGGCGCGAATTATCTCAATATCTATAGTTGGTTTTCAGATATGGAAGGCAATTTACGTCAAGAGTTAACCACAGACGGCTTGCATCTTTCCCAAGAGGGGTATGATGTGTGGCGATCGGCACTACAGCAGATAGAATACAGGCTGACTCAAAGCAAGAATTGAGCGATCGCTTCTCTTCTTGATGCAATCCATTGGTAGCGATCGTTGAGTTAGACTGGTTGCCAACTTCGCTTTAGAGCAAGGAGCGAAGTTATTGCAGATTCATCCCCTAGCAGAAATTGGACATGCTAACCAAAGCCTTGTTGAGTCGACGACTAACAAACAACTGTGTCTAAAAGCTAAAAAAATCTTACACTTTAACGCCCACAGCTTCCCGATTTAAAACTTGATTCAACTTACCGCTACGATATCCTTCTAAATCCAAGGTTACGTAAATAAATCCAAAATCTTGAAATGCGTCAACTAATATTTGTAAATCAGTTTTTAACACAAACTCTTTAATTTGTTCTGGTGGTAATTCAATGCGTGCTGTATCGCCTTCGGATCGCACCCGTAAATTCTGCCAACCCAGCTTTCTCAAGAAAATTTCCGCTCTACCAACTCGTTGCAACTTAGCTACAGTAATTTCTTCACCGTAAGGAAAGCGAGAACTCAAACAAGGTTGAGCAGGTTTATCCCACCAAGGTAAACCTAGTTCTTGCGAAAGTTGCCGAACTTCAACTTTGCTCACACCCACTTCTGCTAAAGGCGATCGCGCACCTCTTTCTTTCGCCGCCTGAATTCCTGGGCGATAATCATGCAAATCATCGCCATTCACCCCATCCACAACATAGGGATAACCCAACTCTAAAGCCAAGGGTTTGAGAGTATCGTGCAATTCACTTTTGCAAAAATAACAGCGGTTTACTGGGTTAGAGGTGTAATTGGGATTCTCCATTTCGTGAGTTTGGACGATTTGATGACGAATCCCAATAGTTGCAGCTTGAATTTTGGCGTCTTCTAACTCTTCTGGCAACAGCGAAGGGGAAACAGCAGTCACAGCCAAAGCGCGATCGCCCAACACATCATAAGCAATTTTCGCAACCAAAGTGCTATCAACGCCCCCAGAGTAGGCAATTAACGCCTGCTCCATTTCTTGAAATAAAGCTCTTAATTGCTCCAATTTTTCTGTCAGCATCATTCATCAACCCCGCCATAACCTGATAGCACCCAACAAATCCTATTGTAGTCATTTAGTTACGGAGCATGGCGCATGGGGCATGGGGCAAGCAGGAAGTGT
>JAVRCH010000183.1:0-18412 GCA_034530795.1 Nostoc sp. DedQUE12a
TACAGCAGTTTTCTTTTGCATGAAGTACAAAGTCACTGGTTTTGAGGCAGGAGGCAGAAGGCAGCTATGCTGGAGCCAGAAGAATAATTTGATTTGTGAATCCTTGGTTCTGTACCTCATTTAGTTGCAAACTGCTGTAAATCTAGTAAAAGCTAGACAAGGGTAGTTTTAGCAAGCTAGGTTTTTAACTTATTCGTCCTTAATTATCAGTGGGAATTTTAATTAAAAACTCTGTTCCTTCACCTAGTTTGGACAAACATTTAATTTCACCATGATGTTTTTCAACCACAATTTGATAGCTGATAGACAATCCTAAGCCTGTACCTTTACCTGGTTCTTTTGTAGTGAAAAATGGGTCAAAAATGTGCGATCGCACTTCCTCTGGCATACCCAAACCATTATCAGCTATTCTAATTAAAACTTGCTTATTAACTATTTTGGTACTAATCCAAATAGTCAAGGGAATTCTGGGGCGTTTTTCCTTTGAATCTAAATATTTTTGCTGTATACCTTTGAATTTTTCCTCTAATGCATCAACACTATTACTCAGGAGATTCATGAATACCTGATTTAATTGGGCGGGATAGCATTCGAGTAAAGGTAAGGTACTATATTCTTTAATAACCTCAATAGCTGGGCGATCGCTATTACTTTTCAGTCGATGCCCTAAAATCAGTAAAGTACTATTTAATCCTTCATGAACGTCTACTGCTCTCAATTCCGCCTCATCTGTACGAGAGAAGTTTCGCAGTGATAGCACAATTTCATGAATCCGCTCTGCTCCTATCTGCATGGAGTCAACTGTTTTGGGTAAATCTTCAATAATAAAGTCCAAATCAGTCTTTTCAATTTTATTTTGTACATCTGGCAGTTGACGATAAAATTTCACAACGTCCAGAAGTTCTTGAGTATATTCTTTTAAATGTATAAGATTGCCAAAAATAAAACTAATCGGGTTATTAATTTCATGAGCAACTCCAGCTAGGAGTTGTCCTAAGCCAGCCATTTTTTCACCCTGAATTAATCGGCTTTGAGTTTGTTTTAATTCTTGTAGAGCTTGAGTCAGTTCTGAAGTTTGACGTTTGGTTTGTTCGAGCAATTCTGCTTGTTGAATCGCAATTCCTAATTGCACTCCCACTTGAGCCAGGAGATTAATTTCCTCATCTTTCCAATAACGCGGTTGAGAATTTTGATAAGCAACTAATAAGCCCCATAATTTTTCACCTTGACGAATGGGAACGAAAGTTTCGTTGCGTGGAAGTTCATTATCATCATCTGTGTCTTCAAAGGTTTGTATAATCAATGGTTGAGTTTTTACAACAGGTTTCCAACCATCTTTAAAGGAATCTGCTACAAATTTGCCGCTCCAATCTGAGTTAAAGCGGTAAATTGCAACTCGCTCGACTTCGAGTAATTCTCGTACAGCTTGAGTAGTAGTTCTAAAAATAGTTTGAATATCGAGAGACTGACGGATTTTATCAATAGTAGCAGCCAACAATTCTTGTCGTTCCATTGCTTTTTCCCGTTCAGTAGCTTCTGCTAACTGGACAGCTTGCATTTGAACTTGTTTGAAATAAGAATCTTGTTTTAATGCTACTCCTAATTGTTCGGCAATTTGAGTGGCAAATTCAATTTCTGATGGTTGCCATTGACGAGGAGCGTTACATTGGTGAATACACAGTAAGCCCCAAAGTTCGCCTTTTTTCAAAAGTGGAGCGACCATATTAGCACGTACTTGAAATGCTGCTAGAATTTGCACATAACAGCCTTGAAAATTTCCTTGATAAATGTCAGCGATCGCATTTACTCGACCTTGGGCATAAAGCGATGCAAAATGTTCGCTAAAGCAGTGATCGTAAACTTGTTCTCCGATTGCTGAAGTCCAACCATCAGCCACATCTTCATAAACAAATTCTCCTTCCCAGTCATTTTGAGGATTAAAACGGAACACTCCCACTCGGTCGGCTTTGAGTAGTTGCCGCATTTCCGTAACAGAAGTTTGAAAAATAGTATCTAAATCTAAAGATTCACGAATTCTAGCAATAACACTAGTTAATATCTTTTGTTGTTCTGCTTGATATCGAGCTTCATGTAAAAGTTTATTATGTTGTAAAGCAACGCCTAAATTTTCTGCAATTTGGCTGACAAATTCAATTTCCGAAGGCTGCCAAGTTCGAGGATTGCTGCATTGATGAACGCACAATAATCCCCATAATTCACCCTGCTTCAACAAGGGAACCACCAGATTAGCCCGCACTTGAAATTTGCCCAGAATTGTTGCATGACATTCACTTAATCCCGCATCGTAAATATCTGCAACTGCTTGCACTCGACCTTGTTGATAATCAATAGCAAACTGTTCCCCAAAACAATGGTCGTAGACTTTCGCTGCGATTACTGAGTCGCATCCAGTTACAACATCTTCGGAAATAAATTCTCCTTCCCAGTCTTTTTGAGGGTCAAAACGAAAGACTGCCACTCTGTCTGTTTGTAGCATTTGCCGGACTTCAGTGACAGAAGTTTGAAATATTGTATCCAAATCCAGCGACTTACGAATACGAGTAATCACGCTGGTTAATGTTTTTTGTTGTTCTGCTTGATACTGAGCTTGTGCTAACAACTCATGATGCCGCAGTACTACACCAATTTGTGTACCGATTTTGACAAGTGATTCGACTTCATAGGATTGCCATTGTCTAGATGAAGCATTTTGGTAGGCAGCAATTACTCCCCAGAGTTTGTCTCCTTGCAAAATTGGGGCAGTTGCAAAGGCTTTGGCTTGAAATTGCTCTAACAGAGTGACGTGGCAATCTGTTAATCCAGCTTGATAAATGTCATTGACTGTAAATGTTTCGTTTTTAAGGTAGCGTCCGCCTTGAGTTTGTTGTAAATAAGTATCAGCGATCGCTCCTTGAATTCCAACTAAGGGAGTCCATCCTTCGGTAAATGATTCAGCTACAAAGCTACCACTCCAATCGGCATGGAAGCAAAAAATTGCAACTCGGTCGGCTTGCAATAATTTGCGTATTTCTTCAGTTGTTGTTTTAAAAATGGTGTCAAGATCGAGAGGCGAACGAATTGTATCAACAAGCTGAGCGATTACTTGGTCGCGCTGGGCTGCTTGAGCTAATTTTGCAGCTTGTAATTCAACTTCATGGAGATGCTTTACTTGTTGA
This sequence comes from Nostoc sp. DedQUE12a, assembly GCA_034530795.1. Lineage (GTDB taxonomy): Bacteria > Cyanobacteriota > Cyanobacteriia > Cyanobacteriales > Nostocaceae > Nostoc. Next base: position 3,177 of record JAVRCH010000183.1, read on the forward strand.
ATAGCAACTGTTAAATGGTCAGCAATTTGGCGAATAAATTCAATTTCTGATTCTTTCCAATTACGAGCATCACTGCACTGATGAATACAAATTAATCCCCATAGTTTCTTCTCCCTTAATAGAGGAACAACGAGGTTAGCACGGATTTGAAATTGACCCAAAATTTTTATATGACAATCACTCAAGCTAGCTTCATAAATATCAGTAACTGCTTGCACTTTTCCCTGTTGATAACTAGCAGCAAATTGTTCTCCAAAGCAGTGGTCGTGGACTTTGACTGCCATTGCCGAAGTCCAACCAACTGCAACATCCTCTGAAATAAATTCTCCTTCCCAGTCTTTTTCAGGATCGAATTGAAAGACTGCAACTCGGTCAGCATTGAGCAACTGACGCACTTCCGTAACTGTAGTTTGAAAAATCGTCTTTAACTCAAGAGACTCCCGAATTCGTATAATCACACTCGCCAGAGCCTTTTGTTTCTCTAGTTGTTCTTGAAGTTGAGTGCTTGACAATAAAAGTTGATTTTCAGTGAAAGTTGAATTGAGTTCCATTGCTATTGATTTGAGGGATTGTTCTAGAAAGATTTATCCTGTCAAACTTCGTCAGATTGAACAGCGCCAAGCTTGTAAGTATGACAAACTTCTTCTTGAAGTATCTAATTCTTGTAAAGAAGATGGTTATTGTTATAGTTCCCCTTTCTTGACCTATCTTCACAACTTGTTAACAATCAGTCATTAGTCCTTTGCAAACACAAATGACAAAGTGCAAAGTGTCTTGGGTAGCCGTTCATAGAAGCAAGCTAAGCAAAGCGATGCCCTGTAATGCATTAATTAAGGAAAAGGCCATGTCTGGTCAATACGGTTCGGATAAGCATTTTTCATCTCTGATGTGGGCTGGGAAAAGGGTAAGGGGAAAAGGGAAAAAGTTTGAAATTACCCTTTCCCCTTTAACCGAACCGTATTGCATGTCTGGTGACAAGACAGTTTGCGTCTACGCACTTGACTAATTGCCGTTAGACTAATGACTGACTTATCAAAATCAGCCTGACAGACCATAAAATTTAGGTTAAATGTTTTCAAGTATGGACTTCGCAGGAGTATTCAGGTATTTTTCGTGACACAACAAGACCAAAAACCCTCTCGTTCTTTCGCTGGAATTGCTGGCATTGTTGCCATTGCCACATTAATTAGTAAAATCTTTGGTTTAATTCGACAGCAAGCCATCGCTGCTGCTTTTGGTGTTGGTGCAGCTGCCACTGCCTATAGTTACGCTTATATTATTCCTGGCTTTCTATTGATATTACTAGGTGGTGTGAACGGGCCATTACACAGTGCGATCGTCAGTGTTTTAGCCAAGCGTAAACAACAAGAAGCTGCACCCCTAGTGGAAACAGTAACAACACTGGTGGGTGGATTGTTGTTAGTGGTGACATTTGCTCAAATTTTCTTGGCAGATGAAATTGTTGATTTAGTCGGTCATGGTTTAGATCCAACAACCAGAGCGATCGCGATCGAACAAATCCAAATCATGGCACCGATGGCTTTATTTGCGGGATTAATTGGCATTGGTTTCGGTACTCTCAATGCCGCTAATCAATATTGGTTGCTCTCCATTAGTCCTCTGTTATCCAGCATTACAGTTGTCATCGGCATTGCTTTTATGACTATGCAACTGGGCAAGGACATAATCAAGCCAGAATACGCTTTTATCGGTGGTATGGTCTTAGCTTGGGGAACCTTGGCAGGGGCAATTCTCCAGTGGTTGGTGCAGCTAGTTGTGCAGTGGCGGTTAGGACTAGGTACATTGCGGTTGCGGTTTGATTTTAAAAGCCCGGCTGTCCAAGAAGTAATTAAAATCATGACTCCGGCAACAATTTCCTCAGGGATGATGCCAATTAACTTTGCGACTGTGCTTTACTTCGCGAGTCCTATCCCTGGTGCTGCTGCGGGCTTCAACTACGCTAATTTGCTGGTGCAAACTCCCTTAGGAATTATTTCTAACATCATTTTGTTGCCCTTATTACCAATATTTGCCAAGCTTGCGGCTCCAGAACATTGGGACGACTTAAAATTACGTATTCGTCAAGGACTGTTACTTAGTGCTGTCACCATGTTACCTCTGGGAGCGCTGATGGTGGCGCTATCTGTACCCATTGTCCAGGTTGTTTACGAACGCGGTGCTTTTAAAAGCGATGCGACGCAGTTAGTTTCCGAATTGCTAGTTGTTTACGGCATTGGGATGTTTGTTTATTTGGGGCGTGATGTTTTAGTGCGGGTGTTCTATGCTTTGGGCGATGGACAGACACCCTTTCGCATCAGTACTTTTAATATTTTTCTCAATGCTGCACTCGATTGGATTTTGGTTGGGCCTTTTGGCGCACCCGGTTTGGTATTAGCAACAGTGGGTGTAAATTGCAGTTCTTTATTGATGCTGTTATGGTTGCTCGATCGCAAAATTGATGGTTTACCTTGGCGTGAGTGGAGTGTGCCAATTCTCGGTTTAACTGCCGGAAGTGTGGTAGCTGGGGTAGCCAGTTATGGAACTTTGGTTGTTTCTGGGCAAGTTTTAGGTAAAACAGGTTTAGTGGTTTTGCTGTTGCAGCTGTGTATATCTAGCTGTGTGGGAATTGCTGTGTTTGCGGCGATCGCTACATGGATGAAAATACCAGAGGTGAATACTTTTGTGGATCGTCTGCGTCAGCGTTTTGGCAAAAAAAAGAGAACTTACGCACAGGTAACGGAACCAACCGCAGAGGACGCAGAGGACACGGAGGAATAACAATTCAAAATTCAAAATTAAAGGCATTTTGAGTTGGGATTTAAACCCCGACTCAAAATATGCTACGTGTGCTAACCTATTTTTTTTAATTTTAAGTGAGTGATTATATCACCCTACTCAATACTGCTCGGTTAAGCATTTTGAACTCGGAATTTGGTTTGGGGTAAAGGGTAAAGGGTAAAGGTTTTTTCTTTCCCCTTTCCCCTTCCCCTTTTCCCCTTAACCGACAAGTATTGTCACCCTACTGGGTGAAAAACAATTCAACCGCTAAGGTGAACCGAGTGTGGGAGGTTACATTTTGTAAAAAAAGAGATTCTGGTAATAGAGAACATTCATATTACCTAACTCTAGTAAGAAGAATCTTATGAAACTGACAAAATTAACTGCTTCTTTCCTCGCTGCTGCTTCTATTATCCTCTCAGGTGGCATTGCTTCTGCTCAAACAGCAGGTACCAACGGTACTAACGGTAATTATATTGGTGCTGGTATTGCGGCTGGTGCAACCAGCGGCGGACAAGGAAACGATGACGCACAACTTGGTGGGAATGTTCAAGGACGTTACGCCGTTCCCAATGCACCTGTTTCACTACGGGGTTCTGTGCTGTACGGTGGTGATTCTGCTGCCATTATGCCCATAGTTACTTACGATGCGCCCATCGCTAAAAACACTAACCTTTACTTCGGTGGTGGTTATTCTTTTGTAACTGACGAAGGTCAAAACAGCCCATTAGGCAATCGCAATGCACCTGTAGTCACCCTTGGTGTTGAATCAGAAGTTGCTAACAATGTCATCGCCTATGGTGATACCAAATGGGGGATTGATGCTTATAGAAACAGTGATGCTGATGCTGTGAGCTTCCAAGCTGGATTGGGTTATCGCTTCTAGCGATCGCAACAGCTGATTCAGAAGCTAATGATATCTGATAAGTGCGATCGCAATCTATCCTCTGAGATCTGAGTATCTACACTCAGATCTTAATCTTTTTATTAATCATTTTTATTTATGATTTTGAAAAAAAATGGTATTGGCTATTATTGAGACTTTCTCTTAGAGTGAAATTAGAAATTTTATATGCTTGTATAAGAGATTACTCATGGACAACACTAATCCCATTCCCGAAATAGTGGGTGAAACAACAGATGTTGAAGTTTGGCTGATTCGGACAGGGCTAAAATTTTCAGACTTAGGTGATGATGCTGGAAGTATTGCAATTCGTAAGCAATGGCGAGAGTACCAAGCCGCAGTCCAAAGATGCTGTGCAGTCCTACACCAACCACCTTCAAAGGTTCAACTCGGCGGCGATTATGCCAAGCTGAGAATACCTGGTGGCTTGAAGGGGACGCGTGGAGGCGGGGAGGCAAAGACACGGGGACGTGGAGAATAATCAATGACAAATGCCCCATGCCCAATCTATTCCTTATTTTTCTTAGCAAGTTGGGTTTGGTAGTGTCGCCATTTTTCCTGCTGACGCGCTCTTTTTTCATCAGTGAGGCTATCAAAACAATAAGCACAGGAGATACCTTGCTCATATTTGGAAGATAATTTATCTTCCTCAGAAATGGGACGCCCACAAGATAGGCATAATTCATAACTTCCTTCCTCCAACCCATGACTGACGGCTACGCGTTCATCAAAGACAAAACATTCTCCTTCCCATAAACTTTCTTGGGCTGGAATTTCCTCTAAATATTTGAGAATGCCGCCTTTGAGATGATAGACTTCTGCAAAGCCTTGGGCAAGCATAAAGGATGAGGCTTTTTCACAGCGAATGCCACCCGTACAAAACAGAGCAACTTTTTTGTGTTTTGTTGGGTCGAGGTGTTGGCGCACATAATCGGGGAATTCCCGGAATGAGATAGTTTGCGGATTTTCTGCTCGTTGGAAAGTACCGATATTCACCTCATAATCATTGCGGGTATCAATCACAGTTACTTCTGGGTCGGAAATTAAATCATTCCATTCCTGGGGAGTGACATAAGTACCAACTTGTTCGTTTGGGTCAATTTCTGGCAACCCTAAAGTGACAATTTCTTGCTTCAACCGCACCTTCATCCGTTCAAAAGGTGGAGTTTGGGTATAAGATTCTTTGTGTTCTAGGTCAGCTAGACGAGGGTCAGAACGCAAAAACCAGAGAACAGAATCGATCGCCTGACGCGAACCTGCTATTGTACCGTTAATTCCTTCTTCTGCCAGCAAAATTGTTCCCTTAATACCTTGCCCTTGACAGTAGGACAGCAAAGGTTCTCGTTTTTCGGCAAAATCTGGCAGCTTGACGAATTTATATAGTGTTGCGACGACTTGGATATTTTCTGGCTTCATCCCTTTAGTAATTGAACAATATAAGTTACAATAACGAAGGCAAACAAAGTTACCCGCTATTTTAATTTTACGGGGGTTTAGCTCAGTTGGTAGAGCGCCTGCTTTGCAAGCAGGATGTCAGCGGTTCGAGTCCGCTAACCTCCATTGTTCCCCAGAGTCTAACGCTTGCACTATCGCTAAATATCGTACTCTTAGCAATAATGCAGACATGACTGCCTTTGCCACAAGCCTAACTGCTTTGTGGTTAACTTGAGTTTGGCATCAGCTAACAAACGCAGCCTGGCTCTGACAAAACTTGCTCCTTTATTAAGATATGTATACCAAAATTTTCCACAGAAAATACAGAATACCTCCTTTAGTAGAACCAGAGCCACGAGTTCAAGGGAGTATCTTGGGATCAAAGCTATCTTATTAGTCTTTGATTGATTACAACTTCTGCTAGGTTACTGCTTTATGAAATTTTTAGTATTTCTCAATACTGAATCTGGAGAGCAACATTGGCAAGGACAAGCTGACTCACTTGTGGAAGCACAAAAAAAAGCCCTTGACACCATTAATGCACACAGCAAAACAATCACTGATACATCTATATGTTGTCAATGGCACTGGCAATATAATCCTGAACTGGGCGACACTGAGCATTGCGATAATTGCGGTCATCCTGTTTACTCAGTGGGCGAAGAGTATTATTGCTCAGAATGCGCCCAACAATTGCGACGAGCCGAGGTAGATGGACAACTTTACACGCATCGGCATCCAGTTTAAATAATACCTGACAGCAGAATTCAGGAGTCAAAATTCACAATTAGAATAGTCTCTGTGCCTAGCTTTGATAGATAGATAGTCTACTTCGTTAAGTTGAAATTTGCTGTATTGCTACATCAGTTAATCTATCATTTTACAACTGAAGAAGTTATGAATTATATCAACCAAATTATCCTTGAACAGCTGCGTTCCGGGGGAAAAACTGCCGGAGAACTTAAAGACGCCCTTGAGTGTAGTTATAGTGTTCTTGACAAGGGTTTGCGCGATCTCATTGAAGCTTCTGAAATCGAGCCAGGATGGAGTAATGATGATTATCCTGTGAGAATTTATAAACTTAAGCGCAAACAAGGAGCTATTCCTTTTTGGATGAATCAATAACCTCAAAAATGTTTGCTCCATCTATTTTACAGGTTTAGCCTATGGCTATCAGAACCAAAAAAGATAAAATTTATGAGAGATGAAGTACATGAAATCCTCATTGATATTATTCAACGCTGGTTAGAACAAGATAGCGACCCACCAAGCTGCCGACTTTTTTCCCGCTCTGTTTCTTTAACAGAGTTAATTGAAATTAAGACTATTAAAGAACAAGAACAAACCACTTACCAAAATGCTTGTTTCCAAGCAGGCCAGCGATGGCAACAATCTCTAAAAATTCGAGCTTGTGGTGGTGATTTAGTCCGCGTTCCCTTGCTGGCGCAGATTAAAATCAAGTACGGTTTAGAACGCCTCAAACAGCAAATTGATAGTGATGTTTTAGCAACTTCTATCAATTGGTGTAACCAATATGGATGGACGGATTTATTTGTATTTGAAGGTCGTTTCTGGGCTTTCCCTCATAACGCTGTGCTACCATTGCCAATTTCTGAAGCATCATAGCTTATGAATATACAGCAGATTTCAGGTAAATGAGATACAGAAACACCCCACCCACGCTATCACGCACTCTCCTCTTACCAAGGTGTACCTCATTCATGTACTTGCAAAACGCTGTATGTATCATGTCCACTTGCTTGCTAAACCGCAATAACCCCACCCCGCTAGGTGGGGTGCAATGAGCATGGGAATCATAATTAATTAACCAGACATGATATGACAGCTAGAAGGCAATCCAAGTACTTGTCGGTTAAAGGGGAAAAGGCAAAGGATTTAAATTCGCCCTTTACCCTTTTCCCAAATCGCACCAGAGGTGAAGAGTATTTATCCGATAAATATCGGCAAGCAATCAGTTACTCTGTACTGGTACGCTCGATACTACACAATAAGTATTAGTTTTTTACTAACACTTATTCGCTGCCTTTGATAGCTTGACTGACATCAGTTAAGGTTTGATACTGTTTTGAGGGTAATTGCTTTAAAGCTCGTAAAATAACCTCGTCAACACCTTTCTCTTCTGCATATCTCAGCAATCCTTCTCTGCTGATTGGGTAATTAACTTCATTCAAATTGTTTTGTAATTTTGATAAATTGACTGTAGCGCTCATAATTTTCCTCCAAGCTTAATATTGTATATTTACCTAACAAAATGGTTCTGGAGTTTAATACTCGTTCTGTAAATAATTGAAAACAGTTATTTACAAATCAAGAAAGCCTATCGCCAGCAAATGTGCTTTTGACTCGATTTGATTTAGGGTTTTATTTCCTCGGTAAACTTTCTCGTTCCCACAATCAGGTTGTTAGTCGCCTAATTGACACCTAAAATTTCCACATCTGCCATCTCTAGCTTCAGACATAACTGCTCGTCAATTCATTCTCCTTAAGTAAGATTTGGCGTTGTTGCACTTCAAGCCTCAGCCTCAAATTTTACAAAATCTGCTTGAGTGAATCGAACCACCAAAAATTAGCGAGAACTTGCTGCTAGTGCTGAGCGATATTCTTCAGCCGCGATCGCCAAAGAAAACGTTTTAAATAGTAATTTTTATAACAGAGATAGATTTCTATAGAATCGCTGTTAGCTTAAATATTGTACAATCCCTAAAAATACAATCAAAGAAAGCAACTTGCCTAGATCGATTCAATCTACTCAACCACCACTGAAATTTATTCCCCAAAGGTTTAACCCATCGGTAGTCCAGATTGTTCGGTGGTTACTCCCAATGGTGCTACGGTTCCGGACTCGACCTTGGTTACCAGCTGGGATTGTCGGAATTGAAGCTGAGAATGTTGAGGTATTGGCTGAACTTTATCAACAATTCCAAGCTGGAAAAATTCGCTTTTTGTTGGCATTTCGCCATCCTGAGGTAGAAGATCCGCTGTGTATGCTGTATTTGCTTTCTCGGATTGTGCCAGAGGTTGCGCGTCAGAAAAATATCAAGTTGCAATATCCTGTTCACAGCTATTTTCTTTATGATCGGGGTATGACGGTTTGGGCTGGAGACTGGCTAGGTTGGTTATTTTCACGGCTGGGGGGTGTGCCGGTTCATCGCGGTAGGCGACTAGACCGCCAAGCTATTCAAACAGCGCGGGAGTTGTTTGCTAATGGCGAACTGCCGATCGCAGTTGCTCCAGAAGGCGGTACTAATGGTCATAGCGGCATTGTTAGTCCACTGGAACCCGGTGTTTCTCAAATGGGGTTCTGGTGTGTAGAAGATTTGCAAAAAGCCAACCGTTCTGAGACAGTTTTTATTTTGCCGATCGCCATTCAATACTCCTATGACCAGCCACCTTGGTCAAAATTGGATTGGCTATTAAGTAAATTAGAAGCTGATAGTGGTTTGCCTGTGATAGAAATTACTCAAGGCAATAGTGAAGAAATTTACTATCAACGCATCTTTCGTCTTGGTGAATATCTAATTACAGAAATGGAGGAATTTTACCGTCGTTTCTATCATCAAGATATCCCTAAAACTGTCTCAAATAATGAATCTGCAAGTCCAAATCAGGTATTAATTGACAGACTCCATCGCTTACTAGATAAATCTTTAGCAGTTACCGAGCAATATTTTGGAGTTCAACCACAAGGAAATTTCATTGACCGTTGTCGGCGTTTAGAAGAAGCTGGTTGGAATTATATTTACCGCGAAGATTTGCCAGATATTGATAATTTACCACCCTTTAAACGTGGTTTAGCAGACTGGATTGCCCAAGAAGCAGATTTGCGAATGCGGCACATGCGGATAGTAGAAAGTTTTGTTGCAGTTTCCGCAAATTATATTAAAGAAAAACCGACAGCAGAAAAGTTTGCCGAAACAGCTTTACTGATTTTTGATATGCTTTCTCGAATTAAAGATACCACGCTTCCGGGACGACCCAGGTTAGGTTTGCGACGGGCAAAAATCACTGTGGGAGAACCAATTTCAGTAACTGAACGTTGGGAGAAATGTCAGGGCGATGCCTACGGCGGTAAACTACGCCACGCGTCTAGACAAGCTGCAAGCCAATTAACTAAAGATTTGCAAACTGCTTTAGAAAATATGATTAGTTAATTAACTTACGCAGAATTATTTTAGGTGATAGGTTATGGGAATTGATGAAATACTCAAAGCCAATCGTGAAGAAATTCTAAAAATTGCTGCCAAGCATGGAGCCTATAATGTGCGAGTGTTTGGTTCAGTTGCTAGGGGTGAAGCAAAACCAGATAGTGATGTGGATTTTCTAGTAGAACTTGAACCACAACGAACTTTATTAGACCAAATTGCTTTAATGCAATCATTAGAAGAGTTGTTAGGACGCAAGGTAGATGTGACTGAACCTGAAACTCTACATGAATGTATTAAAGAAAGAGTGTTAAAAGAAGCTGTGGTTTTATGAGAGATGACCGCCTTTACTTAAGCAATATTAAAGAATGTATTGAGCGCATTGAATCTTACACTCTTGATGGTAAAGAGGCGTTTATGCAAACCATAATAATTCAAGATGCGGTAATTAGAAATTTTGAAATTATTGGTGAAGCAACAAAGCGCTTATCTATCGAAATAAAAGCAGCTAATCCAGATGTACCTTGGCAACAAGCCGCTGGCTTTAGAGATGTACTGATTCACGATTATTTGAAGGTAAATTTAAATCGTGTTTGGGGTGTTATTGAGCAAAATTTGCCAGAACTCAAGGCAACAGTTGAGGCAATTTTGCAAGATTTGGGCGAATTGTGAAAGGAATTATCCGAAATATCAGCTTTGGGATCTGTATAATCACTGAGATGGGGAAGAATGCCAAGCTGATTTCGGGTGATTTGTGATGAAACTAGATTTAGTCAGGTTTTTTCAGGCTTGCAACCCTGCCAAAACTCTGGTTGTGAGTAAACCGGAAGATAGGCAGTATTATATTGATTTTTCTAAAGTACGTGGTGCCAGAATTATTGAGGAACTTGGGCGGACTATCACCCGCCTTTCACCGGAAGAACCTACTTGTCAATTATTTACCGGACATATTGGCTGTGGTAAGTCTACTGAATTACTGCGGCTGAAGGCAGAGTTAGAACAGCAGGGCTTTCATACGGTTTATTTCGAGTCTAGCCAAAGCCTGGATATGGCTGATATTGATGTTACAGATATTTTACTAGCAGTAGCTCGTGAAGTTAGTCAAAGTCTGGAAGCAATAAAAATTAATTTGAAACCAGGATACTTTAAAAATCTGTTTCATGAAATTTCTGAATTTTTGCAAACACCGTTAGACATTGGCGTTGAGGCTGAATTGTCTGTGGGTATTGCCAAAATCACTGCTAAAACTAAAGATAGCCCCAAACTTCGCGGTCAATTGCGACAATATTTAGAACCCCGCACCAATGGCATTTTAGAATCAATAAACAATGAATTGCTCAAGCCTGCCAGAGAAAAACTCAAGCAGCAAGGTAAAAAAGGACTGGTGGTAATTGTTGATAATCTTGACCGAGTTGATAATTCTTTAAAGCCTTCAGGTTATTATCAACCAGAATATTTATTTGTAGAACGTGGCGAACAGTTAAATCAACTAAATTGTCATGTTGTTTATACTATTCCTCTAGTCTTGATTTTTTCCAATGCTTTAGGCAGATTAACAAATCGCTTTGGCGTAGATCCCAAGGTTTTACCGATGGTTCCTGTGCAACTACAGGATGGTTCGCAATTTTCACAAGGAATTACGCTACTGCAACAAATGGTCATGGCGAGGGCTTTTCCTGGTGTCAGTTGGGAACAAAGCCAGCATTTAATTACCGAAGTTTTTGATAGTCCTAAAACTTTAGAAAGGCTGTGCTTAGTTAGCGGCGGTCATTTGCGAAATTTGTTAATGTTATTATTTCGCTGTCTTCAGCAAGAAGACCCACCTTTATCGCAAGAGTGCGTAAATAGAGTGATTAAACAACGCCGCAACGAATTCACTTTAGGAATTACACCTGATGAATGGGAAGTATTGCGTGAAGTGGCTCAAGAAAAAAGCTTAAGAGGTGATGAAAGATACGAACTTTTGCTTCGCAGTATGTTTGTGTTTGAATACCGCGATGAAGATGGTTCTTGGTTTGATATCAATCCGATTTTGGCAGAAGCCAAGGAATTTAGGTTATGAATCAGCAGTAAGGGCGTACAGCTGTACGCCCCTACTATATTAAGTCTTTCGTAAAATTGCATAACCTTAACCATCTCAATCGTGACAGAAGCGGCTACGAGTTGAAAATAGCCACTATCGAGTCGAGAATAGTCACTATCGAACCGAGAATAGTCACTATCGAACCGAGAATAGCCACTATCGAGTCGAGAATAGCCACTATCGTAGTCGAGAATAGCCACTATCGAGTCGAGAATAGCCACTATCGAGTCGAGAATAGCCACTATCGAGTTGAGAATAGCCACTATCGAGTCGAGAATAGCCACTATCGAGTCGAGAATAGCCACTATCGAGTTGAGAATAGCCACTATTGAGTCGAGGATAGCGGCTTCAGTTGTAATCACAACTACAGTTTTTTAAGTAGTCAAACAGAATTAGTTATACAATGTCATTGCCAGTGGAGTGTTTGAGGTAACGTCTCGTAAAGAAGCGTAATGTAGGCGATCGCACAGCATGTCGCAGACAAGCCTTTCTGTTCGCGTAGCGTCTTTGAAAGAGAAGGGTAGCAATTTGCTTGCGGCTGGGATTGCCTAATTTAAGTATACAAACAGCTAATATAGGATAAATTATTTATGTTATGAGTAATCAGCAAGAGCCAGAAAATTTACCCTTTGATAATGAGCGTTCGTTACAAACTTTAGTCAGAGCAATTACCCTTTCTCAAGGAGAATTTTTGCTGATTTTATTGCGTTGTAATTATGCTGCTTTACGCCAGCGTATGGTGGAACGACTGCACCAAATTTCTCCTGTACGCATACACGAAATTACTTTACCTGCATCAGTTAAAACGCTTTACACCAATATACGCCAACAATTGGGAAACGAACAGCCACCTGCATTGATGGTTTTTGGTTTGGAGTCGGTTAAAAATATCGATACAGTTTTGACTTCAGCTAACCAAGTACGGGAGGAATTTAGAAAGAACTTTCCGTTTCCGATATTGTTATGGGTTAATGATTTAGTTTTGCAAAAATTTATTCGTTTAGCAACTGATTTAGAGAATTGGGCAACTATCATTGAGTTTAAAAACCCTAAGAATGAATTAGTCAACTTTCTCCAGCAAAAAACTGATGAAATATTTGCTAGCGATGTAACACCTAATCCTCAAATATGCCAGGAATTAGAAACTGCTCGTCAGGATTTGCAAAGCCGTGAAGAAGTATTAGAACCAGGACTGCAATCAAGTTTAGAATTTGTGCTTGGTTTGAATGATTATTTACACGATCGGATAAATACTGCTTTAGAGCATTATCAAAGAAGTTTAGCTTTTTGGCAGCAAAATAATTATTTAGAACGACAAGGTATTTTACTCGTTAATCTTGCTTTAGTTTATAATCGGCAAGCAGAAAAAAATCAGGTAGAAAATCAACGTTATTGGCAAGAATCAAAAAGTTATCTACAGCAAGCTATTGAGATTTTTGAGCAAGCACAACGTTGGGATTTAGTTGCAAAACATATTACTAAATTGGGTGAAGTACTCCAACATTTACAAGCATGGAGAGAGTTACAAAGCTTGATTGATAAATCTCTGCCGCTACATCAAAATTATGGCACATCGTTGCAATTGGCTCAAGACTATGGTTTTGTGGCAGAGGTAGCCTTAGAACAGTCACGGTGGCATGAAGCTAATCAACTCGCAGAACAAGCATTAAAAATATTAGCTGGGATACCTAATTTACAATCATATCAATTTGCTTTATATCGGTTTATTTTAGCCAAATCGCAACAGGGTTTAGGTGAAGTTCAAGCAGCAATTACTAATTTAGAAGCTGCAAAAAATGAAAGCAATCATCAGTACAACCCACAATTATATATATCTATATTAGATAGGTTACGCTCACTTTACTTTGACCAAGGTAAATATCTAGATGCTTTTAATATTAAGCAAGAGCAACTACAAATAGAACAACAGTATGGTTTCCGCGCCTTTGTTGGTGCATCTTATCTAAATCCCCAACGACAGGCAATTAGTTCTGCACAGTTGCAAGTTGAAAACCCAGAAACCATTGCTCAAGAAATTGCTGCTTCTGGTCGGGGACAAGATGTTAAGCGGTTGCGAGAAAGAATTGGCGGAACTGAGCATAAATTAACTGTAATTCATGGTCAGTCAGGAGTGGGGAAAAGTTCAATTTTACAAGGTGGATTAATTCCGGCGCTGCAACAACAAGCAATTGGTGAGCGAGATGCTTTACCTATTTTATTGCGAGTTTATACAGATTGGGTGGCGATGTTGGGGCGGTGTTTGGCTAAGGCTTTTGAGGAAGTCAGAGGTAAACAGTTATCTGTTAATCTGGATTCTTCAGCAGCTATTTTGGAACAATTACGGAAAAATGCCGATATAAATTTGTTGACGGTTTTAATCTTTGACCAGTTTGAAGAGTTTTTCTTTGTTTATCCAGACCAAGGTCAAAGGCGAATGTTTTATGAGTTTTTGCGAGTCTGTTTAGATATTCCTTTTATCAAGATTGTTCTATCTTTACGAGAAGATTATTTGCATTATTTATTAGAGTTAGAACGATTGTTTGATTTGAGGGTAATTAATAATAATATTTTGGATAAAAATATTCGCTATTATTTGGGTAACTTTTCGCCAGCTGATGCCAAGGCAGTTGTAGAGAGTTTAACAGCACGTTCTCAATTTTATCTCGAACCTGCACTGATTGATGAATTAGTGCAAGATTTAGCAGGTGATTTGGGCGAGGTACGCCCCATTGAGTTACAAGTTGTGGGGACGCAATTGCAAACTGATAAAATTACAACTTTAGAAAAGTATCGTCAGTTTGGTACTAAAGAAAAACTGGTTGAACGATTTTTAGAAGAAGTCATTCATGATTGTGGTTTAGAGAATCAACAGGTTGCTCGACTGGTATTATATTTACTCACAGATGAAAATGGTACTCGTCCATTAAAAACTCGTGCTGAGTTGGTAGTAGATTTAGTAGCAGAAGTTGAAAAACTAGATTTGGTATTAGAGATTTTTGTGTCATCAAGGTTAGTATTGCTGTTACCAGAATCGCCTGCTGATCGTTATCAATTGGTGCATGATTATCTCGTATCGTTTATTCGCCAACAACAGGGTAATGAAATATTAGCAGAATTAACTAGAGAGCGAGAACAACGTTTGCAAGTAGAAGAAAAGCTGAAGCGCGAACAAGATGCGAGGCAAATACTAATTGATGCTCAACAAAAAGCTGACCGACAAGTTCAGCAGGGACGTAAGAGGTTAATGGTAAGTTCCGGTTTGTCCACAGCTTTATTTGTATTGGCAAGTGCAGCCTCTTTTTACACATTCAATCAAGCTCAAGAAGCACAACAAGGAACACAGTTAGAACGAGGTGGAGTTAATGCTTTAAGACAGTTTGAGTATGCCCAGTTAGAATCGCTGGTGTCAGCAGTGCAGAGTGGTAAAGAGTTAAAAAGTTTGGTAAAAGATGGTCGCCCTTTAGAAAAATATCCAACTACCAGCCCTATTTTTGCTTTGGATAGTATTCTCAATAAAATTAAAGAACGTAACCAGTTTCAAGGGCATCAAGGCAGTGTCTTAAGTGTGAGTTTCAGCCCGAACGGCAAAACCATCGCCACGGCATCATCTGACAAGACAGCGCGGTTGTGGAACCTGCAAGGGCGACTGCTGCAAGAATTCAAAGAGCATCAAGGCAGTGTCTGGGGTGTGAGTTTCAGCCCGGACGGCAAAACCATCGCCACGGCATCATCTGACAACACAGCGCGGTTGTGGAAACTGCAAGGGCGACTGCTGCAAGAATTCAAAGAGCATCAAGGCAGTGTCTTAAGTGTGAGTTTCAGCCCGGACGACAAAACCATCGCCACGGCAGGAGATGACCACACAGCGCGGTTG
>JAVRCH010000184.1:0-66493 GCA_034530795.1 Nostoc sp. DedQUE12a
CCCATGCCACCCATGCCGCCCATGCCGCCCATACCACCCATGTCAGGAGCAGCAGCGGGTTTCTTTTCAGGTTTTTCAACAACGATCGCTTCGGTGGTTAAGACTAAGCCAGCAATAGAACCAGCGTTTTGTATAGCCGAACGCACAACTTTAGCGGGGTCAATAATGCCAGCTGCGATCAAATCTTCAAATTCTCCGGTAGCGGCGTTGTAACCAATGTTAAATTCGGTATCCCGGACTTTAGAGACAACCACAGAACCTTCTGCACCAGCGTTGTCTGCTATTTGACGCAAAGGAGCTTCTAATGCTTTCTGAACAATTTCAGCCCCAATTTTTTCTTCTGCTTCCAGGGTGTTTTTAAATGCTTCTACTGCCTTGGCTAAGTGAATCAGGGTGGTTCCACCGCCAGGAACAATGCCTTCTTCCACGGCTGCTTTTGTGGCGTTGAGGGCGTCTTCGATTCGCAATTTGCGGTCTTTGAGTTCGGTTTCTGTGGCTGCACCCACTTTAATCACTGCCACACCGCCAGCTAGCTTAGCGATGCGTTCCTGGAGTTTTTCTTTATCGTAGTCAGAATCGGTTTCTTCCAACTGTCTGCGAATTTGACCAATGCGCTTTTGCACTTCTGGCTTGGTGGAACTACCAGCGACAATTGTGGTGTTTTCTTTGTCGATGGTGATTTTCCGAGCAGTTCCCAGGGCTTCTAAAGAAGCAGTATCCAGACTCAAGCCGATTTCTTCAGAAATCAATTGTCCATCGGTGAGAATGGCAATATCTTGGAGTAAAGCTTTGCGGCGATCGCCAAAACCAGGGGCTTTGATGGCAGCTACAGCAAGTACGCCCCGCGCTTTGTTCACAACCAAAGTTGCCAAGGCGTCTCCTTCCACATCTTCCGCGATAATCAGCAAAGGCTGACCGGAACGGGCGACTTTTTCCAACACCGGCACTAAATCCTGGATGCTGCTGATTTTTTTATCAGTAATCAGGATGCGGGCGTTTTCAAATTCTACGATTTGCCGTTCGTTGTTGGTGACGAAGTAAGGAGAAATATAACCTCTATCAATCTGCATCCCTTCAACTACTTCGAGTTCAGTTGTCAGGGATTTAGATTCTTCAACAGTGATGACACCATCTTTGGTGACTTTTTCCATTGCTTGGGCTAGCATATCACCAACTTCTTCGTCGTTACCGGCTGAGACAGTGGCAACTTGAGCGATCGCACTTCCTTCTACAGGCTTAGCTATCTTGGCAATTTCTTCTACCAACGCTTCGACAGTCTTGTCGATCCCGCGCTTTAAGCTCACTGGGTTACTACCAGCAGCAACGTTCTTAAGACCTTCCCGAATCAAAGCCTGTGCCAGAACCGTAGCAGTTGTAGTTCCATCCCCAGCAACATCTTTAGTTTTTGATGCTACTTCCTGGATGAGTCTTGCACCTGTATTTTCCAAAGGATCTTCTAATTCAATTTCCTTGGCAACAGTGATACCATCGTTGACAATTTGAGGTGCGCCAAATTTTTTCTCTAAAAGGACATTACGACCTTTGGGCCCCAAGGTGATTTTTACGGCATCGGCAAGGGCGTTAACACCCCTTTCTAGAGCTCGCCGCGATTCCTCGTCAAATGCAATAATTTTCGCCATGTTTTATTTCTCAAGCGCTTCCATTAGACAATTTAGCACTCACAGGTCAAGAGTGCTAATGTCTCCAGCAAGTCAAGTTACAAATGGAAATGAAAAATTGATTAATATACAGGTGATCATCATATTAAATACTGGCAGTAATGCTTGAATTGGGAGATGAACCTAGACAACTCCCTTAAATCCCTTGGTATTGCCGAACCTAGCGGCACCGGCTGGTTGGCAGTGGTATTTACATTCCTCTTAGCTTGGCTTGTAACCTGGCGTTTAATTCCAACTGTACGCAAATTCGCCTTGCGAGTAGGTTGGGCAGACCAACCCAACGCACGGCGGCTCAACCGAGAACCTTTGCCCAATGCAGGAGGGCTAGCTATCTACGCGGGCGTAATTGCCGCGCTGGTATTAGCCAGTCTTTTACGACCTATCGAACTCCAAAATGTATTGGCTCAGGTGCTAACTATTCTGTTAGGGGGTTCAATATTAGTTCTAGTGGGCTTTATTGACGACCAGTTCGGTTTACCGCCCTCCGTTCGTTTGTGGGCGCAAATTGTCACAGCACTGTTACTAGTAGCTAACGGGATCAGTGTCAAAGTCCTGTTTGGCACACCCATCGACTCCCTTCTGTCCATGTGCCTGACAGTACTATGGGTAGTTGGGATTACCAACGCCATCAACTTGATGGATGGGATGGATGGTTTGGCGGGAGGAATCAGCTTTATTACCGCCATGAGTTTGTTAGGGGTTGCAGCACAATTTAACAACCGTGCAGCGGCAACTTTAGTTTTGGCAGCCTTGGGGGGTGCGGCGCTGGGCTTTTTACGCCACAACTTCCATCCGTCACGGATTATTATGGGTGATGCTGGAGCATACTTTTTCGGCTATGTTTTGGCAGCAACTAGTATTTTAGGCAAACTACAACAAAACACAGTTTACGCCCTTGTACCCACGGTTTTATTTCTGCTGTTGCCAGTGCTAGATACTACTCAAGTATTTATACGGCGGCTATTAGCAGGAAATAACCCTCTAAGCACTCCTGGCAAAGACCACCTACACCACCGCTTGCTAGCTTGGGGACTCTCCCAACGTCATGCAGCATTCACGCTGTGGGGAATTACTTTGGTTTGCAACTTGCTAGCAATGAGAATACAAGGTATGACTTTCGCTGTAATGTTAGCTACCGCCAGTAGTATTATCATGCTTTTGGGTTTTACTGTGTGGCAAAGAATACGTCAACCACATTAGTACACTTTCACGGTTATAAGGACTTTTAAAAAATAAAATCCTCAGTGATTAGGAATAATAATCATTGTAGAGCGTGGGAAGTCAGGGCTGTCAATGTCAGCCCTGACTTCTGTTTTTGACTTTCTAGTCGAGGTGTTTTTTGCTCATCAACTTTGGCTATTATAGGAATCCGCTTTGATTACTGAACTGATTTGCGTAGTCAGGCAATAGGCGACAGGCAATAGGCAATAGGGTTTTAGAAAATGAATGTGTACTGAGTTTTGTTCAAAAATCAAATAGGAGTCCTATATTGGCTTAAATATACACAATTATAATTCAGTTTTATATCTGAATATTCTTTAATTTAACTACCAAAATTAATATATAGAACTACTATTTGATTTTTCAAAATATACGTAGGGTAGCCAGTCACGTGGGCAGGTTTCCCACACCACAAGAATTTTCAAATGCATCATTTTAGCTGTGTCACGCTACTACAGTACTAATTTTTTCCAAAATTACACATGATTCCTACATCTAATTTATATATTTTTATATTAGCAATATCGCCATATTCAATTCACATAAAGATGAATTTATCAACAATAAATAATGAGAAAATTCTCATTATTTATTATATAAATGCATGTTAAATTTATTCTAAAAGTGAATTGCATTTTTGTATTTTTTGTTGCAGTAAAAATGAATAGAATTTGTCGGTTTTTCATGTTAACATCTAGCTTAAGCGTCGCTACAACTTGTGTTATTACACCAATTTTTGCCCTAGAAAATCACCAACAGCCTTATCTAGAAGCAACATCACAACTAACATCTGTTTCTCAATTATCTGACGTAAAACCTACAGACTGGGCATTTCAGGCTTTACGATCGCTCATTGAAAAATATGGTTGTATTGCTGGATATCCGAACGAAAATTATCGTGGAGAACGTGCGATGACACGTTATGAATTTGCAGCTAATTTGAATGCTTGTTTAACAGAAGTACAAGAATTAATTGCCACGAAAAACAACAGTTTTATAACTAAAGAAAATTTGGATTTAATTCAAAAACTGCAAGCAGAATTTTCCTCAGAATTAGGAACACTACGCAGCCGGGTCGATAGTTTAGAAAATAGAACATCTGAGCTAGAAGCAAATCAATTCTCGCCAACAACAAAACTGGAAGCTGAAGCAATTTTGACTGCTGCTAGTATTTTTGGCGAAAATACTGCCGATAGCGATGATAATCGAGATAACAATTCTAAATTGGATAATAATCCCATATTTGCCCAGCGTGTACGTTTAAATTTTGTCACCAGTTTCACCGGAAAAGATGAATTAAACCTCCGCTTAGAATCAGGAAATATCCCAGAATTTGATGAGAGTATTACTGGAACAACAATGACTCGTTTGGGTTTTGATGAAGATACTGGTAATGATATTGGTTTGGATGAAGTATATTATTCATTTCCTATTGGTGAAAAGCTCAAAACAACAATTGCGATCGCTGAAATGGAATTAAATGATTTTGCTGAACCAATAAATCCTTTATCGAGTAGTGGTAGAGGTGCAGTTTCTCGTTTTGGTAGATATAATCCGATTTTACGAAGTATGGACGGAACCGGGTTAGGGCTTAACTACCAACTAAATAAAAATACTCAAATTGCTGTCGCCTATATAGCTAATGATGCAGCTGTTCCCACAGAAAATAATGGCTTATTTAATGGTAATTTTGCTGCACTTGGTCACTTGTATTTTCAACCAGCTGATAATTTTGGTATCACTTTTACCTATCTTCATGGTTACTATGCAGGAATTGGCGAAACTGGAGTTAATTTAACAGGAAGTACAGGTAGCTTAACCGCCCGTAGTCCTTTTGGAAATGTTCCAACTAGAGGAAATTCATTTGGGTTAGAAACTAGCTGGCGAATCAATCCAAAGTTCGTTATTTCTGGTTGGGTTGGTTATACAAAAGCTGAATCAGCAGTCACAAATGATGATGCTGAGATTTTGAATTATGCTGTTAGCTTAGCCTTTCCTGATTTGGGCAATAAAGGTAGTTTAGCTGGCTTAGTTTTGGGAATGCCACCAAAAGTTACCAGTAGTAGTTTAATTGCTGATACAGATACTTCTTTGCACATAGAAGGTTTTTATCGGTTTCAAGTGACAGATAATATTTCGATTACACCTGGGTTATTTGTGATTACTAACCCCGAACATAACGCCAATAACGAAAGTATTTTTGTTGGAACTATCCGGACTACTTTGAAATTTTAATTCTGAGTAGTAATTTCCAACAAATAAATTAACTTGAGTTCGATCTATAAGATTTTCACCTCACCCCCACCCCCTCTCCTAATAGGAGAGGGAAGCAAAAAGCCTAATTTTTTCTTACTCCTCCCTCTCCTAGTAGGAGAGGGAGGCTGGGTGGGTGAGGTCTGTCGAATTCACGTTAAATCAACGTCTGTAGCTTGCTTCCTTAGAAGACAAACTATCTTTAACTTTGAATTTTGTTCCTTGCTTTTTGTATGGTGTGTTTACCTGGGATTTAAAGCTTCTAATTTGCCTACCCACTAACAACAACCGCGCCACCTGTTCAGCAGCATTTGTTAACAAAGTTGACGTTTGAGAAATCGCCTCACTCAATTGACAAGGATGAGTCAAAATACTGTTGAAGTAATCAATACCTTGCTGGAAATTGATTTCCGCACCTTTACCAATGGTGCCCACAAGTGCAATCACTGGTAAGTCATAACGCTTGGCACGCTTCGCCACTTCAGCCGGAATTTTACCGCGTGGGGTTTGAAAATCGATGCAGCCCTCCGCCGTAATCACTAAATCAGCTTTGGGGATCAGATTATCTAATTCCAAATACTGCATGACGATATCATAGCGCGGGTATAATTTAGCCCCGATTAAAGCGTGTAAACCTGTACCCAAACCCCCAGAAGCACCGCCACCAGGCATTTGTCGCACATCTATATTTAAATCTGTCCTGATGACTGCGGCGTAGTGTTCTAGTGCTGAAGCCATTGCTTCCACTGTTGCTGGGGATGCACCTTTTTGAGGGCCAAAAACTCTAGCCACACCCTTATCACCACACAGGATGTTATGCCAGTTACAAGCAACATCAATTTGGGCTTGATTTAAACGCGAATCTCGCCTAGAGAAATCAATGTGTTTGAGTTTGATTAATTCGCCACAACCTAAACCTAACTCATTGCCATTCTCATCCAACAACTTCACACCCAAAGCTTGCGCCATTCCAGCACCACCATCATTAGTCCCAGAATCACCGCAGCCTACTAAAACGCGTTCTGCACCAGCATCTAAAGCAGCTTTAATTAACTCCCCGACGCCGTAAGTTGTTGTTATCATCGGATTTCGCATATCGGAGGGTACGAGACGCAACCCAGCCGCAGCCGCCATTTCTAACACAGCAGTTTTTTTCGTAGTTCCACCAAGGAACCCAAAGTGAGATTGTACTTTTTTTCCCACAGGCCCGGTTACTTCCAGGTGATGTAAAGTCCCGCCTGTGGTTGCTACCAAAGTTTTAGTAAAGCCTTCACCGCCATCTACTAGGGGTGCTTTACAGATATTTACGTCTGATAAAACTCTAGTGATACCAGTAGCTATGCAATCAGCTACTTGTTCTGCATCAAGACTTTCTTTAAATCCAGAAGGAGCGATTAAAATGTTTAGTGTCATTATTAATTTCCTGCGGCTATGCAGCCGCTTTTTTTGTCATTAAATTGGCCAGAGGAGACTCAACACTCAGAACGATAACCCTACCCAACGCCACCAGGTGTAGTAAAACAGAAGAACTAAAGCGAAGTGAACAACAATCATCACTGAACTTAGCCGGAGTAAATCTGTGGGTTTAAAGCCATCTTCTTCTGCATCTTGGTAAACCATCAGTGCTTTGGAACTGACGGGGAAGGTTAGGCAATAGTCCATACCTAAAGTACCCAAAAACAGGACAGCAACAGGATTTATATCAAGGCTGCTGGCGAGATACAGTAGCGGAGGAACTAAAGCAGCTGCTCTTGCTGTGTGAGAAGTCATATAGATGTGGGAAGTCAAACTAATGATGGTAAGTAGTACCAAAATCAGAAAGTGGGATTCGGCACTGTCGATTTCACTGAAGCGAAAGACACGATTAATAATCCATTCTGATGCCCCAGAACTGATTAATGCGCGTCCTAAAACCAGTGTTGCACCTACGAAAATAATCAGATTCCAAGAAACATCTTTGACTGCATCTTTCCACTTCATCACCCCAAAATAGGGCGCAGTGAGAATCATGGCACCGATGACAGTGACGGTGGCAATTTCTAAACCATGCCATTTCTCGGTTAACCACAGCGCCAACATCAACAAGACAATTAATAATGTCTTGCGTTCTGGTACAGATAGGGGTGTTGATTGCAAGCATTCAACATCAAACTTTTGTTGCAAGGATTTTTTGTCTAGAAACAACCGCATGATTACCCAGCAGGACGCATAACTGGCAACAATTCCAAAGGGTAAGCCGTAAAGCAACCATTGGCTAAAAGATATATCTTTTTCGGAAATTTCTTCTAATAAATCCTTAGCAACTAAATGAGAACCTGCACCAGTTAAGGAAGCAATTGTAGACACCAATATAATTGAAGGCATCAACAACGCCAAAGCGCGACGGGTACGGTTATTCTCTATCGCACTGGCGACGCTGCGAAAAATTGGATGGGTAACGGCAGCACGTCCAGAGGTGGAGGGAATCAAAAAGGAGAGCGGAATTAAAACTGTAGTGAGTAACCAAAATAAACTGCTGACGTTGTGCGCTTTGGCTGCTACTGTTTGAGTTAGCCTTGTGGCTAAACCAGTGTGCTTGACTGCGCTTCCCAAAATAAACGCACCTATCATTAACCAGACGACATCCGAACCCAAAGACTCAAAAAATTCTTCTTGGGAAATACCGCCGGTTAACAGCAACATGAATACCGAAACCAAGGCAATGTAACCAGCATTAATTGAGGTCGTTGACCACAAAATTACGGTCACCGCAAATATAAATACAGTCAATCGCCCTTGTATAGATAAGCCATCAGTTAGCAATACTGTGACACCAGATATAGAAGTTAAAAATAGTGCCAATAGTAATTTTGGTTGCCAACGGCTTAATTGCCGAAAATATTGCAAAAATCTATTCAATTGCGTATTTATGGGGTTATGATTCTGAGATTTTACATTTATTGTCATCTCTTCGCTTTCTGCTTTGATTAATCTTAGATATTTTTTTAATTAAGTTGCCTCCTCATAAAAATAAAAGTATTATTGAGTGTAAAAGAACTTGACCTTAAAGTAAGTTTAATCAGAGCTTGATGAGAAGTTAATTAAGAAAATATGAGAAGATTCTCATGAAAATCAGCTATTAGGCTTTGAAATTGTACAGTCGGTCATGGCGTTGACTGTTGATAGGAAATCCGGAAGGATGTGCTGCGTTAAATGCTCTCGCTAGCTTAGTGCTGTATTAGTTTAGGTTGTGGAGTGGGTGTTGCAATAGTAGCCATACTATGTCTATTCTCTGTATGGGGAAGTTAGAGAAAATTTTGATCTCAACAAACCTGAGATTGGTAGTTCCCAGAGTTAGAAGGAGGTAGAGCGATCGCTCACTACACTTTAAAAGCTACTAAGGATACCGTGCATTTGGGTGGTTTCTCCCATCTGCTAAACCCAGCACTCACTATTGATTCCGGCGATACAGTTGATGTAGAAACTTATACTGGTTATTACATTTATGAGAAAGCACCACCAGAGTTTCTCACACCAGAATTTCTCGACATCTGCCAAAATCTTTTACCAGAACGCAAAATTGCTGGAGGGCCGCATTTACTCACAGGGCCGATTTACGTGCGGGATGCCCAACCAGGGGATGTTTTAGAAGTAAAATTAGAGGCGATCGCACCTAGTTTACCTGTAGGCTTTAATGCAATTCGTACAGGTTGGGGAGCTTTACCACATCAATTTTCCCAACCCGCCTTAAGATTCATTCCTCTGGATTTAGCAAACAATATCGCTGAATTTCCACCCGGTACTGGAATCAAAATTCCCCTCAAACCTTTTTTTGGAATTCTTGGTGTTGCTACTCCAGAAACTTCTCGAACATCCGTTCCACCAGGCTATTATGGCGGTAACATCGATAACCGCGAACTCCAAGCAGGTTCTCGTTTATTCTTGCCGATTTTTGTGCCAGGTGCGTTATTTTCTATTGGTGATGGACATTCTGCACAAGGAGATGGCGAAGTCAATGTGACCGCTATTGAAACTTCCATGAACGGTAGAATTACACTCAAACTCCGCAAGGATTTACAATTAACAACACCAATTGCCGAAACTGCAACTGATATTATCACAATGGGTTTTGCTCAAACCTTAGATGAAGCATTAGAACTGGCTTTAAAAAATACGATTGATTTTCTGGAACGCTTCGCTAATTTGTCGCCAGAAGATGCTTATGTATTGTGTAGTTTAGCTGTGAATTTTCGCATCACTCAAGTTGTGAATAGCCCCCAAAAAGGTGTACATGGACTTTTACCCAAATCAATTTTATCTAAGACTATTAATTTATAATTTGTGAAATTAGGTGTTCGCTATTAACTGAACACCTGAAGAATTTAATTAAGCTTGAACAATATATTTGCTAAACCCTCACCTAACTTTTCAATAGATTCTTGCTGTTTGGGATCTTTTAAAGTGCCATCAGAATTGAAGGCTTCATAAGCTTTGGATACGGCTATTTGATCGGGAAGTACCAAAACTTTGATATTTCCCAAAATAGAACGCAGGTGAACCAATCCCCGCAAACCACCAAGACCGCCAGGTGAAGCGCTCATAATCGTAGCAACCTTACCTGTAAAAGCAGTCAAGGCCAAGGGAGATTCGTTTGGATATGGACGCGATGCCCAATCGATCGCATTTTTCAAAACTGCTGTGAGGGAACTGTTATATTCAGGCGAAGCAATCAGAAATCCTTGATGAGAAATCATCAAATCCTTCAATGTGCGGGCGTTGGCTGGCATTCCTTCTTGAGCTTCTAAATCTTCATCATACAGAGGTAAGGGCAAATCCCGCAGGTCTAAATATGTCACTTCTGCGCCTGCTGCCTTAGCACCAGCCGCTGCAATTTTTACTAATTTTTTGTTGTACGAATCTATACGGGTACTGCCAGCAAAGGCTAGGATTTTGGGTGTAGATGCCATAGTCAGAAAATGAGAAGGATTAGCTAACTCAGCTGCATTATCCTGTTTTTAGGCGATCGCTTTTTGCTACCTTTAGATTTTCTTTACAAACTTTTTCTTAGTTACCTCATTGACAAAGAAGTGTCCATCCTAGAACAATAGACTTCTTGCAGAAGTCGGGAAAAGGGGAAGGGGAAAGGGGGAAAGGTTTGGTATTTTCCCTTTCCCCTTTAACATGAGTCCCTTTTCCCATCTCTTGCAAAAAGTACTTTTGCAAGAGACTTCATGACCTGCGCTCACAAGGAACAATGAAAATGTCTTTTCCTCCTGCCTCCTGCCTTCTGTCTCCTGCCTTATTTTCAAGGCAGGTCTAATGAACAATTCAGAAGATTAAAACAGATAGAATAGTCTCAATCGAGGAGAAATAACTAAGGCAAAGCGCAATGGGAAATCCATTTCCTGGAATGAACCCATATTTGGAACAACCTGAACTGTGGCATCAAGTTCACAATCGTTTGATTGTAGCGATGTCTGATGACCTGACTCCTCAAATTGCGCCGAAATACCGAGTTTCTATAGAAGAACGAGTTTACACTAGTGTAGATGATATCTTACTTGTGGGAATTGCTGATGTAGCAGTTGCTAACCGTAACACTATAGATATCAGCACAACTTTGACTGCTGCCAAACTTACTGAACCCAGTAAAGTGAAGGTTCCCATACCAGAACAAGTGACAGAGCGATTTTTAGAAGTGCGAGCAACTCAAAGTAAAGAAGTAGTTGCTGTGGTAGAAATACTTTCCCCTAAGAATAAACGCTCAAAAGAAGGTAGAGCCGCCTATCAAAGCAAACGACAGAAAATTCTGGCTTCTGGGACTAATTTGGTAGAAATTGACCTCTTAAGACAAGGAGAGTCAATGCCTGTTTTCGGAGCGATCGCCACAGATTATAGTATCTTGGTGAGTCGCAGCTACAACAGACCTGATGCAGATTTATATACTTTCGACTTAAAACACCCAATTCCTGTTTTTCCTGTGCCTTTACGTGAAGGAGAACCTGAGCCAATAATTGACTTGCAAAGGTTACTCAATGAAGTTTACGAACGTGCTAGATTTGACTTGGCAATTGATTATTCACAACCTTTAAAAATAGTCAGATCGCCCCAGGAAGAAGCTTGGGTGAAAGAAATTTTGCAGAAAATATGAAGACTCCATCGAACAAAACTCAGCTGCATTATTCTGTTTTTAGGCGATCGCTATTTGCTACCTTGAGATTTTCTTTACACATTTCTTCTAAGCACTTGCTTTTTAAAGCACCTTATCTCCTAGCTGAAAATCTAGAACGCGGCGAACATAAGCACTCCATGATTCGCTACTAGGTGGAAAGACTGATGCATAAAGCATAATACTGCTCATTGTGTCGAAGAATAAATCAGAATCGGCATCTGCTTGCAGTTCTCCCCGCTCCTTGCCACGTTTTACTACGATCGCAAATGCTTGCTGTCGAGGCTGTAGGTATTTCGTCCAATACATCTGAGCAAACTGAGGATTGGTTAATGCACTGCTAATAATCATGGCAACGGTCTGTTTTCCTAAAGGGTTGAGTGTCAATTGTGCAGCACTCTCGATTAAAGAATCGACATCTCCCCAAAAACTACCTGTATCGAGTATTACAACCTCTTGCCTGAGGCTTTCAATGGCATCTGCAATTAACTCTTCTTTGGAGTTATATCTTCGATAAATCGTGGTTTTGCCTACCCCAGCACGAGCAGCGATCGCATCAATACTCATGTGAGTAAAACCAACTTCTACCAATAAATCAATTGTCGCCTGGAGAATTGCCTGATGAGACTCAACACTGCGGGGTCTTCCAGGACGCTTTTTAGCGGGTTCGCTCATGTAACAAAGTTTTAAAAGGGAACAGTAAAGGGGGAACAGGTGAGACCACCCCCCAAGCGCAGTAAGCCGTGTCTTCTCCTATCGGAGACGCTACGCGAACCCGAAGGGAGTTAACTTTTATCTCTAGCAAACCATAAATGTGATTGACATTT
Organism: Nostoc sp. DedQUE12a; assembly: GCA_034530795.1. Lineage (GTDB taxonomy): Bacteria > Cyanobacteriota > Cyanobacteriia > Cyanobacteriales > Nostocaceae > Nostoc. The sequence continues at coordinate 12,129 of JAVRCH010000184.1, forward strand.
GTCTTTAGCATTATCGATACTAACAGTATCGATAATCTTATTTACAGACTTATGTCTTTGCAAACTCGACCCAAATATACCAATAAAAATAGCAGCCAAACTTTACGTCAAGGGCTGGAGGAATACTACGCGGTCAATTTACATATCACTCATCCCAGCACTCAACCAGAAGATTTTGCCAAAATCTTGCTTGCTCATGATGCTAGTCATGTCATTTATGGTTGTGACACAAATATGTACGACGAACTTAAGCTTTTGCCGCTGACATTTTGGACGAGTGACTTCAAATTTAGAGATTGGTTGCGCGAACGCCAGAATCCATCTGTAAATGTGATGTATGAAGATACGATCAAGCGTGATGGTGTGATTCGCTTGTACAGTTCTATTTTTTTTGAATTAGTGCGATTAGTACCAGAGTTGATTTCAATGTGGCTAAAAACTCGTAACCATAAAACTTTCCTTCCATTTCTTAACTTTGAACCAATGTTAGACCGTTCACTGTTAGATATTCGTCAAGAGTTTGGTCTTTTTACTTTCATGAAATAGATTTATCCTAATAATTATTACTAAACCATTGAGGCAGATAATAGTGGTAAATTTTTGTCTGAATATTCGTTACTGAGTACAGGGGTAGGGACGCACAGCTGTGCACCCCTACAATTAAAGGTGTCCTTATTTAAATCTTCTGCTTTTAAGTATGAGGTATCAAACTGTTGCCTGTTGCCTGTTGCCTTTTAACTAGCTCAAAAGCAGTAACAAAAAGAGTTTACCGTCAGTCATACCGCCATGCTACTTGAGTTTTGTCGGCTAACCAGCTACGTTAGGTGTATGAGAAGCTTTCAAAACAATGTCAACCTTAGTATATTTTGCAATTGCTGTTCTTCTGGTTTTAGTGATAGGAATCGGGGTTTATTTCCTGACTCCTCGCAAATATCAATCTTCTGCCACAGTCGCCAATTCCTACGATGAATGGACTGTTGACGGCATCTTAGAGTTTTATTGGGGAGAACACATTCACCTCGGTCACTACGGTTCGCCGCCACGACGCAAGGATTTTTTAATTGCTAAATCTGACTTTGTACATGAAATGGTTAAATGGGGTGGTTTAGATAAATTACCTCCTGATACCACCGTCTTGGATGTCGGTTGTGGTATCGGCGGCAGTAGTCGGATTTTAGCGCGAGATTATGGGTTTGCTGTCACAGGAATTACCATAAGTCCACAGCAGGTGAAACGCGCCCAAGATTTAACGCCCCAAGGGCTAAACGCCCAGTTTGCGGTCGATGACGCAATGGCATTGTCATTTCCAGATGCTAGTTTTGATGTAGTCTGGTCGATTGAAGCAGGCCCCCATATGCCCGATAAAGCTGTTTTTGCTAGAGAATTAATGCGGGTGCTAAAGCCTGGTGGAGTTTTGGTTGTAGCTGACTGGAATCAGAGGGATGACCGCCAAAAGCCTCTAAATTTCTGGGAGAAACCAGTGATGAAACAACTCCTTGAACAGTGGTCTCATCCAGCTTTTTCTAGCATAGAAGGCTTTAGTGAGCTTTTAGCAGAGACGAAATTAGTTGAGGGGGAGGTGATTACGGCAGACTGGACGAAAGAAACCCTTCCTTCTTGGTTAGATTCCATCTGGCAAGGGATAGCTCGGCCGGAGGGATTAGTGCGTTTTGGACTGTCTGGTTTTATCAAGTCTGTGCGTGAGGTACCGACTTTATTGCTGATGCGTTTGGCATTTGGTACAGGGCTGTGCCGATTTGGAATGTTCCTCGCTGTGCGGGCGAATTCACCCACAGAATTGGCGGACAAAAATTTTGCTAAGCAAACTCAAATAATTCGTAATTAGTAATTATTCTTTTGTTTGGTCGCTTCTAACAGCTTAACGCTGGCGTAGATCGCATCAATATGAGGTGTGGGAATTTGAGTGAGTTTACCCAATTCTGCCACCGCGCCGACGATAGCATCTATTTCCGTGGGGCGTCCGGCTTCAATATCTTGTAGCATTGAGGTTTTGTGGGCGCCAACATTTTCTGCACCATTAATTCGCTGTTCTAAGGTAATGCCAAATTTTATACCCAAATTTTCGGCGATCGCCTGAGCTTCTGTCATCATTTGCCGTGCTAGTTCGCGGGTGAGGGGATAGCGGCAAATATCCTCTAAAGTTGCACCAGTCAAGGCGCTAATGGGATTAAATGCGACATTTCCCCATAACTTGATCCAGATTTCCGTGCGAATTTGATTGCGGATTGGTGCTTTGAATCCTGCTTGTTTGAGAGTTTGGGCTAATAATTGAATGCGATCGCTTTTGCTACCATCGATTTCACCGAGAGTAAAGCGATCGCCTTCAATATGCTTAATTACACCTGGTTCAATTATCTCAGTTGCCGGGTAAACAACACAACCGATAACGCGGTCAACACCGATACCAGCTTCAACAATGCCATCTGGGTCAACAGATTGAATGCGTGTTCCTTCATACTCACCGCCGTGATGATGAAAGTACCACCAAGGAATACCATTTTGGGCTGTGATAACTGTTGTATCGGGGTTGTAGAGTGTGGAAAGGGAGGGGGCGATCGCTGGAACGCTGTGAGCTTTAACAGTTAAAATTACTACATCTTGTTGTCCCGCTTCCTGAATATTACTAGTTACCAAAGCCGGACGAACAACTTGACTAGAACCGTCCGCCATCACTAATTTCAGCCCATCTTTTTGAATAGCTTCTAAATGAGAACCACGAGCAATTAGCGTCACTGTTTCACCAGCCAATGCCAATTTTGCTCCTAAATATCCACCGATGGCACCTGCGCCAACAATACAAATTTTCATATTTTCAAAAGAATATAAATTATAGTTTATTACGATTTTAAGTTGAAAATTCAACAATCTTATTAAACAACTTTATACGGTAAAACATATATAATACTTTGGATAGTGACGATATCTAAAACAAACAGCGGAGATATTGACTACTGTATAAGGAGTTAGATTACTTTTTAGTTCCAGATCAAGTAATTAATATGACTTTCGAGCGAATTGAAATTTTTTTTTCTTATTCTCACAAGGATGAATCATTTCGAGAACAACTTGAAACTCATCTTTCAATGCTAAAACGTCAAGGTTTGATTAAATTTTGGCACGATCGAATGATTACGGCTGGAGATGAGTGGAAAGGACAAATTGACAAAAATTTAAATACTGCACATATAGTCCTATTATTAATAACTGCTAACTTTCTTGCATCTGATTACTGTTATGATATTGAGATGAAGCGAGCAATGGAACGGCATGAACTAGGTGAAGCTTGTGTAATACCTATTATCCTTACTCCTGTAGAAGGTTGGATGTATTCCCCGTTTGCAAAGCTTCAAGTGCTTCCAAAAGATGGCAAACCTGTAACTAAATGGAATGATCGAGATGACGCATTCGTTAGTGTAGCACAAGGCATTCGGAGATCTATTGAGCTTATAATAGGAAGCCAAACTAATAGTAACGATACAACTCTAAAGCAAATGCAAGAAAATGAGCCTTTCAAGTCTGTAAAAGTAATAGAAGAAGTGGCTCCAGATGAATGGTTTAAGAGCAAGCAATCACGTATTCATAATTTCTTTCGCTCTTTATTTGATGACAAATAACTTCTGAAAGTTAATTTTTTTAGGCGATTAATTTTTGAATCAAATACAATATTCTATCCTAATAGCTATAAATATGAAAACTGCATTAAATACGACTAATGGTGAAATCAAAATTAAGTCTAGCATTCTTGAACAAGCCATTGAAAATAACCCAGAAGCTATTGAAATTATGTTTAAGCAATTTATTCCTGAAGAGGAGGTTATTCATATAGTTCAGTATTTGGGATTAAGAGGAATATGGGGAATTGGATCTCACAGCTTTGCTTGTCTAACTAATCGCCGAGTTGCAGATATGAGCGTTGGGCGTTTTGGTGAAGTGGTTTATCAAGATGGTTACTTAGAATTTATTAATAGTAGTGTTATTTATCAACCATCAAAATTGGGATTGTATTTTTTAGTAGCAACATGGATATTTATAGGTTTATTACTTTCTTTTACAGCTGCAATTGTAGTATCTTCTTGGTTGAGCGGAGAAATCAGCTTTATTATTTCTATAATCATTTTTTTCATCATCTTATTGCTGATTCCTTATGTAGTTAAGTTTCATTATGGTAGGGTAAAATACGGAATTATTTTCTGGGTTAAAGAAGGAGTACCTATTTATATTTTTTCTAATCGCAAGTTTATAAAACGAGCAAATATGCTGTGCCGTAGCGTTACTCAACATAGAGAAAGTCGGATCAATAGGATTCAAGAACATTTGAGGTAATGTGTCTGTTGCCTTAAAATAAGTATAAATTTATACTTTATACAATCTAACAATATGCGTGCATGGGACTGACTCAAATGCCTTCTACTTCGTTACCAAGTTCTTGCAGCTGATGACGCTAACCGTTAAGCCTAGACTTTAGACTAAGGTGATGGGACGACCGCCTCTTCCACCTTGAGTATAATGCTGCTAGGTTCTTCCTCATGTATCTGCGTTTTACTGAAATGGTATAAAATTGGCACGGTCAAGAGTCAAAGATCAACTTCTGAGTTCTGAACTCGACACTGCGAGTTCAAAACTTGTACTTTCAACCTCAAAGCTTTAACTGTTTCCTTATTTCCCTCATCTCCCTCATCCCCCTACTCCCCAATACCAAGCAACTTCGCCATCGCCAACCGTTGTAATTTGCCAGTGGCACCACGGGGTAGTTGATCTAAAATGTGAATTTGCTTAGGTACTTTGAAGTTTGCCAGCATAGTTGAACAGTGAGCTAAAAGTTCTTTTTCGCTAGCTTCTGCTTTGAGGACAACAGCTGCGTGAATATCTTCTCCTAAAGATTTGTGGGGGACGGCAAATGCTAGGGCTTCAGCAACAGCGGGATGACGCAGCAAAATATCATCTACTTCTAAAGGAGAAATTTTTTCTCCACCCCGGTTAATCAATTCTTTTATCCGTCCAGTCAGGCGCAGATAGCCATCTTCATCAAGTGTGCCTTGATCTCCTGTTCGGAACCAACCATTTACAAAAGCAGTGGCGTTGGCTTCTGGGTTATTTTCGTAGCCGTCAATGACATTTGGCGCTTTTACTACTACCTCGCCCAAACTTCCTTGGGATAGCAAATTACCTTCCGAGTCCATAATGCCGACTTCCACGCCGAAGCCATAACCGACAGTACCCGGTTTGCGGACTTTTGGTGGTAAGGGGTTGGTAGTCATTAAGTGGGATGCTTCAGTCATGCTGTAAGATTCCACCACAGGAGCATCGAGAGTTGTTTCTAGTTGTTCGATGATAATTGGGGGCAAAGAAGCACTACTAGAGCGAATAAAACGGAAGGGATTTGCTTTAACAATTTCTGTATTGCGGCTAGTGCGTGCCAAAATTGTCTGGTGCATAGTTGGCGCTGCGGAGTACCAGGTAGGTTTGTAAGTTTCTACCAGTTTCCAAAACTCTAGAGCATTAAAACCATTAGGGCAAACTAGTGTACCGCCAGATCCCAGAGTTGCCAACAAACAGCCCACCAAGCCGTGAACGTGGAATAAGGGCATTAAGCAAAGTGTAGTGTCAGCTGCGGTGAGCGAATAAGCACTAATGATGTTGTTAGCAGAAGCAATGAGGTTGCGATGACGAATTGGCACCCGCTTCGGACGACTGGTGGTGCCGCTTGTGTGGAGAACCATCGCTATATCATCAGATGAAGGGGAGGTGGGGAGGTGGGGAGATGAGGGAGAAAGATTGCTACCTTGTCCCCCTTGTCCTCTTTCCATGCCCCATGCCCCATGCCTCAATTCAAAACTCAAAGTACCGTCATTGTTGACTTTGGCGTTAATGAGGATCATATCGGGTGTGAGGGCAGCAATGGCCGCTTCTGGTTCCTCTGACAGGGTAATAAGTGCTTTTGCCTGGGTATCTGCATAGTAGAAGGCAAATTCATCTTGTTTGTATTTGGGATTTAAAGGTGCAGCAGTACCAGATAAAGCAGCAGCCAGAAAAGTAATTGCCATTGGCGAACCATTATTCATGGCAATGGCAATGCGTTCTCCTGGTTTGAGTCCAAAGCTGTGGAGTTGAGATACCAGCCCAGCAATATTTTCGCGCAATTGCTTGTAAGTTAGCGATCGCCCCTCAGGCGAAACCAAGGCTAGATGATTGTCTTCCCCTGCTAAAAGCTCAAATAAATTCATTGCAAAACCTCTAAAAAGTATTGGGAATTAGACATTGGGCATTAGGCAAACAGGGCATGGGGAAAGTGAAAGGGGTAAGGGGAAAAGCAAAAAGATTAAATTTATTCCTTTTCCCTTTTCCCTTTAACCTTTTCCCCTGCCTCCTGCCTCCTCTCCCCACTCCTCAAGGTAAAATTAACTAAACGTTGTGTCTGTCGCTACTAAAAATCAGAAAAAACTTTTTCAGCAGTTCAAGCAATATCGATAAATATGGATCGTCGGAAATTTCTCAACTATGTTACTTTAGCAGGATCTAGCTTTGCCTTAACTAGTTGCATTCAAGGCAGAAATTCCAATTCATCAGGTGAAGTATCTCCTTTAGCATCACCTGTGGTAGTAAATGAACCTCTGAAAGTAGGATTTGTTTATATAGGCCCTGTGGGTGATTTTGGCTGGACTTATGCTCATGATTTAGGTCGCAGACACATGGAAGCCAATCTTCAAGACAAGGTAAAAACTACCTTTGTGGAAAATGTGAATGAAGGTGCTGATGCTGAAAGAGTAATTCGCCAATTAGCATTAGATGGTAACAAATTAATTTTCACAACTTCCTTTGGCTACATGAACCCAACAATTAAAGTTGCCAAAGAGTTTCCTGATATTTTCTTTGAACACTGTACGGGTTACAAACGTGCTGCTAATGTTGGCACTTATTTAGGACGTTTTGAAGAACCGCGTTATTTAACCGGCATGATTGCTGGCAAAATGACAAAATCAAATGTAATTGGTTTTATTGGAGCATACCCGATTCCGGAAGTAATTCGTGGAATCAGTGCATTTGCTCAAGGAATGCGGTTAACAAATCCCCAGGCAAAAGTTAAAGTACTTTGGGCGCAAACTTGGTACGATCCAGCTAAAGAGAGAGAAGCGGCTCAAGCATTGTTTAATTTAGGTGCGGATGTGCTGACTCAGCATACCGATTCTGGTGCTGTTGTACAATTTGCCCAGGAAAAAGGTATTTATGCTTTTGGCTATAACACTGATATGAGCAAGTTTGGTCAAAACGCTCACCTGACATCAGCTATTAATAAATGGGGCAAATTCTATACAGATAAAGCTTTGGCTGTAATGACTAATACTTGGAAATCTCAAGAAGTTTGGGATGGTATTGGTCAAGGAATGGTGGATATTTCTCCGATGAATCAAGTGATTCCGGCTGATGTGCAACAATTAATAAACACCAAGCGTGATGAATTTATTCAAGGTACTGCACATCCTTTTGACGGCCCAGTGAAAGATCAAAAAGGTGTAGTACGAGTGCCAAAAGGCAAGGTATTAGATGATAAGCAACAACTAGCAATGGATTGGTATGTTGAAGGAATTGAAGGGTCAATTCCTAAACAAAAATCCTAGTATTGCTGAATAATACTAGAATTTTTTCTTGCTGAAAGTGAAACGGTGTGAGAAATATTCTTTGCCTATGGTGCTTGCGCTTCCATCACTTTTCGGCTTTTGCTGGAAAACGAAGAATAGAGGAATTCTGCTGTATAGTTCTGGGGAGCGATCGCTGCATTAATAAATCCCATACTTAAAAGTAGGAGTTTCCCTTTTGCCTGTTGCCCGTTCCCTGTTCCCTCTTAAAATTATTTTTTGTCGGCGCAACCTTCTAAAACCTTATTTCCCAGGATAAAAATTGCCGAGTAAGGATATTCTTTGTCTGACATACCGTCGCTACAGGCATCAACTTTTTTGATGATTAAGATGTTGTTGCCTTTGCCCTGGAGTCGGTAGATTCGTAGCAAATCTGCGGGACGTGCCTCTGCTTTTAGAGGTGTAACATAGGAGAAGGTTTGCTTTTTGACATCAGGAGAAGAATAAACAATTCCCCTCTTGCTGACAAGAACACTCCAAAACGGTTCTGTACCCCTAGCGATGAATTCTTCACTTTTAGCAGTTTGTACAATTTTCCTATTAATCAAGAATTCATTAGCAGTACTAGGGCTGTTAGCCAGTAAGCTTGCACCAAATCCAAGCAGAGCAACACAACGGATGAAAGTTTTCATGGATCGAGAATTTATGGCTATTAAGTGGAACAGTTCTGCATTATTTGAATTATAAATTTTTGAGGTATCTCCTCAAAAATTCCCCTGGCACAAGTCCAGAGTAGCTTGATACCTTTTTTTGTGAAGCTGCATATATTTACCCCCCGGCTACGCCGTCCCCCTTGCCAAGGGCAGGGCTGTTTCATTCCCTAAAACAGGTAAAATTGCAAGGGTAGAAGGGGGGAAAATCATGGGTGCGTCTCTGATTGAACAATTAAAACAAGTGGAAGATTTTAGAACGACTGATGGACGAAGACATCCGATGTGGCTGGTGTTGCTGTTTGTCATAATGGGAACAATGAATGGGGATGTGGGATATCGTGGTTGGGGAGATTTTGTTAAAAGGCATAGACGGGTATTAATAGAGAAATTTGGTATTCAAAAACATGGGGTTCCATCATATTCAACAATCCGACGTGTAGTTATGGGAGCGAATTTTGATAAACTGGCAGAAAATTTGAATGAATGGGCGAAAAATTATGTAGATTTAGAAGTATCAGAATGGTGTGCAGTAGACGGTAAAAGTATTAAGGGTACAGTGCAAAACTATAGTTCATCTAATCAAAATTTTGTGAGCATAGTCTCAGTATTTGCTGGCAAGAAAGGGCTGGTTGTCGGGATGAAGAAATTTGAGAACCAACAGAAAAGCGAAATCCAAGTTGTGCAGGAGCTAGTCACAGCATTGGATATAGAAGATGTAGTCTTGAGCTTTGATTCCTTACATTGCCAAAAAAAACTTGCAAAATAATTATTGAAGGTGGTAACAATTACCTGATTGCTGTGAAAGATAATCAACCAAAACTACATCGCCATATTCAAAACATTGCCGCCACCAGAAAACCAACTTCTCGTATAATTGAGACAGAAAAGACTAGAGATAGATTAACAACTCGTACTGTCGAAGTTTTCCATAATGTCAATGGAGTTGACCCAGAATGGACGGGAATACAATCTTTAATTAGAGTCGAAAGAATTGGCATAAGAAAGGGTAAGAAATATCATGAAATTGTCTGTTATATTAGCAGTTTGATTTGCACGGCGAAGGAATTTGCTATCGGTATTCGCGGTCATTGGGGTATCGAAAATTGCCTTCATTGGGTGAAAGATGTTGTTTTCAAAGAAGATAATTCGACGATCCGTATGGGCAATGCTCCCGCAAATCTCTCCATTACCAGAGCGATCGCACTCAATATACTTCGCCGAAATGGTCATACTTCCATCACAATTGCCCAAAGATTTATATCTCATGATATTGACAAACTCCTTCACCTTGTGGAATGAAACAGCCCTGCTTGCCAAGGGGGGACTACAGGGGGGTCTTGATTATGTGCAGCTTCATACAGAATTGGTATGTAGTAGAGTTTATACAAGAGACTTTTAAATTGTTGTCCCTGACTTTACATATAAAAAATTTGCTATGTAATTGGATACAACTAGAGTTTTACACTTTCCAGAGAAAAAGCAAAAAATTATTGGGTATTTCCTTCTTCACCTGTGTTGCTCCAAAATATGGATTTTTACGAGTCAGAGCGATGGCATTTGCCATTAACGTGCCTCCCCGTGTTTGCTGCATATACTGACCCTATGTATAGCAGATGGTAGGGAACAGGGAATAGGCAACAAGTTTGAAAGTCCATTCAAGACAGCGTGCAGAGATAGATATGTGATGAATCATAGTTAATTATCTGATATCCCATAATCATAATGGGCATTTATATTAATTTATACGGTGAGTAAAACAAAGGGTACAAAAAGTAGGAGAAAGTCATAAATGAACAATTCGGTTCCTCGCTTAGAGGTTAGAAATATTAGTAAATCGTATTCTGGCTGTGTGGCAAATCATCAGATAAATTTAGCAATTCAGCCGGGAGAAATTCGTGGACTTTTAGGGGAAAATGGAGCAGGTAAGAGTACTTTAATGAAAATTCTCTACGGGTTGGTGCGTCCCGATGCTGGTGAAATTCTTTGGGAAGGGCGACAGGTTAATATTAATAGTCCAGAGTCGGCGATATCTCTGTTAATTGGAATGGTATTTCAGCATTTTAATTTATTTGAAACCCTGACGGTTACAGAAAATATCGCCCTGACGCTACCTCGTAGCGAAAAATGGGATTTATCACGAGTTGCAAAAAGAATTATCACTTTATCAGCAGTATACGAACTAAATATAGACTGCGATCGCCCCGTTCATACTCTTTCAGTTGGTGAAAAACAGCGGGTAGAAATTCTCCGGTGTTTGTACCACCGTGCAAAATTGCTGATTTTAGACGAACCAACGGCGGTTCTCACTCCTCAAGAAACAGAAACGCTCTTCGCTACTTTAAGGCAAATCGCCTCCGATGGTTGCAGTATTTTATTCAGTAGTCACAAGTTATTAGAGGTGCAATCTTTGTGCAGTCAGGTTACAGTGTTGCGTCAAGGTCAAGTCGTTGCCAATTGTAACCCCAAAGCAGAAACACCAGCGAATTTAGTCAGGATGATGATTGGTGCAGATTTACAAGGGACTGGGGAGATGGGGAGATGGGGGGATGAGAGGAAAGAAGAATTACTTTCTGCCTCATTTGCCTCATGTTCTGATGGTCATTTAATAGCTAGTACAAAACGCAAACAGCAACCACCAGGGCCAGTTTGCTTGCTGGTTAAGGATTTACATCTTAAACCCCAAAATCCTTACGGTACAACGTTGCACAACATCAATATGGAAATTCACACTGGTGAAATCGTTGGTATTGCCGGAGTGGCAGGGAACGGACAGACAGAATTATTATCAGCTTTGAGTGGCGAAATCATCTCCCCTCAGGCAGAAATGATTATGCTGGGTGAAATGCCCATAGGCAAAAGTAGTGTTGCTTTGCGTCGCCGTTTAGGATTGGGATATGTTCCAGAAGAACGTTTAGAAAAAAGTGTAGTACCAAGTTTAAGCTTACTAGAAAATGCTTTGCTCACAGCCCACGGGCAGGGGTTGTTACGCCGGGGAATGATTCGCTTTGGCAAGTTAAAAACCTGGACTCAACGAATTTGTGATGCTTACAATGTCAATCAAGCAGGGGTAAATTCTGTTGCTGCTAGTTTATCAGGAGGCAACTTGCAAAAGTTTATCATGGGGCGGGAAATATCCCAAAATCCAGCAGTATTGATTGCAGCACATCCGAGTTGGGGCGTGGATGTCAATGCCACTGCCAAGATTCATGAAGCATTGATTGAAATGCGAGATACGGGTGCAGCAGTGCTAGTTATTTCTGAGGATTTGGATGAATTGTTTGCATTGTGCGATCGCATTGGTGCAATCTATAAAGGACAAGTTTCTCCTCTCAAGCCAATTGCACATACTAACCGCGATGAAATTGGTAATTGGATGGGAGGACTTGGATTTAATTGAGCATAAATTAAATAAGTATAAATAACCAAATATCCTCATACTCAACAAATTTTTTGCAAAAGCGTTTTGCTCGATCTATAAGATTATTTACTTGTTTATTAATATTTGTTAAATATATTTTATAACTGAAAAATATGTTAATCCTACGATAAAAAAAAATAATTTCCTAATAAGATTGCTGTTAATCCTTAGTAATTGCTATTAGTTAAACTATGGTTAAGAACTATATTTCGGAGAAAGGCAACTCTCAAATTAGGTTATTGCTAGAAAAGCAATTAGAGATTACGAAATTCCTTAAGAGTCCTTTAACAGATGCAGTACTTTGGGTTAAGCCGAACACAAATATTATTTATGTTAACGATGCAGCGTGTAACTTAGTTGGATATTCTCGTGAAGAATTACTTTTTATGAGTATTCAAGACCTCAACTTAGAATTTTTGCACGAAATTTGGTCAAAGGACTATAAAAATATTAAACAAGATGGTTTTTTGCACTTTGAATCTATATGTTGGAATAATAAAGGCCAGAGTTTTTTATTAGAAATCAATATCACCTACATTGAATATGGAAGTTGCGAGTTTAGCTGTATTTTGATTAGCCATATCAATAAATGTCAGGAGTCTTCGTTTGCTTTAGAGCAGGCGAATAAATTGCTAGAGCGCAAAACACAAGACTTCTTGACTAAAGAAAAGCAGAACTATGAGCAACTATCCCGCGAAATCATCGAGCGTAAGTGGGTAGAAGCAGAATTACAAAACTCTCTTTGTTTACTGCAAGCAACTTTAGAATCCAATCCTGATGGGGTTATTGCGGTTAGATGTAATGGAGATATTGTTACCTTTAATCAAAAATTTGTCGAAATGTGGCAAGTTCCAGATTCTATCGTTATCTCACGGAATTATCAGCAATATCTAACTTTTTATAGAAACCAACTTAAACAGCCAGAAACTTTTTATCAAAATATCGAGCAACTTGAAATTGACAGCGAAAAGGATTTTAGACGCTGCGATATTTTGGAATTAAAGGATGGGAAGGTTTTCGAGCAATATAGCAAACCTCTGCGGCTCGGCGAAAAAAGAATTGGTACAGTGTGCAGTTTTCGAGATATCACCCAACGCCAACAAGCAGAAGCAGAAGTTCGCCGGATTTTAGAACAAGAAAAACAACTTGCTGAGCAAAGAGCGCAGTTTGTCTCTATGGTTTCTCACGAATTTCGGACTCCACTGAACATTATTTCATATTCTACTAGCTTGCTCAAACGCCATAGTCATCGTTGGGCCCAGGAGAAAAAATTACAATATTTCCAGCATCTACAAACAGCAGTTGAACAAATTAGTCAATTGATGGATGAAGTATTGATTATTGGGAGATTAGATGCAGGAAAATTTCAGTTTGAGCCAAAACCGCTTGATTTAGAGCTATTTTGCCGTGATATATTAGTAGAATTGAATTTGAGTAAAAAGAGCGATCGCGCAATTAACTTTATCAGTCAAGGTGATTGCAAATCAGTATGTGTAGACAAAAAATTGCTACACCCGATTTTAACAAATTTACTCTCAAATGCTATCAAATATTCTTCAGCAGGTAGTAAAGTTGATTTATTACTTTCTTGCGAAGACAAAAAAGTTATTTTCCAGGTTCAAGATTGCGGAATTGGTATTTCTATTGAAGAACAGCAAGAAGTATTTAAGCCATTTTATCGTGGAAAGAATGTCAGCAACATTCCAGGTAACGGATTGGGATTAGCAATTGTCAAAAAACTACTGGACTTACATAATAGCCAAATTAGTGTAGTAAGTGAAATTGGCATAGGTACAACTTTTACAATTACATTGGCAATCTAACTCAGCCTTGTAAAATCGAATATTTACTAGAGTGATTATTAAAATTGCAAAGATACAACAAGATCCTCAAATCGTTGTGAGCATTTAATTTGAGATGTTGATTCACAACAATAATATTTCAGGCATATAGCAGCTGGATTTTATTGATGAACTTATCTATGCCGATAGGCAAGAGGGTTATAGGAGATTAAAGGGTACGGAATTTTGTTCAAAAATCAAATAGGAGTTTTATATGACAAAAGTTTTGGTGATAGAAGATGAAGCACAAACTAGAAATATGTTTCTAGACAGCCTAGAAATAGAAGGATTTGAAGCTATCGGTGCAGAAAACGGTGTTATAGGTGTCCAGAAGGCACTAGAAAATTTGCCAGATTTGGTGCTTTGCGACATTATGATGCCTGAACTGGATGGTTATGGGGTTCTTGCCACTCTGCGCCAACATAGTCTGACAGCAATGATTCCCTTTATTTTTTTGACGGCTAAATCTACCAAAGCTGAACTTCGCCAAGGTATGGATTTAGGAGCTGACGATTATCTTACCAAGCCCTCTACTGTGGAAGAATTATTAGGAGCCATCGCCACTCGACTCAAAAAGCAAGCAGCTGTTAAGGAATATTACACTACCCAGTTTCCAGAAATTTCAGTATCGGCTGTATCTCAAACGGCAAAATCGGTAAATTCTGAATTGATATTTCCTGCTGATTCTCATCTCAATCAAATCTTTGAATACATTGAAGCAAATTACCGACAACCAATTAGCTTGCAGGATGTTGCTGTTGCAGCTGGTTATTGTCCAGCTTACTTAACTGACTTAGTGCGTCGTCATACAGGACAAACAGTAAATCATTGGATTGTCCAACGTCGAATGGCAGCAGCACGTACCTTACTCTTAGAAGGTAACCTGTGCGTGAATCAGATTGCCGAAACAGTCGGCTATCAGCATGAAGGTCATTTTTTCCGCCAGTTTCGCCAGCATCACGGAACTACTCCCCAAGCTTGGAGAAAGGCACAGCGCATCTAACATTGTGTCCCTTCGATCCCAGCAACTAACCAAAAATAGCGATCGCTCTAAAGTTGATAAAGCAGATAACCACAAATATGATGTTATATATGCAAAATTTAAATCTATAAAAATTACGCTAGTAAATCAGGATTTTTAAGTCAAAATTATGGAGCCAAGCCACCGACCACTGCACTACAATGCTGAGCAAGAGTTTGAAGAAGCCCTCGAACAATTGGAGGATATCTTACAAGAAAATCCTACTGAGGATGAAGATACAGCAAAATTGCATACCGAGAGTCCTAATGAACTCGAACTCGCTAATGATTCGATAGATATTGATTTAGCGGCTTTTGAAGACGCCGTTGCCGATATTGAACAATATTTGGAGCAAAAAACGAAATAAAAGTTAGGATTGGGTATGGGGCATGGGGCATGGGGCAAAGGGGAAGGGGGAAGGGGGAAAGGAAAGATCTCTCTTTTCCCTTTAACCTTTACCCTTTTCCCTTAGCGAAGCCATGTCCCCACCTCCCCACTCCCTACTCCCTACTCCTGACTCATCTGCCGCTGAGCTTCGTACAACATTAAAGCAGCTGCGATCGCTACATTCAAAGACTCTACCCCAGGACTCAGAGGAATTCTTACTTGCTTGTCTGCCATTGCTGCTAAATCTGCTGACAAACCAGCACCTTCGTTTCCTAGTAATATCAAACTCGGTTTTCGCCAGTCTACTTGCCAATAAGTTAAGCTTGCATTCGGCAATGTTGCTATTACCTGCATTCCTGCTTGCTGACTTTGTTGCACTGTGGCTTTTAAATCTTCGGTTACTGCCGTTGCTAGGCGAAACCATTGCCCCGCTGAAGCGCGTAGAACTTTGGGGTTGTCTAAATCTACGCTATCTCCACTTAGCCACAACCCGGACGCTCCAGCTGCTGCGGCGGTACGAATCATCGTACCCAGGTTACCAGGATCTTGTACTGTTTCTAAAGCTAGAACTAAACCAGTAAATGGTACTTGAGTTTGACCATCGCTGCGTTTTGCTGTTGCTACTACACCATCAGGTTGGACTGTTGTGGCGATCGCATCTAAAATTTCTTGACTCACGATTTCGGCGCGATCGCATCGCCTACAAGCTTCCTCCCACAATAACGGATGGGTTGCTTGCCAATCTGGGGTACAACACACTGTCTCTAGTGGATAATTCACCGCACAAGCTTCCTCTAACAGGTGCGTTCCTTCCAGCAAAAATAACTCCTGCTTGTGCCGCTCTTTGGTAGAGTGTAACTTGCGGATTTGCTTGACTAGAGGATTTTGTAAGCTGGTCAACATGATTTTAGATTTTGGATTTTAGATTTTAGATTAATCCAAAATCCGCGATCGCCAGATTTTCTAAGCCATTCAATGGGATTTTACAAAATTAATATGCGGAACCCGGGACTTGAACCCGGAAGCCTTGCGGCACTAGAACCTGAATCTAGCGCGTCTGCCAATTCCGCCAGTTCCGCTGGCAATTATCTTTATCCACAATTTATTATTGTTGCGTATTTTTTTACCTTTGTCAAGTGCAAAAAGGCAAAAGTTAAAAGGCAAAAGAAAGAATAATTGAATATTTCTTTTTACTTTTATCTTCTTATAGCAGTTGCCAATAAAACTCTGATACAAAGAGACTTTTAAGCCTATTGCCCGTTGCCTATTGCCTATTGCCTGTTCCCTGCTAAGGCACTAACCCTGCACGCAAAGCACGCACAGCGGCTTGTGTACGGTCAGCAACACAGAGTTTATTGAGAATACCTCGAACATGAGTTTTAACAGTGCCAACTGTGAGATAGAGCCTTTTGGCGATTTCTGCATTGTCACAGCCAGCGACAATCAACTCTAAAACATCCATTTCCCGTTGAGTTAAAGGATATGTGACGATAGTTTTTTCGATATCTGGGTCAATACCTTCAATCAAAACTCTTTTTGTAGCCGATCCTCTGCTGCCATCGGGGAAATCTTGACGTATTTGCTGGAGTACAAGGTCTGCGATCGTTGGATCGATCCATGAGCTACCTGCATGGGTTGTTCGCACAGCCTCAATTAGTCTCTCACTTTCGATATCCTTCATGCAATAGGAATCAGCGCCCGCTGCAAATGCAGCTAAGACTGCCTGCTCGCTATTCTGCATTGTTAAAATCAGCAGCTTTGTTGTATAATCTTCAGTCTCTCCTTGATATTGCCTAATTTTCCGTGTTAGCTCGATACCATCCATATCAGGCAAACCAATGTCAATAGTAGCAACATCAGGCTTGAGAGTTTTCACAAGCTCGATTCCGTCTGCGGCATTAGCGGCTTCACCGACAATGTTTACTTCTGGCTGAGTTTGCAAGGCAGCCCGCAAACCAATTCTCGTAAGGTTATGATCTTCAATCACGAGGATCTTGATTTCATCCATAGTTGCTTAAGTTTACTGTTATCTATCTAAAGTACACATTAAAATAATCCTGTTCTCTCCTTCAGGATTTTATACAAAAAGCAATATGTTTGCTATTGTTCCCAAGAGTACATCTACCATTAGACATTAAATAACCTTATCTTGTAAGTTTTTCAAGAGGCAAGAGTTTCAGCTGAACAATACAATTCAATCAAAAAACTAATTTTATACGTTATTGCCAAGATATATGTTTTATACGCTACAACTGATTATCAAAATCTGATAGCAACTAGGAATCTCTGAATGTTCAATCGCTTACCCTTGCTGTAGCACGGATGATGCAGATAAAATTAATCACTAAGCTACTTCACCCTCACACTCTACTCACATATTATGGATAATCAGTCAGGCAGACAATATGCTGATAAATAAGTTATATTTAGTACTATTGTTACTGAGATAAACAGAAAAAACACTATAATTATTGAAAAAAGATGCCCCAAATTCAGGAAACTTGAAAGGAAAATGTGAAATTTTAATCATCTCAACGCTATTGGAGTAAGCTATTACTAGATTTGCAAGGGATAGCCAAGCACTTCTTTTTTTATTTAGCCATGTCTTTAACTAAAACTGTTAAAAAAGATAAAATTCTCGTTGTCGATGACATTTTTGACAATTTACTGATCTTAGAAGCAGTCCTACAAGATAACGACTATGAAATTACGTTGGTAGAAGACAGTAAAATTGCTCTGAATATGGCTGAGGAGTCACCACCAGACTTAATTCTCTTAGATGTGATGATGCCAGGGATAGATGGGTATGAATTCACTCGGCGCATCCGGCAAAATCCAGCGTTGCCATTTATCCCGATTTTATTGATTACAGCTCACTATGAATCCAGCGTTGTGCAAGGACTTGATGCTGGTGCAGATGACTTTATTCGTAAACCATTCGATCCAGATGAACTACATGCACGAGTGCGATCGCTCCTGCGTCTCAAGCATAGCATTGACGAACGAGACCAAATGGCTAATTTGCGGGCAGATTTTGTCTCGCGTTTTACCCACGATTTACGCATACCGCTAGTAGCCTCTAACCGGATTTTAAAATTATTGCTCGAAGGTAGGTTTTGCGACGTTTCGCCACAATTGCAAGAAATAATTAATACCATGATTGGCAGTAACCAAGACCTGCTAGAAATGGTAAATACTTTGTTAGAAGTTTATCGTCATGAAGCGGGCTGTAAAACTTTAAAAATTGCCCCTTGTAATATTCAGGAATTAGTTAGTGAAGTCGCCCAAGAATTAACTCCTTTAGCTGAAGAAAAAGGATTAGCTGTCACCATTGATAGAGGAGAAAGTATAAGTACGGTGATGGGCGATCGCGTAGAACTGCGGCGAGTTTTGACAAACATCATCGGTAACGCCATCAAATTTACAGACAAAGGTTCTGTAAATATTCACTGCGATGTTAATTTGCCAGAGGTAACTATCAGTATCCAAGATACAGGGCCGGGAATTTCTAAACAAGACCAAGCAATATTATTCGAGCGATTCCGCCAAGGTAAACACCAACGTTCTGGTAGTGGTTTAGGATTATATCTATCTCGCTGCATTATCGAAGCACATCAAGGCACAATTGATGTAATATCTGAGCCAGGACTAGGTAGTACATTTACAATACGTCTACCTGTGGCTGGTGAAAACTAAAAGTTAATTTAGATTGCATGATTGCCATACGTAATCCCGATCATGCACTAATTAATAGAATTCAACGGGGTTTAGCAGGAGAGTTTAATGGTGAACGTTACGGTTTACCTTTTGCTGGAGATAACAGTTTCCTGTTTAATACCAATTCTGTATGAAGCTGCACATAATCAAAACCCCCCTTTAGTCCCCCCTTGGCAAGGGGGGACGGCGTAGCCGGGGGTAAATATATGCAGCTTCACAAAAAAAGGTATAACGATATTAATATTTTTGATAAACCCCCAGACGAAAGTTACTGGTATGTTCAAATAAAATCGCATGAGCAGATCAAGTCAGGTTCATGCCGCCTTACAGTAAGTATTGATAGAACTGAAAGCAGCAAAATAACAAGCCTGTTGTATGCGCCTGAATCTCAAAAGAGAACTTACCCCCCAGATAAGGCCTGGACTTGGACACCGAAGAAGCCTGAGTTATGAAAACTTAAATATAACCAGCATCAAGCTTGGGAGAGCGATCGCCTGTTGATAAATCTTACAAAACTCTACCAAAATACAGTCATTCCTCAACTTAAAACTAACCATGACTCAACTTACTCTTGAAGAATTCCTCACGCTACCTGAAGGTGATATTACATACGAATTTGTTGACGGAGAAGCTAAACCAAAAATGTCACCAAAACGATTTCATTCAAAATTAACCTTTGTCTTGGCTTTACTTCTTAACCAATGGTCACAAAATCTGGGAGAAATCGGTATCGAATGGGCTGTTACTTTAAAGCGTAACGGTAAAGATTGGGTTCCTATTCCTGATTTACTTTATATTTCCTATACTCGTTTAAATCGGGATGTTGTGATAGATGAAGCTTGTCCAGTTCCCCCAGAACTTGCTATAGAAATTATCTCACCTGACCAAACTTTTGCAGAAATGACCGAAAAAGCTACTGACTATCTCAAAGCAGGAGTTTTACGAGTTTGGGTTGTGGATGCTAAAGCTAAAGCTATCACTATTTTTTATCCCGATACACTACCACAGACAAAAAAAGGTAACGATATTTTAGCTGATTCGCTTTTAGAAGGAATTCCATTTACACCCCAAGATATTTTTCAACAGGCTGGAATTGTCTAATACTAATTCTCTGTGAAGATGCACAGAATTAAAAAAACGAACCGCCTTCTCTACGAGAGGCTTCCGCCAACGCGAAGCGTCTCGTTAGAGAAGGACGCCAAGATAAGAGTTTAAGAGAGTTTAGCGCACCAAATAACACCTATGGTTCAGTCTTATAATCAACGCCTAACCCTAGAAGAATTTCTCGCACTCCCCGAAGGTGATATTACATACGAGTTTGTAAACGGTGAAGCTGTACCCAAATATAAAAACGATGAAATCGGAGCAAAATTTTTTCATTCTACGGTTCAAAAAACTTTACTTCTTCTTCTAGACCAATGTTTTCACAATCAAGGTCGTGTAGTAGTTGAATGGGCTGTTAAATTAAAACTCCAAAATCAAGATTGGATGCCTGTACCAGATTTGACTTATGTTTCATATCACCGTCTTCCTGTTGACTGGCTATTAGATGAAGCTTGTCCTGTTGCACCAGAATTAGTGATTGAAATTATTTCACCTGGTCAAACTTTTGGCGAAATTGCCGAAAAAGCAACTGATTATTTGAAAGCTGGTGTTTCCCGTGTTTGGGTGATTGATACAAAAGCTAGAACTATAACTATATTTGCGCCATCTTCCTTACCAATTACTTATCGATCCGATGGAGTAATTACTGATGATTTACTACCAGAATTGGAATTTACCCCTAACGCAATCTTTCAACAAGCTGGGTTAATTCCCTAAAATTCCATTTCTTCTGATGTCGTAAGGCGCTAAAACACAATGGACGCAGAATACATACAGAACTTGAAAAACAAGAAGATGAGGATTGGGAAGAACTATTTCTCGAAAGCGAGGAATTGGGTTTACGCGGTCGGCTGGATGCCCTCCGCACCCGTGACAGACAAACAATTCCCTACGAACACAAACGCGGTCGGTGTTATCGTGATGAGAATAAGCAACCCCAAGCTTGGGAAAGCGATCGCCTGCAAATCCTCGCTTATGCTTTACTCTTAGAATCAGCCCTGGGAATCACTGTTAAAGAAGGTCGCATCTGCTACCACGCTGATAACGTAACTAGTTCGCGTACCATTAGATGATGGCACTAGAAAAAACACAATCGCAATAATTTGGTTTCTGAGCAAACCTTTGATGCCGTAAAGCGTTGAGCACCATCAAAATAACGCCTGCGCGTCCACCTTGCCTGAGCAAAGTATTATCAAAAAAAATAGTGTTCGTTGGTAAAACCGATGAACACTAAAAAACACTTAGACTTAGGAGGAGGTAGGCAATAATTTGATTATTTATCTACTTCTGGAACAATATCAGGACGCTCTTTATCTTCCCAACCTAGAGGACGTTTTGAATTGTACCAAGCAATAGATCCTATACTTACAGCAGCAATAAAGCCGACTACAAATAATCCAGTCAGTACAGCAGAATAACTAGAACTAGCTTCTGATGCAACAGATATGTCTGTTAAAAGATAAGTAAATAATAGATTAATCATGAGTTAGCACCTTTGGGCAAAAATTCAGGGATGGCTTAAAAAATTATTTTGGCAACCGTATTATCAAAATCTGGTTTTGAGTTTTCAATTTTTTAGTGAATTCAGTTGCAACCCACTGCATTACAAATGAATTCAACACAGATATAGAAAAACTAGAAGTAGGATAAGGTTTAGTAAATTAATGTGAATTCGCTGTATGGGATTTTGACCTCATCCCCAGCCCCTCTTCTAAAAAGAGAGGGGAGCAAAAAGCCTAATTTTTCCCTACTCCTCCCTCTCTTTCAAAGAGAGGGAGGCTGGGTGGGTAAGGTCTGTTGAATTCACGTTAAATTATGATTTAACTTCAACCTTCACCAAGATAAACTTGAGTTTATTCTACAGCTTTCTTAACTTCATCTTTGACGTTTTCAACTGTATGGCGAACTTGTGATTCTGCTTGCTTGGCTTGACCTTGAGCCTTATCATCAGGGTTGCCGGTGATATCGCCAATTACTTCTTGAGCTTTACCTTCGATATTTTTAGCAACAGCTTTTGCTCTATCTTCGAGACTCATAATTTACTCCTAAAATTCACTAACTATTTATTCGTTTTTGCTTCCCAAACTTGGGCTGCAATGTTTATAGAATAGTTCTTATAAAAAAGAAATACTTCTATCTGTAGATGTTTTTATTCAAAATATTTTTATCCGTTCTGTAGACTTATTTAAAAGTTGAATTCATCTGAAGAAAATTAAAGTAATACCCGAAAGATAGAAAAGAATGCTTCTATTGCTCTATCTAGAGATGAAATCATAGGGTTTTATAGCAGGGAATAGGCAACAGGGAACAGGCAATAGGCAATAGGCAACAGGCTTAAAAAAAAGTTTGTTGATGTCAAATTACGATCGCTTTATGTCTTAAACCATGCTTGAACTGTTATAAATTTTGGATTCGCCTTATGCTGTTAAAAGCCAAGAACTAAGGCTCAATGCAATACTTGTCGGGTTTTGGGGGAAAGGGGAAACAAAAAACCTTTACCCTTTACCCCAAACCAAATTCCGAGTTCAAAATGCAAAACCCGAGCAGTATTGAGACTCAATGTTGGGTTACCCTGTTTTCAGGCTCATTTTTCACTGTTCTCAACAAAATTTGTCTTGTGCTTTTTGAGAAGCTTTGAATTATCTCTACTCCTTAGCGTAGTAATTACGGAAGGAGACCGCAGGGTTGGGTTTGGCGTTAACCTTTGCAAATGATGTAAAAAGTCATGCTTTAACCTGTTGTGTGTGCCTCTAGGTTCCTCAATCTAATCTCAGCAGCTAGTTTTTCACAAATGAGTAAGGACGGCTTTATTCACTAACAACTAGATACCCGACTTCTTAGATAAGTCGGGTATCTGAGCCTTGGGAACATCAAATAATGTCTGAAGATTTTTGATATTAGTTCTCCAGATAGAGCGGCAATTTATCAGAAAAAATTTAATATGAAATTGTCAATAAAAACAACATTTTCACAAGGAGAAAGATTATGGGTAATATCATTGCTTGGTTGGTTTTGGGTTTAATTGCAGGTGCTTTAGCTAAATTCTTCTATCCAGGAACCCAAGGTGGTGGTATTCTTTCCACCATTGTGTTAGGAATTCTCGGAGCGGTAGTAGGTGGTTATTTAGGTCAAGTATTGTTAGGAAGTGGTTCAGCGGCGGCGGCATCTGTAGGAGCTTTATCATTTGGAAGCATTTTATTTGCTGTTCTTGGCGCAATGCTATTGATTTTCCTTTGGGGATTACTAACTCGTAGTGCTGCTTAATTGTCTGAAGTTAGTTAACAATTTTGGGAATCATTTTGAGTCAAAACAGATAAAATGACATTAGAAAAAGAGCGAAAATTTATCGTAATTTTCGCTAAATGTTCAGAAGCAGAATTGGCGCTTCAGGAACTACGGGCTGCAAACTTCCCAATGCACAAAGTTTCTGTAATTGCACGCAAGGCAGAAGAACAAAGTGATATTGCTGGTGTTAAGGCTCAAGAGAACACTAGCAATACATCTGAAGAATTTACTGGTGGCGCTTTAGGTGGTGTTAGCTGTATAACTCAGTTGGCAATTCCTGGTATGGGCCAAGTCATGCTAGCGGGAGCAGAAGCAACAGCGATCGCTACCACTATCACAGGTGGTGCGATCGGTGTACCCGCAGGTAATTTGGCTGGCGCGTTGCTACCTTTAGGAATTCCTCAAGAACAAGCACAGGTTTATAGCGATTTAGTTTTTCAAGGTTACTATTTGGCGATCGTAACCGGTATAGAAATCGAAATTCGTTTTGCTCAGAGGATTTTTAATCGTCATAGCATTCAATACAAGGGTATTTATCAGCCCTATTTATCACCTAAAAGTCGCTATAAACATGGAATTGGTGTTTTTTGTCAGCGTCAACATGTAGACACAGCACTTACAGAACTCCAAAAAGCTGGCTTTCCTATGAGTCAGGTTTCAGTAATTACTAAAGGTAACTATTATCCTTTGGAAGTTCCTGAAGATTTAGCCAAATATTATGAACATCAACTGAATCTTGGCAATTTTATTGTATTTCTAAATGCTACTGATATCTATATGGCAGGTGCAAGAGCTATTTTAGAGAGTAACAAGATTCAAAATTTTCGGATTTATAACCAATCCGTAGTTCATCCAATTAAAAGCGATCGCCAGGTGATAAATAACCTCTAGCTAAATGTCAAATCTAATCATTTAAATCCCCGACTTTTAAGCTAAGTCGGGGATTTGAACCTTGTAAAACAAACAATAATGCCATGCTAAAATCTTAAGCCACAAGTGGATAGTCTTCGAGTAAGATAATATCTGTTTCAAATAGTAAAATAGTAGTTTCACAACCAATTCTGCCCATTTCTGGTTCTGCACCCATTTCCATTTCTACAAGATACGACCAATTTCCCGAACTACGACAACATTGTATTATTGTTCCTAATCCACCAATAAATTCTACCTTTTGCCCTTTACAAAATTTTGGTCTTGCTAGCTCAATTACCGCACTCATAAAAACCACCTTTTTAGATTAAAATTATATATATAATTTATACTCGCGAATCATAATTTAATTATCCACCGCGAGATTTAATTAGAAAATTAGGTAGTTGCTTCTTTTGAAATAAGTTATACTATCTCCAGATTTAATTGAACTATTATGTAAAAGTTTGTCCAACATTTTATTAACATAAGTATATAAACAGAAAAAATAATTAATATATATTATTATGAGTTCAAAAATTATGTAAATGTTAATTCAATCAATCGAGAGATACTTTCACTAATTGAAAGTCAAAAGATGAACGGAATATTTATAACGACAAGAAAAAACTGTAATTATTAACTGTCTATTAAAAATGTTGAACCGTTTGAAGATTGGAACCAAAATTGGGGCAGGTTTTACCTTAAGCCTCGCAATTCTGACCTCAATTGGTTTAATCTCGTACCAAAGTACTAATGAGTTAATTGAAAGTTCGCGCAAAGAAAGCCACACCTATGAGGTATTACGTGAGATTGAAGATCTCAACTTGCAATTGACAAATGCTGAGACTGGGCAACGTGGTTACATTATTACCGGAGAACAGCGTTATTTAGAACCTTATAACGCTGCTGCACAATTACTTAATCAAAAAATCAAGGAACTTCAAAGTTTAACAGTAGATAACCCCAACCAGCAAAATCGGCTTGAGATGTTAGAGCCACTCGTAATCCAGAGAATGGCTGTAATGAAAAATGTTATCGAACTACGGCAGACACAGGGTTTAGAGGTTGCCCAGCAAGGCATCAAGACAGACGAGGGTAAGCGGCTGATGGATCAGATCCAGAAACTGCTCCAAGCGATGAAAAATGAGGAGAATGTACTTCTCAAGCAGCGTTCTGAGCGGGCACAGATAGCTGCACGGCAAACACTCGCCACTATTGTTTATAGTATTCCTCTATTTGGTGCGATCTTGGTTTTGATTGGAATTATCCTCACCAGACACATTTCATTACCCCTCAAGCGAGTTTCTGATTTAGTTGAAAAAGTGGCAGATGGGGATTTATCAGTCAATTTGCCAGATACCGATCGCCAGGACGAAATTGGCGTTCTGAAGCGAACCTTCAACCAAATGATCGTCAATCTGCGCTACACAACTCAAAAAAATGACGAGCAAAACTGGCTCAAGTCTAATTTGGCTGAATTTACCCAAATGCTTCAAGGGCAGCGAAATTTAGAAAGTGTGTCTCGCACGATCTTGTCAAATCTAGCACCCCTGGTTGGGGCGTCTGCTGGCGTTTTTTATCTCATGGATTCAATGAACGACGAGCCAGTGCTGAAGTTGTTGGGTGGTTATGCTTACAAAGAGCGTAAAAACTTGGCAAACCAGTTTCGCTTGGGCGAGGGATTAGTAGGACAATGCGCCCTAGAAAAACAAAGAATCCTCTTAACTGGAGTTCCCAGTGACTATATCCGCATAAGTTCTGGCTTAGGAGAAGCTCCACCGCTAAATATTCTTGTATTGCCTATAGTATTTGAAAATAAAGTCACCGCCGTAATTGAACTTGCTTCTTTTGCACCTTTTAAGGATTTACACCTGACATTTCTAGAGCAATTAAGTGACATTTTGGGTGTATTTTTAAATAACATCGCCTCACAATTGCAAACTCAGCAACTCCTTGCCGAATCTGTTGCTTTAACAGAGCAACTGCAAAGCCAGCAAGAAGAACTACAACAAAGCAATCAACTGTTAGAAGAACAAGCCCACGAATTGCAAGAATCACAATTCACAATCAAGCAGTCTAACGAAGAATTGCAGCAACTCAACGAAGAACTAGAAGAAAAAGCAGAACTCTTAGAAATCCAAAATCAGGAAGTTGCCCGCAAAAACCGGGAAATCGAGCAATCTAGGCAGTCATTAGAAGAAAAAGCCGAGCAGCTGGCACTATCTTCCAAATATAAATCAGAATTTTTGGCGAACATGTCCCACGAGTTACGGACACCGCTAAATAGCTTGTTAATTTTAGCAAGACTGCTATCAGATAATTCTCTAAACAACTTAACCGAAAAACAGGTAGAGTACAGCCGCACAATCTACTCTGCTGGAACTGATTTGCTGGAATTAATTAATGACATTTTAGATTTGGCAAAAATTGAGTCCGGTACAATGTCTTTAGATATTGAGCAAGTTACCTTTGCGGATTTGCGGACATCTATAGAGCAAACTTTCCGTCAAGTTGCCGAAAATCAAAAACTCAGTTTCGCTATTGAACTACATGACAAATTACCCCCAGTAATTTCTACCGACTTCAAGCGTCTGCAACAAGTATTAAAAAATCTTTTAGCTAACGCCTTTAAATTTACTGAACAGGGAGGCGTGAAGTTACAAATTAGCATGGTAACTGAAACAGCCCCAGCCGAACAGCCAATGATCGCTTTTGCAGTCAGCGATACCGGCATTGGCATTCCACCCGAAAAGCAGAAAATTATTTTCGAGGCATTTCAGCAAGCAGACGGCACAACTAGCCGCAGGTATGGCGGCACTGGCTTGGGCTTATCCATCAGCCGCGAACTAGCTCAACTTTTAGGCGGAAGAATTGAACTAATCAGCCAACCTGACCTGGGAAGTACTTTCACTCTCTATTTACCGCTAATATTAAAGCCTGTAATACCACAAAAAAGCTTTGAAGTCAATGGTGAAAGGGGGAAAAATGTTCCAACTAAATTTACGCCCCCCATCTCAAAAGTGGTGACGGTTGAAAGCCGAAGTATTTCTGCGGACATTTCTCCAGCACCAAAAATGGTTTCCAGCGTTAACGAAATCCCAGACGATAGGCTAACAATTGAATCAGGCGATCGCGTTTTGTTGATTATCGAAGATGACGATAAATTCGCCCGCATCTTACTAGATATGGCACGTCAGCAGGGCTTTAAAGGAATCGTTGCCTTACAAAGCAAACAAGGTCTAGCACTAGCGCAACAATTCGAGCCGAACGCCATTATGCTGGATATCCACATGCCAGAGATGGATGGTTGGACAGTGCTGGATCGTCTCAAGCATAACCCAAGCACCAGACACATCCCAGTACATATACTTTCTGTGGATGAAAGACAGCAACGGGGATTAAAGCTAGGAGCAATTACCTACTTGCAAAAACCTGTTTCTCCAGAAGCTTTAAATGAAGTCTTGACCGAGATTAAAAGTTTTGTTGAACGTCAGGTAAAAAATCTTTTAATCGTAGAAGATGACCCCAGACAAGCCCAAAGTATTATCGAACTCATTGGTAATGGCGATGTCCAGAGTACAGCAGTAGGTACGGGAAAAGAAGCACTCCAAATATTGCGATCGCAGCACTTTGATTGTATGGTACTGGATTTAGGTCTGCCCGACATGACCGGATTTGCACTGATTGAGCAGATCAAGCTAGAACCCAGGTTGATGAAACTGCCAATAATTATCTACACAGGCAAAGAACTCAGCCGCCAAGAAGAAACCCAACTACGAGGGCTAGCAGAGACAATTATCATTAAAAACGTGCGATCGCCAGAACGGTTATTAGACGAAACTGCCTTGTTTTTACATCGCGTCCAGGCAAATCTGCCAGCACCAAAGCGGCAAATGCTCGAACAGCTACACCAAACCGACCCAGTGCTGGCCAATAGGAAAATTTTGATTGTCGATGATGACCTCAGAAACATCTTTGCCATCACCAGCTTTTTAGAAAGTTATCACATGGAAGTACTGTTTGCCGAAAATGGCAGAGATGGCATTGAGAAACTGCAAGCGAATCCCGACATCAACATAGTTTTGATGGACATCATGATGCCAGAAATGGACGGTTACGAAACCACCCACGCCATCCGCCAGCAACCCCAATTTCGCTCGCTACCAATCATTGCTTTAACCGCCAAAGCCATGCCAGGCGATCGCGAAAAATGCATTGAAGCCGGAGCTTCCGACTATATCACCAAACCCGTGGATACCGAACAACTGCTTTCACTGCTGCGGGTTTGGCTGTATAGGTGAGGGAAAAGGGGAAAGGTTAAAGGGGAAAGGGGAAAGGAGGGATCTTTCGTTTGCCCTTTGCCCTATGCCCCAATCCATTCTTTTGTCAAAACAATATCAATGACAGGAAATTGACTTCAGTAATAAAATAATCTATAGAACTTCTGTATTTAGAGAAAATACCTTTGTTTCATGCAACTTTTTCGGTTATTTCTCTAGATAAAAGATCTTTCTCTCGGTAGATAGGTGTACTGACAGTAACATACCTGTTATGTTTCAAATATGACAATAGTAAGACAAAATTCTCTAAATACATCACTCATTCCTCCAGAAATATTGGCAGAAAAATATATTGAAGCAGAGCGTATTCATGACGTTTTGCTACTACTGCAAAACTTGATTAACAGTGAGGAAGCCACTGTAAAATTAATTCTGGATTGTTTGTATGATGTTGGCTCGGTTAACTTAATCAACCAAAAGCTTCCCGTAAAACCTGTAAACAGGTTGATGAAATTAATTGCCCGGATGTCGAAACCAGTTTTTAGAACCTTGGCTTTTAATTGGTTTAAAAAGAACTGCCCGCAATTGATTGCTGATTGGTTACATTCTCAGGTGACTTTTGGAACTACCCCAGCTAAACCGCAAGAAATAGCGATTGAAGTTGCACCAGTTCAACCATATTCTGGACTAGATACACAAAATCTCAACCAAGAGATTAAAAATCTGCGTCACCAAGTGAGATTGCTAGCTGGGATTTCAATAATTGCGATCGCTGTTTTAGGAGTAACAGCCACTTGGTTATACTAAAGTCCCAAATTAGCACCATTATCAAATTTAAAATTTAATCGCTCCAAGAACTCTTTTCGTCGTAAGATTCACTTGAATTAGCAAAACCTGACCAGCCTCAAACATTAATCATAGAAATGACCCCAATTGCAGAAGCATTCTTTCAAAAAGCTAATTCATGCATGAGTTAAAAATTACGAATTACGAATTACGAATTACGAATTATTATGACTTTGCCCAAACCTAGCTTGGAGGACATAGAAATACGTTTGCTGTTGCAAGGGGTGTATGAGTACTATGGTTACGACTTCCGCAATTACGCCCTTTCCTCAATTAAGCGCCGTATTCTCGGCTTTATGCATTTAGAAGGGTTAGCTAATATTTCTGCTTTGCAAGAGCGGTTACTTCACAACCGTAACTATTTAGAAAGATTTTTGCTGGCTCTGACAGTAAACGTAACATCAATGTTTCGCGATCCCAGCTTTTACAACACCTTTAGAACTCAAGTTATCCCGTTCTTGCAAACCTATCCATTTATTCGCATTTGGCACGCTGGATGTTCCACCGGTGAAGAAGTCTATTCAATGGCAATTCTACTAGAAGAAGAAGGACTTTATCACCGCTGCCGCATATATGCAACTGATACCAACGAAAAAGTATTACAAAATGCTAAAAGTGGTATTTTTTCCCTAAAACTAATGCAGGAATATACTCATCTTTACCTAAAAGCTGGCGGTAAAAGGTCTTTTTCTGAATATTATACGGCAGCTTATGACAACGCTATTTTTCGAGCATCCTTAAGAGAAAATATTGTTTTTGCCCAGCATAATTTAGCAACAGACGGTTCTTTTAATGAGTTTAATGTCATCCTTTGTCGTAACGTCTTGATATATTTCAATCAGATACTTCAAAAGCGGGTACATGAACTGTTTTATAATAGCCTCTGTACCTTTGGTATCTTGGGTTTAGGAAGACAAGAATCCATCAGATTCACTCCCTATGAGCAGCAATATGAAGAGATAGTCAAAGGTGAAAAGCTATATAGAAAAGCAAGAGTGCGGGGACATGGAGAGGCTCTCAGGCACAGGGATTTTAATCATAATTGATATATATAGCAATCCGGTTTGATTCTTGAAATTATTTGAGTAGAGAGGGAACTATTAAGAGGCGAGGCACAAGTGTACTGATTTTTGAAAAAACTCAATTTAATCTTCTAGAATCCCAATACTGCTCGGTTTTTGCATTTTGAACTCGGAATTTGGTTTGGGGAAAAGGGTAAAGGGTAAAGGGTAAAAGTTTTTTTATTTCCCTTTTCCCCTTCCCCTTTTCCCCAAAACCCGACAAGTATTGCCTATTGCCTATTGCCTTTTCCCTGCTATATAAAAAAAGCCCTCCCTGTTAGAAGAGGACATTTTTATTTTTAAATCAAATGACAAATGATTAAATACACGACTTCACAAATTTCTCTAACCTATCCATACCTTTTTCAATCGTCGCCAAATCGGTGGCGTAGGAAAGGCGAATGTTGTCATCAGCGCCAAAGGCAATTCCGGGAATGACTGCGACTTGATGTTCTTGTAGTAAGGCGTCGCAAAATTCCAAGGATTTCAAACAGGTTTTGCTGATGTCGGGGAAGAGATAAAAAGCGCCATCTGGTTTAGCGGTACTCAGTCCGGGAATGGCGTTGAGTCTGTCTAACATTACCTGTCGGCGTTTAGCGAAGGCTTGGCGCATTTCTTCTACACAGTCTTGGGAACTTTCCAAGGCAGCGATCGCTCCATATTGAGCAAAGGTACAGACGTTAGATGTACTATGTCCTTGGATGGAACTCGCGGCTTTAATAATTTCCACTGGCCCTGCTAAATAGCCAAGTCTCCACCCAGTCATGGAGTAAGCCTTAGCAAATCCATTACTGATTAAAGTCCGGTCAAAAATTTCTTTCCCTAGAGAACCGATGCTGATATGTTCTGCACCGTCGTAGAGAATCTTTTCGTAAATTTCATCAGAGACGACAAAGATATCTGCATCAACTATTACCTCTGCCAATGCTTTAATTTCAGCTGGCGTGTAAACCATCCCCGTAGGATTAGATGGAGAGTTGAGGATAAATAACTTTGTCTTGGGCGTGATGGCTTTACGCAGCTTTTCGGGAGTAATTTTATAGCCTGTGCTTGCATCTGTGGGGACAATTACCGAAACTCCACCCACCAAGGTCACCATTTCTGGATAACTTAGCCAGTAGGGTGCAGGGATGATAACTTCATCACCTGGATCGATTAACGCCACTATCAAATTGTACAGAGAATGCTTACCGCCATTGGTGACGATGACATTCTCTGATTTATAATCAAGACCGTTATCAGTTTTAAGCTTACGGGCGATCGCTTCCCTTAACTTTGGTTCTCCGGCTGCTGCACCGTATTTGGTTTTGCCTTCATCCAAAGCTTTTGCCGCTGCGGCTTTGATATGCGCTGGGGTATCAAAATCTGGTTCTCCAGCGCTAAAACTACAAACGTCTATTCCCTCTGCCTTCATTGCCTTAGCCTTGGCTGCGATCGCTAAGGTTAAAGAAGGTGTTACCTGACTTACTCTTGCTGCCAGCTTCATTCTTACTTTATTTTGGCAAATCTTTCACTTACTTAAGGATATCCCAGAATCCACACCCAGATTTGCTTTTTGAAGGACGACAAACAAAAAAAATATTTTATCGCGTTTAGAGGCAGGGGGGCAGAGGGTCTTGCCCCCCCACGTGCAATACGGTTCGGATAAGCATTTTTCATCTCTGATATGGGCTGGGAAAAGGGAAAAGGGAAAAGGCTTGAAATTACCCTTTTCCCTTTTCCCTTTCCCCTTTAACCGAACTGTATTGCCCCACCTGGGCTGTAGCTAGCATTAATCCCCAAAACAAACCAAAACGAACTTTAGTTGCACCAGAAATTACAAAATTTGCACAACTCAGGAAACTATGAAATTCTTCTTGGGTATAACATTGCTGGTGTGCTGGGTCAAAAATATTCAATATAATATCCAAAATTTGGCAAAATAAATAATCTTTACACCAATCGAGAATTACAACTTTGCCATTAGGCTTGAGTACGCGCTTCATTTCTATTAATGCTGCCAATGGGTCGTTAAAGTAATGGAATGAACTGGCAGACACAATTACATCAAAACTATTGTCAGCAAATGGTAACGCTGATGCACTGGCAGTATGAAATGAAACTTGGGGATAAATTTTACATTTTTCTTGAGCAATTGCTAACATTTCTTCTGAAATATCGACTCCAACAATTTTTAGAGTTGAATTTTCAGTTAATAGTAAGTTTTCAAGCTCACCTGTTCCGCAAGCAACATCAAGTACAGTATCCAGTGGTGAGATTTCTGCCCAGGTTTTGAGAAAAGAAAGTGTATTAGAAATATACTTTTTCCAGCGGCGATCGTACACAGACGCTAGACGGTTGTATTGTTTGCGAACTGTGGTTTCAATCATAAAACTAATCCTTGCCATGACGCTGGCACTGCACTCAGCACACCACGCAAATAATTTTAATCATCAAAGCTCGCACTCTTATTTTTCAATTGTAGATAGTTGCTTTTCAAAGTAAGCGCGGTAGAGTTCGCAGCGCGGTACAATGCGATCGCCCTCGTAGCGAATCACCCCCAAGCTTTCGAGTTTATGAACATCAAGGTGATTGAGAGAACTGTTTTCCTTTTTAGTCACAACTTCAGCGTATGCTTTGGCTAAATGAGGTTTTTCTTGAAGGATTGACCAGTGTCGCCATAAATGGTAACGGTAAATGCCGCCATTAGCGATCGCCTCTTCTATGAGATTTTCTAAACTAATTGCTTGACAGCATAGATAATACAAACCAATCCTAACCAATGCTGGATGCCCCCCCACCAGTGACATCAGCTCCCTAACCTCCTTATCAGCAGACCAGTTCAACCCATGTCGTTGGGCTAAATATCTTACTTGTTCTTTGGTAAATTCATTTAAACGAATAGGTAGGCCTATATTCAATGGCGAGTGGTTTATATCCTGCCATACATAGACTTCTGTGGAGTAAACTACCACCAACCTCAATTTTTGCAAGTTGGTATCTTGTCGTGCAGCTTCATACCAAGAACGGAAGCAAGCAAACAACTCCTGAGCAACTTCAGGATGTTCAAAAAAGCTGTCAACGTCATTTAACACAAAAACTACTGGGCTTTCGAGCTGCTTGAGCAAATAAGATTTTAAGTATAATATGTAACTAATTTTACATCCTATTTCCTCATTCCAGTTATCATTTAGCTTCGGGTCAATACCTAATTCTGTTGCAACTCGCCAGCAAAGACAACGCAAAAGCTTATTTAAGTCTGTCAGACAGCTGGCATCGATTTGGTTACAGTTCAAGTTCACTGTGTGATAACCCTGCATCTGTGCAAAAGCTAACAGCCGCAGCACCAGAGAGCTTTTACCCATCTCTCTTGGCGCTCGAATCCAGATCACAGAGCCTGGTTGAGTGACTTCTCGATAAACTAGCTCCTCAATGGGGGGGCGATCGACGTAAAAGGGCGAATCTAGAGCTACCGGCCCATCTGGATACGACCAAAGATTTTCCAATGGTTCATGGTCTTGGTTAACAAATAAGTCTGTATATAAAGGCTGGGACAAATTTACTTCTTCTGTATCTACACTCAACGAGAGACTTTTGTTGCTTGGTGTATTATTCGGCTCATTTAAGATTGTATAGTCTTCGCTACTTAGTTCTAGATTAAAGGCACTAAAGCACAACTTTAGGGTTTTTTGATCTACGCCTGTATTCAATGACCATAATCGACTCAGAGTTTTGGTAGAAACATTCATCCGAATCCGTAGTTCTTCTAGAGTAAAGCGATCGCCTTTGTTTTGTGTCTTCTCTACAGCTAAGATCGCCGCTTGTAAGCGCTGCAACCCAGCAGAGGTTAGCACAAGTCCCCGCTTTCGCGTGCCCTTAAATTGTTTCATCTCGCGTAAGTTATGAATCTACTTTTTTATTAACTGCCTTCCTATTTCTTTATTCTTCCATGTTTTCAAGCGCTTATTCAACTGTTATTTGAATGTTAATTAACATTTAGTTTATAGTTAAAAAAGATACCATAATTTTTACTTAGGCTACTAAGTAAGTGGGTACAAATAAACATAGCTATTAATTAGCTTTACACTAATTTTCGCTCTTTATATTACTCACTTCCTACTTAAATCTTCCTATTATTTGGAAAAATTAACGCGAAAATATCCCTTATTTACTAAGGAAAGATAAAAACTCAAACCGTCTGATATTTAGAAAAAACGTTTTCTACATTAGAGTAAAAAATAAACTCCACTACTTAACATGGGGTGTAGCAAATTTTTTTAAGGGGGGTACAACTAATTTGTATTTTAAGTTAATATTATTTAAAATAATAGTATTATTTACTACTTTAAAGTTTAAGTAATAAGCTTTATATAAATAAGTTTATTTATGCTGAATTTGCTAGGATATTATCTAAAGCTATTTAACTAACTTATTTGGTATTAATATAGATTTTTGAATACAGATAAATCGAGCAAAATTCAGAAAAAGTTAGTCCACGAAGGTGGACTTCGTTTGTGTAGTAGCGAATACTATTCCAATACAGTTCAGTTAAGCATTTCTACTTTTTCTTCTCTCTGTGTTCTCTGCGGTTCGTAAAACAATAATTTTGCCCTTAAGTGAACCGTATTGAATTCTATTCGCCTAATACTTTTCTTCGGTAGTAGCGTATTCATTGCCCAAGTTTTAGTTATAAATACAACACAGGCAAAGGAACAGCATTGCTGTTCCTCCGAGGATATCTTGTATTCGATTAAACTAAAAACTGTAAATATAGCAGTTGAAGCATAATTTAGGACATAAACCACTCGTAAAACCCTTACATCCAAAGACTTTCTTTGCCTATTGCCCGCTATATACCAGTTTTTAGACAGAATTTAGCGTTGAACTTGGTTGGAGAGATCTTGGCCGGTCTTTGCTGCACTATCCCCTACACCACGGGCAGTTTCCTTAGCGCCCTCTACGTAGCCGGAGCCGAATTCTTTAAAGGCTTCTCCTGACTGTTGTCCAATTCTTTGAAGCCGTTCGCCAGGAGAGCCTTCGGTTTCACGAGCTTCTCGATTCCACTGGCCTGTTGTTTTCGGTCTTTGAGCATCATTTTGCTCTACCTGTTGACGAACTCTTTGGCCTAAGTCTTGGTTACTAGACCCAGAAGTAATATTCGTCGTCAGCACTAAAAAACCAACTAAGGCAACAGCTAAAAAACGTTTTACCTGAAGTCCTTGAAGCAGAGAACTGATATGACCAATCGCGTTAGAAATCAAATTTGTCATGGGAATTAAGTTGCTTTTTTTCAGTACAAATAAAGATTAACTAGAAAAAATTAATTATCCTTCTAACAAAAGGCATATCTCATTTGTGAAAAATTAAAGGTTTTTAAATCCTGGGGAAGAGGTGGTTTTTTAAATACAGTGATTTGTTACCCAAATATCAATATAAACCTCGTTCCATGTGAAAACTTGAATTTTTCAAAAATTAAGAGATAACAATGAGTTGTGAAATTAGTTGTGGAGGCAGGCAATGGGCAATAGGTAATAGGCAATAGATTTTTTCACGAATGATTTAGGATTGCTATAGGATAAGCACTTCATTTGCAAACCGCAGATTGGGTTAGTGATATAGTTCCAGGATAAAATATCAGAATGAAGCTGCAAG
Organism: Nostoc sp. DedQUE12a; assembly: GCA_034530795.1. Classification (GTDB taxonomy): domain Bacteria; phylum Cyanobacteriota; class Cyanobacteriia; order Cyanobacteriales; family Nostocaceae; genus Nostoc. Next base: position 47,940 of record JAVRCH010000184.1, read on the forward strand.
CTTTTTTGGGATGAGTGAATAACTATATGGAAAAAAATTAAAATAACGAGAAATTTTACTAAAATAACTTACTACTTATTTATGTGTTTTAGTTTAGCGATACCTACGGCACACTGCGTGAACGCTCGTTTTTTCTCCAACTACACAAAATCGCCTTGCTCCTAAAGAAAGTCTGATGCTAGGGGACAATAACTAGCATCCCGTAGCAATAGTTGAAATTAGCAACGATTATTGGGAAATACGCCGATTTGTCACGCCACACCACATTTACATAACTCATGCTTGAAATTTCTGACTATGGCAAATGTAGCACCCAATACAATTTTAGTGCTACATTTGGCTTTTAATACAAGATATAGTCTTAAAAAACATGTGTCTTTAGATATAGAAGTTATATATCTTCAGACATAGATACTCTATGTATAAATAATCTCTTCTTAAAAACGCATAATTACTGAAGAGTGGCTAATAGCAATCAAAAGTCACATTACTTTTAGGCTATTTGCAAATTTAGTCAACATTTTTCTCAACACTATAACTGCTTCAGGTGGAAAGCCAAAGGATGAAATACTGGGTCGCGAAATTAGCAATTTTTTTAGTTTTACTGTGCAACTTGTTACTAGTGACGGATTATGCAGCAGCCAACCAACTTGAAAATATTGATTTGCAGCCATTTAACGCACTCCCAGTAATTGAAAACTTAGCAAGTGCTGACAATAGTTTTGGCAATAGTAGAAAAGATGATTTTTTGCGATTTATTGAAATAGCTAAAAGCTCAGATAAATTAGAGGGACTCTTCACAATTTATTGCAATCATGACTCAGATAAAATTTATTTAGAAATTAAACCAGAACAGTTAAATAAAAACTATTTAGCCACAGTAACCTTAGAATCGGGCATTGGTGAAAATGGAATTTATAGTGGATTGCCACTGGCAGATTTTCTTTTTTATTTCCGACGAATAAACAACAAATTGCATTTTGTTGTTCGGAATGTAAAATTCCGAACAGAAAGTCAATCGGAACAGCGATCGCTTGCTCGTTCATTTAGCGATTCAGTTCTTTATTCACTACCAATAGATGGTACTCATCCCTTTACTAAAAATATTTTGATTGACCTGGATAACCTTTTAATGCAGGATTTTCCTGGATTAGCTTCTCTATTAAAATACTCTTTGCAGGCTGATTATTACTTAGAACCAAGCAAGTCTTATTTTGGAGATGTTAACAGCTTAACCGAAAACATAGAGATTGATTCGATTTATGGTTTTTCTTCGCGAGAAGGAGCAGATTTAGTCAGCGTACCCGATAGCAGGGCGCTGACTCTCAAGGTACACTACAGTTTTTCCCAGCTAAGAGAAAACAACGATTATGTTCCCAGACTTGCCGATGACAGAGTAGGATATTTTATTACTGCCTTTCAAAATTTCTCTAATAATCACTCTCAAGAAGAATTTGTTCGTTACATTAATCGTTGGCATTTAGAACCATCCGACCCCAACGCTTCTTTATCTCCACCCAAAAAACCGATTGTATTTTGGATTGAAAATGCTGTACCACTAGAGTATCGAGATGCGATTCGTGAAGGCGTATTGATGTGGAACAAAGCATTTGAAAAAGCTGGATTCCAAAATGCGATTCAAGTACAACAAATGCCAGATGATGCTGATTGGCAACCGGCAGATGTACGCTACAACACTATTCGCTGGTTCAATTCTCTGGATGGGGGTTTTGCCAGAGGGCCAGCCCGCGTCAACCCACTCACCGGGGAAATATTGGATGCAGATATTATCGTGGACGCCAATATGGTGCGCTCAATTCGCCAAACATATTACACCTACGTGGAGTCAAATAATAAGGGATTAAACTCCGAATGCAGTGGTGAAGATTTACCTGAGAAAAATAGGGAATGGGGAAAAAAGCCAATGGGTAGCGGTTTCCAGTCGCACACTGCTAACTCTCAAGCATTGGTTTCACAAAAGAATTCTGATGTCTGCTATGGTATGGGGTCTGTAAATCAGGCAACTATGGGGGCATTGGCATTGTCAATTTTGCAAAACGCTACACCAGGTAGTGAAGCCATGCAAGAATATGTGCATCAATATTTGCGTTCTTTGATTGCTCATGAAGTCGGGCATACTCTTGGTTTGCGCCATAATTTTCACGGCAGCGCCATGTTAGCACCTCAAGAGTTAAATAACACTGAAATTACTCACACTAAAGGTTTAGTCGGTTCAGTGATGGACTATCTACCTGTGAATGTAGCACCACAGGGAGTAGAGCAAGGGGACTATTTTCCAGAAATTGTCGGGCCATATGACGAATGGGCAATAGAGTATGGTTATAAAATCAACCCATCGCCAAGAATTGAGCCAATAATTCCAGAAATGGAAAAAACTTTTTTAGAAAAGATTGCCTTTGCTTCACCGCAACCAGAATTATCTTACGCAACAGATGAAGATATTTTAGATATCAATCCCTTAGCAAATGTTTGGGATATGAGTAATGATGTGCTGGTTTATTCGCAGTGGCAAATGGATAACGCCCGCGTGATGTTGCAGCGCCTCGAAAAGGGTTATTTATCGCCAGGAGAAAGTTATAGTAACCTGCGCGTCTTATTCGATAGAGTACTTGGATATTATTTTAGTAATGCGAAATTGCTCTCTCAATACATTGCTGGACAATCGTTTCGGCGTCTCCATGCTGGTGATGATACATCCTGGGCATTTGTGCCAGTTTCATTATTAAAACAACGTCAAGCCTTGACTAAATTACAAGAGTATGTATTTAGTGAAGATGCTTTTAATTTCTCAGCACAATTATTAAATCAGTTAGCCCCATCGCGTTGGCGACATTGGGGTAGTTTTGCACCGAATTATCGCCTTGATTATCCAATTCACGATCGCATTTTGAGTTTCCAAAGTGGGATACTGCGATCGCTATTAGATGGCGATCGCTTAAATCGGTTACAAGATATAGAATTAAAAACCCAGCCTGGGGAAGCACTCTCCATTCCAGAATTGTTCGACACGCTGCAAACAAGCATCTGGACAGAAGTTTTAAACCTTGGAGAATTCAAGCCGATTTCTAGTATGCGACGTTCGTTGCAACAAGAATATCTGAATATTTTGCTAGGGATGATGTTGCATACTAATGATGCACCTGAAGATGGTCGGACACTGGCGTGGTATGAATTGCGGCAACTGCAAACAGCCATAGATGTCAGACTCAAACAACTAAGTGAAAATATTGATATTTACACCTTAGCCCACTTACAAGCTTCTGGCGATCGCATCAATAAAACGTTGAAGTCATTAGTCATTAGCCATTAGGCAGGGGTTCAGTCGGGATACCCGCAAAATAGGATATGTTGTAAATTTTTGTTGTAGAGCGTGTCTTATTAATTGTACAGTGACTAATTATCTGTCGTCGTGACAAATTATTGTCATCGTTAAAATCCTTGTAGAGTATAGAATATAGCGCTTTCGGAGTTTTAGCATAACCTCTTTGTAGTGACAAAATAAATGTCATAATCCGTAATTGTGACAAATTAGGTGTCGCTTCATCGGCGAGAAAAAAGCTTTTGTATATTTTCATAATGACAAATTGACTGTCGTTTTCTGTAGACTTAGAATAACAACATGTATTCATAAAAAACTTATGTATTATGAACAGTCAGCAAAATCCTGATTTAGCTCTTCATACCTCGGCAATTCCTATAGAAGGATTACAAGGAGAAAGCGATCAACCTCTTGAGAGTAATGTGATTGTCACAGAACTTTCAGAGTCAGCCCAACTCAAGCTAGAGGTAATCCAAAGTTTGCTGGAACCATGCGATCGCACTACCTATGGGCAGAAGTTGAAAGAAGCTGCGGAAAATCTAGGTGTATCGGTGCGAACGGTGCAGCGACTAGTCAAAAAGTGGGAGCAAGATGGTGTTGCCGGACTCACTCAAACTGGCAGAGGTGATAAAGGAAAGCATCGAATCGGTGAGTTTTGGGAAAACTTTATTCTCAAGACTTATAGGGAGGGCAACAAGGGTAGTAAACGTATGACCCCTAAACAAGTTGCCCTTAGAATCCAGGCTAAAGCCTGTGAGTTAGAGGACTCAAAGCCACCTAATTACAGAACCGTGTTACGGGTATTAGCGCCCATATTGGAAAAGCAAGAAAAAGCCAAAAGTATCCGCAGCCCTGGATGGAGGGGTACAACGCTTTCTGTTAAAACTCGTGAAGGAAAAGATTTATCCGTAGATTACAGCAACCATGTTTGGCAATGCGACCATACCCGCGTGGATGTGTTGCTGGTAGATCAACATGGTGAAATTCTCAGTCGTCCTTGGCTAACAACAGTCATCGACACCTACTCTCGTTGCATCATGGGTATCAATTTGGGTTTTGATGCCCCTAGTTCGGTGGTAGTAGCCTTAGCATTACGTCATGCGATTTTGCCAAAGCGATACGGTTTAGAGTACAAACTGCATTGTGAGTGGGGAACCTACGGTAAGCCAGAACACTTTTATACTGATGGTGGTAAAGACTTTCGCTCTAACCACTTGAGTCAGATTGGGGCGCAACTAGGATTTGTCTGTCATTTACGCGATCACCCTAGTGAAGGTGGAGTAGTGGAACGTCCCTTCAAGACATTGAATGAGCAACTATTTTCAACGCTTCCTGGGTACACCGGATCTAATGTTCAGGAACGTCCAGAAGATGCACACAAGGATGCAAAACTTACTTTGCGAGAACTAGAACGGTTACTTGTTCGCTACATCGTTGACCGCTACAACCAAAGTATTGATGCGCGAATGGGCGATCAAACTCGCTTTGACCGTTGGGAAGCAGGGTTGCCTACAGTGCCTGTACCAATCCCAGAAAGAGATTTAGATATCTGTTTGATGAAGCAGTCACGGCGCACAGTGCAAAGAGGAGGATACTTGCAGTTTCAAAATTTAATGTACCGGGGGGAGTATTTGGCAGGTTACGCGGGAGAAACTGTGAACTTAAGATTTGACCCCAGAGACATTACAACAATTTTGGTTTATCGCCAAGAAAAAAATCAGGAAGTATTTCTGACTCGCGCTCATGCTCAAGGTTTGGAGACGGAGCAACTCTCATTAGATGAAGCTCTTGCAGCAAGTCGCAGACTCCGCACCGTAGGCAAAACCATCAGTAACCAATCGTTATTGCAAGAAGTTATGGATCGTGATGCTCTTGTAACTACCAAGAAAAGCCGTAAAGAGCGTCAAAAATTGGAACAGGCTATTTTGCGATCTGCTGCGGTTGATGAAAGTAAAACTGAGGCCTTGCCCTCCCAAGTAGTTGAACCCGATGAAGTGGAATCTACACAAACAGTTCAATCTCATTACGAAGAAATTGAGGTGTGGGACTATGAACAACTGCGTGAAGAATATGGGTTGTAAACAATGACAGATGCGAGTGCGATCGCCCAGCAATTGGGTGGGGTAAAACCGGATGAAGATTGGTTACAAGCTGAAATTGCTCGTCTTAAGGGTAAGAGTATTGTTCCATTACAGCAGGTAAAAACTCTCCATGATTGGTTAGATGGCAAGCGCAAAGCAAGAAAATGTTGCCGTGTAGTTGGGGAATCGAGAACTGGTAAGACAGTTGCTTGTGATGCCTACAGATACAGACACAAACCTCAGCAGTCACCTGGACGACCTCCGATTGTGCCTGTAGTTTATATTCGACCTCACCAAAAATGTGGCCCCAAGGATTTGTTTAAAAAGATTACTGAGTATCTCAAATATCGGGTCACAAAGGGAACAGTATCTGATTTCCGAGATCGGGCTATAGAGATACTCAAGGGTTGCGGTGTAGAGATGCTAATTATTGATGAGGCTGACCGTCTTAAGCCTGAAACTTTTGCTGATGTGCGAGATATTGCTGAAGACTTAGGAATTGCTGTAGTACTGGTAGGAACAGACCGTTTGGATGCGGTAATCAAGCGGGATGAACAGGTTCTAGAACGCTTTCGGGCGCATCTGCGCTTCGGTAAATTGTCGGGAGAAGATTTCAAGAAGACTGTAGAAACGTGGGAACAAATGGTTTTGAAACTGCCAGTATCTTCCAATCTAACGAGCAAGGAGATGCTACGGATTCTCACATCAGCAACTGAAGGCTACATTGGTCGCCTTGATGAAATTCTTAGGGAAGCTGCAATTCGTTGTTTATCAAGGGGATTGAAGAAGATTGACAAGGCTGTTTTACAGGAAGTAGCAGCAGAGTATAAATAATGCCAGCACCAGATGTTGAACCTTGGCTATTCTTGATTCAACCCTATGAAGGAGAGAGCCTGAGTCACTTTCTTGGTAGGTTCAGACGTGCTAACCATCTATCTGCGAGTGGGTTGGGTAGTTTGGCAGGGATTGGTGCAGTGGTAGCAAGGTGGGAGCGATTTTATTTTAATCCTCGCCCTAGCCAAAAAGAGTTGGAGGCGATCGCATCTTTAGTAGAACTAGATGCAGACAGGTTAGCTCAAATGCTGCCGCCTGCTGGAGTGGGGATGCAGCATGAACCAATTCGCTTGTGTGGCGCTTGTTATGCTCAAGTGCCTTGTCACCAGATTAAGTGGCAGTTTAAAGAAACAGGAGGTTGCGATCGTCATAATTTGCGGTTACTTTCCAAGTGTCCTAAATGTGGTGCGCGGTTTAAGATTCCGGCATTATGGGAATATGGATTTTGTCACAGATGTAGAACACTATTTAGTGAGATAGCTGAGTTCCAAAAGCCTGTTTAGAGTAAGCTGTTGTACCTTTAGTGTGCATAATCAAGAGTGAGTTCAAGCATAATCACCATATAAGATTACTTAATTTTTATTCGGTAGAGATGCCCATAACCATGTAGTGAAAGCATTATATATTGCTTTATCTTTTCGTTTAAATTTCAATTCTCTCAATATATCTAATACAACTTCTGAGTTAAAATTGCTATTTTCAACATGATTCTTGAATTCATCTAAAGCAGGTAGCGAATTAATTAAAGATTGACCCTTTGTATGTATTTCTTCTACTTTTCTTGAGACATGAGAAAGGTCACGCTCAACTTTACAATAAATAGTTTGACCATCCTTTGTGTTGTATCACGAATTAATGTAATTGAATTAGTGTCACTAGAAGTTAGTTTTAACAAAATTTTTATTTGTAATGCAGATAAATCTTGAGCTTCATCTACAACCAAAATATCATATTTTTCATATTCTATTCCTGCTTGCATAAAAGAAAATACTTGTTCGCGTAAGTAGTTCCAATCTATATAATTTGATTCTTGCAACGCTAATTGATAAGCTGGAACTAATTCTTCAGCTATTAAACGTTTTGTTTGATTATCAATATTGGGATTAGAACCACGCCCGATACGTTCTGATTCTATATAGCTCATTGTATCTAAACCAAATCTTCCCAGTAAGTAGTTAATTTCTTCCACAAGAAATTCATAACCTAATTGAATTAATTGTGGATGTTTTGAACTTAATTCAATTGCTTGTATTGCCTGTGATAAACAAAATTTACATAAAACTTCATCAGCAATAATATAGTTTAAAAGACCTCTTGTTTCTAGGAAATTTTTGCACCATTTATCAATAACCCATACTTCAAAATTTACTTCCTGTAAATATATATTCGCTAATGTTTGTAAATAACTTTTTAATGTATTGTTGAAAACAAAAAATCCAACTCTAGGCTCAAGTCCTTGTCTTTGGAAAAAATTGATTAATTGTTTTGCTCGCAAAATTGCTGTAGTTGTTTTTCCACTACCTGCTCTCCCCGACAATAAAGTAGGTTGATTTGGATTAAGAAAAAAGATTTTGCGTTGTTCTGGTGTAGGGTTAATTTTTTTAAGGAACATACTGAATCACTTCATAAATAAATTAAGAAAAAATTCTATGGTCAATATCAATAACATAGAAACCATTAGTCAAGAGACTAATGGGTGACAACAACTCATTTGACTTTCTACTTCTATATGGTTAAATATTTTTACCAGTAAAAAGCTTTTTTGTAATTCTAAACATATTTATAGTTGTTTTAGCGATAAAAGAGGCTTGGCTGTGATTTGCTTGATGTAGCAAATATTAATCAAATAGTGTAATCATAACTGCACTTACAGATTATTATCAAGTTGTCATCCATAGAAAAAACTAAGAATCTTGTGCAAAATGTCTAAAACTATTGAGATTATCCCTCAATTGTTGATGAATGCGATCGCTCCAAAAAGGTATCACAGTTTGTCCTTGACAAAGGGCATCCAGTGCCACTTGCTTGTCAAACTCTGCTAATTTCAAAGGCTGCTCTTGGGAGCGAGTAGGTAAAAGCATCAGTCGCTTCATTTTTTCTTGAGGAACAAACTCATCAAATAACCATGCTTCCCTTTCGCGCAATGCTTCTAATGCTGCATGGCAAACTTCAAAGTTTAAACCTATTGATAGCAGATACTCCATCACTGTCAACACCAACAGATCGCTTTTGGAGTAGTAAACATTACGACCTTTGCCAGTAATGTTAACTGTTGGCACTACAACTCCCTTTTCACGCCAATACTGCAACTGCCTGCGAGTGCAGTTGGTAATTTCAGCGGCTTCTGTACTTGTATAGAACTTTTCATCCATATAATTTATCGTACATAAGCTGTTCTTCAAACACACAATTTTTCATAAACACATGATGTGTTTTTGTGATATTCTAGTTTCATGAGTATGATTACTATTCAAAGTCGCCTTACTGCCAGTGAATCAGTGCGCCAACAACTCTGGAAGTTGATGGCACAGGCAAATACGCCCCTAATTAACGAATTGCTGCAACAGGTTCCTCAGCACCCCGACTTCGAGAAGTGCCGACAAAAAGGCAAACTTCCTGCCACTGCTATTCTTCAATTATGTCAACCATTGAAAACAGATCCTCGCTTTGTCGGTCAGCCCGCTAGTTTCTATATGTCAGCAATTCATGTTGTAGACTACATCTACAAATCTTGGCTAGCCGTACAGAAACTTTTACGAGCATCGCTAGAGGGTCAAATGCGCTGGCTAGCAATGCTCAAAAGTGATGCGGAATTAGTAGAAATCAGTGGACAAACCTTACAGGTGATTCGTACTAAAGCAGCCGAAATGCTGACTGATTGCATTACAGTATCTGGCTTTGATAGTACACCTCAAAGGACAAAGAGCAAAAAGTCTCAAAAATTATCTTCATCAAACAGTAGCTCCAACTTAAAAAATACCCTTTTTCAGGCTTACCGCGAAACAGACGACATAATAACACGCTGCGTCATTAGTTACTTGCTCAAGAATGGCTGTAAAGTCAGTGAAAAAGAGGAAGATTTAGAGAAATTTGTGCAACGTCGGCGCAAAGTCGAAATTCAGATTGAAAGGCTCTCTGAACAACTTACTAGCCGCATACCTAAAGGTCGAGACTTGCTCAATACAAAATGGTTAGAGACGCTCTTGGTTGCTACTAACACAGTCCCTCAAGACGAGATTCAAGCCAAGCACTGGCAGAATATTCTGTTAAGCCAACCCAGTTCTCTCCCCTTTCCTCTGGTCTTTGAAACCAACGAATACATGGTTTGGTCAAAGAACCAAAAAGGACGGTTGTGCGTTCAATTTAACGGCTTGAGCGATCTTACCTTTGAGGTTTACTGCGACACTCGTCAACTTCATTGGTTTCAACGCTTTTTGAAAGACCAACAGACTAAACGCAACAGCAAAAATCAACATTCCAGTAGCTTGTTTACCCTCAGAAATGGTCGTCTAGCTTGGCAACAAGGCCAGGAGAAAGGCGAACCTTGGAATGTGAACCACTTAACTCTCTACTGCACTATTGACACTCGCTTGTGGACTTCCCAAGGAACAGAACAAGTCAGGCAAGAAAAAGCTGCTGAGATCGGTAAAGTCATCACTCGAATGAAAGAAAAAAATGACCTCAGCGAAACACAACAAGCTTTTATCAAGCGCAAACAATCTACACTGGCTAGAATTGATAATTCCTTTGAACGTCCTAGTAAACCTATTTATCAAAGTCAATCTCATATTTTGGTGGGAGTAAGCCTGGGATTAGAAAAACCTACCACCGTTGCTGTAGTGGATGCCCTTGCAGACAAAGTTCTGGTTTACCAAAGTGTCCATCAATTGCTGGGTAAAAATTACAATCTCCTGAACCGCCAGCGCCGACAAAAACAATTTTTAGCTCACCAACGCCATAAAGCACAGAAACGTGAAGCCAACAGCCAATTAGGAGAATCTGAGTTAGGGCAATATGTAGACCGATTGTTAGCGTTTGCGATCGTGGCGATGCCTTCGGCGAGCTTCGCTAACGCTAAAACCCACAAAGCCAGCAGTATAGTCTTGCCCAAGCTCTTAGATATGCGAGAAATTGTCCAAAGTGAAATTCAAGCTAGAGCCGAGCAAAAATGCCCTGGTTATCTAGAAGCCCAGCAAAAATATGCTAAACAGTACCGCATTAACGTGCATCACTGGAGTTACGGCAGATTAATTGAGAACATTAAAAGTCAGGCTAAAAAAGCTGGAATTCTTGTTGAAAAAGGACAGCAACCAGTTCGAGGCAGTCCACAGGAGAAAGCTTATATATTGGCGATTTCAACATACCGCGATCGTATAACCCAAATTTGACAAATCTCTGAACCTTGACAATCGCATATTTAACAGCGCCGCAGTTCATGTTCTCAAGAGCCGCTGAATTGTGAAAAATCTGGGTTAGTTTGACTGTTGCAAGATAGTCTTGCTTTCTGACCCTAGTAGCTGCTCACCCTGATGCTGCTGTCGCAAGACAGGAATTAGGTGCGCTCCCAGCAATAAGGGTGCAGATGTACTGCTGTAGTGGCTACTGAATCACCCCCGACCAAGGGGGAACCCTCCCTAATTTTTTATTGAACCAACTAAAAGGTCAAAATTCCTGATAGTTTGAGTAACTTATGAAAACCCATTTGGGCATGGTCTGGAAATAGTTACAGTTGTGGATAGAACCGTCCTTATGACAATGGCAGGGTTGAAAGTCCTCTAAGAATGTGTTTGGCTAAGAAACAAAATTTGCGACTTTTGCCAGAGATAGGAGGATTGAAAAGCTGATTGATTCATAACTAAGCGATGTCTATGACGGGCTTTACCTACGTAATCTTAGGTAGAATGTATCACAATAAACTTGCATCTTTTGAATTGGGAGGGTTGAAAGAGAGCGCTACGTTGACATTTTGTTAAGTTGCGCGTTTGTTAAAACTGTTTAATCAAACTAAAGCAGTTAAAATATTAGTGGTTTATTGCAGAAGCTTCACAATCATGACAACAATTTGTCATCGCTACTTTAGAGCCAATTAATTTGTTTGATGACAACAATTTGTCTCTGACGACATTAATCTGTCACTGATGACAAATAATTAGTCACTGTACAACATAAATGGACGTAACTGGATTCGAACCAGTGACCTCTACGATGTCAACGTAGCGCTCTAACCAACTGAGCTATACGTCCTTAACCACACAATTATCAATCATAACACATATATTTTTCAAAAAGCAAGATAAAAAATCTAGATGATTTCAGTATCATTCGACCCTAATGTTACGATTGTTAAGGTTATTCGGTTCTGGTGGGGGTTAACTACCAGAGGTAACTCTTAAACTTCGGTGTAAATCCGGCGCTTGGGGGCAACTGTGAACTGATTTGAGATTTGAGATTAGCTTGTCTGGGCGATCGCTTGCTTCCAAATTGAGTGAGTCGGGATGCCTACCGAAGTAAATTTATCAGTTCCACATTTGAGTGAGGTACAGATGACTGCGACTGCAAATATTTCCACAACCGATCGCTGTGATGTTCCTGACCACACTTTATTTGTTTGCAAAACCTGTGCCAGTGTTTGGCAAGATGGAAAACGTTTAGCTGGAAGTGGTGGCGAACAACTATTACAGGAACTCCAGCAACTAGCACAAGATTGGGAGTTGCGAGACGAATTCCCAATTCAAGAAGTTGAATGCATGAGTGCTTGTAATCGTTCTTGTGTGGTTGCCTTTGCTGCCAAAGGCAAATTAACATATTTATTCGGCGATCTAGCTGTAAATGAAAGTGCATCTGCGGTATTGGAGTGTGCTAGTCAATACTATGCCAAGCCAGATGGTTTACTGCCTTGGTCAGAACGTCCAAAAGCACTGAAAAATGGTATTTTGGCCAAAATTCCATCTGTATGATGCGCGTTTTAATTCTGGGTGGAACGGGAGATGCAGCAGAATTAGCTGCTAGACTCGCAGCTATGGAAGAGGTAGAAACAATTACATCCCTAGCTGGTCGCACCCGTGAACCATTAGTTCCTTTAGGTGATTTACGAGTTGGAGGCTTCGGTGGTGTAGCTGGATTGGTTAGTTATCTGGAAGTAATGCAAATCGACTTGCTAATTGATGCAACCCATCCTTTTGCTACCCAGATTTCTTGGAATGCTGTAGATGCTGCAACCAAAGTCGGAATACCCCATCTAATGTTAATTCGTCCGCCTTGGCAAAAGATAAGTGGCGATCGCTGGATTGAAGTTGACAGCGTTACAGCCGCAGCAACAGCGCTGCAAAACCAGGCACAGCGAGTATTTTTGACAGTTGGTAGGCAAGAACTCGCCGCTTTCGCTCACCTCAAAGATATTTGGTTTTTAATGCGAATGATCGATCCTCCTACTCTTGATGCCTTAGTGCCACCAGGGATGTTATTGTGCGATCGCGGCCCCTTTACCCTCAATAATGAAAGAGAAATCCTGACTCACAATAACATCGATACCATAGTCAGTAAAAATAGCGGTGGTGATGCAACCTACGCCAAAATCATTGCGGCGCGAGAACTTGAGGTGAAAGTTGTAATGGTGAGTCGTCCAGCCATACCACCAGGCAATTACGTTACTAATGTTGATGATGCTTTGGCGTGGGTATTTGACAAGTTGCACAACTAGTATTACAGCAGTTTTCTTTTGCATGAAGTACAAAGTCACTGGTTTTGAGGCAGGAGGCAGATCGCGCAGCGTGTCGTAGACAAGGCAGTGTTTCGACTACGCTCAACAACCAGGCAGGAGCCAGAAGAATAATTTGATTTGTGAATCCTTGGTTCTGTACCTCATTTAGTTGCAAACTGCTGTACTAGAAAGATGAATCTGAAATGTTTTGAATTTTGAATTGTTAACAAATTGTTGCTAATGCTGGTTCTGCTAAAAAATATTTCAGATTTTCTTTCTCAGTGGCAAATTTCAAATACACAGACGCCATTTCTGGGGTTAGAAATTCAATCATTAATCTGTTTTCCACCCAGAACTCAATCACATCAAAGAAAGAATCGCGGTTACAGCGCACTACGCGCCAGCCTTCACGGGCACCAATTTGTTCAATTTCTTGCTGGCTAGTGGGTACAGAAATAGCTGCATGAATATCTGTAAACCTGGAACTAATAGCAGTATGCACAAATACACATTCTTCATCACCTTCACCAGGCTCTATTTGAGAACCTAAAGGATAAAGTTCAATGGCTGTACCATGTTCATCGAAAGGTATAACCATATAACTGCCTGGGTTAGGAGGAAAAGGAACAGCTTGTGCTTTTAAAATTTCTGCAAGAACTTGGGCAACATGGTTGGGGTTTCTAACAGCAATAGAAATATGGTGAATCATAGAATAACCTCAGTTCGATATTTTGTAGATTAGGAAACAATCGGGGAAAAGTAGGGGAGATGAAGGAAGCAGAGGAGAAGTTGCAGTAAGTCTTTCCCTCCTGACTCCTCTGCGATCCTCATCCTCTTATTGAGGTCGCCCGTAGTGCGCTTTACCCTGACCGTCTGTAGTTTCAAGCACTAGAACTTGCTGGCCGTAGTCATTGGTTTGAATCGACCACTGGTAGGTTTCAGGCTTTGCTGAGTTGCGGCTGGAGTAAGTACGTCCGCTATTGCAGATTTGCCCTTGGGATGTGCTGTCGCTAGGTTGAAAAGTCAAACGACCAGCTTCAACTTTTACTTTGCCTTTTTCCTCTATAAATAGGTTAGACGTGCAGTTATAGGTGGTGATTTGAATCAGCCTCCTTCGCTGGTAGTTACCGTTAGAGGCTAGTTGAAATTGATCGCTAGAACCGTTCGGGGCTGCTGGTCGTCCTGTGTAGCTGTCTTGGTATTGGATGGATGAAATTCGACCATACCGCCACTCACCTTGGAGTTCGGTAGGCACTCCTGCATCATTTTGAGCTTGACTGGCGGTTGGGTAAAAGACAAGGCTGGCATTAAGACCCAAGCCAAGAACACTAGCAGCTAAGATACGAGTAGCTTTTGACATAGAATTAAGTTGCTTATTTGTTATTGAGTACAGATGACTTTTTAGAAATAGATTTATGAACAAGAATTCAGAATTCTACTCTATAGCAGTTGAAGCATAGTTTAGGACATAAACAATCGAAAAAAGACTTTCAAGTTTATTGCCTCTTACCTTATGCTTACCAACAAAGGGAAAAGGGGAAAGGGTAAGGGGTAAGGGAAGAAGAAAAAACTTTTCACCACAAGGTATAAAGCCCCTGTTTTGAAAAATGCAGAATAAAAAAGAAGATTGAGGAGATACATAGTGCGATAAAAATTGCCGACTCCATGCCTTGAAACCCCTGTTTTAAAATTGCTGGTTCCTTTTCCCTTTCCCCCTCTTTTTCATTTGATGTAGTTTCCAATTTATCCAGCAAACTGCAATCCATATTTGGTGAATACAGGCTGTACTTTTTCCATGTTTACTACTGGACTATCTGCTACTTCACCCATTTCTTCATAAAACTTTTTCGCTCCTTTGGGTGCAATTAATACTAAGAATTTTGTAGTAGCAGAACGAACTTTGAAGGCGTGGGGTGCATTGTGAGGAATGTTAACGAAACAGCCTGGTGATGCCAAAATTGTTTCTGTACCGATTTGAATATCTATTTCACCTTCTAAAATATAAAACGCTTCTTCCCAAGGATGAGTGTGCAGTGGCGGGCCATTTTCTTGTGTATCTGTAATTTCATAAACTGCCCAAGTTCCATTTGTTTCTTCGCCGATTGCTTTGGTTGTAAAATGTGCGCCAAGAACCGAAAATTGATTGCCTTCTCCTGGTGTCAGAACAATTGGTTTACGCATGGTTGAAGTTTGCATATAAGCTATTCCTTGTTGTGTAATTTAGTAGATATCAGCTATAAACTTGATTTGATGTTTATTAGATTAGTAAGGAATCGGGTAGAAGTAGGGGAGACAATTGGGTAATTGAGATTTTTTTTGTAACTGATTATTAAGGAACTGAAATAAGATAAAAATTTCTAGGAATAATGAGTAACCCATTCTGGCGAAAGTCGATATTGTAATGCTTAACCAATCACTCAAATTCCCCAAAGCCGACATCTTAGTAATTGATGACACACCAGAAAACCTAAACCTTCTATCTGCTATGCTGACGGAGCAGGGATATAAAGTAAGGAGTGTTACTAAAGGTTCTACGGGTTTACGGGGAGCAAATGCAGTTCCTCCAGATTTGATTTTGTTGGATGTGAATATGCCTGAGATGAATGGCTATGAAGTCTGCCAAAATTTGAAGGCAAACGATCGCACTCGTGAAATCCCGGTAATTTTTATCAGTGCTTTAGGTGATGTCCTAGATAAAATAAAAGCTTTTGCAGTCGGTGGAGTAGACTATATCACTAAGCCTTTTCAACTAGAAGAGGTTTTAGCTCGGATTGAAAATCACTTGACGATTCGGCAATTGCAACAACAACTCCAAGCCCAAAATCAGCAGTTGCAGCAAGAAATCCACGATCGTACTAAAGCAGAAGAGAAGTTTGCTAAGGTTTTTCGCTCTAGTCCCAACCCAATCGCCATCGCTACAGTTTCCGAAGCTCGTTTTCTTGACGCCAATCCCAGTTTCTTAAGGATCAGTGGCTATTCTCTAGAGGAAGTGATTGGACACACCGCGACTGAACTTGATTTGGGGAAAAATACAGTAGCATTCGCCCAAAAAATCCAACTTCTGCCGGAAACTGGCTCGCTTTACAATCAAGAATTTGAATTTTCTACTAAATGTGGTGAAGTTAAAACTATACTAATATCTATCGAATTGATTGACCTCGCCGGGGTACCGTGTGCTTTATTAATTGCCAATGACATCACTGAACGCAAACGTCTAGAAAACGAGTTTATCTCTTTAGTCAGTCATGAATTGCGTACACCTCTAACTTCCACAATGGGAGCATTAGATTTGTTAGGTGCAGGACAACTAGGAACTCTCACTGCACAAGGGCAAAAAGTCCTGAGCATTGCCACAACTAATACTGAACGCCTGATGCGCTTGGTGAACGATATTCTCGATTTAGAGCGGATGAAATCGGGCAAAATCTTCATGCGAAGAGCCAAGTGCAATGTTGCTGAATTGCTAATTACAGCAACGGAGGCAATGCAAGCAATGGCAGATAAATTACAAGTCCAACTAATTGTTAATCCTTTAACAATTGAACTTTGGGCAGATTCCGATCGCCTACTACAAACATTGACAAATTTACTCAGTAATGCTATCAAATTTTCGGAACCAGGCGATCGCGTGTGGATTAGTGCTATTCTCTCAGAATCTAAAACCGTTGATTCTCAAGAAAATCAGAATTCCCTTACTTCCTCACCCAACTACGTTTTGATTACCATCCAAGATGAAGGACGAGGAATTCCTGAAGATAAATTACAAATTATTTTCGAGCGTTTTCAGCAGGTAGATGCATCTGATTCCCGTAACAAAGGAGGAACGGGTTTAGGACTTGCCATTTGTCGGAATATTGTGCAGCAACATAACGGTAAAATCTGGGTTCAGAGCATTTTAGGGGAAGGCAGTACATTTTATGTGCTGTTACCCTTAACTAGCTGATTTATGAATGACAATGAACAAAAGTTTTACCCGACTTTTCCCCGATCCCATTTTAGAATAATTCCAGAACGGTCAAGCTAACCAGCATCACATATCATGCGAGAGTAACATAATGAACAGAAGTATCTTGATTGTTGATGATGAAGAAGATGTACAAGCGATCGCAAAATTGGGATTAGAAATGGGTGCTGGTTGGAACGTGTTGACTGCTTGTTCTGGTCGAGAAGCGTTGAAGGTAGCCGCCAACTTTAAACTTGATGTTATTTTATTAGATATGATGATGCCTGATATGGATGGGCGTGCCACTCTGCAACAACTCAAGGCTAACCCTGTCACTCAGTCAATTCCAGTAATTTTACTAACTGCTAAAGTCCAAGATTCAGATCGAGATAGCTTTACAGGTTTAGATGTAGCTGCTGTCTTTGCCAAACCTTTTCGTCCCCTGAAACTGGCAGGACAAATCAGTGAAGCATTGGGTTGGTGCTGATTAAGCTAATCTGCCTTTAAGTTGCATAATCCTTAGCCTTAGAAAGACGCGGGGACACGGAGAAGGGGAGACGCGGGGATGCAATTTAAATGATTATTAGCTTATAAATTAATACAAACATTTTATAAATTGAGCAGATACTAATGACAGTCCACTATGATTCCATAGCCGAACAGTATAAAAAATCCAAACAATTGCCCTTTCGCTTACATATTGAAGCATATACATACTTTAATATGCTTGGTAATTTAGTTGACAAATCAATCCTTGATTTGGCTTGCGGCGAAGGATTTTATACCAGACAATTCAAACTCCAAGGTGCAGCAAAGGTGGTAGGAGTAGAAATTTCTGAAAAAATGATTGAACTCGCAAAGCAAGAAGAAGCTACGCAACCCCAAAATATTGAATATATTCTTGCTGATGTACTAGAACTCGGCAAAATTGGCAACTTTGATTTGGTGGCGGCTTCTTTTTTATTAAATTATGCTCAAACGAAAGAAGAATTACTCAAAATGTGTCAGACCATATTTATCAACCTGAAACCAGGTGGTCGTTTTGTCACTATGAATAATAATGCTTCTCAGCCGCCTACGTCTTATCTTGCAACTAAAAAATATGGATTGATTAAAAGTATCAACTCGCCATTAATAGAAGGCACACCGATAACATATACAATTTATGGTAATGGGCAGGAATTTAGCTTTGATAATTATTATCTCAGCACAGAAACTTATGAATGGGCATTTCGGAGTGTTGGTTTCCAAGAAGTTCGCTGGCAAAAACCAATACTTTCTCCTGAAGGTGTGGAAGAATTTGGTCAAGAGTTTTGGCAGGATTTTCTTGACTGCGTACCCATAATTGGTATTGAGTGTGTCAAAGGGATTGAAGATTAGATATTGGAGTTACAAAATATCAGTTTAATTCAGTGTTGAGAAAATAGAGCGATCGCCTAAAAATTTAATGTGAGTTTGACGAACCTCTCCCTGTCTTGAACTTTAGTTCAAGTCTGTCTCTCTCCAAATCGGCTACCGTGTACACACAAGTCTCTTGACCTGCACCTTTGTTGCATCGCCTTGCACCTTTGTTGCATCGCCTTGCACCTTTGTTGCATCGCCTTGCACCTTTGTTGCATCGCCTTGCACCTTTGTTGCATCGCCTTGCACCTTTGT